>JANQLW010000071.1 GCA_028280405.1 Bacteroidales bacterium
AATTGAAGTCTGCTAATAGAAGCATGATTTTATAGTTAAATTAACTTGAAAAATAAATGTTAAATAATTTGCTTTACAACATAGAAGCGAAGCCGAGGCGAAAATATCATAATAAATAAAGAATGGTACTGAAACTGCATCCTTCAGCACACTTACTATAATCACTAACTTTTTATTGTTGGTAAAAATCTCATTAACCAATGACATCAACAGAAATAATTTCTATTTTTAATACATCTAAATAAGTTTATATATTATGCATCATAAGGTCCTGAAATATTTATTATTAATCACTTTCCCGTCATTTGTTTTATTCTCAAATGGGGTTGCTCAAAATTTAAAACAACAACATTGGGTAGATTCAGTTTATAATTCATTGAATCAAAATGAAAGAATCGGGCAATTAATAGTGGCCCGGACCAATTATCCCGGCAAGGATTATTTCAAGGATATAAAAAAACATATTAAACAATATAATATCGGAGGCGTATGCTTTTTTGGGAATCCTCCTACTAAGCAGGCTATAGCGACAAACAAATGGCAATCGTTGGCAAAAACCCCCTTATTAATAGCTATTGATGGAGAATATGGCGTAGGAATGAGATTGGATAGTATCAATCGGTTTCCTTTTCAAATGACTTTAGGAGCCATTCAAAATGACAGCTTAATTTATAAAATGGGCAAAGAAATAGCTTATCAATGTAAACGATTGGGAATTCAAATGAACTTTGCTCCCGTGGTTGACATCAATATTAATCCCAGAAACCCTGTTATCAACAGCCGTTCGTTTGGAGAGGACAAATACAATGTAAGCAGAAAAGGAACTATGTATATGAAAGGATTGCAGGATAATGGGATCATTGCAACTGCTAAACATTTCCCGGGTCATGGCGATACAGGTTCCGACTCACACTTAACCCTTCCGATTATTAGGCATGATAAAACCAGATTAGGACAAGTAGAACTCTTTCCATTCAAAGATCTTATCAAAAGTGATTTAGGAGGGGTCATGGTTGCACACCTTTATATACCGGCTTATGAAAAAGGGAAAAATATAGCCTCTACCCTATCCAAATCACTCGTTACTGATTTATTAAAAAAAGAATTACAATTTAAAGGTTTAATTGTAACGGATGCTTTAGATATGAAAGGAGTAACAAAATATTTTAAGCCGGGAGAAATTGAAATTAAAGCGTTAGAAGCCGGTAACGATATCCTGTTACTTCCACAGGACATACCTAAAGCCGTTAAAAGTATCAGAAAGGCAATAAGAAAAGGAAGACTGGATAAAAAGATAATAGAAGAAAGATGCAAAAAGGTATTAACATATAAATACAAATGCGGATTGAATAATATTTCAAAAGTAAATACCAGCAATATTGTTACTGAACTAAACAATCCGAAATCTGAACACCTGAAAAAGCAACTTTATAGTGCAGCTTTAACAATAGTAAAAAATGAAGAGAATTTATTACCCTTACAAAGACTAGACACTTTAAAGATTGCTACAGTAACAATTGGGTATAATAAACGAAATGGTTTTCATGACCGTATAGATTATTACGCTTTTGCGGATCATTTTTTTACAAATAAAGAAATAAAACCGGCCGATGAGGAAAAATTAATAGCGCAATTAAAGGATTATAATCTTATTATCATCGGAATTCAAAATACCAGTATTTCAGCATGGAAAAAATTTGGGATACATTCTTCTGCTATAAAATTTGTAAACAACCTTCAAAAAAATAAAAAGGTAATATTGGACCTCTTCGCAAATCCGTATTCACTTTCATATTTCGACACCTCAAACATCCCGGCAATTGTAATGTCTTATCAGGATAATAAATACACTCATGATTTATCCGCCCAACTAATTTTTGGAGGTATTGAAGCAAAAGGAAAACTTCCGGTTTCTGTAAATAGAGTATATCCCCAATATACAGGTATATTTACAAAACAAATCCGTTTAGCTTATACAAGCCCAGAAGAATTTGGAATTCATCCGGGAGATTTGCAAAAAGTAGACTCTATTGCATTATCCGGTATTAATGAAGAAGCATATCCCGGATGTCAGATCTTAGCAGCAAAAGATGGCAAAGTATTTTATTATAAAAGTTTTGGCAAGCATACTTACGTATCAAATAAAAAAGTAAAGAACACCGATTTATATGATGTTGCTTCACTTACTAAAATCGCCGCTTCGACTATAGCAACTATGAAATTGGTGGAAGAAAAAGTTTTTGATCTGGATTTGCCAATTGCCAATTATTTACAATTTTTAAAAGGAAGTAATAAAGAAAAAATAATCCTTCGGGATTTATTGGCACATCAGGCACAATTCCAGGCCTGGATTCCATATTACAGAGCAACACTCAACGGGAAAAACTTATTAGACAAAGATACTTACAGTAATAAAATCTCTGAGAAACATCCTACACGTGTTGCCGAAAACCTTTATATTAAAAGAGATTATGGGTATCATATCATGGATAGTATCTTAATATCCCCTTTAAGAGAAAAAAAGAATTATAAATACAGCGATCTTGGCTATTATGTATTGTCCAGAGCCATTGAGTCTACCTCCAATATTGGATTAGATAAATATGTAGACAAACATTTTTATAAATCGTTAGGATTAACAACTCTTGGCTTTTTACCCCGAGAACGTGTATTACTGACCCGGATCGTTCCAACCGAACATGATAAAGAATTTCGGAAGCAATTACTTCACGGTGATGTTCACGATCCGGGAGCTGCCATGCTTGGGGGTGTTTGTGGACATGCAGGTATTTTCTCAAATTCAAATGATTTGGCAGTGATTCTGCAGATCATGCTTAATAAAGGAACTTATGGTTCATATAGATATTTTCAAGAATCAACTGTTGAGGAATTTACGAGATATCAATTTCCATTAAATAATAACAGAAGAGGATTAGGGTTTGATAAACCATTATTACAATATGATCCGGATGGGCCAAATTGCCGGAGTGCCTCGGCAGAAAGCTATGGACATTCGGGATTTACAGGGACTTATATGTGGGCTGATCCTAAAAATGGATTAATTTATATATTTTTATCAAACCGGGTTCATCCACGGGCATCTAATTCAAAGATTTATGAATTGGATATTCGTACAAATATCCATGAAGCTTTTTATGAAGCTTTAAGAAATGCAAATTAATATGACTACAATTTTTATTATTATCATAACCGGGCTTGTTTCATTTTTATCTTTTAATGATAAAAGCCTTTTTGACCGATTAAAGTTCAATGCCTTTGATATTAAACACAATAAACAAGGCTGGCGATTTTTCACCTACGCTTTTGTACATGCCGATTGGATTCACTTGCTGGTAAATATGTATGTTTTATATTCATTCGGAGATATTGTCCTGCAATTCTTCGAATACTATATGGGCTATAAAGCAATTGGTTACTTTATCATGCTTTATGTAGGAGGAATTTTGTTTTCAACGCTTTATGACTTTGGGAAATACAAGGACAATTTTAATTATAATGCAGTTGGGGCTTCTGGAGCAGTTTCAGCAATAGTATTTGCAAGCATATTAGTTTATCCACAAGGTAAAATCCATTTTTTATTTTTACCCATTCTTATTCCTTCTGTAATTTTCGGAGTACTCTATTTAATTTATTCAGCTTATATGGCTAAAAAGAATATTGACAATATCGGACATAGTGCACATTTCTGGGGGGCTATTTTTGGTATCTTATTTACAATTGCTGTTAAGCCAATATTTTTGGAACGTTTTATAGATTATATAACTCAATTTATATAGTATGAAAGTTATTGGAATTATAGGAGGCACAACTTATCACTCAACCATCGATTATTATCGAATCATCAATGAAGAAGTGAATAAAATACTTGGAGGAGACTCGACTGCAAGAATCATTATTAATTCTGTGAATTTTAAAGTTCTCACTGATTACAATCAGGATAATAATTGGAAAGGCATTGAGTCCTACATTAGTGAGTTAGCCATAGGATTGGAAAAGGCCGGTGCTGACTGCATTTTATTAGGAGCAAATACTCTTCACTTTATTGCTCCTCAAATTCAAGAAAAAATCAATATTCCAATCATTCATATTGTAGAAGAGACTGTTAGGCCTATAAAAAAAGCAGGGATAGATAAAGTAGGTTTATTAGGGACCAAAATTACTATGAAATCTCCATTCTACAAGGAAATACTTGAAAGAAATCAGATACAGCTTATTACTCCAAAAGGTAAAGATTTGATTAAGATCAATAATAGCATTTATGAAGAATTCAGTAAAGGCATTTTTACTGATGAGATGAAAACATATTATTTAGAAGTTATTGATAAACTAATTAAAGAGGGAGCAGAAGGTATTATTTTAGGATGTACCGAAATTCCTATTTTAATAAAGAACAATGATGTTGATATAAAGCTATTTGATACCGCTAAAATTCATATTGATGCTGCAATTAAATTTGCTTTGGGGAATTAGGGCCCTAGGGAAGCAATCCTTTCTTCAATTCAAGGCCTCTAAGTCTTCATATTTTAGGCATTCATAGAAATAATAGGATTGCTTCCCTAATTTATTTTCAACCAGTTAGTTCATTGTAGGATCAGCAGGGAAAGAATTCCACAATGCATATTGACCACCCAGTTTTTCAACAGAACGTTTCCATAATAATGCAGGGCTTGTATTAAGCAGGTAATTAGCATTCACAAATGAAACCAGCCATGAATTACGAATTAATTCTCCTTCCAATTGTTTTGGGCTCCAGCCTGAATAACCAATATAAAATCTGATTTCATCAGGTTGAATCAAATTTAAAGAAATCATTTCTTTTACGGTCTCCATTTCTCCTCCCCAATATAATCCGGGAATAATTTCATGGCTACCGGAAATTTTACCACCTAAAGTATGTATAAAGAAAAGACTATCGTTTTGAACCGGTCCACCTAAATAAATTTCACTGTTAAAATCCGGGAAGTCCTTTACAACCTCATTTAATCTGACAGATAAGGGTTTATTCATAATAACACCAAAAGATCCCTCTTCATTGTGTTCGGCCAGCAACACTACAGACCTTTTAAAGTAATAATCTGAAGTAAGAGGTTCAGAAATAAGGATTTTACCTCTGCCCGGCTCAATATTATTGGATCTAATCGTCAATATGTCTTCTATCTTTCCCATTTCCTCCTAATTAATTCCCTTAATTTGCTATTTTTGACGTGCAATTAATATAAATCAAAAATAATACCATTCTTTGTGAACAGATTAAATAAGAATCAAAAATTTAAGCAATTCCGAAATCTCTTTCCCTTTTTTTCTTATGAAAGTCATAGTATTCATAAGGAAAATAACAACTTGCATATAAGGTTCAAGTTTAATCTCTCTGACAAATATTATTTTTATCCTAAGATGATTTTTCCTCTTGACCAACTTATTTCGGAAGATCAATTATCCGAAATCGAGCAATTAGTATTCCATATCGGGATGGTGGAAATTATAAGTTACTGGAAAGCAACTTGTAGTCCAAAGTTAATCATCAAACCATTTTCACTTTCTAAAAACCAAATTCAATGGTGGAAGAAATTATATTTTAACGGCTTGGGAGAATTCTTCTTTTTAAATGGAGTTGATACGAATCAAGAGGACTTCATGAGTATAGAAGCAAATTCTGAAAGAACATTTAACAAACTAAACTTAGATCTCAATGATGACATACTGTTACCAATTGGAGGAGGAAAAGATTCAATTGTGAGTATTGAGATTTTAAAAGAACAATTCAAGAAAATTACACCTATACAACTCAATACCAATCCGGCCAGAAATGCTACCATCATTCATTCAGGATTTAGCTTAGCGGACAGCATTGTCATTAAGAGAACCATTCACCCTGAATTATTTACGCTTAATGAAAAAGGATTTTTGAACGGACACACTCCTTTTTCAGCATTATTAGCATTTACAAGTTTGCTGGCAGCATATCTTTACAACAAAAAACATATTGTTCTGTCGAATGAGTCAAGTGCAAGTGAGGCCAGTATTATTGACACTAATATAAATCATCAATATTCCAAATCTATTGAATTTGAAGATGATTTCAGAAGTTATACTAAAAAGTATATTTCTGACGAGTTCAACTATTTTAGTTTTTTAAGGCCTATAAATGAACTTCAAATTGCCAAATTGTTCTCAAAATATAAACATCATCATAAAGATTTTAAAAGTTGTAATGCAGGAAGTAAAGACAATATATGGTGTGGCAATTGTCCAAAATGTTTATTTGTATTTATCATACTTTCTCCTTTTCTTTCTGAAGAAGAATTGATAAATATATTTGGAAAGAATTTATATGAAGCACAATCATTACTTCAAAGTTTCAACGAACTCATAGGGCATAAAGAGGTAAAACCTTTTGAATGTGTTGGAAGTATCGACGATGTAAATGTAGCTCTCCAGCTGTATATTAAAAACAAATATCAGCATAAGTTAATGTTTTTAATAGAGCATTATAAGTCATTGGGGTTAAAAACATATACAGATCAGGAAGTAGAAAGTCATCTGAATGAAATAAATAAACATCACAATGTACCGGAATACTTTTTCGAATATTTAATTAAAGAATTACAGAAATAATGCTAACAAGCTTTTTTAAAGACAAGAGGATCTTAATATTAGGTTTTGGGAAAGAAGGAATTTCTTCATATTCTTTCATTCGGAAGAATCTTCCCGAGCATAAGCTTACCATTGCGGATAAAAATCCTAATAATGAAAATGTCCTGACAATTGGCCAAAAAGATCAAAATACCAGCCTGCGATTAGGCAAGGATTATTTAAAAGATATAGACAAATTTGATCTGGTAATTAAAAGTCCCGGAATTTATCTTAAAAATGAATACAACAATCTGTATACTCAAAGCAGTTTATTTCTAAAATACTATGGAGATAAAACAATTGGCATCACAGGAACTAAAGGAAAAAGTACAACTAGCAGTTTAATTCATCATATTTTAAAAGCTTCCGGGAAAAAAAGTTTACTGGTAGGAAATATCGGATTACCTCCATTTGATATCATAGAACAAATAAAAGATGACAGTATAATAGTTTATGAATTGTCTTCTCATCAACTGCATGACATAAAATATTCTTGTAAAACCGCTGTTTTCCTGAATATCTATCCTGAACATCTGGATCATTATCCTGATTATGATACTTACATAAATTCGAAAATTAATATTTTCAAGTTTCAACAAAAAGGGACAAATCAAATTTATGGTATTGATCAGAATGATTTAATTCATTATATAAAACCTTATACAACAAACAAGCATTCTTTCACATTTTCTATGGATAAAAATGCAGACTGTTATTTGAATAATGACAATATCCTAATAAAAGAAAGCACCCAAATTTTTCCGTTTATTGATAAAAGGGAAATAAAAAATGTATTAGGCAATCATAATTTATTAAATATAATGGCTGCAATACTTGCCTGTAAAACCTATGGACTAAATTCTAATGAAATAAAAAAAGGGATATTATCATTCAAAAGCCTGGAGCATAGATTGGAATACGTCGGATGTTTCGTAAATATTCATTTTTATAATGACTCCATTGCAACCATTCCTGAGGCAACAATCATGGCTCTTAAAACACTACCTGAAACTGAAACACTGATTCTCGGAGGTTTTGATAGAGGACTGGATTATGAAGAGCTATTTAGTTTTTTAAACAAATCCAAAGTAAAAGCTATAATTTTTACAGGCCCTGCGGGCAAAAGAATGATGGAAGATTATCAATCCTATCAAAAAGAACAAAAATGGAAGTTTGAAAAAAAGTTTGAAAATGTTTTTAAATGGATTCCGGCACTAACATCAAAACATAAAATATGCTTATTATCTCCGGCAGCAGCAAGTTATGATCAGTTTAAGAATTTTGAAGAAAGAGGGTGTATATATAAAAAACTGGCAAGCGATTTAAATTCACTTGCCAGTTTAACGTAACATCTATCAATAATTATTATTCTTTCTCCTTCTCTTCGCTCTCTTCCTTTTTAGTTGCTTTTTTAGCAGGGGCTTTTGGTTTTTCAGTAGTTTCTACTTTTTCTGTTTTTTTAGGAGCAGACTTTTTCGCTGTAGTTTTTGGTTTTTCCTCTGTAGTTTTTGCAGCTACTTTTTTAGTGGGGGCTTTTTTAAGACTTTCTTCTACAATTTCTTCAACTTTAGCTTCCTTTTTTTCACCTACAGGATACGTACTTTTTTTTCGAGGGCGTCGTACACCATAGCTTCCTTTAATAATTTTACCGCGTTTTGTCTTTTTATCTCCTTTACCCATAACAGTATTTCTTTAAACAATAAATAATTTTTCTCTAAAGTTATGAAAAAATTCCGGGTATAAAAACTTATTCAAAAGAATATCACAGATTTGTTTTAAGAAAATTTTGCTCAATTAAATCAACTTTTTTAATTACCTGCCTGACCCAGTTCAGCATGACATCTATTTTCTCTTCTTCCCTCAATTGCCAGTCTATTTCAGACTTACGCAATCGTTCGCTCAGATTAAATAAACAAAGGGCAGCACATACAGAAATATTGAAGCTTTCGGTAAAACCATACATAGGAATTTTTACATATTCATCAGCAGCTTCGATTGCTTGTGGAGTAAGTCCGTTTAACTCAGTACCAAATACCAAGGCTATTTTCCCATCTAAAGGAAGTTCATCCAGAACCTGGTCATTTGTATGAGGCATAGTAGCTACAATTCGATAGCCGTCTTTTTTTAATTTATCGAATGCATTCAGTGTATTATATTCTGTTTCGTTATACTTAATCAGATTCAGCCATTTGGAGGAACCTAAGGCCACATCTTTATTTACCTCATAAGTATTGGCATTTTCAATAATATGTACATCCTGGATCCCAAAGCAATCACAACTTCTTAAAACCGCACTGGCATTATGGGGCTGAAATATATCTTCCAGAACCACTGTAATATGCCGGGTTCTGGATTGAATGATTTCTTCAAATTTGCTTTTTTTATTTTCACTAATAAACTCAAGTAAATGAGCCAATAGCTTTTTCTTCTGATCCAGGTTCATCATTATTCTAAATTAGTATCAGGATATAAAGCTTTCCACCATTCCGGTTCATCTTTCAGATGTTTATCAAACCAGGCAGCAATCGTTTTTTGCCAGAACACCCTTCTTTTATACTCAAGAATTGTATGATCCTGCCCTAATATTTGAACCATTTCAACCGGTTTACCAAGAAGTCTCAATGCCGCATACATTTGAAGACTTTCACCAATAGGAACATTAGTATCTTTTGATCCATGCAATAATAACATAGGATTTACAACTTTATCTGCATTAAATAAAGGACTTTGCTCAACATATACCTGGCGATTATTCCAGGGGAAGCTGTTAGCCGTAGCTGTTGCACTATATAAGTAACCCCAATAGCCTTCACCCCAATAACTGGATATAGAACTAATACCGGCATGCGAAATTGCTGTGGCAAAGAGATCGGTACGTGTCATTAATAACATCGTAGTAAATCCACCATAAGAAGCACCCATACATCCTATATTTTGGGCATCTACATAAGTATGTGATTTTGTAAAGGCCTTTGTTGCTTTAATGATCTCATCTGCAACAGTAATCCCCCAATTATTAACATGAGCAGCAGAATATTCCTGGCCATAACCTACCGTCCCACTTGGGTTTAACACATATACAACATAGCCATGAGCAGCATATAAATGTTTAGGGTAACGGCCCCTGAAATTTCTATCAATAGGAGAAGTTCCTGCATAATAATAGACGATTAGAGGATATTTCTTAGATTTATCAAAATTAGGCGGATAATAAACAAAGCCATCAATTTTAACGCCCTTTTTTGTTTTATAAGTCCAGTCTTTGGTTTCGCCTAACTGTACATCCTTAAAAAATTCTTTTTCAGAATCTATCACTTTTTCAAAACTACCGGTTTTCAAGTTCAGGATAAATCCCTGATCCCTGGAACTAATTCCATTAGCAACCACTCCGGCAATGGGTACATTTTCTGCAAAATATATTGAACTCATTATATCCAAAGGCTGTTCAACAAGCTGATATCTTCCGGTTTTTACATTATACTTATATAAATTTCTATATGACCTATCGGTTGTCGTGAAATAAATAGTTTCATTACTTACCCAATGAACGGAATTTATCGTTGGATTAAATTTTTTACTAATAGCTTTTACGGCTTTTGTACTTAAATTAAAAATATAAGCCTGGGAATCGTAATCATTTGCAATTTTTTGCCTTTTCAGATTCAAACCTTTATCTCCAAACATAATCGGGCTACCTGTAACGAGGATATTTTTACCATCAGGAGAATAGTTTACATCTCCGCCAAAATTTTTCACCCACAATGTATCTAAAGTCATAGATTGCAGATTTAATTCATACATATATTGTTTTGAATAGGGCCTATTGGCATTATCAATTTCTTCTTCACTATATAAAATCCTTTTATTATCAGGACTAATATCATGAAAAGTAGTACTTAGATTCCCAAATGTTAGTCTTTGAGATACTTTTGTATTCAAATTATATTTATAAAGAAAAGCTCTGGAACGATACCATGGCCACCTGTCCTGCATATTTTCCAATTTATGAGCCAACTCATTTTTATTCGGAGCATTTTCAGATAATGAATAAATCATGAAGGATGCATCACCGGCCCATACAATATTTGATGCACCGATATCGGCCAAATATGGTTTTAAGCTTCCATGATCCAAATCATAAACCCATACACTTTTTTCATTTACATATGAATATGAATTCCCAACCGGTAGCCATTGTAACTCATCGAATGAAACTCCTTTAACACTCTGGATTAGCTTCTTTGATTTTAATTCATAAATTTCAAACCATCTTTTGACCTTACCTTCAGGTTTAGTAATTTCACTGTATTCAGCTATGTAATAATTTCCATTAGCTGAAACTTTAATATCTTTAATTTTAGAACCTAATAAAACGTGGTCAATATCCATAAAATGACCGGAATTTGTTTTCAGGCTTAAAGCATCTGCTTCATACTTCTCCTCAAATTCAATACTTGCTTTAATACTTGCCTCATTTTTATGGAGCACCTTAATTATTAAAGCATAGTTTTGTTTTTCAAAATCAAGCTGCGATGAAAATATCCCTTTTCCATCCTGCAGATTGTAGACTCCTCCAACAGCTTTTCCATTAACAAATACTTCAATAAGTGCTGATGTTTCAATGTTAAGTTTGGCTTTCAACCAACGGTTTGCTTCAATATAACTTACCAGATAACTAACTTTATATGTATCACTTTCTTCTTTTGTTCCGAACTCAACCAAACTATTCTTACAATCTGCCAATTCCCATTTAGAATTTGTCGGAGTAAATAAGTCTCCTTCATTTGGCCTAATATGAAGACTAAGATGTTTAAACTGAAGCAGATCTTTTTCAGCATAAGGCACTCCATTTATACTCAATTCATTATTAGAAACCGGCATATTAACGGTTATCGGATCAGAAATCAACCATTTATCCAGGTTAATTTTTATACTTTCTGCCCTGACGATATTTGGTAGAATTACAAATAGTAAACCTACCAACATCATTGAAAAAATTACTTTGTTAAGCTTCATAATATATATCTGTTTTATTATAATCAAACAAAGTTAAATATTTGAAGTAAACCTCTTAGGTAAGATTTTTAAATTATTCTGAAACCGACGAATAAAAATCGATCAGATATTTATATTTTCAACAAAAAAAATTACTTTTGCACATCAAATAAGTAAAAAATGGCAAAAAAGACCAACAAAGCTGAAGAAAATATTGTTGCTGTAGAAGAAGCATTAAGTAAAACAGAACAATTTATTGAAAATAACCAGAAAATCTTAATGATAATCTTAATAGTTATTGTTGCAATTATTCTAGGTTTTATGGGGTATAAAAAACTTTACCTTCAACCAAAAGAAAAAGAAGCAATGTCTCAAATGTATATGGCAGAGATGTTTTTTGCTCAGGATTCATTGGATAAAGCACTTTATGGTGATGGTGGTTTTAACCTCGGTTTTATTGATATTGCAAATGACTATGGTATTACCAAATCGGCTAAGTTAGCTAATTATTATGCTGGAGTATGTTTCCTTAAAAAAGGAGAATTTGAAAAGGCAATTGAACATCTTAAAAACTATTCTTTAGATGATCATATTATTGCTGCTATGGCCCTGGGCGCAATGGGTGATGCTTATGCTGAATTAAAAGATTTTGATAAAGCAGCGAATTATTATGAAGACGCAGCAAATAAAAATGCCAATGAATTTACTTCCCCAACCTTCCTTTTCAAAGCAGGGTTAACTTATGAGATTTTAAAAGATTATAAATCTGCATTAAAAGTTTATAATAAAATCAAAGCAGAATACTCAAATAGTGCAGAGGGCAGGGATATTGAAAAATACATTGCCAGAGCTAAAAAATTGAATAAATAAACTTACAAGGCCTAGGGAAGCAATCCTTTCTTCATAGAAATAATAGGATTGCTTCCCTAGGTCTACTTATTGTACACTGTAGCCTTACCAGCTAGTTTTTTTATTTTTAATCAAATTTAAGGCATGAAAAATCTCAGAATTGTATTTATGGGAACTCCACAATTTGCAGTTGCATCACTAGATATATTGGTTAAGAACAATTATAATATTGTAGGTGTAATTACAGCACCTGACAAACCGGCTGGCCGCGGAAAAAAGATCAATCAATCTGATGTAAAGAAATATGCCATAGAAAAAGGATTAAAGATTCTACAACCGGCTAATCTTAAAGCTGCTGATTTCATAAATGAATTAAAAGCACTCAAAGCTGACTTGCAAATAGTGGTTGCATTCAGAATGCTTCCGGAAGTTGTTTGGGATATGCCCGAATTAGGCACCTTTAATTTACATGGATCCTTACTTCCACAATACAGGGGTGCAGCTCCAATAAACTGGGCAATTATCAATGGAGAAAAAGAAACAGGAGTAAGCACCTTCTTTCTAAATAAACAAATTGATACTGGGAAAATCATTGATAAGAAAGTTGTAAAAATCGGAGCTTCGGAAACTGCCGGAGAACTTCATGACAGATTAATGGAAATTGGTAGTGAATTAGTATTAAAAACGGTGAAACAAATTGAATGTGGAAATCCAGAAGCCATTGAGCAATCACATTATTTCAATTCTGAAAAGGAATTAAAACACGCTCCCAAACTAAATAATGAAAATTGTAGAATAAACTGGGATCAAAAAGCTGAAAATATTTTTAACCATATAAGAGGGCTATGCCCCTACCCTGCTGCTTTTACTTATTTAAAAACAAATAATCAGGAAATAAAACTCAAAATTTTTAGATCCAGCATAGAATTTACCGAATCAAAAATTGAAACAGCACGTCTTGATACGGATCGGAAAAAGTATTTAAGAGTAAAATGCAAAGATGCCTGGATATACCTTGAAGACATTCAACTTGCCGGAAAAAAACGAATGCCGGTGCAAGATTTTTTAAGAGGGTTTGACATTACAAATACCAAAATACTTAAATAACTAAGTCTATCAATAGCTACAGAAGGAATAGGTATTTTACTTAGAAAGGTTTGCAGTTATTAACAAAATGCCTGTTTTATTAACATTTTCAAGGGTTTTAGCAGTTTTTTCTTGCATTTTTACGCTATTCTTATAAATTTGCATCTTCTTCGATAATATTATTATTAATTTAAAACCAAAAAAAATGAACAAAGCAGAATTAATTGAAGCTATTGCAGTTGATGCAAAAATGACTAAAGCTGATGCAAAAAGAGCACTTGATGCTTTTATTGGAGCAACTTCCGGAGCACTAAAAAAAGGTGACAGAGTAGCACTAGTAGGTTTTGGTTCATTTTCAGTAACTAAAAGAGCTGCGAGAAAAGGTAGAAATCCTCAAACTGGAAAAGAAATTAAAATAGCCGCTAAAAAAGTTGTTAAATTCAAGCCAGGTAATGATTTAGCATCTACAATTTAAGATCTTTTTTTACTTTTTTTTAAAAGAAGGACTCATAAAAACATGGGTCCTTTTTTTATATTTCAAACATGAATTATAAAATCACCATTTAATCATTTAGTCATTTATTCATTTAACTTGTTTCCTAGGCTCTAAACACTAACCAAATTAAACCTATAAGGAAGCTTCGCATCTTCACCCGCATAATCAATTCCAATTCTGGGGCTGCTGGCAATTTTAAATGGTTTTAACAATTTTTTGTTTTCTTCTACCCATATTGTATTATCCAGCAGACTGATATTATTCATAGCTATAGTGATTCCCAAAGCTCTGGAAACCTTACCAGGTCCGTCAGTTAATCCATTTACAGATTTTTTATTGCATCGCTGCATCATAATCTCAGTTCCTTCCAATGGGATGATCCCCCTGATAAGTACAGCATGAGGAGTATTTTCAATATTGGTAACAAAGTTTAACAGATGATGTATGCCATAACACAAATAAACATAAGTTTTTCCTCCATCAGCATAAAGGGTTTCTGTTCTTGCAGTCCTTCTACCTCCATAAGCATGACTGGCTTTATCCGTTACCCCCTCATAAGCTTCAGTTTCACTAATGATTCCACTGCATAGTTTACCATTTATTCTAGTATATAGGATTTTTCCGATTAAGTCACGGGCAATTTTGACTACATCTTTTTCTTGATAATATGATTTACGGAGTTTCATAATTTAAGAGACTGTTTAAATTTTATAATCTGAAGTTATATGAGTAAGCAATTATGATTTTTCAATAAATCGGGACGCCATCCTAAAATCAAAAATAACTTAAAAATTAAACATTTGGTAGTTATTTGCAGAAAAGAGGATGGCGTCCCATAGGCGTCAACTTAAGAGAATTTTTATTTTTTCTGTGGTTTTCTGTGAGTTCTGTGCGCTAATTTTGATTGTTTATTCTCACACAGACTACACAGATTTTCACAGACGATTCTTGTT
>JANQLW010000032.1 GCA_028280405.1 Bacteroidales bacterium
TCATTAACATATTAGCAATAATATTTATGCTACCTTGCCCGTTTAGGAGATTTTCTGTCATTTTCTCATTATGCCTAATATGATTAGGTGAACTCTCAGGATGACAAGGGGTACTTACTTGATAGGTCTATTAGTGAAGAATTTTAAATACCAACTCTTTCATTAATTCTCCATCAGTAGAAGAGATGTTATTTACCCCTTTTGATTTTAAGTCATATTCTTTAAGAAGGGAAACAATCTCTACCAGTTTTCGAATATTGTACTTCCCCGCTGCTTCTTGATAATCATTTATAAAGAAAGGATTAATTCCTAAAGCTGAAGCTATATTATTTCTGGATTTATCTTTTAGGTAGTGAAATATGAGCAATTTGCTAAAGTACATATAGAGTACACCCACTACTTTGATCATTGGATTATCTTTTTGATTGGCCGCAAAATAATTGATAATTTGATTAGCCTTTAACACGTCTTTTTTTCCCAGGGCATTTTGCAATTCAAATACATTGAAGTCCTTACTGATCCCAATATTTTCTTCAATGATAGCATCGGTAATTTCAGTATGCTGAGGAAGGTTAATCGCAAGCTTTTCTATTTCATTTGAGATTTTGCTTAAATCAGTTCCTAAAAATTCAGTAAGCATCAATGCTGCTTTAGGCCGAATGCTTAAACCTTTACTGGAAAGCTGTGAACTGATCCAATCAGGGATCTTATTCTCATATAGCCTGGCGGATTCAAAAAATATTCCTGTTTTAGCGACAGTTTTAGACAATGCTTTTCTTTTATCAAACTTTTTGTACTTATAACAAAGTACTAATAAAGTAGAGTTCAAAGGTTGAGCCGCATAATCAGCCAGTTCTTCAATCTTCTTCAAATCCTGAGCTTCTTTTACAATTACCACCTGATAATCGGACATCATAGGGAAACGTTTCGCATGACTGACTATGGTCGGAACATCTACTTCCTTACCATAAATTATTGTAAGGTTAAATTCCTTGGCCATCTCATCCAATACATTGTTTTCAATGTAGTCAGAAATTTCATCTATAAAAAAAGCTTCTTCTCCGGAAAGGAGATATATCGGATAATACGTTTTATTTTTTAAATCAGTGATTATTTGCTCAAACTTCATTACTGATCTTCTTTAAAATAGTCGAAATAAAGATGCTTAACGGTTTCTCCTTTATTGATTAACTGTTTAAGGGAATCAATCCCTATCTGCAAATGTCCTTCCACAAAATTTTGGGTAATCACTTTATCTTTCTTTTCAGTTTTCACACCTGATGAGATCATCGGTTGATCCGAAACCAATAACAAAGCACCTGAAGGAATTTCATTGGCAAAGCCAACCATAAATATGGTTGCAGTTTCCATATCGATTCCCATGGCCCGGGTTTTTCGGAGGTAATCCTTAAACTTTTCATCATGTTCCCAAACCCTGCGGTTAGTCGTATAAACCGTTCCTGTCCAGTAGTCTCTTTCATAATCCCTTATGGTAGTAGAAATGGCTTTTTGCATGTTAAATGCCGGCAAGGCCGGTACCGCTTTAGGGAAATAGTCATTTGAAGTACCTTCTCCACGTATCGCTGCGATCGGCAAAATTAAATCTCCTAACTTATTCTTTTTCTTTAAGCCGCCACATTTACCTAAAAGCAAACAGGCTTTAGGATGAATGGCTCCCAATAAGTCCATGATAGTAGCTGCATTGGCACTTCCCATTCCAAAATTAATAATGGTTATATTATTTGCAGTAGCACTAGGCATGGGCCTGTCCAGCCCTTTGATCTTGACACCATTCCATTCCGCAAACAATTCAACGTATTTACCAAAATTGGTTAGTAAAATATATTCGCCAAATTCTTCCAGTTTAATGCCTGTATATCTGGGTAGCCAGTCGTCGACAATTTCTTTCTTGGTGATCATAGTTTAGATTTTTAATACTAAGTTGTTTTATAGAAACAAGTGCCTGGAGTGCCTAAAGTTAAAGATTTATAACTTAGGTTTGATAATTAAAACTTTAGCCAATTCTGACGCTTATACAAAAATAGGAGAATAATCTTAAAACGGACTAAGAATTTCTATTTTATCAAGAATTGAAAGATCAATATTGAATTTTAGTATTTTTGAATATGCAAGACCTGAACTTTCCCAAATACGAATTTAAATTCCGGAAAAAAGATGATAAACTTCTCATTTTTGATGAGGTCAGAAAAAAGTATTTGGTATTGACACCGGAAGAATGGGTCAGGCAAAATCTGATCCAATTTTTAATCCATGAGAAACAAGTCCCAATGGGTCTAATTGCTATAGAAAAAGGATTAAAAGTTAATACACTAACCAAGAGAACTGACATATTAGTTTATAGAAAAGACGGACAACCAGGTTTATTAGTTGAATGCAAAGCTCCAACCGTAAAAATCACTCAGGATGTATTTGAACAAATTGCTCGATACAATATGAGCTTGAATGTGCCATTATTAATAGTGAGCAACGGAATTCGTCATTATTGTTGTAAAATTGATTTTGAAAAAGGGATGTTTTCGTTTATGAAAGAAATTCCAAATTATAAGGATATTTAATAGAGGTGCTTTTCACACCTCTATAATTAACCCGTCATTTTGAACTTTCAAACTTTAAAACTACTAAGATGCAAAAACAAGTTCAGAATAACATCCCTGACTCGCTTATTTAGGTAATCTAAAATTTTCCGTAACAAATCTATATCTTTATCACCTCTTCCACTTAGGTTAACTAATATAGATTGCTTAGGTTTTCCTTTGGCAAGTTTTAAGGCATAAGCCAATGCGTGAGAACATTTGGCATTACTTCTTCCGCCAACACAAGTCACAAGATTATCAGGCAATTCACCGGTCATGTCAAAAAACTGCTCTTTAGCTTCGATACCAACAATGCGTTGAAAATCTCTAACCATCATAGGGAAAGGGTATACCCCTACTACTGATTTGATCCAATACAATAAATTGTAATACTTTATAGTGAATTAAAAATAAAATTTCCGATATCCATATTATTTAAAACCTCATTCATCCTTACAATAATAATCTCCAAAACAAACTCCTAATCCGCGAGCTTTAGCAACCAATCTATTTCCTTTTGGCACTATTCTTAGCTTACCTGCAACATCTGTTAAAAGAACAGAACCAATAGAATCTCCATCCTTACTCACCATTAAACCGAATTGTTTTTTGTGAATCAATTCAGCAGCATAAGCTCCATATCGGGTAGCCAGAATTCTATCCATAGGAGAAGGGCTTCCTCCTCTTTGAATATACCCTAAAATGGTTTCACGGGTATCCAATCCGGTTTTATCACGTATGGTCTTAGCAATATAATATGCAGCAGACTTATATTTTTCAGGCCTTTTAATTCCTTCTGCTACCACTACAATGGAATAAGGTTTCTTTTTGTTGGCACGATCCAAAAGATATTTTGTTACTACATCCATATCATATTCAATTTCCGGAATGAGAATGACATCCCCACCTCCCGCCATACCGGCATAAAGAGCAAGCCAACCGGCATCATGCCCCATGATCTCGATAACCATAGTCCGTTTATGTGAGTTAGCTGTAGAATGCAAGCGGTCAATTGCATCTGTGGCAATTCCAACTGCCGAATCAAACCCGAAAGTCACATCTGTGCCCCAAACATCATTATCAATGGTTTTTGGCAAACCGATAACATTAATGCCCAGTTCTGCAAGTTTAGCAGCATTTTTCATGGTTCCGTTTCCACCTATACAAACTACGCAATCCAATTCCAATTCATCATAATGCTTTTTGATAAGCTTCGGCTTATCAATGCTATTGAATATCTCTTTACTTTTTTTGAAAGGTTTTTCCCTGGAAGTACCAAGAATAGTTCCTCCCAAGGTTAAAATGCCTGAAAGTTGAGGTTCGGTTAATACTTCATATTCTTTGTTAATCAATCCCAGAAAACCGGAAGAAATCCCAATAACTTCCATTCCATATTTTACAATCGCTGTTTTACCAACTCCACGAATGGCTGCATTTAATCCGGGACAATCCCCACCGGCTGTTAAAATACCAATTCTCATAAATTTTCAATTTAAGTGAAAAACGAAAAATGAAAAGTGAATAATAAGCCATAAAAAAACTGAGTCAGTTAATATTTCCTATTATTCATTTTTCTTTATTCATTTGTTTAAACATTTAGTTTTTCTCCTTCCGATTTAGCTATAATTACCGAACCACAGCTATCGCTCCATACATTGGTGCAGGTTCTGAACATATCCAAGATCCTATCGACTGCTAAAATAAGCCCAACTCCTTCAAGCGGAAGCCCAACAGCACTTAATATCACAGTAATCATAACCAGCCCGGCCATTGGGATTGCAGCGGCACCAATAGAAGCAAGCAATGCTGTGAATATGACAATGATTTGATGGACTAATGTCAATTCAACACCATAAGCCTGAGCAATAAACATGGCAGCGATGCATTCATATAAGGCAGTCCCATCCATATTAATCGTTGCACCCAACGGTAAGGTAAAACTGCTTATTTTATTTGAAACTCCGGAATTTTTTTCCACAGCATTCATTGTTAATGGGAGTGTTGCACCCGAAGAAGATGTGGAAAAAGCTGTTAATAAGGGGATCGACATATTTCGAAAATGAGCCCATGGGTTTGCTTTTCCAATAAACCTCATTAATAAAGGAAGAATAACCACAAAATGAATACCTAAAGCCAATACTACTGTTCCCATATATAATCCCATACGGGTTACAAGTGCTGTAAGGTCATCCTGATCTGCAATTACTTTACATACAATCCCGAATATCCCCAGTGGTGTAAATTTAATCACAAACAATGTAATCTTCATCATTACTTCAAAAATGGCATTAAAAGCATCTGATAATAGCTGCTTTGACCTTGGAGCTACTTTCATAATAAAGAAACCAAATAATAAGGCAAAGAAGATAATTGAAAGCATATCTCCTTCTGCAAAAGCGTGAAAAACATTATTAGGAACAATATCAATAATGATTTCTTTAAAGGTTCTTTGTTTTTCCAGCAATCCGGCAACTTTCTCTTCAAAACTCAAATCAGCTCCTATACCCGGTCTGAATAAGTTCACTAAAAGCAAACCCGTAACAATAGCAAGTATACTGGTAGTAATATAATAGGATATTGTTTTAAACCCCAATCGACCTAAATTACTTCCTGATCCGATATTGGTAATTCCGGATATTAAGGAACTCAATATTAACGGAATGATCAGCATCTTCAGTAATTTTAAAAAGATGTCCCCCATCCAGCTTACACCATTAATAGCAGGATTATGGTAAGCTTGCTCTATGATCAATCTTTTGTACTTATCATAATTAGCTTCGCCAATATGTGATTTAATAGATTCTATAAATTCTTTTCTGGATTCATATACATTCCCTTGTAATTCTTTAAGTTTTCCAACAACTTCTTCGTTGATATTACGCTTGGCAAACTTATTAAAAGATTTATCGGTAAAAGTATAAGTGGTAGAAAAAATAAGGCCATATATTATAGCAAGAATAAGAGCAATGAGTATTTGCCAGTGCAATTGGATTTTCTTTAACATTTGGGTTTGTTTAGATTAATGACGTTCATTATACAATATTACCAATTGTATTTCAGAATGACAAAAAAAAGAAAAGGATCAATGAATTCATTTAGTATATAAAATCTGTTTGTATGTATATTATTAGATAGCTTAGCTCAATTCCCTCAAGGTCAAAGATGATTTTTGGCTAAATTAGTGTTCTTGCTATTACTAATTTTTAAAAAAACAAATCCGTGAAACAGATCACTCGAAACCTCAAATCCGGAATTTTATTATGCCTGATGTTTTATTCATGCATAATGTATGCCCAAAAGAATAATCTTTATAAACAAGATTATTTAAAAATTTTAGCTAAAAATCATCCGGACATTGGCTATACTATTTTGACCAAATCGGCAGGAGGAGAAGAAGTCCCTCTTATTAAAATCGGGAAATTTAATAAAGGAATGCCATCTGTTTTTGTTGCAGCCAATATGGAAGGAACTCATCAAATTTCAACGGATGCCGCTATTTGGTTTGTAGAATATCTGAGTAAGCACCCCCAAGCTTATGAAACTAAAAATTGGTATATACTCCCCTGTGGAAATATAGATGCACATCTCAGAGCTTTTGATAAGCTGAAAACAGGGTCAACCTATAACAAAACTTCTATTAATGACGATAAAGATGATCAGGTCAATGAAGATGGACCGGAAGATCTGAATGGAGATGGAGTGATCACGCAAATGATTGTAAAACACCCCATGGGACAATATATAAAGGATCCTAAAGATCCCAGGATCATTCGGAAAGCAAATCTTGCAAAAGGAGAAAAAGGAATTTACAAATTGTATGAAGAAGGTTTTGACAATGATAAAGATGGCTTAATTAATGAAGATCCTGACGGAGGTGTGAATATTGATCGCAATTTTACTTATATGTACGAACCTTTTAAAAAAGGTCATGGTGTATGGAATGGCTCTGAACCGGAGGCATTTGCTTTAATGAGATTTTTTGCAGAAAATAAAGATATTGCAATGAGTATTGTTCTGGGTAAAACCAATAATATGTTATTCCCTCCCAAAAGCAGGAAAGGAGGTGGAATAGGGCGTATTAAAGTCCCTGCATATTATGGCAGAATGATTGGTATTGATACACAAAAAATGTACGGCAGTGATGAGCTTAAGAAAGTATTGAATGAAAAAATAAGTGATAAGTCACAGGCCAGAAGAATTTATATGCGTTTAGTAAATTCTAAAAAGCCTACAATTTATCAACAAGAAGACTTGCCAATATTTGCCGCTGTATCCAAGGAGTTTAAAAGCTTTTTAAAGGAGAAAGACTTTAATACAAACCGATTGGAAGACAGCAAATGGGCCAATGGCTCTTTCGAGAAATTTTGTTATTTCCAGTATGGCTTGCCTACCTTTAGTTTGAATGTTTGGAATCTCCCTCTTCCGGAGAAAAAAGGAAAAGATAAGCAGAAACAAACTCCAGGCAAAAATAAGGATGTAGATGCTAAACAAAAAAAGATACTTGCTTATATTGATAAAATGGAATTGGATGAATTTGTAAACTGGACTAAAGTAAATCATCCTGATTTTAAAGAAGTAGAAGTCGGTGGCTTGAAACCTTATGCCCTGACATATCCTCATAATATCAAAACGGGTCAATTGTTTGAACAACAATTACCTTATCTGACAAAACTTTCAGATAAACTTCCAAAATTGAAGATGAGTTTAAAAATACATTCAAAAAATAAACAGATCAAGGAAGTAATCGTTTATGTTGAAAATACAGGGCAATTCCCATATCCGACTTATATGGGAGAGCGAAATGGAAGGCCTGCTCCTGTAATTCTCCAATATGTTGGAAAACCTAAACTATTATCCGGAAATGTGAGAACCCGGATATCTTCAATTTCTCCAAACCAAACATTGGAATTTAAATTTTTGATCAATGCTGAAAATACAGACACCATTAAATTCAATATTCTTTCGGAAAATATTTTTGTAGAAAACAAAACAGTGTCAGTTCAATTATAAACAGAACCTTAAATCAGAGCAAAATGAAAGCTATATATACAACATTGATTGCAATTTGTCTGACACTCGTATCGGTTGGACAAAGCATCGAAATACCTTTAAGATTTGATAAATACTATACCTATGAGGAGGTAAATGAAGCACTTGAAAAACTGCATACGGCTTATAAAAATATTACTAAACTGGAATTAGTAGGTAAAAGTGAGGAAGGCCGTAAGATCCTGGCCCTGACAATTAATAATCCGAAAACAGGAAAGGATTTGGATAAGCCGGGTATTTATGTAGACGGGAATATTCATGGAAATGAAATTCAGGCCGGAGAAGTTTGTCTTTATTATGCGAATATGGTTTTAACCAAATATAAGAGTAACCCAATGATCAAAGAGCTTGTGGACCGTACGGCTATGTATATTATTCCTGTGGTGAATCCGGATGGCCGCTGGCATTTTTTTAATGACGGAGGGACTTCCAGTAGTAACAGGACCATACGCAGACCGAAGGATGATGATAGAGATGGTTTGATTGATGAAGATGATGTGGATGACCTGGATGGAGATGGGAATATTTGCCGCATGCGTATCAAGGATCCGAATGGGAATTATAAAACCGATCCTGAGGACCCAAGACTAATGATTCAGGTGAAACCTGGTGAAAAAGGAGAATGGACTATGCTTGGTTCTGAAGGTCTGGACAATGACGGAGATGGCCGATTCAATGAAGATGGGCCGGGTTATGTTGATCCCAACCGGAACTGGCCATTCGACTGGCAACCTACATTTATTCAGGGAGGTGCAGGCGATTATCCATTATCAGGAGTTGGTTTAAAAGCAATAGCTGAATTTCTGACTAAAAAGAAAAATATTTTAATGGTTTGGGCTTTCCATAATACCGGAGGAATGTTTTTAAGAGGCCCTAGTACACGCGAGTTAGTTGTTCCTGGAGCAGATATTCAGGTGTATGATCTTTTGGGTAAAAATGCTGAAAAAATGGTACCGGGTTATGTGTATAAACCTTCTTATGAATTATACCCAACCCGTGGTGATTTTGGAGAGTTCACCTATCATTGCATGGGTGCCTATACTTTTATTGGGGAATTATATCAAAGGAGAAGGAGTGAACAATATAGAAATCCAAACGCAAAAGTTGGAGAGAAAAAACTAAGTCCTAGTCATGAACGCATGAAGTTTAATGATCATTTGGCACAGGGAGAATTATATAAAGACTGGAAACCATTCAAGCATCCTCAATATGGAGATATTGAAATCGGAGGCTGGGTGAAATTCAGTTCACGTTTATCCCATACGTTTATGTTGCAGGATTTAGTACATAGAAATGCTTCCGCAGTTTTATTCTCTGCCCAACATCTTCCGCATATAAAAATGGAAATTTTTGATAAAAAGAAAATCGGGAAAAATCTATACAAAATCAGAGTACGTTTGGAAAATACCAAAGGAATATCTTCTATGTCCGAACACAGCTGGCAAAAGAAGGTTTATACACCGGATATGCTAAAATTAAGTGGCGCAAAAGTAATTGCTTCAGGCCTGATCTCTGATGTCAGATTAGATAAAGTTAATTATAAAGAACATAAACCTGAAATACAATTCCTGAGAATTGGAAGCTATGGTAAACTGGAATACGAATTTATTGTTGAAGGTAAAGGAGAGGTTAAACTGGAATACAAGTCAAGGAAGGCAAATAATCTTTCAACTCAAATAATAATGAGGTGACACCTTAAGGTGTCACCTCATTATTTTTAATTTTACACAGTGAATCATGATGTGATATTATATTTAGCTCCTTTAAAAGGAACAACCGAAATTATTTTTCGCAATATATATGCGAAATACTTTCAGGGCATTGATATCGCAATTGCCACATTTGTCCCCTTAAATCATCATAAATCTAAGGAGAAAGTACGGAAATGGGATATCCCTCCGGCTTCAAAGCAAAAAATTAAAACCATTCCCCAGTTTCTGGGGAGGAACCTGAAAGATCTTGCCCATCTCATTAAATGGATTCAATATTATGGTTATGATGAGTTAAACTGGAACCTCGGATGCCCCGTTTCTAAAATTGTTAAGAAAGGAAGAGGGTGTGGGCAGCTGGAAAAACCACAAGAGATTGAAGATTTCCTGGATGCAATTTTTGACAACTTTGAAATTAAACTATCGATTAAAACCAGGCTTGGAATGTCGCATCCGGATGAAGTTTTTAAGTTAATAGAAATCTATAATAAATATCCCTTAAAGGAGCTGATTGTCCATCCCCGTATAGGGAAGCAACTATATAGCGGAAGTGTTTATTACGATTATTTTGAGGAGGTCTTAAAACTATCTAAAAACCCTATGGTTTATAATGGTGACATAAAAACCAGAGAAGATTTTCTGAAAATCCGTGAAAGATTTCCAAAAGTAAAAAAGATCATGATAGGTAGAGGAGTCTTAAAGGATCCATTCCTACCGGAAAAAATAAAAGGTATTTATACTGAAACCATTCCGGATTTTTATAGATTCAAAGCTTTTCATGATGAACTGTCCTCTACACTTCAACCTATATTTAGGGAAGAAGATGAATTTGTGGGCAAGATGAAAGAGTACTGGCGCTCATTTGCTTATTTGTTTGAAGATCGAAACGCAACCTTTAAGTATGTTGCAAGAAGCAAGAACCAGAAAGAGTTTGAAAGCAGAGTTGAAGAAGTATTAACCTAATCATAAGATGACCTTAATCTACTTTCCTTTTTATTTCATTCAGTTCATTTTGCATTTTATGAACCATACTTGTTAACTTTCCTAAGTTCATTTCTTCAACTTCAGGAAGTGAGAAGCAAATATATCCTAACGCTTTCCATACTTCACAGATCATTCCTGTTTCTATAGTGTAAGGATCATAATCAGGATTGTCCGATTTTAAAAGAAGGGTGTCATTATCGTTTGTATATATTCGTTTATAAACAATACCGTCATCTTTTGTAATGATCATATAAGGTTTCCCATTTTTCAGGTCCTTCCAGTTTTGAAGGTACTCACATATAATATAAGCATTTGGAGGTAAGGGTTCCATACTATTTCCTTCTATTTGAAATGCCCTGTAGGTTCTTTCATTCGAAAGTTCCGGAAACGGGAGGTTGAATTTTGGTAGTTCTTCTATAAAGTCAGGATCAGCATAGCCACTTGTATAACCTGCGGCAGCTTTCACCGGAACTAATGTAATTAGTTCTTTATTATCACGATCCACCAAAGTGGTCAAAATACGTAAGCCTTTCCCTGTTTTGTCAACTGCAGATTCTTCTTTTTTAACACTTAAATCTAAATTAACCATGTCATCAATGCTCACATTGAAATAATGTGAAAGAGTACTCAAGGCAGAAATTTTCGGAGTGGCTCTTCCTTCTTCATAGGAACCGATCATAGCCCGGTTTACACCGATTTTGTTTGCAAGCTGATCTTGTGTCAGATTACGTGACTTTCGTAAGTATTTAATATTTGAACCTAAAAAGTTATTCATAAATTTTGTTAGCTAAAAATATTAGTATACTAAAAGTATTAGTATATTTGATTGTAAAATTAAACAAAAATTAGTAGTATTCCAAACTGTTGAAAATTGTATTGATGAATGATAAAATATTGAAAAAGCTGGAAATTCTTACTAATTCGGCCAAGTATGATGTTTCCTGTGCATCAAGTGGTACGAACCGAAGTAATTCAGGTAAAGGCATAGGCAATGCCGCTGCCTGGGGAATTTGCCATAGCTTTACCGATGACGGGCGTTGTGTGTCTCTTTTAAAAATAATGCTCAGCAATCATTGTATATATGATTGTGCTTATTGTATTAATCGTAGAAGTAATGATGTTGAGCGGACAAGCCTTTCGGTTAAAGAACTTACGGAGCTTACCATCGGATTCTACAGGAGAAATTATATTGAAGGATTATTTCTAAGTTCAGGAGTAATAAAAAATCCGGATTATACGATGATACGTATGGTCTGTGTCGCAAAAGAATTGCGGACGCTGCATCGTTTCAATGGTTATATTCATTTAAAAAGCATTCCGGGAGCAAGCATGGAACTGATCCGGGAAGCAGGCCTGTATGCAGACCGGCTTAGCGTGAATATGGAAATCCCAACGGAAACAAATTTAAAATTGCTGGCACCGGAGAAGAGTTATGCGGATATTCTGGCTCCCATGCGATCCATTCGAACAGGAATATTAACTAGTAAAGAAGATCGAAAGAAATTTCGTTCGGCTCCAAAATTTGTTCCAGCCGGACAAAGTACTCAGCTTATCATAGGAGCTAGTTCGGATAGCGATCAACAAATTCTTAATCTTGCTTCATCTTTATACAAACAACAGGAATTGAAGCGTGTCTATTATTCCGGGTATATTCCTGTAAATACAGGAGATAAAAGACTTCCGGCTTTGACGAATCCTCCTTTAGTAAGGGAAAATCGGCTTTACCAGTCGGATTGGTTATTACGTTTTTATGGTTTTGGAGTGGATGAAATTGTAAGTGAAAAGCATCCCGACCTCGATTTGGAACTTGATCCGAAATTGAGTTATGCCCTTCGCAATCCGCATTTATTTCCCATTGATATCAATAAAGCCGATTATGAGTGGATCTTAAGAGTTCCCGGTATTGGCTTGAAATCTGCCAGGCTCATCATCATGTCCAGAAGATATGGCCGGCTTAACAGCAGGCAACTGCAAAAGATGGGAGTGGTTATGAAACGGGCCCGTTACTTCATCACATGCAATGAACTTTCTTCTCTAACGGTGAATGAAATGAAACCGGAATACTCACGTCAACTGTTTGTCAAAAAAATTCTTTCAAAGAAATCTAAACTTCCTGGACAGTTAAGCTTGTTTGATCATGAAAGAGTAAAAATGTTAAGATAATGAAGACCGGAAATTCAAATACATGGATATACGATAAAACCTTTGAAGGGCTTCTAAGCCTGGTCTTTGATTGTTATGAGATAAAACAGTTTCCATCTAAAATTTTAGGGAAAACAGAGCTTCAAACTTCAATGTTTACTGCCGACTATGAAGTGATCAGTGATGAAATAAAAGCAAAAAGGGTATGGAAAGGCCTGAACAAGAAAATCTCAAAGCTTAGCTGTGAGATGATATATCATGTATTTCTTTCGGAAATGGAAGATATAGAAATTCTATTGTTGAACTATATAAGAAAGATATTTGATTCGCCTGAAAATATTGAATATAATTTTAGGAATGAATCTGTTTTGAAAATGCTTAAAATCAATAAAAAGGTGAAGCGTGAGGCACAACGGATAATCATGTTTGTCCGCTTTCAAAAAACTGCGGATGACATTTACTATGCCTCATTTGAGCCAAAATATAATGTACTTCCTTTAACAACAAAACATTTTAAAGACCGTTTTGCCGATCAAAAATGGATCATTTACGATATGAAGCGTAATTATGGTTTTTATTATGATTTGGAAAATATGTCGGAAGTTACATTTACAGAAAGTTTGGTAGATACTTCCAGCGGACAAATAGATAAAAGTATCATGGCTCAGAGTGAAGAATTTTTCCGGGAACTCTGGAAAACCTATTTTGATTCGGCTTGTATTAAAGAAAGAATCAATCCGAGATTACATATGCAGTTTATGCCGAAACGTTTTTGGAAGCATCTTACGGAGAAACAGAGGTAATTTTGAAGTCAACCTGTCAGGTTGAAATCAGTTTTTTATTTAGCTATCTTTAAGAAACCTAATAAATTAACCTTTTACCTATGAAAAAGCATTATATCAAAATTTTAGCTGTATTACTTTTTATTGGCAGTTTAATGAATGGGTTTGCTCAACACGAAGAAAATGAGCTCAAAGAGCGAAAGAAACAGGAAAGAATAGAACAACAAAGAGGTGAACGGGAAAAGGAAATTATAAATGTTGTAGACCTTATCAATAAATCATTAAGTCTAAAAATTGATCCCATTACCATTAAAAATTTAAAGCCACGGTGGTATTGTCCGTATGTAGTCAATAATCAAATGACGAGGACAGAAGTTTGTATTAGTAATTTTAGCATTAAACCTGTTACGATCAGGTTTATTATTTGGGATGAGACCGGAAAGATGGAATCTACCTTTGACCACATTATTGAAGGCAAAGCACAGCTTTGGTTTATATTAAGTTTTCTGGATCGGCAACATTTTCATTTCAAAGGATCTATGGAGTTACAGGCAGATTCTCCAGCAGTTTTCCCTACATCACTTTTTTTTGAAGATAAGATAATATTTAGGTTTAATGATATACTTGAACCTAAGGCGTTTCGCCATTCTTTGACCTTGGATTGGTATCGGGTGGATTAAAATTTAATTTAGGAATAAGGATTAACGATTTTTGATTTGCGAACTTCTGAATTCTGCAATCGTTAATCCTTGTTCCTAAATCAAAAAAACCTGCCACTTCTAAAGATGCCAGGTTTATGTATATACCATTTAGATTTTAAGACCTCGATTTATATCAGAGAAGTTTTCCTTAATTATTCGTATTGGAAGTGGAAACCACATCATTGGGATTGCCTTTCTCTATAGAACCATTGCAAACATGAAATACTGTATTCTCTAGATCCAGGTCATCCCCCATAAATTTCTTCAAGTCTATGATCAATGTTTCCTCAAATGTTTTACCATCATTCTTGCAATTCTCTGCTGACCGCTTTACAAATAAGGTCGTTTGCATGGGCCAACTTTCCATAATGGCACCACTCCAGATAACTTCAAATTTATTGTTATCACAACTTCCTTCATAAGAAAGCTTAATCTCTAATTTATTATCCGTTCTGTTGACAGATACAATTTTAAATGCTTTGCTATACTCAGCTGATCTGTTATTCTCAGCTTCGGAAAATAAATTGGCACTTTTATAAAAAGTATAATTGGCTTCCTGATAACCAACATCATTCTGTATATCATCTTTACTGCAACTGATCAATACAATAAGCAAGATGGGGAGCAATACTTTTAATATCTTCATAATTCTACTGTTTAATAAATGATACTCTAAATAGACTCAATCTTTAAACTATAGATGCATATAAGCTGATGAAAGTTGCGTAGGAAAAAATCACTTCAAATACCAATCGGTACCGTGCATTTCGTATTGCATTTTAGTCCATCTATCAAATTATAGTATATTAGCACAATTAAATGTGAACAACCGGTATAATTCTTTATAGCCTTATTATTTTATGAAATTAAGCGATTCACAAATTCTTGAAAAACTTAAGCAAGGCGACCCTTCGGCATATAAGCAGCTATTCGATCGCTATTATATGCCATTAAGTGTTTACGCGTTAAAATACTGTAACTCCTTTCAATTAGCAGAAGATATCGTTCAGGAATTTTTCATAAAACTATGGGATGAAAAGCTATACCTTAAGTTGAAAGGCCCAATAACTTCATATCTGTTTAGGGCAATAAGGAATAATACCTTAACGGCGGTAAAAAAGAATTCAAAATACCATTTTGAGGACATCGAAGATCAAGTCAATAAACTATTAAATGACGATGTTGATATTGAAATGATCGAACAGGAAAAGAAAAAACTATATAAAGAAATGGAAGCCTTGCCACCAAAAATGAAGGAAGTCTTCAAAGCAATCGTGCTTGATAATCTTAAATACAAAGAGGCCGCTGAACGGTTTGGCATATCCTTAAACACTGTAAAAACACATTATTCCAGGGCCTTAAAGCAGCTTCGTAATTCACTGGATATTATCATAATGTACCTTTGCATACATTAATTTACTCACAATTTTCGCGGTATTAATGATATTACTCGCAAAACACGCAAAAAGCGCAGAGCCTTTGCGGACTTTGCGTAAAAAACCTTAGCGCCCTTTGCGTGGAAGATATTTTCATACTATTACACTGGTTTAAAAAAAAAGTTTAATTTTCTTGTCACCCATTTTTGGTCTTTTGATATATGTATAATACACAAGATCGTTAAATGAGCAGGAACAACACCCATATCGATAAACTTTTTAGCGCCTATACGGCGCAGGAAATGACTGAAGAGCAATTCAAAACGCTTCGGGAATGGATCAATCAAAGCCCAGAAAACAAACAACAATTTTCAGACTATCTGTTATTTTATAAAAAAGCAAGTAGAATAGGATTGGTACAAACGCTTGATAAAAGCAAAGCATGGAATCGTATCATTGCGCAATTAAAGCAGCCACTCGTGCAATCTGTGAAAAAGAAAAAACCACTAAGAAAACTATATTGGAAATATGCCGCCGCCGCTTCAATCGTCTTAATGGTAGCGCTGACTATATTTTTGAATAATAGAGAGGATATCCCTCAATTTGAAGAAGCTATTATTATTAATAACCAAATAAAAACCGGTACTGACAAAGCAACCTTAACCCTTGCTGATGGTTCTAATATCACTTTAGAAAAAGGCCGGGTGTATCAATCAGCGAACGTGAGTAGTAACGGTGAGGAAATTATATATCTGCCCGTGCGGCAGACAGACCTGTCTGCTGAACAGAAAGACTTGCCTGCCGGACAGGCAGATCAAAAAATAGCAGGCAGGGATACTTCTTACAACTACCTCACCATCCCAAGAGGCGGACAATTCCTACTAACACTATCTGACGGCAGCCGTGTATGGCTCAACTCTGAAAGCCACTTAAAATATCCCGTAACTTTTACTGAAGGCCAACCCAGGCAAGTAGAATTGATTTATGGGGAAGCTTATTTCGACGTATCTCCGGCCACCCAGCACAAGGGTTCGGCATTTAAAGTAATCAATAATGCCCAGGAAGTCCGGGTATTAGGAACGAAATTTAACATCAAAGCCTATAAAGACGAAACGAACATATATACCACGCTCGTAGAAGGGAAAGTCGCTGTCAATGCATCAGGTTACAAGCAAACACTAAGCCCGGGGCAACAGTCAATTTTAGACAGGGAAACCTTAACATTGGCCGTTGCTGTGGTAAATCCGGAAAATGAAACATCCTGGCGGACAGGTATATTTAACTTTAAAAGATTGCCGTTAAAAGACATCATGAAGGTATTATCCCGTTGGTACGACATGGAAGTCATATTTGAAAATAAAGCACTCGAATCCCAACGTTTTATAGGGGCAATAAGCAAACAGCAAAGCATAGAGGAAATTTTAACAGCTATTCGAAATACCGATATTATTAATACATATGAGATCAATAATAAAACAGTCATTATTAAATAGAAATAAATAACCGAAGTATAACTAAAATCAGAAAATATGGTAAAATAACTACAGTAGAATAAACAAAAGAGGAACGTAACTTTCCACCTGAACAGTAAAAGAATACATTCCCCTTAAAGTCGTATTAATTAATTTATGTAACTAACTAATAACACACAAATTTATGGAAATAAAATTAACCAACCGTTTTTTTTATCTTAGAAAATGGTTCTTAACAATAAATAGTATGAGAACGCTTATTTTCTTGCTTTGCACAGCGCTTTTTAGCGTTACTCCAACCTGCGTTTTTTCACAAGAAAAAGATGCAGAAGATACAAAAATTGTGATCGATGCTGATAAAACCGTTAGTGTGGATGATGTATTCGATATCATCAAGGCACAAACCGATTATACTTTTATTTATCACGAAGACTTATTTAAAGATTTTCCGAAAGTGCAGCTTAAAAAGGGAGTCATTTCAATGGATAAACTCCTAAGTAATTGTCTATCAGGTGTATATCTTAGATTCTCCATCAAAGAAAATAATACCATAGTCATTAGAAAAAAGCCCAAAAAGGAGAAAACACCAGAACAAGAGATTTCCGGAAAAGTCACTGACTCTGAAGGAAAAGCATTGCCTAATGCTACCGTAATGATAAAAGGAACTTTTAAGGGAATAACCACTAATATTGACGGAGAATATTCTATTACAGTTCCTGATTCAAAAACGGTATTGGTATTTTCTTATATAGGTTTTGCCAAACAGGAAATTCTAGTAGGTAACAAGACCACTATTAATGTAACCCTTGAGCAGTCTGCAACAGAACTGGAAGAAGTTGCTATTAATGCCGGCTATTATACCGTAAAGCCAAGAGAGGCCACCGGGAGTATTTCCAAAGTCAGTGCCAAAGAAATTGAACAACAACCGGTAACAGACGCTTTACAAGCAATTAAAGGCAGAATGCCGGGGGTGCAAATCGAACAAACTTCAGGAATACCCGGTAGTGAAATTAGAATTAGAATACGTGGGTTAAATAGTCTAAACGACGGTAATGATGGCCGCCCTAACGCCAACAGACCATTTTTTATTATAGATGGAGTACCTATACCATCAACAGCAGGTGACGGATTTTCTCTTTTTAATAACGGAAGTCCATTAACATTTTTAAAGCCTTCCGATATTGAGAGCATTGAAATATTAAAAGATGCAGATGCGACCGCTATTTATGGATCGCGCGGGGCTAATGGCGTAGTTTTAATTACGACAAAAAAAGGGGAAATAGGCAAAACCAAGGTAAATTTTGAATATTCACATGGTTTTTCAGATATACCTGAAAGACTGGATGTGTTAACAACAGAGCCATACCTGGAAATTAGAAATGAGTATTATGATAACGGAAGTTTTATCCAGCCAACAGAAACTAATGCACCCGATTTATTACTTTGGGATCAAAACCGCTATACCGATTGGCAAGAAGTGTTTTTCGGTACTGCAGAGCAAACAAATGCCAATGTATCCTTATCCGGAGGAACAGAGGCAACACGCTTTTTATTTAGTAGCAGTTATTTCAAACAGAACAATGTTTTAAACTTTGATGATTCTTCCTTTGAAAATATTTCAGGAGCACTAAATGTTATTCATCGTTCAAAGGACCAACGCTTCAGGGCGAATATAACGGTAAGATATAGTTCGGTTAATAATAATCAAAGAGGAGGTGTTTCTTTAACTGATATTCTAAATTTGGCTCCCAACGCACCTGCTTTATTTGATGAAAATGGTAATATTAACTGGGAAAATGAAAGTTTTACCAATAATCCTTTGGGTCGATTTGCACAAATGGTTGAAGTTAGATCTCATAAGTTAATTGTCAATGCCAATCTTGCTTATACGATTGCGAAAAATTTAAATTTTGAACTGACTACAGGTTATACATTAGATAGAGAGGATCAAGCCTGGTTAAACCCTTTAAGTTCACGTTCACCCGGAAATCAAGGAAGTGGTGGTAACGTAAATTATCTCGATAAAAAAGGCAAGACATGGATTATAGAACCACAATTAAAATATAATACCATGCTGGGCAAAGGTAAATTAAGCGCGCTTTTGGCTACCTCACTTCAAAGCTCTTCATCAGAGCAGGAGCGTCTGTTCGCCTTTGGTTATGTCTCCGATATTTTTATTAGAGATATTGCTTCAGCTTCCGGCCTAACAAGCTCTAATGCATCTTCAGACTATAAATACAACGCTATATTTGCACGTTTAAATTATAATTACAGCGGCAAATATATTTTAAACCTTACAGGACGTCGCGATGGTTCTTCTCGTTTTGGCCCTGGTAAGCAATGGGGTAATTTTGGTGCAATTGGTGCAGCCTGGATATTTTCAGAAGAAAGCTTTTTTAAGAATATGAAATCTTTTTTTAATCATGCAAAACTTCGTACCAGCTATGGTATTACCGGTAATGACCAAATTGGGGATTATGGGTTCCTGGAAACCTATGCTTCCTTACGTGAAGGTGTATATAATGAAGATGCCGGTGTTATTATCACCAGGGCGGCCAACCCCAACTATTCCTGGGAAGAAAATAAAAAATTCGATTTAAGCTTGGACCTCGGGATGTTTAATAATAGAATAGAATTGAGTTTAACATGGTATCAAAACAGATCAGGCAATCAATTAATCCAGAGGCCATTGGCCACCACAACCGGTTTTACTCAATTACAGTTTAATTTACCGGCATTAATTGAGAATAAAGGATTGGAATTCGAAATAAGCACCATCAATATTAGATCTAATAGTTTTACCTGGACCACAAGTTTTAATATTACACGTGAACGAAATAAATTGTTAAAATTTGATAATATAGAGAATTTTTCTTCTTTTAACAACCGCTATGTAGTCGGTAAAAGCTTTCAGGGGCAAAAAAGCTATAAATCCCTGGGTTTAGATCCAAATACCGGCCAGTATATAATTGTTGATTTTAATAATGACGGTGTCATATCTGCTTATTCACCGGAGGACAAGCAAGATTTTGTAGATACTCAAAGAGATTTTTATGGTGGTTTGAGCAATAGTTTGTCGTATAAAGGTTTTCAATTGGACTTCTTTTTTGAGTTTGTAAAGCAGAAAGGATGGAACCCAATAGCAAATTTTATTCCATCGTCAGCTAGAAATTTACCTGCAGCTATGATCAATCGCTGGCAAAATCCCGGAGATGTAACAGACATTCAACAAGTGAATTCAGATTTTAGCTTTATCCTAAGTCACCAACAGCATTATGCTTCAAATCTATCCAGGGTAGATGCTTCTTTTATTCGTTTACAAAATGTTGCTTTATCTTATACTATTCCGGAAAAAATCAATAAGCGGTTAGGCTTAAGTAGTGCCATCATTTATTTAAGGGCCCAAAACCTGTTTACCATCACCGGTTTTGATGGTATAGACCCTGAAACACAACGGGTGAAATTCCCGCCTTTAAGAAATATTACTGCAGGCTTACGATTAACGTTTTAAAAATTTTAGTTATGAAACATATTAAATATACGCTAATAAATATATTGCTTCTGGGTCTCATGACTTCTTGCGAGGACCTTATTGAGATAGATGTACCAAAGAATGAAATAGTAAGTGAAACACTTTTTACTACTGACCAAACAGCAACCTCTGCCCTTATTGGAACCTATGGATTATTATCAAACTACTCCACAGGAATCACCGCTAACTTGGAGTTGGTTTCAGGTTTGGCTTCAGACGAACTTTTTAACCATACAACGAATACCTCAAGAGTTGAATTGAGTAGTAATAACATAGCAGCAGATAATGCAGTTCTTTTTGGTATTTGGAGTGGTTTTTACAGAGTTATCAATAATGCGAACGGTATTCTGGTGGGACTGGAAAATAATGATATGGTTTCGCAGGAAGCAATTGATCAGTTAACAGGCGAAGCTCTGTTTTTACGTGCTTTGTCGCACTTTTATTTAGTAAACCTTTTTAATGAGGTGCCTTATATTACCACTACAAATGTTGAAGCTAATAATATGGTATCAAGAGATGAAGTATCTTTTGTTTATGAGCAGATAACAGCTGATCTTAACAATGCAATCCTGTTGTTACCCAATGATTATTCTTTTAATAATGGGGAACGTATTCGGGCCAATCAAAGTGCAGCACGAGCCTTGCTGGCACGTCTTTATTTGTATACCGAAAATTGGGAGGCGGCTGAAGAGCAGGCTACTTTGGTATTAGATCAAACCACCCTTTATAGACTTGAGGATAATTTATCAGATATATTCCTGGATAACCCTTCGAATAATAAAGAGGCTATTTGGCAATTAGCGTCATTAGGCTGGTTAGAAACCCCGGGAAGCACTTTTATTGGTGATATCCTTGTTCCATTGTCTTTTGGCCCAATAAACAGTGTAGCAGGAGGTACCACCCTTTCCGATGAAGTGATTAAGCTTTTTGAGCTTGAGCCTGATGATGAGCGCTTCAATCAATGGGTGGGTACCGCTGGAGCTTATAAATTTGTTAATAAATACAAAAATGGGATTTATAACTTTAATCCGGGCCCTCCTGAACATGTGATGATGTTGCGTCTGGCGGAGACTTATCTTATTCGTGCAGAGGCCAGGGTCCGCTTAGGAGATATTCCCGGTGCACAAAGCGATTTAAATGCTATCCGTAACCGTGCAGGTTTGTCGAATACTTCCGCAACTACTTCAGAAGAAATGTTAGATGCTATTGCAAAAGAAAGACAAGTAGAGTTATTTGCAGAAGCACACCGTTGGTTCGATTTAAAGCGTACGGGCAAAGCATCTGAAGTGCTATCGCTAATTCAAAGGAAAGACTGGCAAGCTACAGATGTTTTATTTCCAATCCCTGCACAAGAAATTTTTAATAATTCTAATTTAACCCAAAATCCTGGGTACTAAAACTATCAGTATTATAATCTAACCAACCCACCCTAATTATTATTTAATCAATTAGGGTGGGATTGCTAAAGCCAAGATGCCAGGAGTTTAAACTTCTGCTGCTTAGTAATTACAAAAAATATATCAACATGAACAGGAAATCCCAAATTGCAATAATCACTTTTATTCTATGTGTAATCAATTATGGCTTTGCACAAAAAGGAACGTTAAAAATAGGAGATAAAGCACCTGCTTTGGAACCATATGAATGGATAAAAGGAAAACCTATTAAATCCTTCAAAAAAGGAAAACCTTATGTAATCGAGTTTGGAGCTACCTGGTGCGGTCCTTGTGCCAGGGCTATTCCTAAATTATCTGCCTTATCTAAAAAATATAAAGGTAAGGTAGAAATCGTTGGCGTTTTTGTTCAGGAATTAAACAATGAACCTCCCGGCACACCCAAACCAAAATATATCGATGATGTTCGCGAATATGTAAAAAAACTAGGTGATCAATTAAGTTATACGGTTGCAGTTGATGGCCCTGAAAAAACCATTGAAAAACAATGGATAGACGGTATGGGTAAAAGCAGAGGGGTTCCTCAAACTTTTATAATAGATAAACAAGGTAGAATCGCAGCACATTTTGTAGGAGTACAAATGGATATTATAGATAAACTACTCACAGCTATTTTAGATGATTCTTTTGATATTGAAGCTCAAAAAGAAAATGACGCTGCAATAGCTGCAAATCAAGTTGTTTATGATTACTTAAAACCCTTATATATTGATGGTAATGGAGGAAACCGTACAGATTTCGAATTTAGATCTATTCTAAAAAAATCTACTGGAAAAATTTCACATAATAGCCCAAGCCTTTTCTTGTTTAGTTTTAGATTCCTTAACGATCCCGAATTTATGGAGTGGCTAGCAGAAAGTGTTGGAAAAACTGAAGTAGAAGCCTACAGAGAGAAGCATCTGGGAGGTCTGGACAGAGTTCAGGAAGTAAATATACCGTTGGCTTATTTATATAACCTGGCATATACTGATACCTTGGCTAACTCGCCTATGGAAAGACTACAGGCTACTGGTTTATATCCCGACACTATCAGGTTTCCCAAATATAAAAAAGCCTATGGTAAGTACTGGCCGGCACCAGTAATAGAGTTATCAGGTGAATCTCCTTACAACTTATTCGAGAAATACGATTATGTACGTAAGGTTCCTAAAGGTAGAGGTACTATGAAATTTTTACAGGAATGTATGCGACGTGACCTGATGAGTTACTTTGGGTTTGAGGCATATGTTGAAGTAAGAGAAATGCCATGTTGGTTTTTAAAAGCCCGGCCAGGTGCAAAAGAAAAATTGAAGACTAAAACTCCCGGTGAAAAATACAAAACATTTATCAAATCTACTTCTGCTGATGGTAAGAAAATTTATGGCAGAAGCAATGCAGATATGAGAGATGTTATAAGAATGATAAGTATGGTTCATAGAAAGGCGAGGTTGAATAAATATAATGGAAAAGATGATTATTTTGAATTCATTTTTAATAACCCTCTTCCGCCTACTATAAATCAAACGGGTTTAACAAATGAAATAGATTTTTTCTTCCACGAGAAAATTGTGGAGGCGGTAGTAAAAACCGGAGACATAAGTGTTATTTCAAGTACTCTGGAACCATTAGGCCTTTATATAGAAAAGGGTACTAAACCTATGAAAGTAGTTGTAATTCGAGATACTAAAAACCAATAAACTTTAAGTTATAAATAAAGAGGCTAACAATTGTTGTTTTTATAAGGGTGTAATGGCCTGCCTTATGAGGTAAAATATAACTATGTCTTACGTTATAAAAATAAACCTGGGGCCGGTTTGTGATAGGTGAAAAGACTTTATAATAAAATTAAAACTAATTAAAATATTATTCAAAATGAGTTTTTTTATGAGGAATTCAAATAAAACAATGACATTGTTCTTCGTGCTATTTTGTTTATTCTATACAGATATTACCATAGCGCAAAGCAAATTAAAAAACATGCCTGGTTATATACAGTATAAAGAAGCATGGCCTAAACTGGTAAAAGTTTTTCCCAGGGTACCAGCATTTATTTGGGCAAAAGATGGTAAATCTTTTACATATGAAGAAAACGATACTTTATATACATACGATGTAAGAAAAAAAAGAGTAGTAAATGCGATAAAAAAAGCATCGCCCCCACATCCTGTAGCTCAACTTTTTAAAACAAGTCCGGGAGTAGCGGATTTGGAAGAAAGGATAGCCAAGATGACTATAATAAGGCAAGACACCTTTTCCTTGTCTCCTGATAAAAAGTTAAAAGCATTTACGAAAAATAGAAACATGTACTTTAGCAATGCAGATGGATCCAATACCATTGCAATTACTACCGATGGAAATGATGAAAATAAAGTAAAATATGGTGCTGCAACCTGGGTTTATGGTGAGGAATTACGTCAACGCACAGCGATGTGGTGGTCGCCCGATAATAAAAAAATTGCCTTCTATCGTTTTGATGAAAAGGATGCCGTAAACTATTATTTAATTTATGACCAAACGAAAATACAAAATACCGTACGAGCTGAACCCTATACAAAAGTGGGTGCTAAAAACTTGCCGGTAGATCTATTAGTCTACGATTTGGAAACTAAAAAAACAATAACCCTCGATACCAGGGATGGACGCCCATTTAGTGATGGACCCCTGGGAACCTATCTATACGGTATTGAGTGGTCACCGGACGGTACAGAATTGCTTTTTCATAGTACAAACCGTAAGCAAGATATTATGGAGTATAAAGCAGCAGATCCGAATACAGGAAAAACCAGAGTTATAGCTAGAGAAGAGTGGCCGGCAAGCTTCACAAAAAATTCTCCCCCAATTTACAAGTTAAAAGATAAAAAGCATTTCATTTGGGCCTCAGAGCGAACAGGTTTTAAGAATTATTACCTCTATAATTATAATGGTACATTAGTAAGTACATTAACAAATCATGACTTTGAAGTTTATAGTATTATAAAAGTTGATGAAGAAAAAAAATTACTTTATTATATGGCACGTAGTGGAGATAACCATATGAAACTCCAGTTGCACCGTGTAAAATTAGATGGAACAGGCGATGTTCGTTTAACGGACCCTTCTTACAATCATTATGTTAGATTATCTCCCACACAAAAATATTTTATAGATGTTGCACAGACACACAATATAGCACCATTTGTAAACCTTGTAAATGAAAAAGGAAAAATAGTAGCAGAGATTACTAAAGCAGATATGACAAAACTTAAAGAAATAGGATATAAACCTGCTGAGGCTTTTACATTTACATCTGCAGATGGTGAAACAGAGCTTCATGGTATAATTCATTTTCCATCAAATTTCGATCCTTCTAAGAAGTACCCGGTATTGTTAGATAATTATGGCGGGCCAGCCACTAATGCTTTTAAAGAAACCTTTGCACATCCAAGCGCATATGCCGAATTCGGATTTTTAGTAGTTAATATTGATGGAAGAAATGTTAAGGGTAGAGGAAAACGACTATTGGACAAAATTTATGGTAAATTATGTATCGCAGAGATAGATGATTTTGCGGCTGGGATTAAATCCTTGTATAATCGCCCTTATGTGTATAAAGACCGGGTAGGTGCGTATGGTAATTCTTATGGAGGTACAACGGCTGCAGCAAGCTTATTAAGATATCCTGATGTGTACCACGCCGCCGTGTCTAACTCGCCTGTGACAAACTGGAGAAACTACGATAATATATATACAGAGCGTTACATGAATTTGTTAGAGAATAATGAAGAAGGGTACGAGCTTTCCAATTTATCGAAATATGCCAAAGACCTAAAAGGAGAATTGATGCTCTTTTATGGTACCGTAGATAATAACGTACATCCATCAAACTCATTGCAATTAATAAAGGCTTTGCAACAAGCAGGAAAAAGCTTTGAAGTTCAGGTAGGTCCGGATAAAGGTCATACCGGTGTACATGCGGGTAGAATGATGGAATTTCTTATTCAGCACTTAATTTTAAAAGACTAATTATCCCGTTCGGCTAAGGCTCTGCCTTAGTCGAATCTATCTTAACAGGCTTTGCCTGTTATTCTGCAATATTCTTTATTAGTTTTATATAAATTCTTATGCAGGCAGAGCCTGCCCGGATATGTTCGACTAAGGCAGAGCCTTAGCCGAACTACTAATAAGTTTTCCAATTTCTGTCCAACAATATAACTTCTAACATAGAATCTAAACCCGCATAGTTTCTGGCACTTGAATATAAATAGTCCTCGGGATTAGCTACTAAACCATTTCGAACGGGATTTTGGTGAATATAATTTAACTTTTGTTCAATGAATTTTTGACTGTAAATAACTTCGGCATGGTTGTCATGTGCCCAGATTTTATAGGTTTGCTTTTCTTTATATTTCCCATAATATAGAAATACCATTTCCATCCAATCTCTTCTGCTTTCTACATTAGTAAACATAACTTCCCTGAATTTTTTGGAAGTATAACTTTTGAAATCCCTGATGCATCCACTCAAATCGCTATGCTCACTTTGAACTAATAAATGAATATGATTGGACATAATTACATAGCCAAAAATGTTTAAGCCTTTATGTTTTTGACAGTATGATAATCCGTCAATTGCTATATCACGATAAATTTGTCTGGTGAAAATATCTACCCATCCAACAATCCTGAATGTTACAAAGTAAAGACTATCATCTCTTTCTATTTTATAACCAGTTGACATCTTTTTATTTTAGTATGTATTAGTTAATACCATAAAATAAAAAATGTCCCTGTTTCGAAAGTTCGGCTGAGGCTTTGCCTCAGTCAAATATATCTTTTCAGGCTCAGCCTGAATTAATAATTACGACTAAGGCAGAGCCTTAGCCGAACGGGGTTATTTACGTGATTCGATAAGAATTTCTAATAGTTTAATTCCGGCTTCGGTTACAACGGAACCAGGACCAAAGATTGCTGCTGCACCGGCTTTGTACAGATAATCATAGTCTTGTGGAGGAATTACACCACCAACGATTACGATGATATCTTCTCGACCTAATTTCTTTAATTCTTCAATTACCTGAGGAACCAAGGTTTTGTGGCCTGCTGCCAATGAAGAAACTCCTAAAATATGAACATCATTCTCAACGGCTTGTCTTGCTGATTCAGCAGGCGTTTGGAATAATGGCCCCATATCTACGTCAAATCCGATATCGGCATATCCGGTAGCAACTACTTTACCACCACGATCGTGACCATCTTGTCCCATTTTAGCAATCATAATACGTGGACGACGGCCTTCCATTTCTGCGAAGTCGTCTGCCATTTTACAAGCTAATGCAAAACGGTCGTCATCTGCAGATTCTGCTGAGTATACTCCTGATATAGATCTGATCACGGCTTTATATCTCCCGAATACTTTTTCACATGCGTCGGAAATTTCACCTAAGGAAGCACGTTTTTGTGCAGCATCAACTGCCAGTGCCAATAGGTTACCTTCTCCGGTTTCACATGCTTTGGTTATTTTTTCTAAAGCAATTTGTACTTCTTTATTATTTCTGTTAGCACGTAATTCAGCTAAACGCTCAATTTGTGCTTTTCTTACAGCTGTATTGTCAACCTCCAACGTTTCGATCGGATCTTCCTTCTCCAAACGATATTTGTTCACACCCACAATGGTATCTTTCTTCGCATCGATACGCGCTTGCTTACGGGCAGCTGCTTCTTCTATACGCATTTTTGGCAATCCGGTTTCAATCGCTTTGGCCATTCCGCCAAGTTCTTCAACCTCTTCAATTAATTTCCAGGCTTTATGTGCAATTTCGTGTGTAAGTTTTTCTACATAATAACTTCCTGCCCATGGGTCAACCGAACGACAAACATTGGTTTCTTCCTGGATATAGATCTGCGTATTACGTGCAATACGTGCAGAGAAATCAGTAGGAAGTGCAATTGCTTCATCCAATGCATTGGTGTGAAGAGACTGCGTATGACCTAAAGCTGCTCCCATTGCTTCAACACATGTACGAGCTACATTATTGAACGGATCTTGCTCCGTTAAACTCCACCCTGAAGTCTGGCTGTGCGTACGTAAAGCTAATGACTTAGGATTCTTCGGATTGAATTTCTTCACGATCTTCGCCCAAAGCATACGTGCTGCTCTCATCTTAGCAATTTCCATGAAGTGATTCATGCCAATTGCCCAGAAGAATGAAAGCCTTGGCGCGAAGCTATCGATATCCATACCTGCATTCACACCTGCTTTAAGGTATTCCATACCATCAGCCAATGTATAAGCTAATTCAATATCAGCGGTTGCACCGGCTTCCTGCATGTGGTATCCTGAAATAGAAATTGAATTGAACTTCGGCATATTTTGAGAAGTGTACTCAAAAATATCCGCGATGATCTTCATCGATGGAAGCGGTGGATAAATATAAGTATTACGTACCATGAATTCTTTTAGAATGTCATTTTGGATGGTACCGCTTAATTGCTCTAATTTCACACCTTGTTCCAAACCGGCAACAATGTAAAATGCCAATACCGGAAGTACGGCGCCGTTCATGGTCATGGATACAGACATCTTATCCAGTGGAATCTGATCGAATAAGATTTTCATGTCAAGGATAGAGTCGATGGCTACACCGGCTTTTCCAACATCACCTTCTACACGTTCGTGATCGGAATCATAACCACGGTGAGTCGCAAGGTCGAATGCTACGGATAAACCTTTTTGTCCGGCTGCTAAGTTTCTTCTGTAAAATGCATTTGATTCTTCAGCAGTAGAGAATCCTGCATACTGGCGAATCGTCCATGGGCGCATTACATACATGGTAGAATAAGGCCCACGTAAGTTAGGTGCTTTCCCTGCTGCATAGTTAAGGTGTTCCATGCCTTCCAAATCATCTTTGGTAAAGCTTGGCTTAATTTCAATGCGTTCCGGAGTCATCCAGTCGGCAGAAATATGATTTTCGCTTTCCCATTCTTTGGCAGATTTTTCTGCGTTTTGGGTAGCTTTGATGTTTATATCTTTAAATTTTGGTTTCATTGTTCTTTATTAACGATTAACCTTTGTTTTGGTTGTCATCCTGATCCCGATTGAATCGGGAGAAGAATCTCCTAAATAAACTTCTATCGTAAATAGAAAGAGGTCCTTCGCTGCGCTCAGGATGACAAGCCATATAAATTAATTTATTCCTAATTCAGTTTGAAATCCATTTAATGTTTCCAAAACATTGCTCTTAACATGAATGAAATGCTGTATCCCTTTTGCTTTTAAGTCTTCCATAATTTCTTTTGGATAACCTGCTACAACGATAATAGCATCTTCAGCTAACTCTTTAACTTGTGGAGCCAAGTTAGCATACTCATCATCCGAAGAACAGATCACGATGATATCTGCTTTTGCTTCTTTCGCAGCATTTACGCCTTCTTCCGCAGATTTGAAACCATTGTTATCCTGTACTTCAAAGCCTGCACAAGCGAAGAAGTTAGAAGCAAAAGTTGCTCTTGCTTTACGCATTGCTAAGTTTCCGTAAGTCAACATGAAAGCTAATGGACGTTTGTTGTTTTTCGCAAAAGTATCTGTTCTGTAACGAAGCGCTTCAAAAGCCTGAGCACCACGATATGGTTTTAATGTTTCAATTTCTGCACCTTCAACGGAGCAATCTACAGCTTCGAATTGATAATCTTCGAAGTCTTTTTCTGCTTTTTCGGTGAAGTTAGGGAACTGGTTAGTTCCTAAAAGAATCTCTTTGCGGTTTGCAATGTCCATATTACGCTTGTTAGCCATTTCGTTAACCTGTTCCTGAATGTAACCGGCTTTCAAAGCAGCAACAAATCCGCCTTGTTCTTCTACAGCAAGGAAAATTTTCCATGCTTCAGCAGCGATAGAGTTGGTTAGGTTTTCGATATAGTAAGAACCAGCAGATGGGTCTACTACTTTATCAAGATAAGATTCTTCTTTTAATAATAATTGTTGGTTACGTGCGATACGTTCACCAAATTCGGAAGGAGTTTCGAATGACTCATCAAAAGCATTTACGGTTAATGAATCGGTTCCTCCGATTACTGAAGACATAGCCTCAGTAGTTGTTCTCAACATATTTACATATGGATCATAAACTGTTTTGTTCCAGTTTGAAGTGGTTGAGTGTACAAACATTCGTGCGATCGATTTGCAACAAGGATTGTAAGCATCGATCATCTTAGCCCAAAGTAATCTGGCTGCTCTGATCTTTGCAATCTCCATGAAGTAATTGCTACCCACTGCGAAATCAAATCTCATTTTCGGAGCAATCTCTTCAATTTTAATTCCTGCTTCAGTCAACTGATCCAGATATTCAGCAGCCGTTGCCAAAGCGAAGCCTAATTCCTGAACAATGCTTGAGCCTGAATTATGGAAAATGCTTCCGTGTACAGCTACCACTTTGAATTGAAGATCTTTGGTGATCTCCAATAATTGTTTTGCTTCTAAAACAGAAGAAGATTTACCTGCTAATGCAAGCTCGGTTAACGGATTGAAAGTAATAGATCCGAAAACTTTAGATAAATCATAATTCTTTTCTTTTAGGAAGCTTATGTACGACTTAAGCATAGCTTTGAAATTATCTTCAATGATGAAGTTGATCTCAATCGCATCTGCAACGATGCCTTTAAGAAGCACATTTAGTTGCTCAACGCTTAAGCTTTCAGGAAGGATAAATCCTAAAGATTCAATTCCTCTGTCAAGCACGAATAAAGCCTTTTTGTTGGCTTCTTCCAGGTCTTCAACAATAATATCCTGACGAATGAACCAGTTATTGTTGTTCTTTTTGTTTCCTCTTACGAATGGAAAATCTCCCGGGAAAGTTTCCAGATGTTCAAGCCCTTGTAAATCTTCAGCACGGTAATAAGGTTTTACCTCAAACCCTTCATTGGTTCTCCAAATTAATTTTCTGGCATAGTCAGCACCTTTTAAGTCTTTGGTGATCACTTCTTCCCATTCTTCAGTGGAGATGGGAGGAAACTCAGAAAATAATTTTTCGAAGCCTTTTTCTTTTGATTCCATAGTTTTATATAATGTCGATTTATTTTTTTAATAAAAAAATGCGGCTGCAAAGTTAATACAAAAAAGTGTTGATAGTCAAACTTTCAGACACTTATTGTTATCTTTTTCACAATGATTTTTATCAATAATATAAAAGTTGTTACGCAAAGAACGCAAAGGTGTCGCAGAGATGCGCAAAGAATAAAATAAAGAAAGGATATTTCTTTATTGGGCTCTGTCTTTTTTCATGACGACAGTAATTGTCTGTCATTAGCCCCGGGCTTTAGCCGGGGGGGGAAATGTCCATAAATAATTGAGGGGCTTTAGCCCCTGTGTTCGGCTTCCAACCTTAGTCGTTTTATGATTATAGGCTGAGCCTATTTGGATATATTCGACTGAGGTAGAACCTCAGCCGAACGCCAGCCATTAAAGGCTTGCCAAGAGTTTCTCTTTGTAAGATGCTCCAATCGGAATCGTTTCCTCATTCACATGAATCATATTCCCTTCAATGGATTTAATATGTTTTAAAGATGCGATATAGGATTTATGAACCCTGATAAACTGATCGGAAGGAATTTCATCTTCTATGCTTTTCATGGTACGATGGATGGTGATATTTCCTTCATTGGTAACCACTTTTACATAATCGCCATAAGCTTGGAAGTAATAGATGTGTTGGTATTCTACTTTAAAGGTTTTCTTGTCGGATTTTAGCAGGATGTAATCATTCCCAATCAGGTTATTCCCATTCGATAATTGCGCAATTACTTTATTAACTGCCTTTACAAATCTTTCAAAGCGGATTGGCTTTAACAGATAATCCACTGCTTCCAACTCAAAACCTTCCACGGCATATTCAGGGTAAGCAGTTGTAAAAATTACCAGAGGTGGATTTGAAAGTGTTTTCAGCATTTCAATCCCACTCAGTTTTGGCATATTGATATCCAAAAATATCAAATCGATAGATTGTGATTTTAAAACCTCTATAGCTTGAATGGCATTGGAACAACTATCCACTAACTGAAGATCAGGAAGCTCATTTATATACTCAATAATATTGTCACGGGCTAATGGTTCATCATCGACAACCAGGCAATTTATCTTTTTAATGTTATTCATGAATATCTTTTAAAATTAATGCTACTTTAAAATCGGTATTAGATTCAGTGTTGTTAAATTCAAATTTATCAGGATAAAGAAGTTCCAGTCTCCTTTGCACATTTTTAAGCCCAATACCGGATTTATTCTCATTCAAATCTTTTCCTTCCCCTCTGTTATTCTCAATTAAAACTGAAATTTGATCAGAAATGTCAATTTCTATTTTTACAAAAGTATTTTCTATATCACCTTTTAATCCATGCTTAAATGCATTTTCAATTAGCGGTAGCAAAAGCAAAGGTGCTATCTTCTTTTGTTTAACATTGCCTGATATTTCGAATTGCACAACATTTTCATCCTCCAGCCGTATTTTTTGAAGTTCGATATAATCTTTTATGAAATTCAACTCCTCTTCAAGGGAAACAAAATTATCTTTGGTTTCATACAACATATACCTCAGCATATCCGATAAATTCAATACCAGCTCTTTGGTTTTCTTCGCCGATTTGGAAGCCATGGTATGAATATTATTCAATGAGTTAAATAAAAAGTGAGGATTAATCTGTGCTTTCAGGGCATCTAATTCAGAGGCAGCTTTTTCTTTTTCGAGGCTCATCATTTTTTCCCGGGTAACTACTAGTTCTTTTATTACGGTGAATAAACCTGTAATAATAAGATAGGCCAAATGAAATTGCATAATTTCATCAAACTCATAGTAGGAAATAAAATAATAGCCTGGAAAAACCAATATTTTATCAAAAAGCCAGATATTTAGTTGGGTAAATACAAGTAAGCTTCCACCGCTTAAGACTACATTTAGAATCGTGTATTTGCGATTTAAAATGTTAGGGGCAAATACTTTCAGATTCAAATAAACATAAGCAATAATTGTTGAATGAAAGAATAGGGTATAGATGACATCAATAACTTGAATCTGATCTTCTCCTTTAAATACGTTAAGTAAAATGAAGTAGGAGATTAGCCAGAACCCGATGTGTTGGACCCATCGAGTTCTGAGTAGTTTATCTATAATGTAATTGCCTCTCATTATTCTTGTATCGGACTTAAAATATCAGGTTTTTTAAAGGCTTTTTCTTCATTGGCATATTTGGTCATGAACTTTTGTAATTCTTTTGTAGATGCAGTTAACACAATGCCATCATCTGATTGCAGTCTTTCGTGTTTAATCCGGATTCTTTTGCTCTTGATCATTTTTTCCAGCCATTCGTCATCCATTTCCTGAATCTGAGGTTTTCCATCTACAATAAGTATTTTATAAAATGAATGAATCCCAACTAAATGAAAGGCTAAAGTTGTTTGCAGCTTATCCATTTGTTCATTATCACCCGGGAATAAGTCCATAAATATCTGGCCTCCAAGTTTAAGAAAATGAGCATCCATATAGGCAGTGTCATTTACAGGGGCCATCTTGCCTACATTTTTCTTATTAATGTGAATAAATGAATAACTTTTTCCTTTTTCCTTTTTAATAAAGATATATTCATCTCCATCTTTATTTAACCATTTTCCTACTATTTCAGGAACTAGGATTAAATCTTTTTCAGTATAAAGTGGATGTATTGACCTTACCAAACATCCAGAAAGAAAAATAGCTATGATAGCTAAAATCAAAAATAATTTTCTTGTTTTCATAATACAGCAATTTAAAGTTAAAAAATTTACACAGACAAAGGAAGGATGCTTTGGGCTTTGCTCAAATTAATTTCGTTGAACAGGTTTTTACTGTCGGTGAAATAGGAACGAAAAGAGTTATTTAATTAAGCCTGTCATCCTGAGCGAAGCGAAGGATCTCATTCTGTTTAGGCAGGTCGTTTATTTAGGAGGTCCTTCGCTTCGCTCAGGATGACACGTCCTTTGTAGTTTACTTTTTTCTTATCTTGCTATATCCAAATTAAAACCAATATGAAAAGAATCATAATCCCCGTCTTTATTGCCCTTGTTGTGGGAACAATCTGTTTTTATGCAGGAATGAATTTTAATAATTCTAAGGCTGAAAAACTGAACAAAACTGATTTAGTTGCTGCCAGCAAAATAATAGGTATTGAATTTTCTGAAGCAGAGATAGACAGTGCCTTTAATGAAGTATCTTCTTTTAAAGAAAGCTATGAATATATCCGTGAGATGAAAATTCCAAACCATGTTTGGCCGGCACAATTATTTAACCCCATCCCCATTGGAGCAAAATTTGAAACTAAACAAGAACATATCAAATTTACCAGTTATAAAAAAGCTAAGCTTCCAGGAAATATAAATGATTTAGCTTTTTATCCTATTGGAAAACTGGCAGCTTTGATTAAATCAAAACAAATTAGTTCAACTGAGCTCACTAAATTCTTTTTGGAAAGATTAAAAAAATATGATCCACAATTGCATTGTGTAGTTACCCTTACAGAAGACCTTGCTCTAAAACAAGCACAAAGAGCTGATAAAGAAATCAGAGCTGGTAAATATAGAGGGCTATTACATGGAATTCCATATGGAGCTAAAGATCTGTTAAATACGAAGAAATATAAAACTACCTATGGAGCCATGACTTATAAAGATCAACTTATTGATGAAGATGCAGTGGTAGTTAAGAAGCTGGAAGAGGCAGGTGCAGTATTAGTGGCCAAACTCACTTTAGGAGCTTTAGCTATGGGTGATGTTTGGTATGATGAAAAAACGCGAAATCCTTGGAATCTGGAACAAGGATCAAGTGGTTCATCAGCCGGACCGGCATCTGCAGTTAGTGCAGGATTAGTTCCTTTTGCCATAGGAAGTGAAACCTGGGGAAGTATTGTTTCTCCATCTACAAGGTGTGGTGTTACCGGATTAAGACCAACTTATGGTAGAGTAAGCAGAACCGGAGCAATGGCCTTGTCCTGGTCAATGGATAAGTTAGGCCCCATTTGTAATTATGCCGAAGATTGCGCTATTGTTTTAGATGCTATTAGAGGGCCTGATGGTAAGGATCATACACTTTATAATTACGCTTTTAATTATAAAAATAAAAAGAATTTGAAAGGAATGAAGATAGGCTATTTAAAATCTTCATTTGATAGAGATTCTGCAAGAATGGAATACAATAATCATTGCTTAAGCATTTTAAAAGAATTAGGTGCTGAATTAATTCCATTCGAACTTCCTGAAATGAATGTTTACAACTTATCTTTTATTTTATCAGCCGAGGCTGCAACTGCTTTTGATGAATTAACTTTATCTGATAAAGATGACTTATTGGTACAACAACATCAAAATGCCTGGCCGAATATTTTCAGAACTTCACGTTTTATAACAGCTGTCGAATTCATTCAGGCAAGTCGTGCACGCCAAATGTTAATTCAGGAAATGGATAAAAGAATGAAAGATATTGATCTTTATGTAACTCCTAGTTTTGGCAAAAATTTATTATTAACCAACCTGACAGGTCACCCTTGTGTTGTCATTCCAAATGGATTTCCTGAAAAAAACAGTCCTATTAGTATATCATTTGTAGGAAAATTATTTGGTGAAGCTGATATTATTGCTGTGGCAAAAGCCTATCAGGATCTGAATAATTTTCATGCACGGATCCCTTTGGGGATAAAATAGATTATCCTGTCAGTACTTATCCTAATTTGAGAAATTACTGCAAAGCAGTAAAAAAATAACTCGTGTATAAACCTGTAATACTGCGTCTTACATTGATGAAGTATACAGACTTAGCTATTTTAAAAAATAAACCTGCACTTGCTATTTAAATAAAAAAAAATATTTTTGTTTCTATATTACATGAATTTTGTAATATCTTTTGCACATAGTGAACTTTCGTTTTAGTAGATCAAAAGCGCTTAACAGTGAACAATTCAAAGAGATATTTGAAGAATATTATCCCTCTTTATATCATTATGCTCTCAGATTAATTACTGATGAAGAAGCTGCCGATGATATTGTGTAGGATGCTTTTTTACATCTATGGAAGGTTCGGAATAAAAGCAATCTTCATTTTATAAAAGGATATTTGTACACTAGTGTGCGCAATAATTGTATGAACTATTTGCGACACGAGAAGGTAAAGGCCCACTATGCTGGGAATAGCAGCAGTTCATCCGAACTCTACATTCTACATTCTACATTTTCCATTCTGGCATCTCCAATTTACCCTTTTGAGTTTTATACCGTTTCTTAATTGATATTACCGCAATGAAAATTGTGGTAATCAATTATAGAACGGCATAAACCATTCTAAAGTTGAAAAGGTATTTTCAACTAAGAATTGGTATTAGTTAAAGCCTAACTATATCTATAGTGTTTTCAAGATTTACTTCTTTGCTTACAAGGTTTAGGGGGAATCCAGAGTATGCCTTCATAAACTTTTTATATTTTGATAGTTTAAAAGTAAGATCATTGTATTTTACTTCGTAGGCAAATCCTTTCCGGAAGCTTTTCTCCGCGATAAAGTCAACCTCATTGCCATCGGCTGTACGCCAATAGTAAAGTGCATCCTGTCCGTACAAGCCTCGAAGACGCGTATATACATAATTTTCTAACAGCATCCCTTTGTCAGCCCTATTGGATGGGAGGGTATAATTGTTAACAAGGGCATTACGCAAACCGTTATCGTTAAAAAATACTTTAGGCATTTTAGTAAGCTCCTTTCTTATATTGCCAAATAAGGGAGGCATCAGATGAATAATAAAACTTTTTTTTAACAAGTAAAGATAGTTTTCAACAGTCTTGCCTGACATTTGCAGGGTATTGCCCAATTCATGTTGATTTACTAACTGACCTGCCTGATCAGCAAGTATCCGGGCCAATTGAAAAAATTTCAGTTCTTCACGGATTCCCGCTTCCAAGGCATCCTTTTTCATGAAACTGTTTACCAATTCACCGAGTAATGCCTGCTTTTCTTTTTCTGTATTAGCCAATACCACGGCCGGATATCCTCCATATACCAAATACTCTCCGAACATTTTATTGATCTTATGTTTCTGAGGACTTTGGTAAAGTTTTCGGCTTTGCATTTCCTCCCATTCGTCTAATAATCTGTCCTCTTTTTTAAAATGAAGAAACTCTCCAAAATCCAGGGGGTAAAGTTCAAATACCTGTTTCCGGCCTGCTAGGCTATCTTTAAAATTTTTATCGATATAAAAAGCACTGCTTCCTGTAGCAATTATTTTGATTTTTGCAGCGTATTTGTCGTAAAGTAACTTTAAAAAATTACTTGGATTCTCAGCGTATTGAACTTCGTCAATGATAAGAAATAAGCGTTTATTATCTGGAAGGTCAGCCGGAAGGCGTGTGTAATTAAAAATGTTTTCAGGATGTTTATTAATGGATTTTAGGATTGTAGGGTCTTCAAAAGTTAAAAAATGAAACTGTTCTCCTTCTTTTTCCAAAAGGTTTCCCAATTGCTTTACCAGGGTAGTTTTTCCTACCTGCCGTGCTCCTACAAGAATCGTATGCTGTGGATGTGACAGGTGTTGTTTTATAGCTTCCAGGCTTTTTTTTCTTTCCATATTATACACTTATTTTCGATAATATTGCTATAAAAGTATGAAATTATCCGATAATTTTGAATTGTTATTACGAAAATATCGATTTTTAAATTAAAAAATTGCCTTCAAAAACTTGGTATTTCTGTAAATACCGTAAAAACACAAAACTCCCTTTACGCAAGTTTCTATGCGATGAATTTAAAATGAGTTAATTTGAAAATATAGTAATTCGTTGATTAGCAAATGAAATAAACGACTTAAACATAGAATAATTTTCCCCATATCTTTAGCCCTTTAATTGGCGAATTTTCAAATTAACCTGTCACCCCAAAAGCTTTCTGAAAACATGTATAAGTATATAAGTATTCTTAAATGGATAAACAAATTAAAAACGATTTTCATTTAGCTTCCCGTATGGCAGACGAGCGGTCTAATCAACCATTGAATATAAATTGGCGAAGATCCTTTTTGCGTGTTGCTTTCGTGCTGCTACCATATATTTATTGTGGCTACTTTATATTATTGGTATTATGATAAGCCTTCAGAAGATATTCAGAAAATAACCATTAATCAATCTCTTATTGTGCCCGGCAGTAATAAAGCTATGTTGACTTTAGGTAATGGTTCACGTATCGTACTGGATAATGTTCAAATCGGTACCCTGGCAAAAGAAGGCAATACCCATATCATAAAATCAGATGATGGGAAATTGGTGTATAATGATTCTATTTCCGAAATAGGAGATGAAAATCCCCCTAGCCCCCTTAAGAAGGGGAAATTAGTGAGACCGCAGTTTAATACTTTGACGACACCTCGTGGTGGTCAACATCAAATTATACTGTCTGATGGTACCCGTGTGTGGCTTAATGCAGCCTCGTCCATCCGTTTTCCTTCGTCATTTTACAGTACAATTGGTATAACTTCCCATTTTTCAAATTTCGATAAATTTTAAAGGCATATTAATACAAATAAACCTTTCTTAGTTTTGCTTTAACTTTCTTAGTAACTCCCAATTCGCTTTCCAGGAATGCATCCAGGCTGCCATATTGTTTTTCAATAGTTTCAAAGATTTCTTTCATATAAAAACCCTTTACACCCATTAGGACCATCCCTATTCCCGGATCTATTCCATATTGTGTGAACATCTTGGTATATTCCTTATTTGCTTCTTTTCTGTAGTAATTTGAAAGTTCATATTCCTTCATAATCAAATCCATATCCACACCTAAAGTGTATAAGAATAATGCAGAAGCAATACCAGTACGATCTTTTCCGGCAGTACAGTGAAATACTAAAGGAGGGGATTTCTTATTTGCAAATTCTTTAAAAAGGCTTTTATAATTTGATGTCCATTTTAATGGAATTTGCTTATAAAACCCGATCATAAATTCATCCAATTGATCTCTTTTAACTTTACGCAAAGAGTCAAGCCAGGCCATCGCAACCATGTTTTCTTCACCGGTTGGTAAATGGACATATTTGATTTTCTGGTTCTGAGGTAGATTATCCGGTTCTTCTTTCGTTTCTCGATTTGTTCTAAAATCCACAACGGTTTGAATATTTAGTTCTTTAAACTTTGCATGATCCTTATCAGATAGTTCAGATAATTTATCGGCACGGTAAATCAATCCCCATTTTACCTGTTTCCCCTCTTTGGTTTTCAGTCCGCCAACATCTCTGAAATTCACCGGACCATCCATTTCAATATGTCTTTCGGTAAGTATGCTTTTATCACCTGCAACATTCATAATTCCAAAAAACATTCTGTCTGCATGTTTCCCTTTGATCAGGATTTCAGTATCTTTTACATTTTTGTATAATGGTTTTGACCAATCGATGGATTTTGCATCTTTTCCGGCATATATGGTTAATACATCCCCACGATTATTCAGTATCTTATATTCTCCACCCATACTTCTGGTAACTTCAACAGCTTCTACCAGGCTTTTTTCTGTTTCATCTCCATTATTTGCCTGAATAGCAGAAGTGGAAACGAGTATCAATATTAATAATTGAATGATATATTTCATATTCTTTTATTTAAAAAATTATTGATTAAAACAAACTTACATTGAGACCTAACATCCCTCTTAATGAATAGTATTCAGTTTGTTCAGGACGTTCTGAACTCCCTTGATAATATCGTAATGGTTCGTTAGTAAGATTATTGATCTCAATATAAAGTTTGATCTTATTGGTAATATTATAAGACGCAGTCAAATCAAGCGTAAAGTTTTTATCATACCATCTGTAGTTTTCAGGATTTCCCTGAACAACAGCTAAAGCAGCTCCTTTGTAATTTCCTGCAACTCTAACAGAAAGTTTGTTCTTTTCATAAAATAATCCAACATTGAAAATATTTTTGGATTGGTTTGGTAATGCTTCTTTAGTAGTCGTTTTAGTAACATTTCCAAGATCATCTATGCTATATTTCGGAACATCCATTTCTGACTTCGTATACGTATAGTTAAACTCTACACCGAAACCACTTAAAAATCCGGGAAGCTTTGTTAAACGACGCGAAATTCCGATTTCGAAACCTGCTAACATACCATTTTCCGAATTTTCCGGCTGGTACAATTCGTAGCGTTCTCCGTTGTAATCTACGATGCTCCGTGTATTGTAAATTACGTTACTAAGGCTTTTATAGAATACACTAAAGGAAACGAGTCCCAGGTTTTGAAAAAAGTACTCTCCCATTAAATCAAAGTTATTTGAGAAAGTAGGTTTTAGATTGATATTGCCCTGGTTAATCATTTTAAAAATATCGTTTCTGCTAACCGTTGGGTTTAAGTCAGAAAAATTTGCACGTGCATAAGTTCTTGTATAGGCAAAACGGAAATTTACATTTTCCATTGGTGAATATTTTAAGTGCGCCATTGGTAAAAATGCTCCAAAATCACTGGAGTTATTTACTTTAACAATGGTCTTAACACTTTTACCTTCTGCATCTTTTGTTGTTATTACAGAATGTCCGTCATATTCAATACCTGTGTGCTCATAACGTGCACCGACAATTAATGTAAACTGATCGTTCAGGTTTACCTGGGTCATCCCGTAAGCTGCGTTTACTGTTTCGTAACCATCAAAAAAACCAGGAGCCGATGAAGGATTATCTACGTCGTTCGTTATTTCATAAAAAGGATTTTTCTGGAAATCATCACCAAATAACTTGTCTAATTCTTCAAAAGTTATTGGGTCCTGTAATAAATCGTTATATGGTTCATTAATTTCGGTTAAATAACCCCCATTGTGAGGAAAGCCGGTTGAGTTTAATTCAGCCATGTTCAAATGAACGCCCAAACCATAAGCAGGAATATTAACATCGATAAATGCAGGAGCTCCACGCTCCAGATACTTTTTTTTAAACTTATAACCAGCTTTTAATTTTACATTTTCATTTAAGTCATACATCAAATCTAATTGGGCATTTAAATCTTCCTCCAAGCTGGCAATCTGGAATCCATAAAGCATATCAAGCGCAAGTGTACTAGGATCTAAAGAACCTGTGGGATTTGGTTGAATATTATTGAAGTGGTCGCCAGTGTATGAAGCAGGTGCGTCAATATCCAGGTATTTTTTACCGTTAGAAGCCAATCCTGAATAGGTCATTGGTTTTGTCCACATCACCATTTGATAAACAGGCTCTGAAGTACGTGTTGTGTTTGGTAAATGACGGGCTCCAAATTCAACGGTGTTATCAGATAATTTCCAATCAATGTTTAATTTATTTTCAAGCAAAGCAAAATGCCCCCCAAGTTCAAAACCTTTTAAAGTAATTCCAAGGATACCACGTCTTTGGCGGAATGTAAATTCTTCATCTGCAATGCCAAAAATATGTTCTACGGCAGTTTCGTCATCCTGAAAATCGGTATAAATACCACGGGCAAAAATCTTATTGTTATCATTTAAATTGTACTCTAGCCCTATATTGATACCGTAAGTAGTTCTTTTTCCCAGATAGTCGCGTAACTCTATTTTCTGAATGGCAAAATCTTCTTCGGCATACTCTACTTCGTAGTTATCAGTACCCCAGTTACGATTCCAATACGAACCGGATACAAGGAATCCGAACTTATCATTGAATAAACGATCACCATATAATAACGAAACACCCTCAATAGGTTTTTCAGCCTGTGCATTATGTCCATATCCAACATTCAATTTTAAGGTGCGTTTTACTGGTGCCGTTTTTGTAACAAAGTTTACAGAACCACCAATAGCATCCCCCTCCATATCAGGAGTAATGGCTTTAGACACAAATACATATTCGATCATTTCCGAAGGGAAAATATCCAATGGAGAAGTTCTACCTCCTGCATCGTTAGAAGTTCCTTCAGAAGAAGGCATTCTGTTGCCATTCAACAAAGTTGAGTTCCATGCAAGTGGTGTGCCACGAACAATAACATAACGGCCTTCACCATGGTCACGCTCAATAGAAACACCAGAAATACGCTGTACTGCTTCCGCAGCATTTCTGTCCGGTAATTTACCGATTGCATCAGCAGCAAGAACATCCATAATACCGGGAGCAGTCTTCTTAATATTTAAAGCTCTTGCCTGTGAAGGGAAAAATGTACCATTTATAACAACTTCATCCAATACAATACTGGATTCAACCATATCAATAACGCCAAGGTCAACATTTCTAGCTTCTTTAACTTCTACTTCTATCTCTTTCGATTCGTATCCAATAAAGCTTAAAGTAAGTGTTTGTTTACCAACCGGAACATTACTTAACTGAAATTTCCCGGAAGCATCTGTAGTACTACCATTTAAGGTATTTTTTACAACAAGGGTAACACCTGGTAGCTTTCCGTGTGTATCTTTAATGATACCGCTTACGGAACCTGTTTTTTGTGCATAAATAAAACTTATAGTAAATAAAAATATTACTACAAGCAAAATAGTTTTCATTTCTAGAAATACCATCTTTTTCATAAGATTTTTGTTTTTTGTTTTTAAGAAAATTTGATTTTGCATTTTCACTGCAAAAGTCTCTCTAAGTTTAATTTTATGCGACCTAGTTAAAAAGGAAGAACGTAAAACACGTTCTCGTCAAAAAACAAGCACGAAAATAAAATGCAAAGAACTATATTCCAGTTCTTTATAAAGGTTACATTCGTATTAACTCTTTATTAGATTTCTGTTAAACCTATTTTTCAGCGTCTTTGGACAAGGATAAATTTTGACGGTATTCTGTTGGAGTAAAACCTGTAAGGGTTTTAAAATAGTTGTTAAAAGAAGATTTGGTATTAAACCCACAAGCAAAAGCGATATCGAGGATACTTGTTTCATGATCGACTTTGAGTTTTTGCTTTACAGTATTCACTCTCAGGGAATTAATATATTGGTAAAAATTTTTTTCAAAATGTTCGTTCAATAACTGGGTTAAATGATGTTTCGGAATTTCCATTTCCTCAGCCAGAATTTCCAGTGTAAGTTCTGCATTCAGGTATAGTTTCTTTTTAGACATGAGCTTTTCCAGTTTAACGGCATACTTATCTATGGCTTCTGGTTTTAGTCTGTATTTTTCATACTTAAGCTTATTTTTACCGGATTCCTCCTCTTCCCTTTTCTCCAAATGAATTGTATGAAAATAGTGCTGTACAATAAACACTACCGATAAAATGATCAATATATAGATTATAGAGCGAACAATTAGCACAATATCTATAAAGCTAAAAACCAAAGGAGCAAAGCTAAATAGCAGCGAGAAAAGCATCATGATTACGATAAAACGGATATTTTTTAAAGAATCATACTTATTTCTTTGTTCCTTTTTAGCGCGATTCAATAAAACAAGGCTTGCGATATAATATCCCGTAAATGGGAAAAATAGAACATAAGAAGTAAGCTTTCTATACATGATGATCAATTCCTTATCGTATTGAATAAATGCACTAATAAAAACAACGATGTATAAGGTTATAGCAATGGTAAAAGCAATTGCATGAATCAGATAGGATGACTTTTTCTTAGATTTCTGCAAATATTTTTTGATATATAGGTAGATCAGGAGACTGTATGCGTATGCGAACCCAGTAATTAGGTTTTCAAACAGAAACTCATCTTTAATTACGGCATACAAAACAAGTTTAATGGAAAAATGTAGAATTGCAATGATCACATATAGATACAGAAAGAGTTTAGCTTTATGCCTGGATTTACTCGAAAGCAATAAATATAATGCTATTAATACCTGAGATACAGCTATTCCTAGAACAAATTCCATTTTACCTCTAACTAATTCAGCAAAAATATATATTTAAGTCTACATTTTTTTACAATTGATAATTAAGTAATAATTAAGTAACTCCATTATAAATGACCGAAGAGGTGACACCTTAAGGTGTCACCTCTTATTGCCCAAAGCTTTCAAGCCAGAAATCTTTTTGAAGTTTATTATAATGCAATCTTTGCTTTCCACCCCATCCATGTCGTGCGTTCGGGTAAAGCATAAGGTTAAAATCTTTTTCTGCATTTTGAAGGTTTTCAATAAACTGAATTACATGTTGCATATGCACATTATCATCCATGGTACCATGAGTGATCCATAATTTCCCTTTCAGCTTATCTACAAAAAGATTTGCATTGCCCTGATCATACCCTTCTTTATTATCTACATAGCGATCCATATATCTTTCGGTATATACATTATCGTATAATCTCCAATCGATCACGGAGTATGCTGCCCAGCCATGAGTAAAATAATCGGCTCCTTTGGTAACAGCCAATGCTGACATATATCCCCCATAACTTCCACCGGTCATACCCATTTTGTTAGGATCCACAAATTTGTGTTTTCTCAACCATTTTACCGCTTCAATATAGTCACCGATATCATGTTTGCCTAATACGCGATAAATCTGATTTAAACCCTTTTTCCCAAAATGACCGCTTCCACGATGATCTACTTTAAAAATAATGATGCCATTCTCTGTCATATAATTTCCTTGAGTATTGACATATCTATTTCTGATGTTTTTACTGTCTGGTCCACCATAGATCTGGAATACAACACCATATCTTTTATTCGGATCGAAATTTACAGGAAGAATCCAGTAAGCCGGCATATCAAATCCATCCGGATGAGGAATTTTAAACACTTCTAATTTTCCTGCCGGTTTTGTAGGATCAATTCCTTTTGCTTTTTTCAGGTTTCTAATTAGTTTCCCTTTTGCAGATATAAGGTCGGTAGTTCTTGGAGTTGTAAAATTGCTCCAGCTATCAATAAAATATGAAAACTCAGGAGACAGTTTTACAGAATGAGTTCCGGGTTCAATCGTTAACTTTGTCAATTTCTTACCATCTAACCTTACACTATACAAATGATTATCAGCTGAATTTTCTCCGGTACCCATAAAGTAAAGGGTATTCTTTTTCTCATTATATTTAAGAATAGCATTTACTCTCCATTCATTATTCGTGATCTGATTTAAAAGTTTTCCATCCAAATCATAGTGATATAGATTTCTCCATCCACTTTTGTCACTTCTTAAAATAAATTCTGCACCCCCCTTAATAAAAAAGATATCGTCATAGAACTCAACCCAGGTTGGTTGTTTTTCATTATAAATTTGTTTCTTTTCACCAGATTTTGCATCAGCAACATAAATATTTAAATCATTCTGATCACGATTTAATGTTTGATATAATAATTTTTTAGAATCAGGAGTCCAGAATGGAAAAGCAACATATTTATCTTCGGTATCATTATTATCTAACCAAATAATGTCTTTAGAATCCAGATGAACTACTCCTAATTTTACGCCAGGGTTAGTATCTCCAACTTTAGGATATCTGGTTAATTCCAGTTCTCCATGCAGGCCATTTGCACGATACAATGGAAATTCAGGAACATTGGTATCATCAAATCTTAAGAAGGCTATTTTTTTACTGTCATGCGACCACCAATAAGCCTTATGGCGGGTAGAACGGCCCAGGATTTCTTCCATATACACCCATGAAGACCAACCATTATAAATCAAGTTAGTCCCATCATGTGTTAAACGGGTTTCTTTTCCCGTTGTGACTTCAACAACATATAAATCTCTGTTTTTTGTATATGCTATCAGGCTTTTATCTGGAGAATATTCAGGATTATTCCCTTTAATTGAAAAAGCTTTTAATTGATCCCAGGAGTTCATAGATGTTTTAACTTCCTTTTCAGAAACATATACTTCAGATTTCCCGGTTTTTACATTTACCTTATATGTATGAGGTTTCCCTTCAACATATTTTGTTTCAAGATAGTGAGTGTCATCCAACCATTTATAAGGGCTGGGTATTCTGAATCTTTGTCCGAAAGATGACGAAGAAATAAGAATAGCAAAAAGTAAGATTGAGCTAAATAGTATTTTTTTCATATTTGTATATTTTTAAAATCCGTTAAGGTCCATAACAACTGTTGGGATTAATAATAGCAAACCTAAAACGATAAGGATAATCATTAAAGGAGTGATCCATTTCACCCATTTTTCATATGGTATTTTTGCAATTCCTAATACTGCTATTAATATACCAGAGGTAGGCGTAATCATATTAGTAAATCCGTCGCCAAACTGATAAGCCATAATTGTAGCTTGTCTGGAAACTCCAATCAGATCAGAGAATGGAGCCATAATTGGCATCGTTAATGCAGCTTTAGCAGATCCTGAAGGAATAATAATATTGATTAAGTTTTGCATAACATACATAATGCTAATTGAACCATATTTCCCAACATCATTCATTGTTTGAGATAATGAGTTAAGCATTGTATCAATTATTTTTCCTTCCTGAAGTATAATAATAATACCTCCTGCTAAACCAACAACCATGGCTGCGCCCATAATATCCGTAACACCTTCCATAAATAGTTTGGTGATTTTATTAGGAGAATAATTCATGGCTATTCCACTGGATAGGCCCATTACAAAAAAGAGTGTTGCAATTTCCATGATAAACCATTTATGTCCCATTACACCAACAATCAAGAAAAATATTGTAAACATTAAGATTTGTAATATAAACGATTGTGCTGATTTTCTAAGCGACAAGAATCCTGTTATCGCAAACATGCCGGTTAATATTGGGATAATAGGTAAAATTTTTGAACTTCCTCCTATTTCAAATTTAGTTTGACGAATGGAATTCATTTCAAAATCATAACAGAACAAGATCATCACAACAAGTAAGATTGCCCAGCAAATCCACGCACTAATAGGCGTTTTAACTGCTTCAGCTTGCTGACTTTCTGATGATTTATCTCTCCAATACTTATCTTCATTAAACACTAAAGATTTGGTTGGATCTTTCTTAATTTTAGCAGCATATCTTAAAACAAATGCAATACCTACTATATTAATTATAACCCAACAGAAAAATCTATATTCTATTCCCGTAAATAAAGGAACATCCGAAAGACCTTGTGCAATTCCAATCGTGAAAGGGTTTAACATTGCGCCTGCAAATCCAAGTCCAGCAGCAACAAAACATAAGCAAACACCCATTATAGAGTCATATCCCATGCTAACTGCCAAAGGAACAAAAATGATCACAAATGCTATTGTTTCTTCACTCATCCCAAAAACGGCTCCGAATATACTGAACAACAACATTATCAGTGTAATGATAATATTATTTACACCAATTGCCCTAATTAATTTAGCTTTTTCTAATTTTTTAGTGAACCTGAGAAAAGAAAATATAGCTACATCTATAGATTTACTCGCATTCATAATCCAGAATGCACCTCCAATTAGAAGAATGAATATTATAATATCAGCTTTGTCTATAAATCCATGGTACAAAGCAGAAAAGACTTCCCAGGTTTGGGGAGAGTTGTCTACATAATTGAAAGATCCAGGGACTATGATCGTTTTGCTTGATCCATCAGGAAGTAATTTAGTTTGTCTTTCAAATTCTCCACCCGGAACAACCCAGGTACAAATAGCGGCGATCACAATTATGTAAAAGATGATTACATAAGTGTGTGGCATTTTTAAGTTTTTTAACATAGGATTCTAAATTTTATGAGGGGCTAAAATATGAATTTTTGGGTAGAAGTTTATGGAGTAAGAAGCAGAATCTTTTACCAAATATACAATGCGTGGAAATTTTTATACGAATTGTCATTCTGAGCGTAGCGAAGAATCTCCTAAATGTTGCGAATGTCTTTTATTTTAGGAGATTCTTCGCTACGCTCAGAATGACAGCATTATTTAATATCTTTGTGCCATGTTTGTTATATTTGGCTTCGGAGATCAAAAGGGAGAGGAAAAACAAGGTTCAAGAGTTGAACATTGTTTTCATTGTAATAATGACAGAGTATGGATTGCTTCAAAAGTAACGGAGAATTTTTCTTTATTTTTTCTTCCGGTTTTTCCTTATAAAACAACATATACCTATCGTTGTCCGATATGTAATCATGGACATCAGATAAGTAAAGAAGATTTTGAGAGAATGTAGTTTTAAAATCTGCTGCTAATTCTTAACTCAACGCCTTTAAAGTCAAGAACCTCATAACAAATTCCTGAATTACATGCCGGGCCTCCTCTTCGGTTTCCGGCAAATAACTGAATTTGATGCTTCGAATTTATCTTATAGTTGAAGTTTGTCCCTAACCAGGTCCGGTTTGATTCATTATCATTTAACAGAAACGGATCATTAGACCTTTCTAAAATTAGATTACAACTAAATTTTGATTTTATGGTCATGCCAACTGATAATAACTGATTAGTCACATTACTTCCGAAGCGCTTAAAATTTTGATATTCATAATCTAAGTTTATGCCGCTTGTTTTTGTAAGCATCCACTGTGAATTCATGCCAGTGGTAATCCGTTTTTCTTCCTGTTTAAAAGGATCTTTTGCATAATCGATAAATAATTTTAAGTCATGTTTATCGGCAAGGCCGGTTGAATACTCCAAAAAATATTCCTCAAAAACATATTTTTGTTCAAAATTATTTTCAGCCCTGGTTATGTTAAAAGTTAAAATGGAAGATTCCGACAAACTGTAAAATAATTCCAGTTGATACCCTTTTTCATTAGTGGGTTGCAATACATGGGTACTCCTGTTTAGTAATCTGTAAGCATGTTCTTTTACAAGGGCCGGAGGTTCATTTATTCCTGAGCCTATGAGAAAATTATTATATTCCTTAAGTTCTAAACTCATTCCCAGATTCCCAAAAGAAGAGCTTAAGCTTAAATAAAATCCATAAGCCCCATCATCGTTCAAATTCAAAAAGTTGCCTTTATTTATATTATGAGCTAATTCGGCATAATAGGACACAGAAGAGAATAGTAATCCCGAAAGATTTAAAGAATTATAATACATGGTTTCAGGGGAGTCATTCTTCAATTGCATTACAGAAACTCCCAAGGTTTGATTTAAAAAACCATATTCAGTAGTAATAGCAGCCACTTCATCCGGACGCCTTAAGTCATCATCAAAGGTAGGTGGAAACAAGTAATTGAGCGGGTTTCCATAAAGTACTTTTAGAGAGAAAGATTTATAACGGTATTTTGCACTTACTCCTCGAATATCCTTATGAAAATAATGCCGGGAACGATAGCTTAAATCTTCAAGAATGGCACCCGGTATTTCAAAAGACCGTAATAATAATCCCCGGCCGATTGTTTCGTAAAAATGACCTGCTTTAATGTCAAACGATTTCGTTTTATACTGAAGTTTAAACTGACTTAAGCGGGTATAATTTCGATCTTCAATGGGCGAATAAAAATTTTCCAGGGTTATTCCAGCTTTAAATTTCTGAAGAGAATAATTTAACATAAACCTGTCATAGATCGAAGAAAATGAATCTTCATTATTATCAGGCAGTTTGCCATATTGATATTCCATTAAATTATAAGCACTAAATTGTGCTTTTACAGATCCAATTATTAGTAATAAACAAATTAGGTATACGTATTTCTTTTTCATAGGTAATAATTATAAAATCAGCTAAGCAATTAATGATTAAAGTGAGAGGAGTTTGTCAATTTTATTTTTAATAACTACTTCATCACCAGACTGGAAACCTTCATGAATCCACAAGATTTTACCTGTATCATTTACGATAATTAAACTGGGGAAGGCCGAAAGGTTTAATTCTTTCATCAGTTCAGAATCTAAATCAAGCAGGATTGGATACTTTATCTTTAAGACTTTAGTTAAAGGCTTTACTTTTGCAACAGAGCGAGGGCCATCGCAATTTATTCCGATGACCTTTACTCCTTTTTCCTGATAATCAACACTGATCTTGTTCAGTTCTTTGATCGCCTTTTTACATGGTTTACACCAACTTGCCCAGAAATCGATGAGTGTTAATTTTTCTCCTTTTAATTCTTCAAATGATTGATATGAATTATTCAAATCTTTATAAGAAAAATTACTTATTTGTTGAGCATATAATCCATGGGCAATCAACAATAAGAAAGTAATAAAGAACACTTTTCTTATTCTCATAACATTTTAAATTAGATGATGATTATTCAATATTATCAAGTAAATTTTTAACCTTGGTTACCACTCCATCAAGGTCACTACTTACATTCTTAGAACCTTTATGATGAATTTTCCCAGCGGTATCAATTACAATCAGGCGATCATATGTTGTTCCATAATCGGATGCCACTGAAGAAGCATTCTTAAGAAGCGGGAATGTAACATTGGTAGCATCTTTAAATCCTTGTACCGCAGAATTATTGCCATTCCATTGATCAAGGCCTAAAATTGCAAAATTGCTATCGGATTTATATTCATCGTTCAATTTACTTTCTACACTCGGAGCAACTGCTCTGCATGAAGATCATCCATTGCCGAAAAAGAATAAGACTACAACTTTATCTTTATAATCAGATAATGAAATGGTACTACCTGATAAGGCTGTTAAACTAAAACTTGGTGCTGTAGTTGCACTTCCTCCATCACCATTGCCGTTTCCATTGCCGTTTCCGTTCCCATTTCCATTGTCAGGATTCATTCCATCCATTTCGTCTCCACTACAAGAAAACATTAACCCTGCAGAGACTAAAATGAAGACAGATTGAAGAAAATACTTGTAAATATCTTTTGTTAGATTTTTCATGTTTATATGTTTTTTAATTATTTTAATTGTTTTTATTTAGAATGATTCTAAATATACAACAATAATTATTATGGTTTAAACTCAGATTATTAAAATCAGCTTATTTAACAAAAAATTAACCATTTCGATTGCTCTATTGTTCTATTGTTAAACTGTTCAATTGTTGAAAGTCCATAAAAACTGATAGCCTTTTGGCAAGCAATATAACCACCCTTTGCTAAAGCTGCGGGTGGAGATGCAATTTAAACAAGCAATGTAACAATAGAACAATAGAGCAATCGAACATGAAATAATAATTTTTCACCCTTTTTCACCATGCGTTTGTCAACATATTGTAAAAGCGCTTAAAAAAACATTTATGAAAATTACGAGCCAAATATGGAACTTATTAGCCCTCATCCTTTCAGGTGAAGCCTCTGAAAAAGACAGGCATGACTTTGAAAGCTGGCTGGCAGAAGCGCCTGAAAATCCTTACTTATTTGAAGAGCTAAAAGCCATTAGTGAGCAATCCCGTCCCACTGCTAAGTTTCAGACTAAAGATATTGAAGAGGCCTGGGCTCAGGTGAAAGCCCAGACACTTGGCCGAAAAAAGAAGATTGTTCCATTCCGGAAGTTTGTAAAATATGCTGCAGCTGCTTTTTTGATATTGGGAATCTCAGCTGTTATACTGATGCAACAGAAAAAGATTACTCCTACTGTTGAGTTTTCAGAATCAACAGTCAAGCCAGGTAAAAGCAAAGCCATTCTCATATTGGATGATGGAAAAGAAATTGGGCTGACTGATGAAAAAATCAATTTATCCACTAAAGGCGTTCAGATACAAAACAATGCTAGTGGGCTCAGATACATTGCCGACAATAAAATAACTGAATCCGTAATAAACAAACTTATTGTTCCTAAAGGTGGGGAGTATCCCCTCACTCTTTCCGACGGCACAAAAATATGGTTAAACTCAGAATCGGAAATTACATATCCTGCTCCTTTTAGTGGAGAAATACGCAAGGTAAATATTATTAGTGGTGAAGTATATTTTGAAGTAGCTAAAGATACTGCCAAGCCTTTTATCGTCAGTATTAATAATAAAGCTGAAGTAGAAGTTCTGGGTACCCATTTCAATGTAAATGCATACCATGATGAAGCCGCAATCAAAACTACACTCGTTGAAGGTTCGGTTAAAGTCTCATCACTAATTACGAATGACAGATCACTGATCACACCCGGCCAACAAGCAGGTATCAATGAAGGCGGATATATTGAGGTAAAAGAAGTGGATACAAAATTATATACTTCATGGAAAGACGGGCAATTTTACTTCAACGATTGTACATTGGAAGCTTTGATGCATTCTTTATCCCGTTGGTACGATTTTGAGGTAGATTATGAGGATGAGAGTCTGAAAGGCCTCCGTTTTACCGGACTGATAGAAAAACACAACCCTATCGAATACGGATTAAAATTGATAAGCTATACCACTGTGGTATCGTTTAAGATCGTAGGGAATGCTATTATAGTGAAAAAGTAATTTGAAAAGGAGACAACTTGACAATGAACGTAATTTTAGAAATAAGACAGCAGATATTGACTTTAGAAATCCAACATCCAAAAAAGAAAGGAGGAATATCGATTAACTAACAATAAAGCTTAAAACAAAAAAAGGGAGATGCTCCAACATCCCCCTAAATAAACAATTCACAAACCGAATAACTAAAACAATTTATGAACTTGTAAACTACAAAAGTATGAAAAAAAACGTACTATTGAATTTTGGGGTTTTTCCCAATAATTGGAAAAAAATCCTATTGATTATGAAGCTAAGTTTGATCTTTATTTTTTCTGCGATGCTGGCTACAGCTGCCAACAGCTATGGGCAGGAAGGGAAAATTAGTTTGTCGCTAAAAAACACAAATATTGAGCAGGTACTTAAAAACATTACTGCTCAAACCGGCTATGAATTTATTTACAATAATGATGCCTTTGATGCCGAACTTAAGGTGGATATTGATGTAAAACAGGCTGACATCCAAAATGTGCTTACACAACTGCTGGATGAGCAATATAGTTATAAGATAGAGGATAAATTTATTGTAATCTTTCCGGCATCCTCCACTTCAGAATTAGCATCCATTACCGTAACCGGTAAAGTAACGGACTCAGATGGAAAACCCCTGCCCGGTGCTACTGTATTAATAAAAGGCACCTTTAAGGGTATAATCACGGATCAGGAAGGAAAATATAAAATCTCTGAGGTAACCCCTGAGACAATATTGGTATTTTCTTATATCGGTTTTGCAAAGCAGGAAATTACGGTAGGCAACAAGACCACCATCAATGTTACCTTGGAGCAATCTGCTACCGAATTGGAAGAAGTGACGATTAACGCCGGCTATTATACCGTAAAACAAAAAGAAGCAACAGGAAATATCACTAAGGTAGCTGCCAAAGCAATAGAACAGCAGCCGGTAACCAACCCCTTACAAGCCCTGCAAGGCAGAACCCCGGGTGTTTTTATTTCTCAAAGAACCGGGCTCCCCGGAAGCGGCTTTGATATAGAAATAAGGGGTCGAAACAGCATTAGAAATTGGTCAAATAATGATGGAAATCTTCCTTTATACATCATAGATGGAGTCCCTTATGTTTCCGAGTCACTTTCTACAAATCAGTTTGGTTCTATGATTTCTCGTTCAAGTCCTTTGAACAATATTAATCCCTCTGATATTGAAAGTATTGAAATTCTGAAGGATGCGGATGCAACGGCCATTTATGGTTCGAGGGGAGCCAACGGGGTGGTATTGATCACAACGAAAAAGGCCAGGGCCAGCCAGACAAGCCTAGAAATAAACCATTGGATGGGAATTGAACAGGTGCCGCGCAAAATGGAGCTGTTAAATACCGAGCAATACCTGGAAATGCGCCTGGAGGCCTTTAAAAATGACGGGCAAACACCCGATCCAAATAATCCACAGCACTTGGATGTGTTGGAATGGGGGAGCCGCTATACAGATTGGCAGGAAGAGTTCATAGGAGGAACCGCGAACCTCTCCAACACAAATATCGTCATATCCGGTGGTAATGAAAATACAAGGTTTTCGCTTGGAGGAACCCTGTACCGCACAACCACCGTTTTCCCGGGAGATTTTTCCTATTTGCGTGGATCAGGCCGCTTTAACCTGAATCATACGAGCCATAATAAGAAGTTCAATATAGACTTTACAAGCTTTTACAATACAGGCAGAAATGAGCTTCCTAATGGTGATCTTACTCGTGCTGCTTTAACCCGAGTACCTAATGCTCCCTCCCTTTTGAACGAAGATGGGAGCCTTAAGTGGGATGATCCTATTGGAGGAAATCCGTTAGCAACACTAAGGAGACAATATCTTGTAAAAACAAGTAATTTTAATACTAATCTAAGGCTATCCTGGCAATTTACCCCAAAGCTGAAATTAAGCACAAGTTTAGGCTATAACCGGTTACAGCAAAGCGAATTAAGGACTAGACCTATCTCAGCTAACAATCCTGCATGGGGTAATACTACCGGAGAGGCTGACTTTACGGAGGGATTGAATTATTTATGGATTATCGAACCCCAACTTAAATATACTACTCAATTAGGACCCGGAAGGCTTGGAGTCATTATAGGGGGGACTTTTCAGGAAAATATCAATGAACTTGAAACCACAAGGGCAAGAGGTTTTCAGGACGATAATTCATTAGAAAACATTGCTGCGGCCGGCGAAACATCCATTCTGGAATATCGCTATACTCAGTATCGATACAGCGCTATTTACGGACGTATCAATTACAAGCTGGATGATAAGTACATCCTTAACCTAACTGGCCGTAGAGATGGTTCCAGTAAATTCGGGTCCGACAAAAAATTTGGGAATTTCGGAGCTATAGGAGCGGCTTGGATCTTTTCAAAGGAAGAATTTTTCAAAGAAAATTCGATATTAAGTTTTGGAAAACTAAGAAGTAGTTACGGTATTATCGGGAGCGATCAGATCCCGGATTATCAGTACCTGAGCTCCTATCGTTATACAGGTGATTCATACCAGGGAACCCCTTCGCTCTTACCGAACAGAATTGCCAATCCTGAATTTAGCTGGGAATCAACCAGGCAATTGGAAGTGGGACTGGAACTGGGTTTCTTTGACGACAGGATCAATACATCTGCAAGCTATTTCAGAAAACGGACATCCAATCAACTGGTAGGTTTTGACCTACCCGATATTACCGGCTTCTCCTCCTTTCAATTCAATATGCCGGCTACGGTTGAAAACAAAGGCTGGGAATTTTTACTCTCGACCACAAACATCCGTACCAAAGATTTCAGGTGGACTTCCAGCTTAAATCTAAGTGCCTTACGTAATAAACTCATTGAATACCCGAATATTGAAAGTTCCCCTTATGCTAATCGATATCGTATTGGTAAGTCTCTTTACATAAGAGGCTTTTATGACACCTCTGTGGATCCCGAAATTGGTATGTATACCTTTGAAGATCTCAATGGAGATGGAAGGGTTACTTATGCAGATGACCGGAGATTTTATGACTTCAGGAAAGATTACTTCGGTGGTTTTCGAAATAATCTCAGATACAAAAATATTGAGCTGGATTTTCTTTTCCGCTTTGTCAAACAAAAAGGACAAAGTTACTTTACATACTTTGGGCCTCAGGGTTTTCCCGGAAACCAGCCAACAGCAGTTTTAGATCGTTGGCAACAAGCCGGAGATGTAAGCGATATCCAACAATTCACCCAAGGTTTTACATCAGCCCTATGGAAGTGGTTTGATGCATTCTATAATTCGGATGAAATAATTATAAATGCTTCCTTTATAAGGCTGGAAAATGTTTCCTTAGCCTACAACTTCCCAGCTCAGCTTCTTAAACAAATAAATGTAAAACAATTAAGGATTTATTTGCAGGTCCAGAATCTTTTTACCATTACGAATTTTAAAGGCTTGGATCCTGAAACTTGGTATATGTCCTTGCCACGCCTAAGGAGTATTACAGCAGGTATTCAGTTAAAATTTTAAACAAAGTCATTATGAAAAATACAATCTATACAACTAAGCTGACATATAAAAAGCCATTGAGCTTTCTAACGATCATTTTTTGTCTATGCCTAATCTTTTCATGCGAAAAATTCGTAGACATTGACTCCCCCATTACGGAAGTCATTACCGAAGATGTTTTTTCCAGTGATGCTACCGCAAATGCTGCTATCATAGGGATGTACTCCAATATGTTTGATAATTCCAGTATTTCAACCCAGTTAACGCGGGAAACAAGTCTAGCCTCAGATGAGTTGATCGATGTTTCAACGCAATTACCTTTGGGACAATTTTTCAATAACGGCTTAACCTCTGATAATTCTCATGTCTCCCGATTTTGGACTCAACTATACAAACTCATTTTCTCTGCCAATGATGCGATTGAAGGATTGAAAATTTCAAATCGGGTATCGAAAAACTTAAAAAATCAACTCATGGGCGAAGCTTATTTTATGAGGGCTTTTTGTCATTTCTATCTAGTTTCTTTATGGAGTGACGTTCCTTTGGTAACTTCTACGGATTATAGAGTGAATAGACTAGCCTCAAGAAGCCCGGAAGTTGATGTATTTCAACAGATCATTGATGATTTGACGGAGTCTAAAAGCCTTTTATCGGAAGATTATTCTTTTTCTGGTGGAGAACGGTTCCGTCCGAATAAATTTACAGCTTCTGCTTTGTTGGCAAGGGTTTACCTGTATACAGAGGCCTGGGAAAATGCAGAAACGGAATCGACCATGGTCATCAATCATTCAGCCTATGAACTCTTATCCGATTTAAATGCGATTTTTCTTGAAAACAGCCGGGAGGCCATTTGGCAATTGCAATCATTTAATAATGAAGGTACCAATACCCATGATGGAAACATATATATCATTCTGCAAACACCTCCAACAATTGTAACATTGAGAGATGAACTTGCTGATTCGTTTGAATCCAATGATGACAGAAAAAATCATTGGATTGACAGTATCTCTGATGATTCTCAAACCTATTATTTTGCTTATAAATATAAAATCCGGGGTGCTAATACGACGCTTCCTATCACAGAAGCTATGGTATTCTTCCGCTTGGCTGAGCAATACCTGATCCGGGCTGAAGCACGTGCAAATACCGGAAATATTTCCGGAGCCCAGGCCGATATTAATATGATCCGTAACCGGGCCGGCCTTCCGAACACAACAGCAACTGATCAGGCATCCTTGCTGCTGGCCATTGAAAAGGAGAGAAAGCATGAACTCTTTACAGAAGGCAGCCACCGATGGATGGATTTAAAACGAACAGGCCGGATAGATGAGGTCTTAGGTTTAGTCAAACCGGGTTGGGACCCGCATGACAAACTATTTCCCATCCCGAAAGATGAACTTACGGATAATCCGAATTTGACTCAAAATCCGGGATATAATTAAAGGCTCTTCGGCGAAGGCACGTTTGGCGAAGGCTTCGGCCTTCGTCAATAACCACACAACCACTAAATAGATCATTAAAAATTAAATAAATAGAAAAAAATGAGAAGAAAAACATTATTCCTCACTTTTGCCTTATTTACCAGCACATTATTTGCTCAAAACAATGCCGGGCAATCAACAATTTCCATTGGAGATGAGGTACCCAATCTGAAATTTTCAAAAATGGTTAACTATCCTGCAAAAGAGATAGCCTTGCATGAGCTGAAAGACAAACTAATTATTCTTGATTTTTGGGCCAAATGGTGATGGGGTTGTATCAAAGACTTTCCAAGGTTGGATAAGCTACAACGACAATTTGACGGGGAAATTCAAATTTTGCCCTATGCGGAAGAAAAGCTGGAAAAAGTTGAAGATATTTTTGCCAGGATAAAAAAACAAATGGATCTTATTTTGCCCAGTGCTTCGGAGACAAGCATTCCCAAAGTAATTAACTCGAATAAGAAAATATGGATATACAAAGGTAAATTAATTGCTAAAACCGGAACACTTGAAGTAAATGCTGAAAATATTGAAGCCGTATTGAACGGTGGTGAGATTAAGTATAAAGGACTCAGAAATAAAAAAAAGAAAGAGTTTGAACATTTAAATGATTTTAACGGACTGCAATTAAATCATTCCGTATTGAGGAAAAATATTGGGGAAAAATTCCAATCAGCATTATCCAAAGGAATGAAAGGGTATGATGTTGACTCGAAATATAAAATGCCCAAAGAAGATGATAAGGTTTACGGAAGAAGATACATTAATTTTACTATTTCTCTACTATATATTAGAGCTTATGATCTTCCTTCCATATCAGAATGGGTTATTGAAGTCGCGGATAAAAAACATTTTTATCCCGGGTATGGAATGGAAAATGCATCCAATACCTATTGCTATGAAATAATGGCTTCGAATGATGAAAACATGGGTTTTAGAGATATCCATAAAGAGGCTAATAAAATAATGCAGAAAGACCTGGAAAAGGTATTTAACATTACAGTAAAAAAAGAGAAAAGAAATATTAAGGTATACGTACTTAGGAAAATGAAGGGTTATGAGAAATTGATTAGCAAAGGCGGTGAAAAAAAAATGGAAGCAACAGCCTTTTTTATCAATTATCAAAACATGCCTTTTTCTGCTTTGGTAAAAAAAATTGAATACTGTTTGGAAACAGGTTTTTTAATTGATGAAACCGGGCTTGATATAAATGTTGACCTTGACATTAATGTACGAACCTATGATTATAAAGAAATGAAACAAGCCCTAAAAGAATATGGCCTTGAATTAACAATAGAAGAAAGAGAACGGGAAGTGTTTGTGATAAAAGAAATTTAAGACGTTTGAAGTTTATGTTTATGTCTACGTCATCCTGTCTGCCAGAGGTCGAAGCTAGCTCTTACCCTAATCGATTGCAACCACGCCTCGACAAGCTCGGCGGCCTGGGTCATTGAGCGAAGCGTAGCGTAGTCGAAATGCGACCAATACCAACAAGGCCGAACGAAATAGAGATAAAAAAACAAAAATTAATTTATAAATAATGAAAACTAAATACTTATCATTTTTACTGGGAATAGTACTTTCATCAACACTATTTGCCCAGCATTCAAAAACAGACAAACAAAGATCAACCAACTTTCCAATATTCCCTGAAATTCTAAATACTAATATTCCGGGAGCACCTTTATTAGGGAAGCCGGTACTGATAAATGGCAAGAAACAGGAGATCCGGGTTGAAAAGCACGGGCTGGCTTACCCGGCCCTTTTTGACTGGGACAGGGATGGAAAAAAAGATCTTTTGATTGGCGAATTTGAAACCGGCCAAACAGGTTCAAATATCAAAGTATACCTTAACCGGGGATCCAACAAAAAGCCCAAATATTCCGGTGAATACTTTTATGCCCTGAATACTAAAGGCGATACGATTACGACTCACCAGTGGTGATGTATTGGCACACATCCTCAGTTTGTGGATTTAAATAATGACGGCTATATGGATATGTTAAGCGGCCAGTACAATCCCGGAAAAATTTCGTGGTGGAGAGGATCGGAAAATGGTTTTCTTCCAAGGGTTTTTGTTGAACAAAAGGGCTATGTTGAAGGTGCCCAACCGAATTATGATATGGCTCCCTGGGATCCTAAATCAACTAACTATTGGGAATTTACCTCTGCCGGATTTGCAGATTTTAATGGTGATGGTTTACAGGATTTATTTGTAGGAGGGTTTAGGGAGTTCCGTGTAGCTTTAAATAAAGGGACAAAAACGGATCCGAAATTTGGATTACGTAAATATTTGTTAGGGCTTGACGGAGAACCTCTATCTATAAAAAGGTCCGGTAAAAAAGAAATTGAAGAAAGCCGTAAAAAAGGACAGTATCTCAACCTTTCAGGGGTATCTAAAAGTTTTATAAACCCTGTTGATTGGGATGGTGATGGAGTACTGGACTTACTAATTACCCATTCTTATTCAAAAAAAGGGGGGAATCCCGTTGAATTTTTTCGTGGTGTTCAAACAGATAAAGGTCTGCGATTTGAGCCCCCTAAGCCTTTATTTACAGCTAAAAAAGGGCAAAAGACTTTCCCGGGCTGTTGCCCCAATATTAAGGTGGCGGATTATAATAATGATGGGGTGCTGGATTTGATCTTTGGCCTTTCTATTCCAACGATTAATGGGTTTGAAATTGATTCATCAGTTGCATGGAATTATAATGATAATCTGAAGCTTAATACACCTGGAAAAGATGTAGGCCGACAAATTAAAATTTATAGCAATAAACAAATTGCTGAAATAAAGAAAAGGCTTGATGGTAACCCTTCTCCGGATTTAAGACGATCGTATATAGGAGATTTGGAAGATAGTAAGTATATCACATTACGTCACCGGGGGTATATATATGTGATGCTGGGGAGAAAGAATCCTGTAAAAGCCGTAGCTGAAAAACTAAAAGCTAAGGCAGAGGTTAAACGAAAGGTCATAAAAAATGAGACCATCAAAACAGGTGGAGGCAATAGCCCCCTACAATTTGAGGTAAAAGCTCCCCAGCGTATAAAATACAATAAAGAATACCTGGTAGAAGTTGTTATGAATTTTGATCAAGGATGGTATGGCTACGCCAATACAAAAGGGAATATTTCCCTTGGTTTAATTCCAACAAAAATTGAGTATAAATTCCCCGAAGGCTTTGAATTGGTTGGAAAAGCCGTAGAACCTAAACCTCTGCAAAAAAGGGGGACTGATGTGTATCAAAACATGAACCAGGTCTTCTTTCAGAAATTCAAAGTACCCTATATCCAGGGAAAAGAAGGAACAGGTGAATACACCATTGCAGTCATTGTTCATTACCAGGTTTGTGATGAGAACGGATGTTTGCCGCCAACAAAGGAAAATATAAAAATGAAAGCTTGGTTATTCTGGTAAATGATAATAAAATAAATAAAAATGATAGCTATGTAAAAAGGTGTGGGCTTCCTTGATAGGATTCCAGGAGCTCCCCAGGGGGCTCGGAGAACTTCTCTGAGATTCCCCTCTTCCTTATTGAAGACTGAAAGACTAAAGGACGAAAAAATGTTTGTAGTAATAGACCTGATTGCCTCAGGTAAGTTTGTCAATAGAAGGTATCACATGCAATTATAAAAATGAGCCTAATTCCTTTCTCATAATCTTATAAGCAATGCCAATCTGCGTTTTGACTGTATTGATGGAAATATTCAGTACTTGTGCAATTTCGGCATATTTGAGTCCGGCTACATTACTCATGATAAATATCTTTCGGCATTTTTTGGGCAGTTTAAGTAATGCCTTCCTTAGCCTTTTATGTGTGTCTTCTATTAAGCTTTCATCTTCCGAATGAGTTTCTGCTTCTTGTGTTTGACGATATTGTGTAAATACTCTTTCCACAAAAGAATCATGGTTTATATAATTAATGCAGCTATTTCTCACAGCCTGGCGTGCATAGGATTGGAATGAACCTTTAATAGTTAGTTTGTCCCTTTTTTCCCAGAACTTGATAAAAAATTCCTGAACAATATCATCTGCCGTTTGATTGTCTCTGATAAAGATAAAAGCATGCTCGCATAGCATTTCATAATGTAAACGGAACAATGACTCGAATATAGTTTCAGTGATTCCCTGATCGGGATCGATATGTTCATGATTCTTTGTCAAAATGGGTTATTAGTAAGTAGTTCGTATGTCAAAAATAGTAGATATTAACAGATAAACAAAGTTATTATATAAGTATCTGAATTGATTGGTAAGCATTGAGTAGCTCAACAATGTAACAATTGAGTAATGTAACAATTGAACAATGAAACCGTAAATCTTTTTACATCCAACTTACGTTATTTAATTCAGGTTTAAGACTCTTGTTTTTTAGGAAAAACCAGTGATGCAATCATACTTGAACCTAATATTCCCAGCACCACATATAGTGAATGTATGGTTTCAAAGCCTATGTCTTTCAGCCAATGGTGAATAATAAGCTTAACTCCTATAAAAGTTAACAGAACAGCCAGCCCCACTTTTAAATAATGGAAATAAGTTATTGCATTCATTAATAAGAAGAATAGTGCCCTTAAACCAATAATGGCGAAAACATTTGAGAAGAAAACAATGTACGGATCTTTAGTAATAGAAAATATTGCAGGAACTGAATCAACGGCGAAAATCACATCTGTAAATTCAATGACTAATAAAACAATAAATAAAGGGGTGATAAATCTTTTTCCATTTTTTTTAATAAAAAATTTTCGTCCTTTATAATTCGGATCAACAGAAAAATATTTAGAAGCAAAACGGACAACCGGATGATTAGCAGTATCTATTTTGTCTTCTTGATTTCTTCCAATAAACATTTTAATACCGGTATAAATCAATAAACCGCCAAATAAATATAAAGTCCATACAAACTCCTGAATTAAAGCAGAAGCCGTAAAAATGAATAAGAATCTCATTACTACAGCGCCTAATATACCCCAGAATAATACACGATGATAATACTGTTTTTCAATTCCAAAAGCCATGAAGATCATCATTATTACAAAAACATTATCTATAGAAAGCGCTTTTTCAATTAAGTAACCTGTAATATATTCAAGGCTGAGATTATTTTTATAAAGACGAAGAGCTTCTTCAAAATTTAATCCGGAATAATCTATTGGATGGCCGAACTTATCAATGATCATTTTCAACTGATCAAATTCTGTAATACCGTGAATGAGTTGACCATTTGTTTTGACTAATACATAAAATCCCAATGCAAATAAGACCCATATAATGGTCCAGATTAAAGATTCCTTAGAGGAAATAACATGAGTTTTCTTATTAAACACTCCAAGGTCAATTAATAGAATGGCTAAGATAAAAACTAAAAATAATCCAAAAAATAAAAGTTCATTCACGTTCATTACACAAATATCAAAAATCGATTTACAAAAGTAGCTAAAGATATTTATACTCAATAAAAATATTTCTCAGTTCTTTGATGTTTTGGGAATTATCTCATAAAGTTTTAGTAAGTTTGGCATCCGGTAGAAATTGTGTGTAAAAACACATTAAAAAACCGGGAATTGCAATTTTTGAATAAAATTAGCTGCATTTTAGTAGGTAAATTTTCAAAAAAAGCATTTTTGTTAGACTTTTTGTGAATTTTTAGAAAAAAAGAAATGAGTAGAACTATTGAAATGAACCCTAATCCGCTGGTTCAATATCTGAACAAATATCCACATGAATTTACAAAGGCTGATTTGATCAAATACATTGAAGATAACGACATTCAGATGGTGAATTTCCGATATGTAGGATGGGATTTAAGATTAAAAACATTAAACTTTGTAATAAATGATCGTAGTCATCTGGATGCTATTCTTACTGCCGGAGAACGTGTAGATGGTTCCAGTTTATTTTCATTTATGGAAGCAGGGTCAAGTGACCTGTATATTATACCAAGATATAAAACGGCATTTTTAAATCCATTTTCAGATATCCCTGCGGTTGATATATTATGTTCCTATTATACCAAAGATGGAGTTCCTTTTGAAAGCTCTCCGGAATTTATATTAAGAAAATCTCATGAAGCCTTAAAAGAAACAACCGGATATTCCTTTGAGGTTATGGGCGAATTGGAATATTATGTAATCAGTGAAAAAGATGATTTGTTCCTTGCACAAGATCAAAAAGGTTATCATGAAAGTTCGCCTTTCTGCAAATGGGGAGAGATTCGTGAAAGAGCCATGCAATATATTTCATTATGCGGAGGATATATAAAATATTCTCATGCTGAGGTTGGAAACTTTACAAAGGATAACTTCATCTATGAGCAAAATGAAATTGAATTTTTGCCCACGAATCTCGAAGATGCTGCCGATCAGTTAATCATTGCTAAATGGATATTACGTACATTGGCTTATGAATATGGGGTTACAGTGACTTTTGCTCCTAAAATCACTGTTGGAAAGGCGGGAAGTGGATTACACATTCATACTAAATTGATTAAAGATGGAAAAACTGCTATGATATCAGGAGATTCTTTAAGTGATACTGCTAAAAAAGCAATCGCAGGATATCTTGACCTTGCACCTTCATTGACAGCCTTCGGAAATACAAATCCGACATCTTACTTCAGGTTAGTTCCTCATCAGGAAGCTCCTACTAATATTTGTTGGGGCGACAGAAACCGCTCTGTATTGGTTCGTGTTCCTTTAGGATGGTCAGGAAAAAATAATATGATTAAACATGCTAACCCTCAGGAACCGGATATTGACTTCAATTTTCATGATAAACAAACCGTGGAGTTCCGTTGTCCTGATGGCTCTGCAGATGTGCATCTGTTATTAGCTGGATTAACAGTAGCGGCTCGTCATGGACTTGAAATGAAAAATGCACTTCAGTATGCAGAGGAAAGATATGTCGATGTAAACATCTTTGAAGATGAAAACAAAGAGACATTAAATAAATTAGATCAATTGCCAACCTCTTGTTATGAATCCGGATTACGTCTGGAAGCACAAAAAGATATTTATATGAAATATGGTGTATTCACCGAAAACATACTGGATTGGTTCATAAACTATTTAAAAGATTTTGATGATCAGAATTTGCGCGCTGAATTAAATGATGATGGCGACAAGATCATGCATATGGTAAATACTTATTTCCATTGCGGATAATAAGTAAGTTTTGAAGTTTTCTAAAAGGTGGAGTTAATAAGCTTCACCTTTTTTTTATTTCATTTTGCTACTAGATAATATTTCTTTTGATAATAGGATTGAATAAGTATAACTTTTGTAAAGTTGAGATACTTCCTTTAATAAATCTAATTTATTTAAAGAAAAAGAAATGGTTGAAAAAGTGGTTGTCCGGAATTCCCGGACAACCACTAAACATGTTGCTATTACTGATAAGACGCAAAGTAGACATATTAATCTCTATAATTTGGATGACATGGAAAATCCTTAGCTCCAGTGATTAGGATGATTAAAGGCTTTGATTTCTATAGAACAATAAAAGTCAATGATATAACAGAATTTTTATTCCTGGTAGTAAACACGTTTTACTCTTTTCCCAATTCCGGTTAGAATTTCATAAGGAATGGTTTCCATATCTTTTGCAATTTCTGTAATAGGATATTCCTTCCCGAATATGATGACTTCATCACCCTCTTTTGCAGGAATATCACTGATGTCAATCATGCACATATCCATACAAATGTTTCCGACAATTGGTGCAAATTTTCCATTCACAAATAGCTTGCCCTGTCCATTGCTTAATTTTCTGCTAATACCATCTGCATAACCAACCGGGACAATGGCAATGATCATATCCTTATCTGTAATAAAGTTCCTGCTATAACCGATAGAACCTTTTTCAGGTACTTTTTTAATTTGTGATATACTGGATTTTAAAGTAATTGCATTCTCCAAAGCAGGAGTATCATCAGGATTTACTCCAATGCCATACATACTGATACCTAAGCGTACCATGTCAAACTGTGCATCAGTAAATTTATTGATGCCTGCAGAATTTAGAATATGAAAAAGTATAGGATGATCAGCAATTTCTTTAAATTTTTCACTCATTGATTTAAACCTTCTGATCTGCAATTGTGTAAATTCATCTTGTGAAGGATCATCGCTGGCAGCTAAATGTGAAAAAACAGATTGAACATAAATAGAAGGATTTGATTTTAAGCGTTCAATGAGTTCATCCAGCTCAGTATCGTCAAATCCAAGTCGGTGCATGCCTGTATCCAGTTTTATGTGGATCTTAACAGGCTTATTATCCGGTATGATATTTTTTCGAATGGATCTTTCCAGTAGATTCAATATTCTGAAACTGTAAATTTCCGGTTCCAGGTTATGCTTGATCATGGCATCAAAGCCCTGAGCATCCGGATTCATTACCATTAAAGGTGTTTTGATTCCTGCTTTCCTTAATTCTACACCTTCGTCAATATAAGCAACTGTTAAATAATCAATCTGATGATATTGAAGCAGGTTGGCTATTTCAAAACTTCCACTTCCATAGGAAGAAGCTTTAACCATAGCCATAATCTTAGTATCCGGGTTTTTTAATTTTGATCTGAAATAATTAACATTATTTACAACCGAACTCAGATTGATTTCCAGCACTGTTTCGTGAGCCTTTTGTTGTAATGCTTTACTAATATGTTCAAACTCAAATTTACGTGCTCCTTTGAGCAATATACATTCATTACTGAAACTTCCAAATGGATGTTTACTTAGAAATTCATCAGTTGAAGCATAAAAATATTTTTCAATATTGAAACGATCGGCTTGCTCAGTAATGGATTGGCCTATACCAATAATTTTCTGAACATCTTTAGCTTCCAGCAAACTATTGATATGATCATATAGGTTTACTTCGTTTCTTCCACTTTGAAGTACATCCGAAAGGATCAGGGTTTTCTTTTTGTCCTGCTTTTGCTGAGCCAGAAAATCCAAAGCAATTCGAATGGAATTAATATCAGAATTATAGCTGTCGTTGATAATAGAACAATTATTAATTCCTTCCTTCAGCTCGAGCCGCATGGCAATTTGATTCAGTTTGGGAATGCGTTTGGCAACATCATCCATGCGATAACCCAAATGCAGCAATGTAGCCCAACAATGAATAGCATTCTCAATAGAGGCATCATCTGAAAAAGGTAAGAGAACATCTTTCTGTTCATTCTTATATATTCCGGTTAACTTGCATCCATTAGTGCCTTTTTCTTTATTGGAAATAAAAAGATTGCAATCTTTAGACTTCGTACTCCAGGTAAATGGCTTTATATTCTCCAGAATTCCGGAACGAATTACAACTCCTTGGATCTCGGAATGATCAATGCAATAAATTAAAGTGTCTACTTTAGTAAACAATTTTAATTTTTCGCCGGCCTTTTGTTGCATATTGATAAAACCCTCGTCATGTGCATGGCCGATATTGGTAAATATCCCAATATTGGGTTGAATAATGGCCTGAAGCTTTTCCATTTCTTCGGGTTCTGAGATACCTGCTTCAAATATACCCAGTTCATGTTTTGCATTAATTTGCCATACAGATAGAGGAACGCCTATCTGAGAATTATAACTCTTTGGGCTTCTAATAATATTTTTGTCTTCATTCATTAACTGGTATAACCATTCTTTTACAATGGTTTTCCCATTACTTCCTGTAATCCCAATTACTGGGATGTCAAATTTTTTTCGATGACTGGCACCTAATTTCTGAAGTGCTTTGAGTGTATTATCGACTTGAATAAAATTGGCTTTGCTAAATTTATCCGTATCCGGTAATTGTGATACTACAAAATGCCTGATCCCTCTTTTGTAGAGTTCCTCAATATATTTATGACCGTTATTTTTTTTAGTAATTAATGCAAAGAAAACACACTGGCTTGCAGCTATTAAACGGCGACTGTCAATCAAGATATCACTGATCTTTGATTGTGTAGTGCTTCCTTTATGTAGTTGGCCATCAATTATTTCAGTAAACTCGGAAATCGCATACTCAAAATTTAACATAAGCGGTATTATTCTTCAGTATCAACTAATGTTTCATCTTCACCATTTCCATTTTCAATCTCAGCTTTTTGTAATGGATTTTTGGTGATCTGCTCATGCATTTTGCGATTGTTATAAATGTCAATCCCTAAATAAATAGCTTTATGGAACGATTCTGTGGAAGCAATATTTTTTCCTGCTAAATCGTAAGCAGTTCCATGAGCAGGAGAAGTTCTGATAATTGGCAAACCTGCTGTGAAATTGACTCCGGAATCAAATGCTAAGGATTTAAAAGCAATCATTCCCTGATCATGATACATGGCTAATACTCCGTCAAAATTTTTATATGACCTGGATCCGACAAAACCGTCAGCAGGATAAGGCCCAAAAGCAATGATATCTTCTTCGGCAGCTTGTTTGATAGCCGGAATGATGATTTCACTTTCTTCCTTTCCAAGAAGTCCGTCATCACCAGCATGCGGATTCAGTGCCAGTAATGCAATTTTGGGTTTACGAATTCCAAAGTCTTTTATCAGGCTATCATGCATAATGCGAACTTTACGCATGATTAACTCAGTAGTTAACCTGGAAGAAACTTCCTGTAAGGGCATATGCCCTGTAATTACACCTAAACGTAAGTTTTCACAAACCATTAACATTAGATAATCTTCGGTATCAAATTTTTTCGCTAAATATTCAGTATGGCCTGGAAAATCAAATTGATCTGATTGGATGTTTTTTTTGTTAATAGGTGCCGTAACCATCACATCATATTGCTGGTTCTTTATTCCTTCAACAGCTTTTTCTAATGATTTAAAAGCGAGTTCACCGGCAATTTGGGTTGATTTGCCCGGTTCAACTTTTTCTTCTTTATCATGAATGCTGATAAGGTTTGTTCTCTTATGCTGAAGTTTTTCACCATTTTTAATGATGTTTAAATTCAGTTCTTTAGCATTCAACATTTTTTTGAAGTAGCCTGCAATTTTTGCCGAACCATAAATAACCGGAGTAAACATCTCCAGCATACGGTTATCCGACAAAGATTTAATGATTAATTCATAACTTACTCCATTAAAATCACCATGAGTAATTCCAATTCTGACTTTCTTATTTTTATCCTGAGGTTTGTGCATCTTAACTCATTTTTTGTGTTGCAAATATATGATTTTAAAGGGAATCATATTTGTTAAAAATGTTTAGCTCTTCACTTTTTGTTTGATAAAGTTGAATAGAAGCCTAACTCCAATGCCTGTCCCTCCTTGTGGCCTGTAATGACTTTTCTTATTAAGAAATGCAGGGCCGGCAATATCCAGATGGATAAATGGATAATCCGTAAAGTGAGCCAGGAATTTTCCAGCTGTAATAGCTCCTCCTAATGAACTTCCGAGGTTTTTAATATCGGCAACAGGTGACTTGATTTCTTCTCCGTATTCATCCCAGAAGGGGAATACGGCTAAACGTTCATAACTTTTTTCTCCGGCTTCTTTAAGAAGGCTGAATTCTTTAATGTCATCATCACCCATAGCAACTATACCATAAGTTCCGATTGCTCTATGGGCTGCACCGGTCAATGTTGCAAGATCAATTACCAGTTCAGGGTCGTATTGCTTTGCATAGACAAGGGCATCAGCTAAAATCAAACGGCCTTCGGCATCCGTATTTTTTATTTCAACCGTTGTTCCGTCATACATTGTAATGATATCATCCGGTACATGAGCATTTCCATCAGGGCGATTATCCGTTGCCGGAATTAATCCAATAACGTAAACAGGTAACTCAGCTTTTGCTATAGAATATAAAGCTCCGGCTACTGCTGCACCACCTGCCATATCACTCTTCATATCATTCATGAATTCACCGGTTTTTAAGTTTAAGCCCCCGGTATCAAATACTACACCTTTGCCAACAAAAATATATGGCTTTTCATTGATTGCGTTTTCCGGCTTCCATTCTATGATTGAAAAAGTTGGCGGATCAATGCTCCCTTTGTTTACTGCAAGTAAACCACCCATTTTTAAGCTCTGTATTTGTTTTTTGTTCAGGATTTCAACTTTTGCTTTAGTTTCTGAAAATAATGAGGTAATCTCTTCAGATAATTTTTCAGCATTTAAATAGACTACAGGTTCATTAACAAAGCTGCGTGCAGCATTGGTTCCTTTAATTAATGCATTTAAAGCATCAATTTCTGTATCAGCTATATCATTACTCAATAAAGAAATTTCCTTAATGCTGAATTTTTTCTTGTCCAGATCCTTTGTAAAGTACTTGTCAAATTGGTAATTGGCCAGTCCCATACCTTCAGTAATTGCTAATGTAATATCTTTTTGTTCCGTATTGTCAATTACAACTAACTGTTTTAGTTTTTGTTCATTAGCCAGCTCAATCACTTTTGTTCCACTTTGACGGGCTTTCTCCAATTTTTTGCTTTCAGTTTTTTCTTCATTCAGATGAATAATAAATATCCACTTCGGATAATGATTTAAAGCAATAACTTCTTTTTTTTCTTCAATTTGTTTTTTGATAAAGCCAAGTTCATTTTTGGGGACAAAAGTTTCCGGAATGTCCTTTATATTATTAATGATAAGTACAAGATTGTCACTTTCCTTATGCAAATCTATTTTAGTGATGAATGTATTCATGATTTATCTGTTTATAAACGGTTCAATAAAATATAATGTTCAGACACAAATGTGAACATTATTATAATCTTTGCAAATATCTGATATTTTTTTCTTGAAAATTGAAAACCTGGTTTTGTTTTTAACCGGATGAATAAAAATTGTTCAATAATAATGGTTTTATCTTAATGCATTTTATAAATTTACTGACCCAAAACTTAGGATATGAAAATATTGGTTACAGGTGGTGTAGGGTATATTGGATCTCACACCGTTGTTGAATTACAACAAAAAGGGTATGAAGTTATTATCGTTGATAATCTTTCAAATTCAAATATTGGTGTGCTTGATGCTATTGCTGAAATTACAGATATTAAACCAGCATTTGAAGAATTCGATTTAGTTGATAAAAACCTGACTGAAGATTTCTTTAAACGCCATTCAGATATCAAAGGTATTATTCATTTTGCTGCTTATAAAGCCGTGGGTGAATCGGTTGCTGAGCCGCTTATGTACTACAGGAATAATCTTTATTCTTTAGTAAATATTTTACAGGGAATGAAGGACAATAATATAGAAAACCTGGTGTTTTCATCCAGTTGTACGGTTTATGGACAGCCTGAAGAATTACCGGTGACTGAAAATGCACCTGTTCAAAAAGCAGAGTCTCCTTATGGAAATACCAAGCAAATTTCTGAAGAAGTGATTTTGGATACCGTGAAATCTACAGATATAAAAGGGATTGCCCTTAGGTATTTTAATCCGATAGGAGCACATGAAAGCGCTATTATTGGTGAACTGCCTTTAGGTATTCCGAATAATTTAATGCCATTTATTACACAAACTGCGATAGGAATACGTGAACAATTAAGTGTATTTGGTGATGATTATAATACACCTGATGGGACTGCTATACGCGATTATATCCATGTAGTTGATTTAGCTAAAGCTCATGTTATTGCCGTAGAGCGCATGGTTAACAAGAAAATGAAAAAGAGTTTTGAATACTTTAATTTGGGTACCGGAAACGGGTATTCAGTATTGGAAGTAATTAAATCGTTTGAAAGAGTAACAGAACAGAAACTTAACTATAAAATCGTTGGCAGAAGGGCAGGCGATGTTGAACAAGTTTGGGCAGATACCAATTTTGCTAATGATGAGTTAGGCTGGAAAGCAGAACAATCTTTAGATAAAATGACTTTATCTGCATGGAAATGGGAACAAAAATTAGCGAGTAATAAATAAACAGAAGTTGTAATATGAAAACAATCTTGATTACCGGTGGAGCAGGATTTATTGGTTCACACGTTGTACGTCTATTTGTAAATAAATATCCTGATTATAATATTATAAATCTTGATAAGCTTACCTATGCAGGAAATTTAGCAAATTTAAAAGATGTGGAGTCTGCCTCTAATTATGAGTTTGTTAAGGGTGATATCGTGGATGGCGATTTTATTCAAAAATTATTTGAGGAAAAACAATTTGACGGAATAATTCACTTAGCTGCTGAATCTCATGTAGATCGTTCCATTAGCAATCCTATGGAGTTTATTCATACCAATATAGTCGGTACTGTAAACTTATTAAATGCAGCCCGCCATATTTGGGGTGATCAAATGGAAGGTAAGAGATTTTACCATATTTCCACAGATGAAGTTTATGGTTCATTAGGTGAAGAAGGATTCTTTACGGAAACTACTGCTTATGATCCTCACAGTCCTTATTCAGCTTCGAAAGCAAGTTCGGATCATCTTGTAAGAGCTTATCATGATACTTTCGGTTTACCTACGGTAATTTCAAATTGTTCGAATAATTACGGAGGATATCAGTTTCCTGAAAAATTAATTCCTCTTTTCATTCATAATATCAGAAACAATAAACCGCTTCCGGTTTATGGTAAAGGTGAAAATGTACGTGACTGGCTATATGTAGAAGATCATGCCAATGCTATTGATTTGATTTACCATAAAGGAGTTATTGGAGAGACTTATAATATTGGTGGAAATAACGAATGGAAAAACATTGACCTGATCAAGGTGCTTTGTGAGAAAATGGATGTAAAACTGGGACGTGAAAAAGGAACTTCTGAAAAATTGATCACTTATGTGAAGGATAGAGCCGGACATGATTTACGTTATGCTATTGATTCGTCCAAAATTCAAAAAGAATTAGGATGGGAACCATCCCTTCAATTTGAAGAAGGTATTGAAATAACCATCAACTGGTATGTGGAGAACCAGGATTGGCTGGATAATGTTACCTCTGGAGATTATCTTAAATATTACGAAAAACAATACATAGATCGTTAGTTTCCTGAAAAATCAGATTACACTGGTTTAACTGATATTCGCAGATAATTGGAGTGATCAGTTTTATTATGCTATTACTTTTTTATAAATTGATATAGCTAGAAATTATCGTCTTCCATTATTTGCATTGCTACCATGAAAGCGCGGGGATCCGGCATTATGTAACAGCCCTCCCGCATCCGTTGGAAACCCGAATACATAGCCTTTTTCATCTTCACCAGGCATGCATCCTACATAAACTACACCGCTTGCGGAAATGGCCGGGGAACTCCATGTTATGTCCGAGGCCAATTGTTTTGACCAGATAATATCTCCCGTAGCCATATCGATGGCATGAAAACGTTTTCCATCAATATATTCCGATCCAATATAAAGAACCCTATTATTTCCCAGGGCAGGTGAACAATATAGATCAGCACCCATAGGATTGCTCCAAAGTAAGCCTGTACCGTCTGATTTAATAGCATATAAAACACTCTTCTCATTGGCTTTAGTGCCGATATAAACATTTCCCAAATCATCAATTGCCGGAGTTGCACGAAATCCTCCCTGAGCTCCCTGAGGCGTATAATTCCAAATTTCGTTGCCAGTAGCAGTTTCAAAACAATGAATACTTAGCCCTCGGGGTGCATACACCTTAGAATAATCATATGAGAAAGCACAACTTCCACTTGATTCATTCCAGTCTTCTTTACTCCAACGTTCGGTGCCATCCGGAGCCAAGGAAACAACCGAGCTAAGATTCCCGAAATAAATATTTCCATTATCATCAATAATAGGAGCATTCATACAATTCATTTTTGAACTGCCAGCAGCAGGATATTCCCACTGAAGATTGCCATCACTGTCAAATGCATATAATTTATCACCTCCAACGTAAATCTTATTGTCGACCGAAATTGCAGGTGTTAGCATTCCAATATCAGGTACATCTCCAACACCCATAACTTTTTGCTTCCAGCGTAAACTAAGCCCGTCTCCTGTAATGGAATATAAATAAAGTTCTGAATTACTCATGTCATTTGCAGCGCGGTTTTCCTGAACAACAAAATAAATATTGCCTTGTGAATCAAGGGCAGCAGACCCCCTTACTTCTTTTGTCCCAAGAGCGTACTCCCAAACTTTATTTAAATCAGCATCCAATTTGAACATAAAATTAGCATTGCGGGGTGCTTCAAATAGTTTGTGAGAAGTTCCGATGAAAAGGGCATTATTAACTATAGTAGGCGGATTATAATAGTATCCGCATAAATCCTGGCTGAAAGTTTTGTCGTTATTTCCAAGATCATTATTCTCTTTACTACAAGAAATTAGTAGAACGAATAATACGATAATAAAAGAACTCAGTGGTTTTTTCATAGCTTATCGTTTTAAAATTAGGTTATCTAAATATAAGCTTAATTTCTTTTATATTAGTTGTTTAGTATAAAAGAATGAAAATTGGCCTCAATAATCAGTCTTAATCAGTTACATCTGTGTTATCAGTGTTCCATAAAAAGTAAATAGAATACTGATATCACTGATTTCCCCCAATAATTAAATAAAAATCTTATAAATTCAAAATAATCAATTTCCCGGCATTCTTAAAAATTTCCAAAATTCGTTTATCATTCCTTTTATCGGATATGCTTTGATTTTCTAATAGTCCAGGATAACCCAGTTTTACATACAACTCATTTTTGATCTTTAGCGATAACGGATCTGCGGTTATCCAATCACAACTCAAAGATGAATAAAGCGGCCAGAAATAGGCGCTGTAAATAATTTCATTATTAGCTACAACTGCAAAAGCTACTCCAAAAACTGAGTGCTGTAAATTTTGAATTGCTGTACTGCCTTTTTCAGATAATTTAAAGGTATAAGTGCTGGGTGTATAAGAAAGAATATCTTCGAATTCTACTAAGGGTGTATTTTTAAGTACAATGCCCGATTCCTTAATCTGAAGTGTATTCTCGACTTTTTCAAATTGATCGATAAGGTAGATTTCTATTTTACCGTTTGCATTAGTAGTTCCTTTCTCACATCCTGAAAAGCTTAAGCCTGAAATGATGAAAAGGGCGATGAGAAGTTTTTGTTTCATGGTTTGGGTCATAAAGTTTTATAATAGATGTTTTTGAACATGTTAGGGTTGCGTAAAGATCAGGTTTACTTGGAGAGCAATGTACAAAAAAAGGGAACCCTTTCAGGCTCCCTGTAATTAATCAAACTTTACTAACTATGAAATTTTAATCATTTTTTTGATTTTGGATTCTTCCATTTTTGGAAGTGTGATTTCTAAAATGCCGTTTTTGTAATCAGCTTTGATCTTGTCCAACTCAATGGTTTTAGGTAGAGTGAAAGATCTGCTGAAGGTACTATATCCGTATTCTCTTCTTGTGAAGTTGCTGTTTTCATTTTTTACTTCTTTTTCAGAAGAAACCGTTAGTACATTATCCTCTAAACTGATGTTCAGATCTTCTTTAGCTACCCCCGGTATTGCCAGGCTGATTTCAAATTTATCATCCGACTCCTGGATGTTAGCAGCAGGCTTGTTGCAAGCTGCAGACTGATAACGGTAAACATGATTGTTAAATAACTGATCAAATAAATTTGAATAAGTTGGGTAGTTGTTCCATCTAATTAAATTCATAATGTTTCCTCCTATTTTTATATAATTCTTAATTTTTAAATCTTTATTTTTAGTTTAATTCTGAAAATGATTAGTCAAATTATATACCATCAAATTTTTATTCCAATTTATAAGACATATTGGCAGTTGTAGGCGTTTTTGTATGACATGGTGACGTAATTTTTTGAAGCAAGCATGAAAATCTTTACAGAAATTTAAATCGAGTTTGAAAACAATAGATTACTTTTACATTTTTAAACCGGATCATGTCTGAGAAACAGTCAAAACTATTAGAATTTTTTACCTTTCGCAGGGTTGCCATTCCAATTGTATTGGGAATAGGAGTTGCCAGTTACTTGGTATACCGTTCTTATGATCCGGCTGTATTCAGGAATATTCAATGGGCCTGGGATACTTTCTTTTGGTTGTTCATGGCTTTATGTTTAGTGGCTGTACGTGATTTGGCCTATATGTATCGTATCCGATTGTTAACGGATAAATTCTTAAGCTGGCGCAGAAGTTTCCAGGTCATTATGCTTTGGGAATTTGCTTCTTCTATCACTCCTTCGATCGTGGGAGGTTCAGCCATTGCCCTTTATATCGTTAATAAGGAAGGGGTAAATATGGGACGGACCACCGCTATTGTATTAATTACCTCTCTGTTGGATGAACTCTTCTATATTATAATGGTACCCATTATTATTTTGATTGTGGGCTATGAAAGTTTGTTTCTCCACAATGCCGAATTTGCTTTATTCAATTCAAAGTTCGGTACCCTGGGTGTTTTCATCATCGGGTATGTATTCATTATTGTATTATGCATGATCATTACTCTGGGGATCTTTTATAATCCGCGTGGATTTAAATGGGTACTTATTAAGTTGGCCCGTTTTTTTCGTAAAGCAAAATTTAAAGTTCTAAGAAAGTTGGAAAGGAGCGCTATCAAAACCGGCGATCAGATTATTACTACTTCCAAAGAAATGAAAGGCAAGTCTTTTATCTTCTGGTTTCGTGCTTTTGCAGCTACCTTTTTCTCCTGGACCGCTCGTTTCTGGGTAGTAAACTGTATACTCATGGCCTTTATGACGGTAGATGATCATCTATTGGTTTATGCGCGACAACTCATTATGTGGGTGATTTTATTGATCAGCCCAACTCCGGGTGGTAGTGGAGTTGCTGAATTTGTTTTTTCCGATTTCCTTGGCGACTTTATCATTGTCGGACTAGCACCGGCCCTTGCCTTATTGTGGAGGTTTTTGAGTTACTATCCTTACTTGTTTATTGGGGCTATAATTCTTCCCGGATGGATAAAACGGGTATATAAGAAGTAAAGAGGGAAGCCATCCCATAGCCGTCAATTTAAGCTTCCATGACAATAGTTATTAAGATATTAGGGTTGATAAGCCTGTAAAAAAAATATAGAACAAATTGA
>JANQLW010000088.1 GCA_028280405.1 Bacteroidales bacterium
CATATTAGCAATAACATTTATGCTACCTTGCCCGTTTAGGAGATTTTCTGTCATTTTCTCATTATGCCTAATAAAATTAGGTGAACTCTCAGGATGACAGACCATACTAGTTTGCTAACTTTTTAAAATCCGCACCTGTAGGGTTTTGGTATACTTTTAAACCAAATTCCGGAATTACCGCCAGGATGTGATCAAAAATATCAGATTGAATATCTTCATAAAGGGCCCAATCCTGAACTTTACTGAATACATAAATTTCGACAGGAATTCCATTTTCTCCGGGTTGAAGTTGCCTTACCAGAAAAGTCATTGATGTGTCAATTTCCGGTTTGCGTTTCAAATATTCTTTCAAATAGGCTCTGAATATCCCTAAGTTTGTTTGTCTTCTGCCATTGACCAGATTACTGCCATCGAACCCATACTTCTGATTATAATCCTGAAGCTTTTTATTTTTATCAGAAATATAATCCTTAATAAAATGAAAAGTTTCAAATTTTTTCAGCATAGCCTCATCACAGAACTTGACACTACTCATATCAATATTGATTGAACGTTTGATCCTTCGTCCTCCCGATTCTTCCATCCCTCTCCAGTTCTGGAAATAATCAGTAACCAAAGTATAAGTTGGAATGGTGGTAATCGTTTTGTCAAAATTCTGAACTTTAACGGTTGTTAATGTAATATCTGTGACATTGCCATCAGCACCGTATTTTGACATAGTTATCCAATCTCCTATTTGAACCATATTATTAGATGTGAGCTGAATTCCACCTACAAAACCAAGAATTGGATCTTTAAAAATTAACATTAAAACGGCAGAAAAAGCACCAAAACTTGCTAACCATTTAAATCCATTTTTCTCTCCAATTAAGATTGTGATAATGGCCGCACCAGCCAAAATATATATTACAATCTTAATGACTTGAATATAACCTTTAATCGGTTTGGCTTTAGAAATGTTAAATGTGTTGTAAATATCATAAATCGAATTGATTAACCCGACTAATAGACTTATTGTTGTGAGCACAATCAGTATTTGAACGAGCTTATTGATTATGTCAAAAACTAATTCATAGTCATTTAGTATATAGTCAGTGAAAAAATTGATTAAAAATAGTGGTACAAGAAATGCTATTTTATTAAAAACTTTTCTTTTCAGCATGAAATCATCCCAGGTCGTTTTTGTTTTAGCTACAACGGAATGAATACCTTTAGTAATAATATTTTTTGCAATGAAATAGGAAAGATAGCTAAAGAATAATAATAAAATAAATAAGGAATAGTCAGTAATGATTACTGCTGTCTCTTCAGAAATACCAGCTTTTATTAACCATTCCTTGAAGAAGTTCGTTAAAGAATCAAACATATGTGATAAGGTTTATTTTTTTAAATGCTTTTCAATGGCATCAATATATTTCTTCCGCAAAAATAAACATTCTCCTAAACATACATTCGTATCAAATATTCTAATTACATCTTTTAATCCACTCTTTCTATAAATTGTACCTAAGGCTACGTCAAAATTATTGTCTTCAATATTTCTTTTCAAATCAATAGTGATGGATTCAAAAGTGTCCCAGTCTAATTTGGCAGGAATTTCAAAATATCCCATTTCAGGTGTTTCTCTATCCATATAGATGCCATCGTTTAATTCGTCCAGCATAAAGTATTTTTTAATCTTTATACGCCCTTCATATTCTTTAAGGGTTTTTCCTTTTTGAAAACTCAATCCCTGGTCTTTATATTTTTTAAGTAAGTCCGGAATAAAAGTGTAATTTTCAAGACCTTTTACGCGAATACAGGATTCTGTAGTATTAAAAACAGTAATTGTACCGGGAGAACCATCAAAATAAGTAGTAAAGATTTCCTTAACCTTTTGAGTTGCCCTGATAATTTCTTCTTCTGTATGTTTAGATTTTAAAACAAAAAAGACAGATTTCGGATTGGTTTTATCAGGAACTGTTGTGCCATGATAACCTGGAAAAGGATGTAGCGATTCTAAAACTAAGTCGTCAAAATTAATGCTTTTAATACTTTCTATTTTTTCTATGGTTCCAATCGTCTCTATCGTTTCTTTTATCTTGTCAGTCATGATGAAGTATTATTAGGTTAGTACAATGGATCTTATTTATAGCGAATATAAATAAAATTATTTAAAAATGAAAGTTAAATATGGGGTAATTGGCTTGGGAGTAGTGATTTAACAGAAACTTATTTTTTTGAAAACAGGAAAAATAATTCTTTGCCTGCTCTTGGTTTTATAGAATTAAATGCTGTTTCAATTTTCACAATATTAAAAAGTGGGTTGAAAAGCTGAATATATTCTTCCTTTGATCCTCCAAATGGAGGGTAATCTTTTTTGAAGTCATGATTGAATAACAATCCTACCAATTTCCCATTTGGTTTTAGTAAACGATGAATTTGTTCAACATAAGATGGTCTTAAATGTGGGAGAAGGGAAGTAAAAAAAGTGTGTTCAATAATAAGGTTATATTCTCTTTTATGTTTAAAGAAATCTTCATAAATGATTTGATTGTCAGGAAAGAAAGGGTTTCTTTTTTTGAAGTTTTTGATCGGGCTAGGGGCAAAGTCAAGCAGGTATGTGTTGATGAATCCAGAATTATATAGATATTCTACTTCATAAGCATTACCTGCTCCGGGTACAAGTATTTTAATGTTTTTATTATTTAACTGGTCAATATATTCCTTTATTGGAGTTGCAGCATAACCTACATCCCAACCTGTTTGGTTTGTTTGATAATTATTTTCCCAAAACTGTTTGTCAAGCATACCTCAAATTGATGTTTATACTGCAATAAATGTCAAATTAAGCATGTAAAATGCAGAACGGAAAATTATATTGTTCATCTTTTCTATCCTCCGACTTTTTTGGATTTATATCCTTCTTTGGTTAATATATCTGTTATTTTATCTCTTAAATCTCCTTGAATGATGATTTCCCCATTCTTGACAGAACCTCCGGTACCACATTGGGATTTCAATAATTTCCCCAAATTTTTCAGGTCTTCATCTGTACCAATAAATTCTTTTATGATGCTCACTGTTTTTCCTCCACGATGTTTTTTTTCAAGATGAATTTTTAGCATTTGTTGTTGAGGAGGAAGCGTTTCAACTTGTTCATCCTCTTCATACTCATATTGAAAATCAGGATTGGTAGAATATACAATATTTTTAAATTTCTTTTTTTTACTCATGGCTTTTAAATTTTAGGGCTTACAATGTTTAGGGAGGACGGCCTGACAATGAGCTCAATAGTATCACCCAATTGTTTCGGGTCTCCATCTATATTAACCTGTAAGTTTTCAGTTGAATGTAACTTAAGCTTTTCAGCCTTAAAAGCTCTGTAATATCTCGACTTTTCCAGTTTTTTAGTTACTAATAGGAAAGTTGTAAAAGGGATTGCCCAAATTGGAATTTTCTTGACGATACAAACATCAATGAATCCATCATTGATGTTTGCCTGAGGTGCTATTTGAACATTATTTCCGAATTGATTTGAATTGGCAAAACAAACCATAAAAGCTTTAATACTTTTCGTTTCACCATCATTTATGGAAATCCGATATTCTTTCTCTTTATAATGAAAATAAGAACTTAATACTATTTTAAAATAAGACCAGAACCCTCTGTTTTTTGCTTCATCAAACAGTTTGGCAACAAAGGCATCATAACCAACACCTGCAATACTAACAAACGGATGCTGGTTGATTTCAGCAGTATCTATTTTCAGTATGGAATGGCTATTAAATAATTGGATCGCTTTTTTTAGGTTTAAAGGAATGTTTAAATGTCTTGCTAAGCCATTTCCCGAACCGGTAGGTAAAATACCCATCACATTATCATAGCCAACAAGATTTTGAAAAACTTCATTGATTGACCCGTCACCACCAACTGATACGATGTAATCGAATTCTTTTGAAATAGCCTTTTGTGTTTTTTTTGTTAAATGACCCGCATATTCCGAGTAATAAATTCTGGATTTAAATTTTTTATGATCCAGGTATTGCTTGATTTTTTTCTCAATCCCATATTGTTTACCTGTACCGGAAATTGGATTTATGATGAAGACAATTTTCTTTTTAGCCATTTTAGTGATCAACTCTAAGCTTATTATTTACAAAACGATAGTTATATTGTTGAATGATGGCTTTTAGAAAATTTTCCATCTCAGCTTTTACTTTACTATCAGAATCCTTTAAATTATTATTTAGAAAAGGATCGGCCACTAAATTATAAAATCCTGTGGTACGTTCAAACTCAAATTGCAAAACATAATCCCCTTTTATAAGCTGATAATTATGTGCCAGATAACTTATCGCAAAATTATCTCTGGATTCATCAAAAATACTTTCTCCAAAAGCAATAAAAGCTTTGTCGAAATTTAAGTGATCCATTACAGAAGGTAATATGTCTGCTTGCTGAGCCCTGATATTTTTGTGACCCTTTAATTTACTGTTTACCTGATAAAAAATCAGTGGAATTTCATAACGCCCTACTTGTGTATAACTGTCTTCAATATAAGGATCTGAAGTATGATCGGCCGTAATTATGAACAATGTATTTTCAAACCAGGGCATTTTCTTTGCAGTATCAAAGAATTTCTTTAATGCATAATCGGTATAACCAATAGATCTGTGTATATCTATTTTTCCTGCCGGAAATTTTCCAATATATTTTTCAGGAATTGGAAATGGGTGGTGGGAGGTAAGGGTAAATACCGAACTGAAAAACGGTTCTTTCATTTGGTTCAGTTGTTCTGCCATGTATTGTAAAAAGGGCTCATCAAATATGCCCCATTTCCCGTCAAAGTCTTTTTCATTATTATAGTCGGTTCTTCCATAATAATGGTCAATTCCTGCAAGCTTCGTAAATATATTAAAGCCCATTGTATTGTTATTGCCTCCATGGAAAAAGGAAGTCGTATATCCTTTATATTTTAGTAAACTGGCTAAAGAATGAATACAGTTTGATGAGTATTTTGAGGTAATATAATCAACTGTCATAAGTGTAGGCAACGAAGCCAAAATAGATGGAATTGCTTCTATTGACCTGTTGCCATTAGCATAGGCATTTACAGTGAGGCTGTGACCAATTAATGAATCTAAAAAAGGAGTAAAAGATTTATGAGCTATTTTAGCCTTATTGAGAGCACCAATATGCTCTTTTGAAAAACTTTCCAGAATAATTATAATTACGTTTTTATCATGAAAGGCTAAACTGTCTTTTTTATATTGATGAACCGGATTATAAATAATTTCAAGCTCGTTTTGAGGAAAATAATTTTTTATCTCCAAACTTTTCTGATCCATTGTTTTCATAAAGGTAAAAGGTGTCCCAAGGATGAGAGCTGTATTTCTGGAGTCTCCATACCTTCCTGCATCACTTAGTCCTATGGCATCTTTTTTTATCCCTCCACGTGCAATTATAATTGTAGTCGTAAGTAGAAAAATCGAGATAAATGAATTTCTTAAATAGAAAAACCTACTTGCTGGTTTTAGGCTGCAATCATTTATTTTCAATTTTTTGGAGAAATAAACAAGCGCATATCCAAATAGTACCCATAGTAAAACCACATACCAGAAATCAATGATATACTGAGGGATTAAATGAATTGTATCTTCCGATTCATGACCCAGATATTTGAAAAAATCGCCGGTAGTTCTTTTAAGCGTACTTTTGTAATAAGCTAAATCGACCATATTCATCCCGATCGGGATAATATTAATTAAGTAAAAAAGCTTTTCAACTCTTTTATGATAAATTTTGCTTAATCTAAGTTTTGTTGGAAAACTTAACAACAAAATAATGGGTAAGTTAACCCAACCCATTAATGCCAGGTCAAACCTGAATCCTTGCCATAAATAATAAAAAAAATCCCAGAAGCTTACTTTATAAAACAATCCAATGTTAAAAAAGTATAGCAACATTCTGCTGAATCCTAATAGAATAAGTGCTATCAAAAATCGGTACAGATAAACAAAAAGAACAGATTCTTTAAGCTGTTTTCGCATTTCGCAGGAATTAGTGAAAAGCAAAAGTAATGAATCTTATTATTATCTTAATTTTTTTGTAATAAAAAATGAAATTCAGGCAGGGACTAATAAAAAAGCCATCAGATGAGAAAGAAACTGATGGCTTAGAGGCCTGATACACCTATCAATCATCAGGCTATATTGAGTAGATATGTCCTCTTAGTTGTATTCCCTTGTACCTGTGGCTTTTAAATAATTTGATTTTGATATTTCAAAGTTTTTCATGGCATCAACATAAGTGTTTTCTGCATTATTTAAATCAACCTGGGCTGTTAGCAAATCGGTTAGCGTAGATAAACCGACATCATAGCTATTTCTCATCTCTTTCAGGTTTTCTCTGGCTTGTTCTACACTAATTTGGGCCATGTTGATTTCTTTTTGAACTTCAATAACATTTTTAATAGCTTGTTCAATCTCAAGTCGGATCAACTCATTGGTATTATCCAGTTGTAACTTTTGCTGCTTGATCTTGTATTTATGTGATTTTAATTTATGCTTTTTTTCATTCCAATTAAAAAGAGGAATTTTTAGGGAAGCAGCAATATTAAAATTCCAGTTAGATTCGGTTAAGCCTCCTATGTCTGTCATAGAATAACTTGCCTGCATTCCAAGTTCAGGAAGATAATCACCTTTGGTAATTTGCTTTTGCAATTCGGAAATATTTAAATTTCCTTCCATCATGCTTAGTTCGGGCCTGTTAATTTTTTTTGTCAGTACTTTAGCATTTACAAATGAAAAATCTTTAGGTGATTTTAAATTGCTAATCGGTTCTATCAATGTACTTAGTGGGCTTCCCATCATTTGGTTTAGTTGCATCATACATAGCTCATAAGCATTATTGATTCTTTGTTTATTAAGCTTTGCTTCATTCAACCTTACTTTTGCTTTTAGTAAGTCACTTTTATTTATTAACCCAATATCAAAAGAATTTTGAAGGTCTTCTACAAGTGATTCGAGCATCTTAATAAGGTTATCGGCAAGTATATTTTTATCCTTCAAAGAAACCAGATCCCAATATACCTGATCCGTTTTGGTTAGTAACTCAATACTAACTTTGCTATAGTTTGATTTATTAATCTCTATAATTTGTTTACTGATTTTATTGGCATTATTTATTTTATTGCCTGCATAAATTGCTTGAGAAGCTGTTAGTCCGGCCGTATAGTATTTTACATCGCCCAGCTCCAGGTTAAATCCAGGCATCCAAACATTAGACTCTCCGGTAAAATTTCCTGCTTTTGCATCTTCAACAGAATTTGCAGTTTGCAGAAATTGTCCGGGCATATTGATGTCTGCCATATTAAAATACATCATTCCGGTGCCGGTAATTTCAAATTTTGGCAGTTTATTGACCGTATTAGCTCTTGCTGCTGCATCACTTTCATTAATGCCCGATTGAGCTATTTTAACTTGCTTGTTATTTTGTAATACTAAATCGTAGCATTCTTCAAGGCTAAGTTTTACCTGGGCATCAGCGCCCAGATAAAACAATAAGCCAAGCGATAATAACAAAACTTTTATATGATTAAGTCTCATTCTTTTAGTCGTTAATAGATTTTACTTTTAGTTCTTTATTTGATATTCTGAAAAATTGAGTGTAAAGTACAGGGATGATTATTAGTGTAATTACACTTCCTATCAATAATCCTGACATGATTACAACAGACATACTTCCGAACATGGGATCATTAATTAATGGGATCATACCGAGTATGGTTGTTAATGAAGCCATTAATACGGGGCGCATTCTGGAAATGGCTGAGTCAATGACCGCTTGTAAAGGAACTTTACCGGTATTTAGTTCGATATTTATTTGGTCAATCAGAACTACACTATTTTTAATCATCATTCCCATAAGACCCAGTGTCCCGATAATGGCTGCAAATCCAAATGGCTTCCCTGTAAGTAATAAACCGTAAACTACTCCAATCAGCGCCATTGGAATAATCATGAATATCAAAGCGGTTTCTCTGAAACTATTAAACAATGCAATAATGATAATAACCATTATGATTAAGCTTAACGGCAGAAATTTAAATAGTGCCTCATTTGCATCTTTACTGTTTTTATGTTCTCCCAACCATTCAATTTCATAGCCATTTGGTAGTTCTATGGCATTAATTTTACCCATAATCTCTTCAACTACCATTGGGGCTGTATATCCGAAATTTGGATCACATTGAGCCAATATTGCTCTTCTGTTATTATAACGATGGATTACTTCGTCTTTAAACTCAACTTCGATTTTTTCGGTCACTTGTGACAATGGAACACTTTGATTACTCATTCCCCATACAGGAATGGTAGAAATTTGCTCAATTTTATTATTAACTTGTTCGTCCAGTTTTAAAACAATTGGCAATGAATAAGTTCCATCATAAAAAGCTCCTACAGTTAACCCATTAGTTGCAATTGACATTGCATAGGCTATATCCGAACGATTAATCATTGCTTTGCGACCAAGTTCCTGAGAATATACCGGTGTAATGGTTTTTACTTTATTCGACCAATTATCTTTTACATAGGTTGCTTTAGGCTCATTGCGCATGATTTCTTTAGCTTTTTCTGCAAGCTTTCTCAGAACAGCAGGGTCTGGCCCTGAGAATTTAACTTCTATTTGAGTTTCTCCGGAGATTGGATTATAATATCTGACACGGTTTCTCGAATCAGGGAATAAGCTATCAATACAGGATTGAATTTTTGGTGCTAAAGTTCTGGTGGCTTTAAAATCAGTGGCATCAATAATTAATTCTCCATAATTACTTTTAAGGTTATTCATTGGTCTTACCAATGTATATCTTGTAGGAGTAGCTCCTACGGCAGCAGTAATATTATGTACGTCTTCAAATTTTATCAGCTCCTTTTCCAGCACCAATAAATCTTCACTTACCTGTTTTGAATCCGAACCGGCAGGAAGCCAATATTCAACGATAAATTGATCATAGTCTAGGTCAGGCATAAAGAGAACTTTAAGGTTTTTAAAGTTGTAAAATGCTGAAAACAGAATTACTACAAATATAATTACGGTAAGTGCCCTGTGTTTTAAGGTATACTTAATAAAACGTTCAAAATAAACATAAAGCTTACCTTCATAAGGGTTTGCACTTTTATTTTTCTTTTTAAAATTTACCATATAATTGGCGAAGAAAGGAGTTTGTACCATTGCCAGTATCCAGCTAAGAAATAATGAGATGGCTAATACATAGAATAACGACCTAAGAAATTCACCGGCACTATTGGGAGACAAGGCCAAAGGTAAAAAAGCCAGAATTGCGACAATGGTTGCTCCAAGTAATGGCATAGCTGTTACTTTAGCCGAATTCACCAGCGCTTTAGGCCTTGGCATTTTTTTCTTTAAATCAACGAGTATCCCATCAGCTACAACTATTGAATTATCCACTAACATACCCATCGCTATAATAATTGCAGCCAGGGAAACCCGTTGTAAGGTTATATCAAAGCCTAGCATAATAATGAACGTGCCCAAAATTGTAAAAACCAAACCGCTGGCAATTAATAAACCTGTTCTTAATCCCATAGAGAATAAAAGGACTGCTACTACGATCAATACCGATGATATCAAGTTCATCATAAAGTCAGAAATCGCATTGCTTACTCTCTCAGGTTGATAAAATACTTTATTAAATTCGATACCTATAGGTAAGTTTACTTCCAGTTCTTCCAGTTTCTTTTCCAGTTTTTCTCCTAATTTAATTACATTACCACCATTCTCCATTGAAATTGCAATTCCTAAAGCTGGCTTTGTATTATAGTGCATTTCGGTTCTGATGGGTTCCAGGTATGACTCATTTATTTCAGCAACATCTCTAATGTTTAATTGATCCCCGGATGTTGTTGTGATTAATAAATTTTCAATGTCTTCTGGGCTGGTAAATTTTCCATTAGCTTCGATATAAATTCGATCGGTCCCACTTATAATACTACCTGAATTGACAACTTTGGAGTGTTCCTGAATAGCCTGAATAATCATTTTGGGATTTACTCCTAGGTTCGTTAGCTTATTGGTATTGAACTCAATGTTTATACATGGTGTCTTTTCTCCGGTAATCGTAATTCTTCTGACACCATCAACTAATGATAATTCGCGTTTCAAATAATATGCATAATCCCTTAAGGTTTCGTAAGAATAGCCCTCAGCGCTCATTGCCAGGAAAATCCCATTTACATCTCCAAAATCGTCATTGACAATTGGAGGAGAAGCTCCCTGGGGTAATAAGTTTTGGGCATCGCTAACTTTTCTTCTCAAATGATCCCAAAGTTGAGGTAGTTTTTGTGTATTTACTGTTTCTTTAATGTAAATTGTAATTTCTGAAAAGCCTGCCATTGATCTTGATTCAATATAATCAATGTTTTCAAGCCTTTGAATTTCCTTTTCCAATACATCGGTTACTTCAAGTTCCACCTCATGTGCTGATGCACCCGGATAGACAGTCATAACAACTGCTACTTTGATCGGAATTTCAGCATCCTCTAATTTTCCCAAACTAAAGAAGGAGAAAATACCTCCAATAAATATGGAAATAAAGATGAAAATCAGTAGTTTTCTTTTTTCAAAAATATTATTTAGGAAACTCATATTTGCCCTCCTACATTAGTCGCTGATTTGGACCCCAGAATTTTTACTTTTTGTCCTTCAATTAAATAACTGGTTCCAGCAGTAATAATGGTTTCATTATTTCTGAAGTTTCCATTGATCAATGCCATCCCATTATTTAAAATTTCAAATGATTTTACTTGCTTTTTATGAACTGTTTTAGTCGACGAGTTATAACTCCATACATAGTTTTTGTTTTCGTTATTCCAAACTGCGTTGCTGGATATTAGAAAGCCTTTTGTTTCTTCACATTTGTCGCAGAAGGAAATATAAACAGTAGTAGTCATGCCTGGTTTTATACGTTTTGTGACATCCGGATCTATAGAAAGTTTTATTTCATACAAATGGCTTTCCTTTGCTTTTTTATTTATTTCTTTAAGTTTTGCAGGAATATTTAAGCCTCCAAGTTGTTTAAATTCACAACGGAAATCTTTAAAACTCTTTTGATATTGTATAAAACTTTCTGAAACACTTAATACAACTTCCAGTTTCTTAATATCTATCAGATTAACTATATTTTCTCCCGGATTGACATTTTCAAAATTTTCCACATAGCGTGTATGTATATATCCACTAAATGGGGCTGTAAGTTTTGTATCGTTTAAAGCGTTTTTTGCTTTTTCGTAATTTGCCTTTGCTAATTTGTATGCAGCTTCTACCTGATCTTTTGTATTTGCTGGTAAACTTTTTTGTTCAAAAAGTTTTTGAAATCTTTCATACTCTCCTTTTCTTTGCTCAAATTGAGCTTTCGCAGCTTTTAGATTAATAATGTAATCACGATCATCAATACAGGCAAGTATCTGACCTTTTTTCACGTACATACCTTCTTCTACTTTAAGCTCTTTTAAAGGCCCTCCAACCCGAAATGCCAGATCTGACTCTTTGCTCTCTTTTACAAAGGCTGAAAAAGCTTTGCTTTTATCTTTAGTATTCTTTTGAAGGTTTTCCGCTTTTACGAATCTTACATTTTCTTTTTTTATTTCCTTATCATTTTTACATGATTGTGTCAGGGCTATTATACCTAACGCAACTATGAATATCTGACTTCTTTTCATGATTTGATTCTATTATATTTTTTTTACTATATACTGGTACAGGTGTTGTTAATATGTGTTTAAATAATCGTAATAGGTCGGTTTTATTATGATTTCTTAAATATTGTATTTCATTAGGCCCAAAACATCTGATCTCTTTATAATTTTTTGAATGCATTTTTTCCATACTGTTGGAAAGTATTCCTATAATTATCGTAGACAGAAACTCCGGGCTATAAGTTGAATAAAAGGATTTATCCTGAATCCCTTCTTTAAAAATTTTTTCAAATATATTTTGAAAAATATCTTCAAATTCTTTGAATATTAGCTCTACTTCTTCATCATTCTTTAAATGGGTTTCCTTAATCAAAATTGTAATTGTATTCAGATTTTCGGTTGGTATTTTATAGATTGATTCAATTGATTTCTCAAGTTTTTCCCAAGCTGAAAACTCATTGTTATTACTTATCATTCTCAGCTTTTCCAATAAGCATTCTGTAAACTGACTCAATATCTCAAGTAATAAATTTGATTTGGATAAGAAATAATAATTGATCATACTTAAGCTAACTTCAGCATGAGTACTGATGTCTCGCATTGAAGTCCCTTTAAAACCATGATTTGCAAACAGTATATTTGCCGAATGCATAATTCTTTCCTTTATTGAATTTTTATCTTCCATAATATTAAAATCGAACGTTCGTGCAAATGTATAATAAAAATTCGAACGTTCGTACTATGTTTTTAAAAAAAATTATGAAATTATTTTTTTGAATAGCTTTTGAGTATTCTTTAGCTTAGAGTTCTTAAGGTTTTGGATTTCTTTATTGTGCTGAATAATTTTTTCAGAGTCCGTTACAAATTCTGCAACTTCTTTAATTAATTCGTGCATAATCCCAAATAAAATTGAACACATATAATCATCTTCAAAGTATTTTTTGAAGGATTTTGTTTTGTATCCTTTGTTTAAAACCTGACTAAAAAGTTTACGTATTCTATCATCGACACATACCAGGGTCTCATAAACATTTTTCTCAGCTTTTAAGATTTTAATTTCATTTTCCAGAATAATCACTGTTAATACACCTTCATCATTGATATTGAACATTCCTTCAAGGAATTCATTTAAAAGCTTCCAATCATCAATATCTTGTTTAACAATTTGCTCCAGATTGGCTGTAAATCTTTCAAAAAGCTGATTGATGATTTCCTGGAGAAGGTTTACTTTGGATTTATAATGATAATTAATCATACTCAGACTGACATCAGCTTCTTTACTGATTTGCCGCATAGAAGTTCCATTAAAACCATAGGTTGCAAATAAATTTCTGGCAGTAACTAATATTTTATTTTTGATATTGTCCAAAACCTGAGTATAGTTTGTAGCTACAAATATAAAACTTAATCCTGAAAAGGATCGAACAGTAGTTTGATAAAGGTATAAAGTGTATAACAATAAAAATTTGTTTTTGAAAATTAGCTTCTTACAAAATTATTTTTAATTTTACGGTTCGAAAAATTTACTTGCTTCATGCTACCAAACCAGAAAAAAAGTATTTATTTCCCCAAAAAAGCTGATAGCGGCGATGTTTTTTACAGTGTAGCCAATAAAAAATCTATTCCTGATTTATCGGCAGTGTCAATACTTATAGTGGAGGATGTGCCTTCTTGCTATCAATTTTTATCGGCAGCCCTAAGACCTTCCAATGCTAAAATTACCTGGGTTCAGGATGGAAGAACTGCTATTGAATACCTGCGGGACAACAATGCCGTTGATTTGGTTTTAATGGACCTGAAGTTACCTATAATGACAGGTTATGAAGCTACTCAAATTATCAAGAAAGAATACCCTCATTTACCTGTTATAGCTCAAACAGCTTATGCTATGCAGGGCGATAGGGAAAAATGTTTGGAGATAGGGTGTGACGATTATATTTCCAAACCTATTAGTATTCACAATTTGTATTGTGCTTTGGAAGCACAATTAAATTAGGCTCCCTGTTTTATTTACAATTCTCAATATTGTTTATTTTAGTAATTGTATTCAAGAAACCATGCAAATACGTAATGTATTAATAAAATATTGGGGCTATTCCTCTTTCAGGCCTATGCAGGAGGAAATCATCCGGTCTGTGATGGATGGAAATGATACACTTGCACTTATGCCTACAGGTGGTGGAAAGTCTATTTGTTTTCAGGTTCCTGCCTTAAGCCGGGAAGGAGTGTGTATTGTCATCACACCTTTAATAGCATTAATGAAAGATCAGGTTCAAAACCTTAGGAATAGAGGTATTAAGGCTACAGCTGTTTATTCCGGGATGCAAGTGAGTGAAATAGAGGCTGCTTATAGCTCATGCCGCTTTGGTGATACCAAATTTCTTTATGTTTCTCCTGAAAGATTGAGCAATAATTCCTTTGTTGAAAACATAAAAAGAATGAATGTTAATCTTCTTGCGATAGATGAGGCACATTGTATTTCTCAGTGGGGTTATGATTTTCGGCCTTCCTATTTGCAAATTTCAGAAATTAGAAAATACCTTCCTAAAGTTCCGGTTTTAGCATTAACAGCGACTGCAACTAATAAGGTTGTAAGAGATATTCAGGAAAGACTATTGTTTAAAAAATCCAAATTCTTTCAAATGAGTTTTGAAAGAAAGAATTTGATCTATGTTGTTTTAAAGGAAGAAGATAAACTAAAAAAACTAAAGGACTTAATTGAAAGTGCAAAAGGCTCTTGTGTAGTTTATGTTAGAAACAGAAGAAAAACAAAAGAAATTTCAGATTACTTAAACAATCAGTTAATCAGTTCATCATATTATCATGCCGGCTTGGATTCTTCAATAAGGAATAAAGTCCAGGATCGTTGGATGAAAAATAGTACCCAGGTAATTGTAGCTACGAATGCTTTTGGAATGGGAATTGACAAACCTGATGTAAGACTTGTAGTTCATATAGATCTGCCGGATACTCCGGAATCCTATTTTCAGGAAGCTGGAAGAGCGGGCAGGGATGAAAGAAGAGCATATGCCTTTATATTATATGATGATGGAAATATTGACGATCTAAAGAAAAGATTCAATGATAGTTTTCCGCCCATTAAGAAAATCAAAAATATTTATAATGCATTAGGCAATTATTTTCAGCTGGCTGTGGGTAGTGGCTTGGATACCACATTTGATTTTGACCTGCAAGATTTTTGTCAGCGATTTGATTATAAGCCTTTAATTGTTTTTAATGCATTGAAATTTCTGGAAAAGGAAGAATATGTATTCCTTAATGATGGTTTAAAAAGCCCTTCAAAGTTATATATTCATAGTAAAAAAGAAGATCTGTACAGATTCCAGCTGCAAAATCCTTTTTATGATAAGTTTTTGAAACTCTTGCTCAGATCATATTCCGGAGTTTTTACAGAATTTATTTCAATAAATGAAAATGAAATTGCAAAACGATTGAGTATAGAAATTGAAGCTGTTAAATCATATCTGGATAGGCTTGATAAACTGGATGTGTTGAAATATGTCCCTCAAAAGTACAGACCACAAATCGTTTATTTAAAAGAAAGATTGGATTCAAAGAATCTTGCCATTTCAAAAGAAACTTATAACCATCGGAAAAAAGCTGCTAAAGTGAGGTTGCAAAGTATGATTGATTATATAGGTATTACAAATAAATGTAGAAGCCAGCTACTGTTGTCATATTTTGGAGAAATTAGTTCCAAGCCTTGTGGAAAATGTGATGTATGTAAAAAACGAAGTCAGCTGGATGTTAATGAAGTTGAATTTGACCAGATCGTTGATAAAATAAAACCTTTGCTTAATAAGGATGCCCGTTTCATTCAGGAGTTAATTGATCATGCAAATCAGTTTGATGAAGAAAAAGTTATTAAAGTAATAAGGTGGCTTCAGGATAATGAGACTCTTGAGTTGGGGAAGGATCAGCGTCTTAGATGGAAACGGCAGGCCAGGCTAAAATTTTAGAACCCCTTAAATTATGAAACTCCGTACACTCCATGGACGTCATCCCATAGGCATCAACTTAAGAGACTATACAAACATATTTTATCCCCCAAAAGACTTTCCCCATAATAGTTTAGAGCGTTTCAAAAAAGTAATAAAACCTTAGCGGAAATTCTCTGAGAGAAGCAGAGA
>JANQLW010000035.1 GCA_028280405.1 Bacteroidales bacterium
TGGTATAGTGTAAGAACAGTATCAATTCCGTCATTAATATCAGCAGCTGCTTTTTCTCCTATATGATCGCGATGAGCAAATTTCTTTAGTGCAAATACAATTTTTGCAGCCTTATCAACAGCAATCGTAATATTTTGTGTATTCTTTTTTAAGCTAACAATGTTTTTAGCGTTATTTAATATAAACATTGCATTTTCCGTTTTTAATAATGGCAATAAGGCTTCCAAATGCTTATTGATTTTCATGTAAATAATCATTTCAGCAATTTTATCAGCTTCTGCAATATCATTATCTTTTAACCGTGAGGAAATTTGTCTTTTTAGTTGCCTTTTTTCTTTGGAAGTCATATCTGTTCCGGAATCATCTACATATTTTAATATTCTGAGAAACAGTCGCAGATCTTTTCCAAGTAACTTTTGAATAAATTGGGGTAAATTTTCAACTACTGTTTCCAAAGAATCCGACATATTTCCTACAGATGCATTAATGGCACCCAGTGGTGTATTGATTTCATGAGCAATTCCTGCGATCAATGTTCCAAGAGCCGCCATCTTTTCAGTTTGAATTAATTGAGATTGGGTTTCTTTCAAACTTTCCAAAGTGGTTTGAAGCTCTTCTTTTTGGGTATTCAATTCGAAATTTTTAACTTGTAATTGATCGGCATTTCTTTTTTTCTCAATAGATCGGCTAACCTGATGGGAAATAATCTTCAGGATTTCCATATCGGCTTTTGTGTAAGCATTTTCGTCTTCATAATGTTGTACAACCATCACTCCTATAACTTTATCCTGAACGATAAGAGGTACGCCAATCCAGATTTTTGAAACCGTACCTCCCAATTCGATCTTGCCTTCTTTTTCGAGTTTGTTGACCACAGAAATTGGGGCGTATAAAGGTTTCTTCGTTTTTATTACGTATCCGGTCATTGTCCTTGTTGCCGGGAATTCTGTAAAACGATCTTTTTTATCAGCTAAAAATGGAAGGGATATAGTATCTGCTTCTTCATTATAAAGAGCAATATAATAATTTGTAGTATCCAGTAATAATGATAATTGATCCTGAGTGTAAGAGATCAAATCTTCAAGGCTTTTGCTTCCGATGACAGAGTTTGAAATATTACTAATGATCTTTTGAACCAACTCAGATCGTTTTTGTTCAGTAATGTCTTCAAAACTTTCGATACCACCAATGATATTGCCATCTACATCTTTCAGATAATCCACATTTTTCATGATGGTAATCAATTTACCGTCTTTGGTTTTTAAAATACATTCTTTATTGGCGATAGGCTTTTTTATTTTATCATTAAATAGCCCACAATCCTTATCACAAGTGGAAAGAGAAAGAATATTGCATTTTCCCCCAATGACCTCTTCCGCTTTCCATCCGGTTAAGGTTTCGGCTTTTAAATTCCAGCTTGTAATTTTTTCCTCGAGGTCTACAGTAAATACACCGCTTGGAATTACGGTCAGAATACGTTCAGCATAATCTTTTTCTTCCTTAAGTTTTTCTTCAGCAATTTTGCGTTCTGTGATATCCCTTACTGTTCCAATAGCATTCCATTTATTCTTTATTTTTACAGAAGCTAATGATAGAGAGACAGGAAAAATTTCACCTCCTTTACGTATTGCATTTAATTCAACGGTCTTCCCAATAGCAGCTGTTTGTCCGGTTTTTTTGTGTTTTTTGAAAGCTATTTCCTGCCAATGCATATATGCTTCAGGCCTGATAAGCTTATGTATATCCTGATGCAGGATTTCGGATTCAGAATATCCAAAAATCTTTTCTGCACTTGAATTCCAAAAAACGACTTTTCCTTCATCATTAATTACAATGATAGCATCATTGGCTGAATTTGTAATCTTATCGAATAATTCCTGTTGCTCTTTTTCTTTCTCCTCAGCAGCTTTCAGGTCAATGGCAAGCGCGATTTGCCCGGAAATAATTTCCAGTATATTTTGATCTGTAACATTATAAGCTTTGTCATTTTCATAACTCTGAATAGCCATTGCTCCTATAACCCGGTCTTTAATGATTAGGGGTACACCTAACCATATTTTAGATCGGGTGCCCTTAAACTCAATAAGCCCCTTACTGTTTAATTCTTCCTGTTGTTTATCTGTTGCTAAAAGAGATTTTTTTGTTTTAAGTACATAGCCGGTCATTGTTTTTCCCGCTGGGAAGGCTTTTATATTATCATTTTCATCGGCCATAAATGGAATGCTAAATGAATCTGTTTCTTCATCATATATGGCGATGTAAAAATTGGTTGTGTCAATGATGCTATGTAAATGATCTTTTATAGCAATTGTCAGGTCTTTGGTATTTTTACTTGCATTAACTGCATTGGAAATATTTCTTAATAATTTATTTATGCTTTCAGCTTTTTTCCTTTCTGTAATCTCGTGGGCCAGCCCTTCAATCAGAATCACGTTTTGATTCTGATCAAAAACGGGTACCTCTAATATCTCAAAGAATACTTTTTCTCCTTCTTTATTATAAATTTCTATCTCAAAAGGAGATTGCTTTTCTCCTTTCATCGCTTTTTTTGTATATTCCTTAATAGGTTTATTTATTTCATTTTCGGTTAAATGCATTCCAAATCCATGGCTGAATTCATCTACTGAATATCCTAATATAGATTTTATACTGGGGCTTACGTATATAAATTTGAAATCCAGGTCCTGAGAATAAAATATGTATTCATCTCCAAGGTTTTCTATCAATCTACGGATTTTGGATTCATTTTCTGCAATCTCTTGGTTCATCAATTGAATTTCATCATTAATGGCTTTGATCTCTTCATTTTGTTGCTCAATCTCATGATATTGCTGCTGCAATTCTTCATTTTTTTGATTGAGTTCCTCAGTTCGTTCTTCTACTTTTTTGAAAAGATTCTGATAAAGGCCATCCAGCTTGTCTGCCATTTTGTTGAATAAAGAAGCTAATTCCCCCATTTCGTCTTTTGTTACAACTTTTGCTCTGGAAGCAAAGTTTTTTACTGAATATTCAACCATACTGTTACGCAAAATATTTAATTGGCGGGTAAACCTTTTGCTCAGTAAAATGACAAATAAAAAGATAATTGCTAATAACAGGATAGAAATTAAAACAGTATAAAGTATGAGCTTATATAATGGGGCTGTGAGTTTTTCTTTATTTATAGATGTTGAAATGATCCAACCCATCTCAGGAAGGTAATCATAAAACATTTTTCTATGCTCTGTTCTTCCATTCTCAATCCAACTATATTCTATCTCTCCGGTATATTGCTTTTGGTTTTTTATTTTATCACAGACCCTTTTAATGATATTTTTGTTTTGCTGAAAAACAATTTTATTCGATCCATCATATTCATTGTCGTAACCTGCAATATATTCACCATCCAAATCAAAAACTATTGGGAAGTAAGTGTTTTCAAGATGGAGTTCAGCAATTGAATTATTGAATTCTTTTAAATCGGTTTGTTTTATCCCTACGCCTAAGGCACCAACAATTTCTCCCTTGGAATAAATTGGTTCGTAATCCGCTATATACCAATTATCCACAATAAGAGATTTCCCATAATAAGTATTTCCTTGAATAAGTGTTTTATAGATGGTAGAGTTACTAGGGATGTAAGTGCCAATTGCACTTTCGCCATTTTTTTTAACTACTGAAGTGCTAATTCTTAAGAAGCCTTCATCAATAAGTTGAAATATCGTGACGCTACTTCCTACCTGCTTACTTATATAATTAACTAATTCTGTATTATTTGAAACAATGTGACTAAGACTAATATTGTTTTCCACTTGCATTAATGGTATTTCTTTAATCTTTTTTTCATTTGTTTTCTGGTTCTCAACAACAAAAGAGATTTTGATAGCACTGTCAATACTTGTACGATTTTCTACAAAATGATTTGCTACATTTAAATTGTGAGCAATCCAACGCTGATTTGTATGATATGAGTTGTAGGCTAATTGCAAAATAGATTCATTTATATTTGTTAATTCTCTTTGATAATTTTTTTGAATTGAATTTTTCAGTAAGAGCGTACTACTGATATTACTACCAATCATAAAGAGTAATAATGTAAGTCCGATTCCTAAATAAAGTTTATGAACAAATTTGAGGTTCTTCATGCGGTTTTCTTATTGGTGTGATAGATGGTGTAAAATAAAAAATTTGCCTGCCTTTATTCTAGGCAATGCACCTAAAATTATTATGTAATCGCTAAATGTTATACCCTAATTCAAATAAATATACTAAATCCTGGGAATTTTGTTAATTTTGTCGAAATAAAGATTCGGGATGTGGCGCAGTCGGTTAGCGTGCTGGTCTGGGGGACCAGAGGTCGGAAGTTCGAGTCTTCTCATCCCGACTTGATAGGACATCTTCCATTTTTTTGGTTGGTGTCCTTTTTCTTTTTACCCTCACCAGTCAAATCCCTGTCCCCGAAATTCCTCGTCCACATTATTATTATCATTAAAATTTAATAACGAATTATAACATTGCTCCGTAGAAGTTTGTAAAGAGAAAATCAAACATTTAAGCCAAATAACACAACCTAATCCCGAAACTTTGCATAGGCGTCAACTTAAGAGATTATACAAACATATTTTATCCCCTAAAAGACTTTCCCCAGAATAGTTTAGAGCGTTTCAAAAAAGTAATAAAACCTTAGCGGAAATTCTCTGAGAGAAGCAGAGAATTACAGAAACATAGACAAAAACAAGAATCGTCT
>JANQLW010000070.1 GCA_028280405.1 Bacteroidales bacterium
ATAAAGTCATCAATTTGTTCTATATTTTTTTTACAGGCTTATCAACCCTAATATCTTAATAACTATTGTCATGGAAGCTTAAATTGACGGCTATGGGAACCCATCCCTTTACTTTTTAAACTTTACTCTATAATTGATATATTCAAAGTCTTAACTAATGATGGGATGGGTTCCCTGGTCTTACACATTTTCAAATTATAAAAGGAAGTTATCCTCTTGGAGGTTTGCTTATTATTGATATTAGAATTCATCTAAATTAGCTTTTTCCGTTTTTTATATTGATATATTCTCTAAATTAGTACTTGGCTTTAATAAAGCCATATTCCATGCTCCCCAAAATAAAAGCCAGGCATTATTGTTTGGCTACGGAAGTATTATTATAACTTAAAATTCGTATTTCATGAGTGAAAAGCAGCCTTGTTGTAAATTGTTTATTATAGCAATTTTGTTAACATTTAGTACATCTTTATCATCCCAGACGCTTTATAATATTGTCAACCTGATTCCTCCGGTAGCTGAGATTCCTGCAACAGGAGGCTATGTTGAAGTAGAATATTTTGCCCCCTATCAGATTAATCCTGGCGAACTAATTTCTTTTTTGCAATATAATTCTGGAAACTGGGGAGGAGATTTGTTTTTTGAAGTCATTTACCCTGATCCGGTTTTAGGACTCTTCTTTGCCAGTTCCGGTCCTAATCCTTCCACAGTGAATGCCAGGTCTTATTGGCTGAATTTTGGACAGGTTCAATTGCTGGTAGTTCAACCACCAAATGCTCCACCTCCACCTCCACCAACTATTTTTAGTGTAAGCGGCGGCGGTGAAGTGTTAGCAGGAAATGGAGTGGATATTAATCTTTCCGGTTCAGAATCTGATGTTACTTATCAGTTAAAAAGATCCGGAAGTATAGTGAATTCTAAGAATGGTACCGGAAGCCCGATCTCATTTACAAATATAACTACGGCAGGTAGTTATACGATTACAGGAGTAAGAGGAAGCTCCAGTTCTAATATGAGTGGCACCGCTACAGTAGTTGTAAATGGAGATAATGAATATGTAGTAGGAAAAATTTCAGCCAAATTTGAAGTAAGCCCTACAGGAGCAGCAACCTATACCATTCCTATTGAATGTCCGGCCGGTATTAATGGTTTGCAACCCGAAATATCTTTGGTGTACAATAGTCAATCAGGCAATGGTATTGCCGGGTGGGGTTGGAATTTCAGTGGACTTTCCATGATTACGAGAGTCCCCCAAAATAATATTCATGATGGGAAAAAATCCGGGATAATATGGAATAGTTCAAGCCCATATGCAATTGATGGAAACAGATTGTTTATAAAAAATCAAACTTATGGAACGGATAGTATTGAGTATTATCCCGAAAAAGATATTGGGGCACATATAGTAGGTGTCAATATCAAAGCGAATGGCCCCGAATATTTTAAAGTTTATTATAAAAATGGGAAAACTGCAATATATGGACAAAACCTGGATTCCAGATTCCCCTTAAGATATCTGTCATATTCTAATGAACATAATTTAGGCTGGGCTTTGGTTAAACTAACGGACCCAAATGGTAATTATTTGGAAATAGTCTATGATAATGATGAAAATCATCAATCCCCTTATATCTACTACTCTAGCCATAGAATCCAAAAAATAAAGTATGGAGCAAATTCCAATGCTTCATCCTCTCATTTTGGAGAAATAGAATTTGTATATGAAAGCCGATCAGATACTGAAGAAAAATATATTGGTGGATTCGAATCAAAACAGGAAAAAAGGTTAAAACAAATAAAAGCCAAATCAAATAGTACTGTTGTAAATCAGTATGACCTGACTTATGTATTTAATGAATCTTCTAAATTATCTTCCATTGCACAAACTTCCAATGGGTATAAAAAGAAACCACTCAAATTTAATTGGTCCAATCATGATTATAGTTTTAAATACCCGGTGGATGGTACTTATACCTTTACACCTTCATCCACTTTTCAATCTTATATAAATGCAAATGGAAGTGGGCAAGATGATGACATTGATAAACACAGATATATACATACCGGAGATTTTAACAATGATGGACTTACAGATTTCATACTTGAAGATAAACTGGATGATATCAATAAATACCAATGGGCTTTTTACCTAAATGATGGAGATTTAAATCCTGAATTTAAAATAGAGAATGATATTGATAAAGACCTATTTGGCAAAAGCATTATGATATTCGATAAAGATGGAGATGGAATTGACGAGTTATATGAAAGAGAATATGTGTATAGTGGAGGACATAAGTGTGCACTCAGATGCTGGGAATGGGACCCCCCAAATAATACACTTGCTCGAAATTCAAGCAAAGATTATTACATTCCATTGGTTTCTTCCGGTCACTATAAGACAATTAGTATTATCCCGGGAGATTTTAATGATAATGGCATCATAGACCTTATTGTTTTAAGAGATATGAAATACTATAATAATGTTGGATTAGGTAGTATAAGTGGATTTCCTTATTTCAAAACTGAAGCGGGTGGTAGTGGGCATGATATTAGAAGGTTGGAACTTCTTGATTTCAATGGAGATAAAAAGATAGATGTAATGGTTGTGGAAAAGAATGAGGTGCATATCAATACCTTTAATACCACAACGAATTCTTTTGAATGTTTATATATCAATACTGATTTAGATCATGAATTCAATATTAAAATTGGTGATTTTAATGGGGATGGAAATAGTGATGTATTTGCAGAAAAGGATAATGGCATGTTTAGCGGTTATTCTATTCATATGTCAGATGGTACTGCATTTATTAAGGATGTCATCCAACCTCCTTATACACTTTCTTTATTTAAGAAAAATTTAAGTTTTATGATGGTTGCTGATGTAAATGGAGATGACAAAAGTGATATTATCTGGCCTGTTGAAGAAAATGATCGTTATAGACAGTATATTTATGTATCCAATGGGAGTTCATTCTCAAATGTAGGCTTTTCAAATAATGCTGACTATAACTACCGTCCGTATTATCACTCAAGACAAAATTATACAGGCACTGAGCAAACAGAGGTTTTAGTTGGAGAATTTAGAAATGATGACAGTCATATCGGAGTCATACCAAGTACAGTAAAGTATATGGAATTTGGTGTGGATGCTGATTACAATTATATAACCAATATTATTAATTCACATAATGACACATTAGTCATTGATTATGATTATATCGGGATTGATAATCTATCTCAGATAAACCAAATCAGTTTAGGTAGCAGTACCCATTTTTCTTCCGACCGGAATACGACTTTAAAAGCAGTTTCGAATGTTAAAACAAATATTGAGGAAAAACAATATGCCTATAATAATGCCATTGTTCACAAACAAGGAAGAGGATTCTTAGGCTTTGATTTCTCCATTGTGATTGATAAGACAAAAGAAATGGCAACTTTTTCAGAATATGAGCTAAATAATACCTATGAACTACTCCAAATGAAGAGAAGTGTAGTGATGACCACAAATACTGCACTCAACAACCTGAAATCTGTGACCTTGGATTTTGACGTTAATATTCCTGAATTATACATGACAGAAACTTTTTACAGTAATTCATATACTAAATATCCAACGCCAGCAAGTAAAGGGTTTCAGCATTATTACAATAAAATTACCACTAAAAATCATTTGAAAGAAATTGGGAAGACTGTTGAATATACTTATGATAATTATTTGAATTTATTAACGGAAACAGAAAAATTTTACAGTGACCACACAGAAAGTAATTTGGTACTGACTAAACAAACCAGCTTTTCCAATTATAATTCAAGCGGGAGCTGGTGTCTCTCCAAACCGGGTACAAAAACCTATACATGGACAAGAGGAAGTGATACGGAAAGCCGTAGCCTGAATTATACTTATGATAATAAAGGAAATCTTCTAACCGAAACCAAGGATCCCGGGGATGTCAATGCTTTATTAACCGAATATAAATTATACGATGATTTTGGCCAGCCACAAAGAGTGGAAATAAGTGCAAATGGGGTAACACGTGCCACAACATTTGAATATACTACGTCAGGGAGGTATTTACATAAGAAAACAGATTTGTCTTTTGGAGAAACTACTACCTATACCTATAATGAAAACTATGGACTGCTGCTAAGTGAAAAAGACCAGTATAATTTAACAACCACTTATGAATACGGTGCTTTTGGACGATTGAAAAAAACCACTTATCCGGATGGGAATACCGCTCAAAAATTTCATAAATGGGCAGATCAGGGTGCACCTGCCGGTTCAAAATACTTTGTAGAAAACCTGGCCTCCGGCAAAGCTCCGGTCATCACCTGGTATGATAAATATAACAGGGAATTACGTATCGAATCTTATGGTCTGGATGCTTCTACTAAGATTTTTATCGACACTGAGTATAATGCTAAAGGGCAAGTTTACCGGAAATCCGAACCCTATTTTGAGGGAGGTAGTATTACATGGGCCGTTACATACGAATATGACAAATATGGAAGAACAGTTAGAAAGATTACTCCGCTTGGAACTATAACCATTGACCCGGAGGACGATAATGGCAGTCCTTTAACTACGGTGGTCGTGAGTCCAAGTGGCACTAGTAAGAAAACTACAAATGCCGCAGGAGAGACTACAATAAACGAAATAAATGGGAAAACCGTTAGCTTTACTTATTATCCTTCTGGGAAAACAAAAACAGCTACCCCTCAAAATGGTGTTGCCCTCAGTATGGAATATGACCTGCAAGGAAACAGAACCAAACTAATTGATCCTGATGCAGGAACCATTACTTCTGCTTTTAACGGGTTTGGAGATGTAGTATGGGAAAAACAAAGAGTACATACCGGAACGGCTCAGGACACCGTAACAACTACCTATAATTATCTTACGAGTGGACTGATCAATACGATTACAAGAAATTCTGAAGTAACTACACATACTTATGATAGCCGTAAACGACTATCCACCGTTGCAATATCCGGTAAGCATTCCATGACCTATACTTATGATGGTTATAATCGTATTACCGGTATTACTGAAAATATTGACGGCACTAATTATGCAAGCACCAAAGAATACGACAGTTTCGGGAATATTACGAAAGAAACCTATCCTTCAGGCTTTTATATTACCAATACCTATAATTCTTATGGATATTTAACAGAAGTTAAAGATGATGGTAATAATTCAATTTGGAAAGCCGAAGAAGCTAATGCCAGAGGTCAATTAACCAAAACCCGTTTTGGGAATAATCAGTTGAAAACATTTGGTTATAATTCAAAAAGCCAGCCGACATCTATTGTAGCAGGGTCAGCTATCAATCAGACCTATAACTTTAATAGTGAAGGAAATCTTGAATACAGACAGGACAATCATAATACTCAAAACATCCAAAAGGAAAGCTTTCAGTATGATACGAAGAACCGATTGCAATCCTGGATCATTTATAAAAATGGGAGTCCTCAGAAAACGGTAAATATGGGTTACGACACTAAAGGAAATATCACTACTAAATCAGATTTGGGCTATAATATGAAATATGAGCATCCTGATAAGCCACATGCATTAACGGCTGTTAGTGGAACACCTGCATCAATTCCAGAACATTCTCAAACAATAACATATACTGATTTTAGAAAAATTGAAAGCATACTGGATAGTGTTTATATTGGGTCTACGCTAACTAAAAAGAAATATGAAGTACTATATGGTATAGATGACCAACGAAGAAAAACGGAATACTCTGAAGATGGCAGCATAATAAAAAAACACTTCTATTTGGGGAATTATGAAATTACCGAAGATGGTAGTAGCAACCAACGAAAAATCCATTATATTAGTGGAGGAGATGGCATTGCAGCCATATATGTGGAAAATAATTCGAATGATACGACTTACTTTGTGCATACGGATTATTTAGGTTCTTTGACAAGCTTATCAGACGCCTCGGGTAATGTATATGAACGCTATGCTTTTGACGCATGGGGACAAAGACGTAATCCTACGGATTGGAAATCTGCGGATACCCGGACAAATTTAAAATTCAACCGTGGCTTTACGGGCCATGAACATATAGATGGTTTTGGGCTCATTAATATGAACGGCCGTGTTTATGATCCTGTCACAGCCTGTTTCCTAAGCCCTGATCCTTATGTACAGGCACCCGGACAATGGTTAAATTATAACCGTTATTCCTATGGATTGAATAATCCAATGCTTTATACGGATCCGAGTGGGGAAATATTCGGCCTAGGACCTTTATTAAGTGCTGCAGTCTGGGGAGCTATAATTAATTCTACCGTATATACTGTTCAGGTTGCCTTAAGTGATGGTGGTTTTAGTAATTGGTCTGTAGGAGGTTTTTTAAAATCTGCAGGCATTGGGGCATTGCAGGGAATGGCAACTCATCATATTCGTGTAAAATTTGGAGATGTGGGAAAGATTGGTCATGAAATAGGAAGAGCCGCAGCACATGGAGCTGCTCAATTTTGGATAAGTGGTGTAACAGGTGGTGATCCATTAGCATCCTTTTTATCAGGATCGCTTAGTTCCTTGGTGGGCTCTGGTTATCAGAAAATGGGATTTGAAGGAGCGACGGGTATGTATGTTTTTGCTGGTTTTTCAGGAGGTGTTGGAGCAGAGCTAGCTGGAGGTGATTTTCTGAAAGGTGCAGCGATTGGGATTATGAATGCGGGGTTGAATCATCTGAAACATCAAAGTGAAAAACCAGATTGGAAAAAATTAACTCCAAAACAAAGAGCAATAATTATATTAAATGCTGGAAGAAATTCTGACTCTAAAATTATTGACTTGAAAAAAATATTTAAAAATTTTGATCCTAGCTATGGTGATGGTATAGGTAGCGGAGCTAAACTTCCAAGACAACCATTCGGCATTAAGATAGGAGATAGAAAATTTAAAATACACATGACTCTTAGTTTTAAAACACATCATAGGAAAATTTATACAACCTATGAAGTAAATGTTGCTATTGGTGATTATTCACCATATACTCATCCTATATATGGAAAAGGATATATGTGTAATGCAAAGACATTCCAACGCTTTAAGTTGACAATTTATACTACTCTGGATGGAAAAGATTGGTTTGATTCGTGGTATTATAAGGATTAAGAAATTCTAAATAAATTTTTATATGAAAAAAAATAAGTATTATTTATATTTTATAATAATTATACCATTCATTTTGTGGTTTTTTGAATTTAACAATCATAAAAAAGAATTTAATGAAATATACAAAGATGTTTATAATAAAACTTCAGTGATAAATAATTATCTGCTTTCTTTTGATGTTTATTTCTCAAGATATTTTAGTTACCCTAAGAATATTTCTGTATTGCTAAATGAATTTAAAAATGAAGAAAATATTGAAGAAATAAAAGATTTACTAAAAGACCCTTTTAATACAAAAACCAACTTGATTTATGCTCCAATTTATTCTAAAAAAAATAAAATAGCTGAAGGATTTATACTTTTTAGTAGGGGTATTGATAAAAATCAAGACAATATATTAAATGATTCAATTTTTTTTGAAGATGTTAAAAAGCTAAAGTTTTATAATTATAATTCTAATGATTCCTTTATAAGGATTCAGCCTATTATGCTTAGATATAACTATATAAATTATTTAATAGGCAATAAGGATTATTTGTTTGCAAATTGCAATGGAGTAGAAGAATTTATTTTAAATTCAAAACATAATAAATTTTCTCTAACAAAGTTGAAGAAACGTATACAGAAATTAAAACCTAATAATATTAAATTCAGTACTATGGAAATTTACGGCAAAGTAATAGAAAAAGGTTCTGATTTTATAACAATATATGATTCTTCAGTTAAAGGATATTGCAAAATGTATAAAGGCAGGAGCTTTTCTGATATTAAGATAGGTCAAGTAGTAAAATGTGCTTGTCAATATAGAGGTAATGCCAATTTAGATAAAAATGAAATATATTTTGAAAATTGTATAATACTTAAATAAGTATAAACTGTCTGTTATAATATTTATTAGTTCTATTCTTAAATATTTCACAACAGGAAAAACTTTTAATAATTATTTAAATAAAATAGATCATATTAATTATTGAAAAACAAAATGAAACTAAAACAACATAACATAATCCTCATCATCACCTTACTAAGCCTAGGCTTTCTATCCGCCCAGGAAATCCATTACGACTACGATGCAGCAGGCAATCGTATAAAAAGAAAAGTAGTTACTCTTAAAACAGCCAGTGCCGATAATGTAAAATTAGACAGCGTAATGGTTGAAGAGCAAATAGAAGAATTTAAGGTAAAAATTTACCCAAACCCAACCCGTGGAGTTTTGAAGGTAGTTATTCAAGGGAGTGAAGTAGCTTTTGAAGCTTCGGCTATAAGTATTTTCAATATGCAGGGAGCATTAATA
>JANQLW010000003.1 GCA_028280405.1 Bacteroidales bacterium
GCATAAACATTTTTGTTTACCCTGTTTTGTTTTTGGCAATAAGTAGAAAAATTGTTTTTTGAAGATTCAGGATGTGCTATTTTTTTAAATTCAGGAAGAGATAAAAGTGGGGTTAGGTTCCAAATAAAGAACTAAATTTAAATACCGGTAAATACATTGAGGTTAAGATAATATTAGAACACAGATGACACGGATTTGAACAGATTTCCACGAATTTAATTCTTCATAATCCGTGTCATCTGTGTTCTAAAACTATTAGCCTGAAGCAATCATCAGGTTTTCAATAGAGATCATATTAAACAAGAATCCTACAATTAGAATTCCTGTAGCTAAAATAGCCACAAACATGATCAACATTGGAATTTTCAATACTTTTTTAAGAATAATAACTTCGGGTAGTGATAATCCAATTACCGACATCATAAAGGCTAAAGCTGTACCCAGACTTGCTCCTTTCTCGATCAATACGCCGACAATAGGAATAATTCCGGCAGCATTTGAATATAAAGGTATTCCAATAAGAATAGATAATGGAACAGAGTACCAGGCATCTTTCCCCATTAAACTGGCCATATAATCCTGTGGAATATAACCGTGGGCTCCTGCTCCAACAGCTATGCCTATTAAAATGTATATCCAGATTTTTCCCACAATTTCTTTTACCGTATTTACACCGGTATCAATACGATTTTTCCAGCTTACTTTTTCTTCTGATAATTCCTGATTGCTTTTTACCTGGTATACCCAATCCTGGACATAACGTTGCAGCTTAAGCTTTCCAATCAACCAACCGGAGAAAATAGCGATGACTAATCCTGTCAATACGTAAATTAATGTTACTTTCCATCCAACAAAACCAATAAGCAGTACTACTGCTACTTCATTCACTAAAGGAGCTGCAATCAAAAAGGAAAAAGTAACCCCAATCGGGATTCCGGCCTCTACAAATCCTAAAAAAAGAGGAATGGCCGAACATGAGCAAAAAGGAGTTACAATCCCCAATAGAGAAGCCAGCACATTCCCTGCAAATAATGATTTTCCCTCCAAAGCCTTTCTGGTTTTTTCCGGGCTGAAGAAACTTCTTATGATTCCTACAAAGAATATGATCAGGCTTAGTAATAATAAAACTTTAGGGGTTTCATAGATGAAAAAATTCAAAGATTCGGCAAAGTGTGATTCCTTGCTTAAGTTTAATAAATCATAAGTTAGAAAATCCGCAACAAGTTGTAGGTTGGTATAAAGAAAATACCAGGCTACAATCAAAATTACACTTATAATAATTCTTTTCTTTAACATATTAATCTGCACATTTTTTTATAAAATATTTCTTTTGAAACCTGAAAGCAACATTAACCAATGCTATCATCACCGGTACCTCCACTAATGGCCCTATCACAGCTGCAAAAGCTTCTCCTGAATTCATTCCGAAAATTGCGATGGCCACAGCAATTGCCAACTCAAAATTATTGCTGGCAGCAGTAAAAGAAAGTGTAGTTGATTGCTCATAATTAGCTCCGACTTTTTTACCCATAAAGAAAGAAATGTAGAACATAATAAGAAAATAAACCAATAATGGAATTGCAATAATGATTACGTCCATAGGAATCTTAACTATGTATTCTCCCTTTAAAGAGAACATCACAATTATGGTAAATAGAAGGGCAATTAAAGTCAGTGGGCTGATCTTAGGAATAAACTTCGTATGATACCATTCTTTACTTTTAACTCTGACTAATATGAATCTGGTCAGGAATCCGGCAATAAATGGAATACCTAAGTAAATAAACACACTTTCCGCAATTTGAGCTATCGTAATATTTTCAACGGCATTATTGGTCGGGATCCCAAACCATCCCGGTAGTATTGCAATGAATACATAAGCATATACCGAAAAGAATAATACCTGGAATATAGAGTTGAAAGCCACGAGACCTGCAGCATATTGCGTATCTCCTTTTGCCAAATCATTCCAAACAATCACCATGGCGATACAACGGGCCAACCCGATCATTATGATCCCATACATATATGGCAGGTTTGAATTATTTTCTCCTGGAAATAATTTGAAGAAAATGATAGCTAATGCAAACATCAATACAGGGCCTATGATCCAGTTTTGAACTAATGACAACCCTAAAATTTTAAAGTTTTTAAATACATCACCTAATTCTTCGTATTTGACTTTTGCCAATGGAGGGTACATCATTAAAATGAGTCCAATAGCAATAGGTAAATTAGTGGTACTGTCCGGAGATGATTTTAAAGATTCCCAAAAAATTGCAATCTCAGGGAAAAGGTAACCTGAAAATACTCCGATTAGCATGGCCGCAAAAATCCAAATGGTTAAATAGCGGTCGAGAAAACTTAGTTTTTTAGTTAAAGTGCTCATAAATTTCTAGAAATAAAAAATATATATAAAATAAAGTCCCACAACCACGAATACGATACTTACGATTCTGCGGAACCATTTTTCAAAAGTTTTAACTTTTTGATAGAATCCTCCAATACCGGAAACGGTAAAGGCAAGTAAATAGGCTATAATAATAACCGGCAGTGCGGTTGCTATTGCATATACAATCGGCAAGTATAAACCACTAGGACTTGCAATCGTCATTGGAATTAACATCGCAAAATAGAAAGATGCAGAAAGAGGACAAAATGCCAATGCAAAAATGATCCCTAATAAAAAAGCTCCCCAATAAGAGGTTCTTTTTTTCTTTTCAAACTTTGCTGTTAATCCGGATAATGCCGGAAGCTTAAATGAAATGAAATCCATCATCATTACGCCAATAAGGACCAAAATAGGCCCCAGCATTCTTTCCCCATAAGTATTGAAAAAAGTTGATATCTGAAATTTACTGCTTCCGAAATATATAATAAGCCCTAATGATGTATAACTTACTATTCTTCCCAGTGTATATAATAATCCTTGCGTGAAAACCCTGTTTTTATTTTCAATTTCTCTACTGATAAAAGCCGTAGCTGTAATGTTTGTCGCCAGAGGACAAGGACTGATAGCAGTGATAATACCAAGTAGAAATGCTGAAAGAACCGGGATGTTTGAATTACTAAATAATTCAAGTAAACTTTCCATTTATTTTAAAATCTTTAGTTCTTTTTCTAAAGCTGCTTCAACCTTGGAAGGATTAGCTAAAGCCCAAACGAAAGCTGTACCGGTCAAATCTTTTGCACTGACTTTACCATTTTCTATTTTTCTGACAAATAATGCAGACCCGCTAACTTCTAATTCTTTCACGATTTTCGCATTTTCTTTGTCTTCAAAATTTAATTCCTTAAAAAAGGCAATGCCTGCTTTCATTTGTTTAGCATATTCTTTCTTTAAATATTCTTCTGAGATGCGACCCACCTCTATACAGGTTTTGCACTTTCGATCGCCATGGAAATAATATACTTCAATCTTAGTTTTTATAGAAGATTCATCTTTTGTAGATTTGGTTTGCGCATTGGCAGAAAATCCGAATAACATAAATGTTACCAATATTAATCCAAACAATCTTTTCATAATAATGTTTTTAAGTGTTGATTCTTAACTAAGCCTTTTGTAATAGTTTTTTAACTTCATTTAAATTCAATGATTTTCCACTCATTACAACCTTTTCATCGATCACCAAGGCAGGAGTTCTCATCACTCCATATCCCATAATTTCAATAATGTCTTCTACTTTTTTAACTTCTGCAGTGATCCCTAGTTCTTGAACTGCAGTTTGGGTTGTTTTCTCCAGGGTTGAGCATTTTGCACAACCTGTTCCTAATACTTTAATTTGCATGTGTAATCGCTTTTTAATTAGTATTTCGTAAAAATACGAAACAAATGTAAAATAAAAATTTATATATCCAAAAGATTTGAGAAAAGAATCTTAGCCTTTGCCCAATTTTCTTTATTTAAACAATATTTGATTTTGGGAGGTCTTATTTTCCCCTGAATCAATCCCGAACCTTTTAATTCTTTCAGATGCTGCGATAAAGTAGAACGTGCAATAGGTAATTCTTCAGCTAAATCGCCGCTATAACAACATGATTGTTTGGATAGTAATTGTATAATATAAACTCTTACTGGATGGCCCAGTGCTTTTGCCCATCTTGCAATATCTTTTTGTTCTTCGGTATAAAAATCGTTCATGGAACAAAAATATTTATTTTTCAGGAATTATGGTATACTCCCATTTCTTTTCACCATCCTGATTAAACACTTCTATGATTAACTTTCTGTTTTTGCTTCCTCCTCTAAAACTCAGCTTGCTGAAATTGTGTTCCATTAATAGTGTTCCGGCTACTCTGTGTTTGTTCGTTTCTTTATTTCCATATTTATTTATACCGGCTGTAAGTGCAGATGTCGTTAAATCATAAATTTTTACTTTTCCATCTTCATCTAATAAACTAAGTTCTGTAAAATGTCGATCACCACTTAAAAAAATTATATTCTTAATCTTATGGGCCTGAATAAACTCAATGATTTCATCTCTTTCTTTTTTGAATCCATAAGAAGTATACATTTCATATTTTGCAGCAGTATTTAGAAACTGTCCTCCCATTGCTACAAACTTGAAAGTTGCCAAACTGCTTACCAATGTATTTTTTAACCATTCCAATTGATATTGGCCGAGCTGGGTTTTATCATCACCTATTTTCCAGTTCGGATCCCTGTGATACCTGTTATCCAATAAGATGAAATCAGCATCCCCATAATTGAAAAAAGTAAAGATCCCATTATTTTCTTCATGACCATAGCTGGGGTTTACCCAAAAGTATTTGAATGCTTCCAGCGATCTGTTTTTAAAGAAATATCCTTTGTCACTATCGTTTGGCCCATAGTCATGGTCGTCCCAAATTGCATAGTGATGGGTAGATGCTAGTAATGGCTGTAATTCCGGTAATGAGCGGGAATTGGTATATCTTTTAATGATGCCGGTCCATGAATTCCAGTCGGCTTCCCTGAAATATACATTATCTCCAAGCCATAACATTAAGTCAGCTTGATGCTTGTGCATGGTTGTAAAAATTTGGTAATCGCTGCCATAGGGTGTTCCCGGTCTGTCAAAACTTGACTCATTTGTATATGATCAGCTTCCTGTTAGCAATGTGAATTCCGGAGGGTCAGCCCGCCATTTCCATATTGCTTGTGATTTGAATTTTGTCGGATAATCGAATTTTAATTTATAATTGTTCAGATATACATCATATTGGTAAGTTTTTCCCGGCTCAACCTGATCTGCAATAAGTTTAGCCGTGAATGCAGCATGCTTTTTAGTTTTTATACTATTTGTCCAGAACTTCTTACTAGGATTATTTAAATCATAATATTGAATTTTTACCTCACATTCTGATTTAGTTTGTATCCAAATAATGCACTCTCTCATTTCTGAGTATCCCAACATGGGGCCTGATTGCAATAAAGATTTTTGGGAAAATAAATTAATAGTTGCTAAATTTAGCACTATTAAAAGGAATGCTAATTTTCTCATGTTTAATATTGGTTATTTGTATTGTAAAATTAGGAAAAAATAAGTTTACCCCATTGAAACCCGCATTTACCGATTTAAACTTTATTAGCTAATTGATCCTTAATATATTTGTTTATGTAAATGAATAGAATATGGAAAATTCGAATGATAACAGGCCCCATAGCGGAATTGATAGAAGAGTCGTATTAGGACTTCTTGCTCTTTTTTTCGGAGCAATGTTAATGGCTTCAAACATGGGAATGCTACCATATAGAACCCGCAGCATCATCTTATCATGGGAAATGTTGTTAATTGTAATTGGTATTATACAAGTAATCAGTAACCGTGAGAATCCAATAGGTTTTATTTTAATCGCCATTGGAGGATTTTTTATCTTACCCGATATATTTGATTTATCCCGTGATTTTCACAGAATGTTTTGGCCGGTTATGCTTATCGTTGGTGGCTTATTAGTGATATTGTATAGTGGAAAAAGAAAACCTTTTGATTCAGGTAGCAGACATGGTTACAGAAATAAAAGCCGGGAAGGAAAAGATTTCAACATCCATGGATATGTTGATGAGTTAAATGTATTTGGAGGTTCTAAAAAGAAGTTTACAACCAAAGATTTTCAAGGAGGAAAGGTGACCAATATTTTCGGCGGTGCTGAAATTGATCTTACTCAAGCTGAATTAAGAGATGGAACAAATTATCTGGAAGTTGTGACGATTTTTGGCGGAGCTTCTTTAATTGTTCCTTCCGATTGGAATATTGAAGTAAACGTAGTTTCAATATTTGGAGAGTTTAAAGATAAACGTAGCCTGATAAAGAAACCTGATGATACCAAAGGTCGTTTAGTGATTAAAGGCTTAGCATTGTTTGGAGGTGGTGATATAAAAAGTTTTGCATAAAAATGGTACATCCTATTGTTGAAAATAAAAGGGCTACCCTGTTATATTTTTTAGTTTGGGTTTTACTGGTAGGAATTCATTTTCTTATTATCTATTGGTTCTATGAAGATATTGATACTACCTATGCTATTATTGATGGATTGGTTTTTAACACCCTTTTTATTATTATAAGTTTTGCTATTTGGTATATCGCGAGGTATAATAGCCCAACTAAATCTTCTTTATTATCGTTGTCGATTAACCACCTGGCAAGCTTATTATTGTTTACCGTAATATGGATTGCTTTGGGCCAATACTTTTCGAAACAATTTATCAATGATGAAGTTTATACTAATTTTTTAAATGATACCATTCCCTGGCGTGTGATCAGTTCGTTATTTCTGTATTTTATTACAGTGTTGATTTATTACCTGATTCTTTATTATAATGATCTACAAGAAAGAAGATCAAAAGAACTTACCTTGATTGATATGGTAAATGAGAGTGAATTGAAAGTGTTAAAGTCTCAAATTAATCCTCATTTTCTATTTAATAGTTTAAATTCAATTAGCTCACTAACGGTCACCAATGCTTCAAAAGCACAGGAAATGATTATTAAATTATCGGATTTTTTGAGATATACAGTTTCCAAAGGTGATAATAGATTTTCGAACCTTGAACAAGAAATGGATAATATTCAACGTTATCTTGATATTGAAAAGATCAGATTCGGAGATAAATTATTATTTGAGTTTGATGTAGAAGATATTTGTAAGGAGTGCTCAATACCGGTAATGATATTGCAGCCTCTTTATGAAAATGCTTTAAAGCATGGGGTTTATGAAAGTTCTGAACCAATTATTATCAGAACTGAATGCCGGAAAGAAGAAGATCATGTTTTTATTCGTATATTGAATAATTATGAAAAAAGTGTTAGTCAGGTAAAAGGTGCAGGAATTGGCTTGAAAAATATAAAGGAACGCCTACGCCTGATTTATAAGCATACAGATTTAGTTAAGATCATTAAAACAGAAAATACATTCGAAGTACAGTTATTTATCCCACAAGTTAAAACAGACCATGAATAAAATTCGCACCGTAATTATTGATGATGAACAACCGGCAAGAGATCTTGTACTACATTACTTGTCGAAATACCCTGAATTTGATGTGATTGCAGAAGCTTCAGACGGGTTTAAAGGTATACAGGTGATTCAGGAGTATAAACCCGAAGTTGTTTTTTTGGATATTCAAATGCCTAAGCTAACAGGTTTTGAAATGCTTGAACTAATCGATACAAAGCCGTTAATTGTTTTTTCAACTGCTTATGATCAATTTGCAATTAAAGCTTTTGAAATGAATGCTGTTGATTATTTGCTCAAACCTTATTCCAGAGACCGCTTTGATCAAACTATTGAAAAGATTAAAGAAAAAATCGATAATAAAACTTCAATCGAAACTGTGAATAATAAGCTTATACAAAGTGTCGAGGAATCTACTGAGTTGATCAATAGGATTGCTGTGCGTACTGCACAAAAAATTCAGGTTGTTGCAGTAGAAGACGTGCAATATTTTGAAGCTGCTGATGATTATGTAATGATCCATACCAAGGATGGCAGATACTTGAAAGAAAAAACAATGAAGTATTTTGAAAGCCATCTTGATCGTAACCAGTTTGTCAGGATTCACCGCTCATATATCCTAAACCTTGCAGAAATGCAGAAAATAGAACGTTACGAAAAAGACAGTCATATTGTTATTTTGAAAGATGAGAATAAGCTTAAGGTAAGTGCCAGCGGTTATAAACTGCTGCGTGAAAGGTTAGGTTTTTAAGTTAGAAGCTACAAGCTTCAGGCTTCAAGCAATAAGCCACTAATTGTCTATTCTATTTCATTTGTCATTTAATGCAATTAAATAAAAAGCAGTGGTTGTTACAAAGTTTCGAACATAAGCACTGATATTTATAAACCCAAGTTGTTCTCTCGGCTTTAAACCGAATTTATGTTCATAAATAGGGTTAATTAGATAAAATTTTCTTGATAATTGTCGATAATTATTTTTGCGTACAATTCGTTGAAATCGTTCTATGGATATTCCGGTCTGTTTTATCTCAAGTAATTCTTTAATTTTTTCAGGGGCCTCACCAAAGGACTTTAAAAAAGTTTTATAAATTCTTTTTGGCAATAGATGGTACCATGGCAGAACCGAAGCAAGTTTATGATTGCACATTTGTTGATGCCCGCCAAATGGCATTTGCCAGGGAGGAAAACCAAAAAATATTTTTCCGTCTTTATTCAGAAAACCAGGTAAGGTTTTAATAAACCTTTCCTGATCAGGGATGTGTTCAATTACATCTTTCAGAATGATCAGGTCATATTTGTAAGGAAGATCTTTTCCCGGATTTATATCATAAATGTTTTTACTGATAAAATTTACTTGTCCGGATTGATAATAGTCTTTTAAAAAGGTTTTTGCAAGTTCTATGCGTTGCTTGCTTAATTCTATACCGGTACATTGATGTCCGTTCTCTAAAAAGGCTTTAAGTACACCTGCTTCGGCACATCCGATTTCAAGTATGTTTAATTGCCTATGATTTTCAATATAAGGAGACACAAAAGGCAGAATATAATCTTTTGATATTAAGTATTGAATGTTAAAATATCTTTCTTTATCCTTATGAAATTCAAACATGCTTTAAGAAGTTCGTATAAAAAAATCCCGATAAAGGTCGGGATTTTAGTATTGAATAAAAAATATTCGGAATATATTATTTATTGGTTGAAGATTTACTCTTTTTAAAAAATAATCTTGTAATATAGATTCCATTTGGGTCTTTGTTCCCGGCACTTTCAACTCCTCCATTCACAAATACTAATTCCCATCCGCCTTTAATCATATCATTTATTTTTGCTGAGATGATCGCATCATTGGAAGCAATATTTCTGAAATTAATACCCACACCACTATAAAAGTTCAGAAGTTTGGTTTCTGAAAAATTGTTGATTTTAGTTGTTTCTCTTTTTACTTCTTTTTGCTTACTTTTTTTCCCGTCTGTACGATCGGTTGTAAATGCCTTTACATCTACTTTTTCTTTTTGTTCAACAATTCTGGAACGCCCCATTCCCATGGGAACAATGGATTCTACAATGGTCACAACTTTAAATTCCTGGGCAGGTGAGCTCATTGCCAAAGCAATCAGCAAAATAATAAATATTGATTTTTTCATGTGTTTAAATTTTTGTTTTTTCATAAAAATGAAAACAAAATTTTCGCACCCATGTAACCGCTTCACTTTCACAAAAATTTTAATCATCCACGGTTGGTAGATTTTCGGATACTGAAAATTTATGCTCATTTCATAATATTATAATTTTATCCTAATGCCGTTACAATACCCACAATTATGCCAATAAAAACAAAAAAGAACATCAGCACAAACATGATGATCGTAAGAATACCGATAAACTTATAATGCAGGCGTAAACTATTAAAAGCTGCATACAAACTATAAGGATCATTGCTATTTATTGCAACTTTTAATTTATTGGAGAAATTTAATAGAAATACAAGAGGTATTACATAAATAATAGCGCTGATAACATAATATATACCCATAGCACTTGATTGCAAATTTGAATAACCATCTATATTTGCTTCATCAATTAAATTTCCTGCCACTACGAAAATAAATCCGAACAGGATTAAAAAACCCAGTCCGATAAATCCTAATATGGCTAAAAATTTAGACCATTTCCGGGCTTCCAAAAGTACTCTCTTCACATTTTCTGTAATAAGTAATTGTTGGCTTGGCTGGTTTAAGTCTTGTAATTCTTCCATAGTTTTTCTTATTTATAAGGGGAGTTGGTTATTTAATTAGTTGGGATAAATATAGTTATAAATTCAATAAGTTTGAGTATAAAAAAAGAAGGTGTCTCAAAAGTCAGTTCTGTTATTTTTACTAAGGTGTTTTAGTCAGGGCGCGAATATCTAATTAACTATGAATAAAATCTTTATCTTTTTAAGGATTTTATAAATAAATTCGCACCCTGGCTTTTGGGACAACCCCTTTTTATGGTTAAGAAAATATCTTATTGCGGCATCACATAATAGATGCTTGAATCCGGACCAAGAGGAATTCCCAATAGTAACCAGACGATAAGTAAAATGATCCAGAATAACAAGAATACAAGGGAATAAGGCACCATGGTTGCTATGATGGTACCTATACCTGATTTAGAATCATATTTTTGAAAAAATGCGATAATAAGGGCAAAAAAGCTCATCATTGGAGAAATTACATTTGTAACACTATCGCCAATACGGTATACCACCTGAGAAAGTTCAGGAGAGTATCCCATAATCATAAACATAGGAATAAAAATAGGAGCAAGAATAGCCCATTTTGCAGAAGCACTTCCCATTAGCATATTGATCCCTGCTGCAAACAAAATGAATAATATCATTAATGGGATCAAGCCTATATCCGCTTCCATTAAAAAGTTGGCCCCATTGACAGCCAATATAATTCCAAGATTACTCCATTTGAAATAGGCAATGAATTGTGCTGCAAAAAATACTAATACGATGTAAGTAGCCAATGTTTTTATTGAGGTAGCCATTCCATTCATCACATCCGCGTCATTTTTATACTTTCCGATAGAAAAGCCATAAACCAGTCCGGTAATACCAGCCGTAAAGAATAGCATTGCAACAACCCCTTTAATTAAAGGAGATTCTAATAAAGTTCCATCACCACATCTGAAAAAACCATTTTCCGGAATAATTCCAATCAATGTGATTCCAATAATAACACCTAAAGCAATTAAAGACCTCCATAAACCTTTTTTTTCTTCTTTGCTTAATTTGTCCATAGAAGCAGTTTCTATATCACCCGATTCACTTTTATATTTTCCTAATCTGGGTTCAACTATTTTTTCAGTTACAAAGGTTCCTGCAAAAGCAATAATGAATGTAGAAGCAACCATGAAATAATAGTTTGCTGTTGGATTAACTTCATAAGTTTTATCCATAATTTGAGCAGCTTCTTCTGATAATCCTGCCAATAGAGGATCAATGGTGCCTAAAATCAGGTTTGCACTAAATCCTCCGGAAACGCCTGCAAAGGCTGCAGCCATCCCGGCAATAGGATGCCTTCCGATTGCATGGAATATAACTCCTGCCAAAGGAATTAATAAAACGTAACCTACATCAGAGGCTGCATTTGATAATATCCCTGCAAATACGATTACAAAAGTTAAAAGTTTTCTAGGTGAGTTTAATACCAGGATCCGAATAACAGCATTAATTAAACCACTATGTTCAGCAATGCCTATACCCAACATAGCAACCAATACAATTCCCAGTGGAGCAAAGCTTGTGAAATTTTCAACCATTTCCAAGAGGATTCGATGAACGCCCTCTTTAGATAATAAATTTACCGGTTTGACTATTTCTTTTGTTGCCGGATGAATTACTTCCCATCCCAGGGCATGTCCTAATGCAGAAAATAATAAAGCAGATAAGGCAAAAAGGGCAAATAAAGTTGCCGGATGTGGTAAAGCATTTCCCGCTCTTTCAGTCCAGTTTAACATGCGTTGAAAAAGCCCTGTTTTTTTAGTAGAGTCGCTCATAGTATATATTGGTTAAAATTTAAAGAATAGCAAAAATATAAAAAAAGCAATATCCCCAATATAAAAAAGCAATAGGCTTTCCTATGAGTTATCAAGAAGTTATGAAGAATTTAAAATGAATTGAAGACAGATATAAATATACGATTGTTAATCTATTTAGTACGCTTTTCAATCAAATCATCATAAACCTCATCCACAGGTTCCCATAATTCTATTTTGTTCCCTTCCAAATCCATGATATGAACAAACTTTCCATATTCATATGTTTCTATCTGATCTACGATAGTTACTCCTTCTTTTTTTAATGCTTTAACCAGAGTTTCTAAGTCTGCAACCCTGTAATTAATCATGAATTCTTTTTCCGATGGCCCAAAATATTCTGTGTCGTTTTTAAATGGACTCCATTGCAAGAATGTTTTTTTTGCCGGATTATCACTTGCTCTACCTTCAAAAGACGTGCCATATTGATCAGTCTGTAATCCTAAATGTTTTTGATACCATTCTTTCGTTTTCTCCGGATCTTTGCACTTGAAAAAAATACCTCCGATTCCTGTTACTCTTTTCATAAATAGGTTTTGTTTATACTAAATAGATTTAATTACCGGCTTCTGATATTTTGAATACTTCTATGAATTAAACTTTATTTCTTTTATAAAAATTCATAATCAGTATGATACTCTAAACTATATTCTCTCCAGAGTATCTTTTGTTAAATCATCTTTTATATTTCCTGTATTTAAAGTTGATTTGGGTTCAAACAATAAAACAGCAACCTCTTCTTTAGCTACCGGCCTGTGTTCAACACCTCGTGGGACTATAATAAATTCTCCTTCTTTAATTAATTCTTTCCGGTGTTTGTACTCCATGATGAATTCCCCTTTGATGACCAAAAATAGTTCATCTTCATGATCATGTTTGTGCCAGATGAATTCCCCCTGAAATTTTGCAAGTTTTACATATTGGCCATTTAGTTCTCCTGCAATTCTGGGATTCCAATAGTCTTTAAATAGAGATAGCTTTTCTGATATATTTACTTTAGTCATGTGTTTATATTTAGCTTTCAATATAAGCAAATTAAATTCAATTTGGGTTGTTTAGTTCCTTAATTAAATTATTTGTACTACCCTTAATATTTATTTTAAGATTAGAAATTACATTAATCAGTTTGCTATTTATATTGTATATGCTGGAAATTTTATGATTATGTAGTGATAAATAGGAATTAAGTAGTTGTAATTTTTTATTAATTAGTGTATATTTGTTGAAATAATACAACATTAAATCTTTAAAATAGATATAATGATGAATAAAACCAACAATGATTGGCTGGCGATGAGTGATGGTGCTCTTCTTAAAACAATAGGAGCATTTATAAGACATCACCGTATAGCGCAAAACAGAACTCAACAGGAAGTTGCTGATAATGCAGGAATCAATCGCACAACATTAAGTTTTTTAGAAAAGGGTGATAAAGTAAACATTGCTTCATTAATTCAGGTCTTAAGAGTGCTGGGTCTATTATATATAATGGATGTATTTAAGATACAGGAACAAATAAGCCCAATCGAATTAGCAAAATTGGAACAACGAAAGAGGCTTAGAGCCCGCAATAAAAAAGATAGCGATAAACCTAAAAGCGATTGGTAATGTTAAAAACAGCTTTTGTAAACATATGGGGAAAGAATATAGGAGCTATAGCCTGGGACGAGAATACGCAATTGGGAAGTTTTGAATATGATTCGGCATTTAAATCACAAGGTATAGATTTAGCTCCAATAAAAATACCTGTAACATCCGGGAAACAGATATTTTCATTTCCGGAACTAAGAAATAATGCTACTTTTAACGGTTTACCCGGACTATTGGCGGATTCTCTTCCTGATAGATATGGAAATCAGTTAATTGATGCCTGGTTGGCAGATCAGGGAAGAGTTCCAAATTCTATGAATCCGGTGGAGAAACTTTGTTTTATAGGTACTCGTGGAATGGGTGCATTAGAATTTGAACCATCCAGGTTTAGACATACCACAAATACATTTAGTGTTGATGTAAATGATCTGGTTGAATTATCAAGAACAATACTAAAGAAACGTAGTAATTTTAGCACAAATCTCAACCAAGGCGAAAAAAATACCATGATGGATATTCTTCGAATTGGAACCTCAGCCGGAGGAATGAGGGCAAAAGCCATTATTGCATTTAATGAAAAAACAGGTGAAGTTAGGTCCGGGCAAACAAGAGTTCCTAAAGGACATGAGCACTGGCTAATAAAATTAGATGGGGTAAACGATCAGCAATTGGGAGATCCGAAAGGATATGGCCGTATTGAGATGGCATATTATTTAATGGCAATCGATTGTGAAATTGAGATGATGGAATGTCGTCTATTAGAAGAAAATGATAGAGCTCATTTTATGACAAAAAGATTTGATCGTGAGGGAACAAATACAAAACATCATATTCAAACCTTATGTGCAATGCAGCATTTTGATTATAATGAAGTTAGAAGTTATAGTTATGAGCAGTTGTTTCAAACGATGAGGTCATTGGGATTGCCATATCCTCAGGCCGAACAAATGTTTAGACGAATGGTTTTTAATGTTTTGGCAAATAATTGTGATGATCATACTAAAAATATTGCATTCATGCTAAAAGAAGAAGGAAAATGGGAACTGGCTCCTGCCTATGATATTTCTTATTCATTTAATCCTCAAAGTCAGTGGGTAAGCCAGCATGCATTGAGTATAAATGGTAAAAGAAAAAATATTTCAAAAAATGACTTACTTTCTGTTGCTAAATCAATTAATGTGAAAAAAGGAAATCAAATTATTAATCAAATATCCGATGTTGTGAAAAAATGGCCAACTTATGCTGAACAAACAAAAGTAAAACCTAAAAAAAGGGATGATATTTCATCAACGTTAGTTACATTTTAGAGAGACTGCCTTTTTAGGGGTAGCCTCTCTTAAAATCTTAACGTGAATTTTTTAGGTCATTTACTTTCCGATGCAAAATCTAAACATATCCTAACAATCAACCACTTAAAGCATTATGGCAACAAATACGAAACATTTTCCATCAAAAAAGTGTTATCAAAGGATAAAAAATAGAAAATATTAAAACTACAAATTAGTTAAAGTACTAATCAATTCTTTAAATTTTTGTGCTACTTTCTTTTCGTTTGGTATTTCGGTATAGGCCAACATGTATAGCTCATTCGTATAAATCGTTTTCAGTTTCTCCTACATTGAATCAAAATCTTTTATCAGTGAAGAATCCTGAAGGTTCTTTTTATTCCAACCCAATGGTTCATCGAATTGCTGTTGGTCATGTGCCAATACTTTGCTAAACTGTGTTTTAAACGCTGAAGAATTTACATAATTGTTACAGGCTTCATCTTGCAGTAAGTAGTAAAGGTCGTAGAAGTGCCTAATTTTAGCTGAGATGCTTTCAATTGGATTTTCATCAAATGAGAAGCGTATGAGTGAAACCAGTTTCTCGATTAAAGTTTGCTTTTTATCCAGCACATTAACTTCAAAGGTTTTCAAATCATACTTCTCTATCAATTCGTCTTGTTTTTGACTTTGCAAGTATTCACCTATCATACTTTGTATATCAAGTTTGTGGTAAGGAAACGGGTTTGCAAAAGAGTTTATCTCAACAATGATTGATTCTGAAGTTACGGCTTTTTGTTTTTGTTTCAGTGTTATCGGAAACTCATATACTGCTTTTCTAAAGCGAGATCCTTTGCTGGTAACTCCATCAACTTCTATTTCATTCAAATCAGAAGCAATTTCCTTTTCAACCGTTCTAATCAATGTTTTAATTTGATTACCACTTATTTCTGGAGTAATAATTACAGCCACATCAACATCTTCAGAAAAGCGGTTAATTAGTTTATGCCCTTTCGATAAGGATGTGCCACCCTTAAAAACAACAGAATCTACATACTTGCTTTCAGATAGTCGTTTTAACACAAGGCTAATCCAATAATCTTTTTCAATAAAATAATCCTTTATGCCAAGATTATCAGCAGTTTCTTTTATGGCCTTTTCAAATAATTCTTTGTTAATATGTAGTGTCATTTTATTTTCCATTTGAGTTTATTCGGCAATAATTCTTGTGCAATATTAAAAGTATACCAGGTTGTTGACTTTAGTGTTTTCAAAAGTTTATCAGCAATTTCAGTATAACCCAATTGTTCAAAAATTGCTCCTGTTAAAGCTCTGGTTGATGGAGGATAATTTATTGCTAAATCAATAAGTTGTTTTTTTTCCGGTTCAGTTAGTTCTTTCAATAAAATAGTAATCCTATTTAGTGAGTTTTCGATAGTTGTATCTGGTATGGTTTTAATAAAACGAATACAATCCAATAACTGAAGTAATGGTATGTTTACCTTAGTGATTTTATTCCATTGACGAACAAACTTTATGGTATATATATTCCTTTTGATTCCTTTTTTATCAAAGTTTACAGCTATTTGAATTACATTGGGAACCTGTGTGGTAAGTTGAAAGCTATTAAATACTGAATAGCCAGTAATGTAGCCAATAATCTTATTTCCATCTATTAAAAGGTCTTTAACAATTTCATATTCGTTAGGTTTTAAGTTGCTAATAATACCTGGTTTAGACTTGTAAAAACGCCCTTTAGAGAGTCTTTCAATTTTCCCTGACTTGACCAAACGATACAAAGCTATTTTTAAGGCACTTTCATTTCTTACATCAATGTCGAAATCATTATATGTAAAAACATATCCTTCGGCAAACCTGTCAATCTTATTTTTAATTATATCTGAAATTTTCATATTGAAAACTTATTTATTGCAAATATACAAAAAGTAACGTTTTTACGGGTAAAAACGTTACTTTTTGTGATTTCATTATATGTCTTTGTATAAAATGAATAAAGAATCTATCGGAATTTATAAAAGAAAAAAGTAAGTAAATATGACTCAGGAAGTGTTTGCTAACCGAACCGGAGTAGCATTAACTGTAATTTGTTTTTGATCAATATTTTGTATATTCTATATTTCTATAGACGTTTTTATATTTGGCTAATTTACTGTTATTTAAATCTATTTGCCGATACAAAATGTATTGATGATGTGTAATGGTTTGAAAATCAGAATTTAATGTGTGTTTGTTGTAATACGGGTAACAATATAGTAACATTTTGTTATGTATTACTTGAAAACAACCCTTCTAAAAAGGAAGTTTTAAAATTATTATTAGAAATAAAAGTTCTATTCTGTTTTACTAATTGAAATATAAAGTTTTGTAAAGTTATGTCTGTAATTATATTTTTCCCCAATATTGGGTTTTGTAACGTTTTTTACTTCTTTTATAGAGTATAGAAATACTTCCCTGCAAAATTATAATTGGTACGATAAAAGTAATATTTCATTTCTTATGCGCGTGCGTATTGTCCTAGTTTGCCCAATAAAAGTAACATCTTTTCTGCATTTCGGATGTTCCATAATGAATATACAAGCTGAAAATTGCGAAACTGAAAATACATATATTCCTTCTATAAGCACGCGCGCAAAACTGTTCACCATCAATGAAGCCTCAATCTTTGATACACCTAACAGAATTCATTTCAATCTTTTTACTGAATAATTTAAAAACTCTAATAATATCATTATAATCTTTTATGGTATGCAGTTGTAGTTAAACAAGTGATTGATGTCCATCAATAACCATTATATAGATTGATGTAAACATTCCTAAACTATGAAATTGTCCTGCTAGCAATCGGTTAAACCCATTATCTCCGTTATCATACCAACCATTTGTTGAATATATTTTCTCATTTACTTAAGGATAAATAAATTATTCTTATACTCAGATAAATAACATTACTTAAGTTTTGCAACAAAAATTTCTCTGCCTTTGCTCCCAGAATTTTCAACACCATTAATAGAGTGTGAGCCAAAAGTTAATTCTCCAGTACAATAGCCTGTTATGCAAACACTACCTGAGCCATCTATTGCTATACCTAATCCTGTATTCGTTATACCTAAATCATCATACCATATACTACTTTCTGCTTGTATTGCCCATTGCCAGCTTCCATTTGAATTTATTTTTGCCACAAATGTATCATTATAACCACTACTTATAATTGAATGAGAGCCAAATGTTGCTGTTTCTTGAAAGTTTCCAGTAATGTAATTATTTCCTTCCCTATCTATAGTAATACTATAAGCTGTTAAAATGAATCCACTACCATCCTCACCCCTCCCGTCAACTTGAGTTGCCCATAACCAGTTACCACTTTTATCAATTTTAGCTACAAATAGACCTCTATCGGTAAGAGTATTAAAACCAAAAGTTACATCGCCTGCAAAAGCACCAATTACAAATATATTGCCTGTCTCATCTGTTGAAATCCCACGACTCCAACTTTGAATACCATCGGCAAATATCGCCCATAACCAATTTCCATTTGTATCAATTTTTGCAATAAAAACGTTTTCAAAACCATTGCTCGTAATGGAGTGTGAACCAAAATTCTCAACCCCTGAAAAAGTTCCAGTAACATAAATGCCTCCCAATTCATTTAAAGTTAATCCGCCTGAACCTCCACCTTTGGTTGCCCATAACCAGTTACCATTTGCATCCATTTTGGCAGTAAAACCTCCTCCGTCTGTAAGAGAATGAGTACCAAAAGCTGCCGTTCCTTTGTAGCTACCTGTAATATAAATATTACCCAATTCATCTGTTACAATACCAGAAACACTATCAGAATTGTTTCCTCCGCCTTTAGTAGCCCATAGCCAATTACCACTTGCATCTATTTTTGCCACAAAAATATCAGTATAGCCACTACTGGTAAGAGAAAAAGAATCAAAAGTAATTGTTCCATAAAAATATCCTGTAATACAAATTTCTCCTGTTTCACATGTAGCAATCTTTATTCCTTCGGAAGAAACACTTCCACCTGCTTTTTTCGCCCATTCCCAATTCCCATTTGCATCCATTTTAGCTACAAAAATATTAGAATTACCACTTCCTATAAGAGAATGAGTACCAAAAGTTGCTGTACCAGTACTGCTAAAGCATCCTGTTATATAAATATTTCCCCAATTATCTATTACAATATCATTCCCTTTATCACTTCCTCCTCCACCAGCTTTTACAGCCCATTGCCATTCAGGAATAGTATTTTGTTCAGTTGATATCTCGCTCTTCTTTTCACATCCATAACAAAAAATCAAAAAAAGTAAAACGAACAATATTGCAAATTTTTTCATAGTTAATTAGTTTATGTCCATCCCACCAGACAGTTTATCAAAAAAATAGCGTGGGAAATACCTTTTATGATGTGTGGTATCGGCATACCATGTACACAAAAAGATAGCCCACGCTATAGCATGAGCATTACTTTTATTCTGCGTACATTGAAAATTGCCGATTTTCACATCAAGAATGAAGTAACGCTATTTCGTTAATTAATACAAATATAGTTTTTAATGATATGTTTGCTAATATTGTTAATTAAAAATTCACCATATGATCTGTGCAAAAACCATCATTATATTTTTATCAAATGTAAAGATTTTAAGTTTTAACTCTTTTTTATAGTGTAAGAAAACATTTTCCATCACGCGCGCGTAATGACCTGAGAAAAACCTTTATTAAGGTTATTTTGTAGGAACTAAGAGTTCTCTAATATCTATATCAAGTACTTTAGCTATTTTCTTTAATTCTTTTAAATGGGGTTGTGATTGATTATTGCATATTGCTGACATAGCTGTTTTGCTTTTGCCTATTTTTTCAGCAAGCCAAACCTGAGTTTTACCCTGAATAACCAATACTTCTTTTATTCGATTAATTCTATCTGCCATTTTATATGGTTTTACAAGAGTAAAAGTACAATGGCAAATTATACAAGTTAAACTCTAGCTTAAATTTATGTAAACAAGACTTGTCTTTTTAAAAAACAATATATATGTTTGCTGATAATTAATTCAAGTTTAAATTGTATTGATTAAAGTTTTACTTGTACTTTGTTTGTTGATAAAATTTTGAAAATGGAAACTGCAAATAAAAACCTTATTATTAAACTTATCCAACAAGACCTAAAACATAACCAGTTGGTTGTTGGTTTACAAAAAATTGGATTAAATACCGATTTGCACAATCTTGAAATTATAGATATTGTGGCTCACTTAATGGGAATTAAAGAGATAAGTAATAAATGGCTTATTACGTATGTTAGTTTCTTAGAGCAATCCAGTAAGTTTGAGGTTTCAGATAGCGGAAAGGATTTAATACCTCTTGCTAAAGCTTGTTATAAACAATTATTACATTGTTCGTTATCAGAAAAAAAACAATCTTAAATTCTATAAAAAGGGTATTTTTTGCTCATTAAATCCTCAAAAGTTTGCCACCGTAATATATCAAACTTGTTTTTTAGACCTTCTATTCTTTGATAGTTTATAGCTGTTCTGGTTACTTTACCCCTATAATGAGATTTAACAGGTTTTTTAAGGTTTTTAAATTGCTTTTCTAAATTAAAGTATCGTTCAGTATAATAATACAATTTTGAGCAAATTTGTGTTTTATAATATATCCTGTGTTGGTAAGCGTTCCGGCTTTTCCAGATTGGCGAACCATAGCATTTATATAATATTCTACATTTTCTGGCAGTTTGAGGGCAAATAAAATATAATACATCCCCATTGCCTAAGTTACTTGGTACAGTTGTTAAATGGATTTTATAATCGTAATTTGTTACTTCTCCGGTACGATTATTTGTAAATGTGTAATATAATCTTATGAATAAATTATCATTGTTATAAAGGCTCTCGAATCCTATATTGCTGTCATTTGTCCATGTCAAAGTACCAGAAATATTCTGTCCTTTTTTGATATAGCCGTTTTTCAATAAATAACTTAATTCAATTCTCAATGCTTCATTTGTTGTAATTGCTCCAGTTGACCACCGTCCCATAATAATAACCTAAATCCTTAGAGAAAATTTATTCAATTTCTATTTTATCAATTTCCAACATTAATCCATCTGTTATTTCCAAAACATTTTTATTTAATTTCTTTATTATAATATTACCTATATGAGTTAGAAATCTAGCGATGTATTGTTTGACTAAGATTCTTTAAACTAAATTATATACGTAATCTATTTTTGGTAATATCCAGAATATTTAATAGTACCAGCATCATATCTAATTTCAATAACAGTATTATTACCACCAGTTTTAATAATATCAATTATAACAACATCACCAAAGTTATCTACAGCCCTAATTCCCCTGAAATGGTTATCCTTTCTAAAGCTTTTAATCGTATATTTTATTTTATCTCCATTATTAAAATCAAGTACCCATACTTTTTGAGAACCAATGAAAAAATATGCTGGTGTGGGAATCTTTTTACCAAGCATATGAGTTAATACAAATTTTGATCTTTTTGAAGTAATCTTATTTGTTTTACTTTTTCTACTCTTTGCGATATTTTTTTTAGATACTGCTGATTTTCTCGTTTTTCTCTTCTCAAGTAAAATAATATTTCTTATAGATTTAATTTTCTTTTCTTTTAAATTTATCAAATCATTATATTTAGCTTCAAGTTGTGGAAATTCTGATAACCTTATTGTGTCATATATAACATATTTATTATTAAGCTTACTGATAAGCTTTTCTGCATTGCTAAGATTAACATCAATCCTATTAATAGAATCTAAGAACAATTCCAAAGGCTTTACATTTTTATCCCTATTATACTGATAGAACCCATAATGAGAAGTAATCATTTTCATGAGTATTAAAAATTTCTCTGTCTCTTCTCTTGATATATATTCTCCATCTGTTCTAATTACTGATTCATAGATTTCAAAAATTGATTCCCAATCTTTAATACGAAAGTAAACTTTAACATAAGAAACTTTTTTTCTATACTCTTCACACTTAACTTTAATGTCCTTTAGTTTTTTCTTTAAATCCTCAGCTAATTCTCTAGATTCTAAATATGAATTATAATTATTTATTTCTAAATCAAATATTCTTATAGCTGCATAATAAGCTTTTTGTTCATAAAACCTTTTATATTGATTTACTATTCTTTTATTATTTTCAAATTTCAATTTATAGGGTACTAGGGATTTTGAGATATTATTATAAATCTTTTTTAATTTTTTTGGCAAATTGGGATTCTCAAACAGATTTTTATTTGCACTAAGTATAGACATTGCAATTTCATATTCATTATAATCAATTTTTAATTTTATATTCTCAAGTCTTTCTTTTGCAAGTTCTTTCTCGTATTTTTTTAATTTTTGACCATTTACGCTTGCATATAAACTAAAGAGAAAGAAAATGAGAATTGATAAAACTTTTAAGTGATTAGAATTGAAACTTCTTAACATAGTGATTAATTTATTATTTGATTTCCGACAATATATATCATATTTAGAAATTATACCAATTTGGGGATAAGTTCAGCAGCTTCTTGTCTGCTAAAGTCATTTAAAGTAGGGGCATGCAATCGGGCTGCAAACATACCATAAGCAATACTTTCTAATAAATTTTGAAGGTCGCCCCTGTATGTGTGTTCTGTTGAAAGTCCTGTTTGAAAGCGTTTATTAATGGTCGTTAAATATTCTTGAATGGTCATGTAGTTGAAAATATTTAATAGTATTAGTTAACTATATTTATAAACTATGGCAATTGCTAATATGCTAAATTATAAAATATATATTATCAATTAAAAAAGTTCTTCTTTGAGTTTTAAGATGAGAAAAAATATATTAGCTCTTTGTATAGTATGCTTTTAATATGGTACAGTTTTTTTCCTTCCTTTTTTGTAGTGAAGTAACGAGCTATAATAATTTGTGTTTTGAATAAATACCTCATCATTTATAACTCGAACTTTATCTGCATTCTCTGGATGACTTTTTTTATAATTATTTACTTGAGAAATATGAATATGTTTAGCTTTTTTTAATCCACTTTTATATTTTAGAAAAAAACTTTTAACAGCCAATGTTCTTAAACTTTGTAATGTGCTTTTCTTCATCCCAGTTATCTTAATTAAAGCATTTAGCGAAAGGGGCAAGTATTTTGGAAAGGTTTGTTTTAAACGTGCTTTTTTTCGTCTTTCTTTCCATAATTTATTTTTTTGTTTCAATAAAAAATAACCCAATACTGCCCCTGCTAAATATGCTCTAAACTTATTAAAATATGAAAATGAAAATTCTACTCTAGTATTATGATAAATGATTTCATCATGTTTATTTACTTGGGTCGTAATAGAGTGATAAGCTCGTATAAAATAGATATCTTCATTATTCTTATTTATCCAAAATAATGCAAGAAGCTTTTTTAAATTATTAGTTACAGTCTTTTCACAACAATTAAGTTTCTTTGAGATCTTTATTTTTTCACATTTAGTTATTTTAAGTATTCCATTTTTTGAATAATACTTCAATAACAAGTAAAGCTTAAATTCATTCACGAGTTTGTATTTCAAAACATAGGCACAAATTTGAACAGGAACGTACATAATAATATGGTTTGTAGTTCCAGTTGTTACTTCGATAGTGTCACGTAAGTTGAACTAGCTTTGTCTATTAGATCAGTATTAAAACCCCTGTTGGTTTTTAGCCAGTTTTCAATTTCCATCCTATCAAAGAATAGGTGTTTTGCTTGTTTGTAAAAAGGAATTTTCCCCAAATGAGTAAACTTGTAGATTGTACTTTTGCTCAAGCCAGTTAGTTTACTTACTTCATCAATATTGAGGACTGTTTTTGATAATGATAAAAGGTTTTCAATATTATTTAGCCTCTCATCTTGTTTTTTTAATGTTTCTAAAATTTCAACCATTATGTTAATTATTAAATTAAACAAATGACTTGCAAGCCTTAATAACTAATTAGTAAGGCAAATATCTATAAGAATGGAAAGTATTAAGAAAAGTAACTAGATAGTACTTGTTTGTACTGTTTTTATTATTGAATAAAGTTTATCAAAATTTTGAGGTGCTTTAGCATCGCATAGTTTTGAGCTTTTTTCCGAAAGTGTTTTATTACTTACCTTTTTCTTATCAAAAGAAAAAAACTGGATTGCTTTTTTATAAAAGTGGATTGTTTCTTTATTGATAATGCCATTAAATGAAAGAAATTGTTTTTGATATTCGATATGTGAATAGCCAAAGAATAAACTACAGAATAGGGGTATAGATTTATTCCAATTTATTTTTTTATTTATAAACTTATCAGGTAAAACATTATCTTCAAATATTGCCATAAAATACTTTTTATTGGTGTTTTTATCAATATAGACACCTTTTAATTGCTCAAATAGGATTTCTATTTGCTGAGGTTTAAAGTTGCTTTTAAAGCCAGTTAATTCAGTTTGAATTTCTGCTTTCGTAATTTTTAAATAAGATATTCTTGTAAAATTAAGCATATCAAATACGTGTTTAAACCAATTCTCATTATAATGAAAATAATATGGGACAAAACTCATGTCTATAATGAATATCGGCTTTAAAGTCTTTAAAGTAGAGATGCAATTATTCAATTCTTTTAATAGATAATTATAATCGGATTTATACTTATTATAAACCTGATTATCCATATTATTAGTGGTCTCTTGTAAAAAATCTAAACATTGTTTCTTATAATCATTCAATGCATCATATTTAAAAATATGACTCATTGTTAAGTTATTCATTTTGTTACTCAATAATTCTTTTCTTCTGGCTTTTAATAAACTATTAGTATGGGTTATTGATCCTAAGAAATTTTTGAAAATCTGCATTGTGCCAGGTAAGTCAATAATTTCTACATTTTGACTTAAAAACATAGGTTTATTGAGGAAACTTTTTTTATGTTTATCCACCTCTTTTTTGAAAAGCTGTTCAAAAATTCTATGATTTTCTAATACTTTCTGCCATGAATACCAATATTCACCAACAATTTTACCAATATTTATTATTATTTCTGGATTATGTTGAGTTACAAAATGTTTAATAAAATATACTTTGTTGCATTCATCATAATATTCTGCTCCCAAATTATAGGTTGAAGCAATATCAAATAAATAATTCTTTCCTCCTTCAGATGATATTAGCCTTTTTTCTTCAATTTTATTTTTAGCAATAGATTTACCTTCTTCAATCCCAGTTTCAAATATTTTTATCACCTCAGTTATTTCAAGGCTATGCTTTTCAGCATAAATTTTAAATCTTTTTTCTTTAAATTTCTCAATGCTCTTAAAATCGTTAATAACAAAGCTTGTGAAGTACTCATAAACATTTTTAGAATTAACTTTAACTTTAATCCAAGCAATATTTTTAAATTCCATAATTCAAGATGTTAATTTGATCCTTAAATACTTATATCAGGAATTTTATTTACAGCTTCTATTTTTTTCTGGTCAATGATTTTTGCATAAATCTGAGTTGTTTTAAGTTCTGAATGTCCTAGAAGTTTGCTAACAGTATAAATATCTGTACCCATATCTAATTGAAGCACTGCAAAAGTATGTCTCCCACAATGAAAAGTTATATTCTTTGTAATCCCTGCTTTCATAATCCATCTTTGCAATTCAATATTATGCCAACCAGAATATTTTAAGCCCTTAAATACTCTTTCATCTGGATTGCCATACTCTCCTATATATTCCTTTGCTTGTTGGCTTATATCCAAATATTCCTGTCCTTTCGTTTTCTTCTGCCTAAATATAACTCTGTAACCATCATTATGCTTTTGTACCTCTGACCATGTCATCTTATTAATATCTGACCACCTCATCCCTGTTAGACAAGAAAATATAAATGCATTTTTCATTATTGGATACTTGCAATCGGTTTTTACAAGTCTTTTAAGCTCATCAATAGTTAAATATTCTCTATGTGTTTCTTCTGGTTTTATTCCTTTAACTCTTTTTGCAGGGTTTTCTTTAATTATTAAATCTTCAAAAGCATTATTTAAAGCAGCCCTAAACTTATTGAAATATGAACTTTGACTGTTTTGGGATAAGGGGGTATCACTTTTTGTTTTTGCTTCATGTTGTAAATAATATTTAAACCCTTCTACGAATTTTATATCAATGTCTCTGAATGTTGCTTGAGAATCACAATATTTGTTGAGGTGTTTTAAGGTGCTATCCCAGTTACCATGATTGCCAGAATTTTCTTTTCTTTTATCTATAAGAGCCTTAAAATATTCGATAAAATTAGTATCCTGTTTAAATTCACTTGTAAACCCAAATGAATTATTTTGTAATTCTAATTGTCTTTTAGCCCTTATGTCCTCTGCAAGTTGTTTTGTTTTTTTATTATTTTCCCTATCAAATGCATTTTTAGGTTTTTGGATGTGAAGCTTTAAAAATTCATATCTTCTTTTTCCATTATGCCAAATGTCTAAGTAAAGGCTTTTATTCCCATTTGCCAGTTCTTTTTCTCTAAGTCTTACAGATTGTTTTTTTGTGGGTTTGTTATTGCTCATTTTGTTACTTTTGTTACTTTACCTCAAATAGGTAACAATATAGTAACAAAAATACATAAAATATTAGTAAAGTAAAAGAAAATAAATGAGATTTGTTGACTGTAATACATTGTTATATAATACTATTAGAAAACATCAAATAAATATTAAAAAAATACATTACTTTCCGATACAAAACTTCCCAAAAATATTCCCTAAAATCTCATCTGTAGTTACTTCACCTGTGATTTCACCTAAATAATACAGCGCATTTCGGATATCAATGCTTAACAGATCCGAAGGTAATCCCTGCTCAAATCCGGCTTTTATTTTCTCAATATCCTCAGTTACTTTAGATAGGGATTCATAATGCCGGATATTGGATACGATAGCTTGGTCCTGTATATTATTTTGATTGACTGATTTGTTTAAGTATTCAGCAATCTCATGGATGTTTTCTTTTCGTTTAGCAGAAATAAACAAAGTATCGAGTTCAACAAACTCAGTGAAACCATGAGGTATTTCAACCAATTGATCTATTTTATTTCCAATGAGGATCATTTTTTTATTCTCATCCTCAATGAGTTCTTTATATTCTGAAATTACTTGTTCTATTTCTTCAATTGTAGTTATACCTATATCAAAAACGTACAACACAATTGCTGCCTGCTTGATTTTTTCTTTGGTACGTTCGATGCCAATGCTTTCGATTTTATCTGCAGCATCCCTCAGTCCGGCAGTATCAATAAATCTGAATGTTAAACCATCTATGGCTATGGTGTCTTCAATAACATCGCGGGTGGTTCCCGGAATATCCGAAACAATCGCTTTTTCCTCATTAAGAATAGCATTGAGTAGTGTAGATTTCCCAACATTTGGTTTCCCTATGATAGCAACCGGAATCCCATGTTTCATTACATTTCCTAACTTAAACGATGCTATCAGTTTTTTAACTTCGGTATCTATTTTATCTAATAAATCAATTAATTCACTTCGGTCTGCAAATTCAACATCTTCTTCACTAAAATCTAATTCCAATTCAATCAGAGAAGCAAAATCTACCAATTGCCGGCGAAGCTCTTTGATGATGCCGGAATAACCGCCACGCATCTGATCCAATGCTATTTTGTGAGATGTTTCGGAATTGGAAGCTATTAAATCTGCTACAGCTTCTGCTTGTGAAAGATCAAGTTTTCCATTCATAAATGCCCGGAAAGTAAATTCACCTGCCGTTGCAGGACTGGCACCATTTTTTATTAAGGTTTCCAGAATGCGTTGCTGAATATACTCGGATGCGTGGCAACTGATTTCCACTGCATCTTCTCCTGTATAAGAGTTTGGTGATTTAAAAATGCTTAGTAGTACTTCATCAACTACATCTCCACTATCTTCTATTGTGCCGAAATGTATGGTGTGGGATTTGTAAGTATTTATATCAGTTTTCCCCGATTTACTTACAAATACCTTATTTATAATTTCAAAACTCAAATGTCCCGATAACCGAATGATTGCAATTGCTCCGGAACCCTGAGGCGTGGCAATTGCACATATTGTTTTGTTTGCTGAATGATCAGATTTATCGTAAAACATTGTTTAAGCTACAGGCTGCAAGCTATAGGTAACATGCATGGAGCCTGTTGCTTGAAGCTTGAAGCCATTTTTTATTTTGACAGTTTTATAAATTTAACTTCTATAACTACAAAAGTAGACAATAATTTCAGAAATAATTTAAAACGTCTTACCTTTGTTGAAGCGGCTTAAAATAAGCTTGCTTTTTTTATTTAAATTTCAATAATTCATACATATGAGCATACTCGTTAATAAAGACTCCAAAGTAATTGTACAAGGATTTACAGGTGGTGAAGGTACTTTTCACTCAGAACAAATGATCGAATACGGAACCAATATTGTTGGAGGTGTTACACCAATGAAAGGTGGACAAACCCATTTGGAAAAACCGGTATTCAATACGGTTGAAGATGCTGTAAAGGAAACCGGGGCTGATACATCGGTAATATTTGTTCCTCCGGCATTTGCAGCCGGAGCAATTATGGAGGCTGCTCAGGCAGGTATTAAAGTTATTGTATGTATTACTGAAGGCATTCCAACCAAAGATATGATACAGGTGAAAGCATTTATTGAGCATATGGATTGTAGGCTGATTGGTCCTAATTGTCCTGGTATTATAACACCTGAAGAAGCTAAAATCGGGATTATGCCCGGCTTTATTCATAAAAAGGGCAGAGTCGGAATTGTATCTAAGTCGGGTACGTTAACTTATGAAGCAGTTGACCAGTTAACAAAATTAGGTTTGGGGCAAACTACTGCAATTGGTATTGGTGGTGACCCAATTATTGGAACTACCACTAAAGATGCTGTTCAGTTATTTATGGATGATCCGGAAACAGAAGGTATCGTCATGATAGGAGAAATTGGTGGTAGTATGGAAGCCGAGGCTGGTTATTGGATCAAAGAACATGGAACAAAACCTGTGGTTAGTTTTATTGCCGGTGCAACTGCTCCTAAAGGGCGTACTATGGGACATGCCGGTGCCATAGTTAGTGGAGCTGATGATACGGCAGAAGCTAAAAAAGCAATTCTTCGGGAATGTGGTATTCATGTGGTTGACTCTCCTGCTGATATCGGAACTAAAATGGCAGAATTGCTTTCATAGAAAAAAACAGAATATTTAGTATTATAAGAAGTTGTCCAAAAAGTGTAATAGTACGTCATCTTGAGAGTTCACCTAATTTTATTAGGCATAATGAGAAAATGACAGAAAATGTCCTAAATGGGCAATGTAGCATAAATGTTATTGCTAATATGTTAATGAATCGCGAAAATTCCCCGTTAGGGGATCCATCTCAATAGCTAATGGTTCCTGAATATGCCCCTTATTCCCCGTCAGGGGATTAACGATGAACCCTATATCAATATCTGACATCCAATTAAT
>JANQLW010000005.1 GCA_028280405.1 Bacteroidales bacterium
CTACACAGATTTTCACAGACGATTCTTGTTTTTGTCTATGTTTCTGTAATTCTCTGCTTCTCTGAGAGAATTTCCGCTAAGGTTTTATTACTTTTTTGAAATGCTCTAAACTATTCTGGGGAAAGTCTTTTGAGGGATAAAATATGTTTGTATAGTCTCTTAAGTTGACGCCTATGCGATAGCTATCGGGACAAATTGCCAAACTTTCAAATTATAGTTATCTTTGCAGAGAAATAAAATTTCGAGCTATGAAAACATTAGCTAATGTTTTAAAAGAACTTACATTACTTAACATCAAAAAAAGAGACGAATTCCTGTCATAACAGCTTACCTATCGTTTTTTTGAATACCTATTAATTTTATTTTACTCACTATTAAAACATTTGATGTTATGCAATTACCCTATGCGGAATCGCACAAAATAAAAATGGTTGAAACCATTAAAAAAAGCACTAAAGAAGAACGCCTTGATTGGATCAAAGAAGCAAACTATAATCTTTTCAATTTAAGAAGTGAAAGAGTATTTATCGATTTATTAACCGATTCGGGAACCGGAGCCATGAGTGATAAACAATGGGCAGCCATGATGACCGGTGACGAAAGCTATGCAGGAGCTTCTTCTTATTATAATTTAAAAAATGCCATTAAAAATATACTTGGATTTGATTACTTTTTACCAACTCACCAGGGTAGAGCTGCTGAGAATGTCTTATTCTCAGTTATGGTTAAAGATGGTGATCTGGTACCGGGGAATTCACACTTTGATACAACCAAAGGCCATATTGAATTTCGTAAAGCTACTGCGGTAGACTGTACCTGTGATGAGGCATTTGATACTGAACTGGAATACGATTTCAAAGGGAATATTGATCCGGTTAAACTGGAAACCGTTTTAGCTGAATATCCAAAAGAAAAAATTCCGATGATTATTCTAACGGTAACCTGTAACTCTTCAGGAGGGCAACCTGTTAGTATGCAGAATATTAAAGAAGTATCTGCACTTGCTAAAAAATATGATATTCCTTTAATTTTTGATTCGGCCCGCTTTGCTGAAAATGCATACTTTATCAAAATCCGTGAAGAGGGTTATGCTGATAAGTCTGTTAAAGAAATTGTGAGGGAAATGTACACTTATGCTGATGGTATGACGATGAGCAGCAAAAAAGATGCAATTGTGAATATGGGAGGTTTCATTGCTTTAAAATCAGAAGAATTATATAAGCAAGCCAGTATTTACAATATTATGTTTGAAGGATACCTGACTTACGGAGGTATGTCGGGACGTGATATGAATGCCCTTGCACAAGGATTGGATGAAGGTACTGAATTTGATTATCTGGAATCAAGAATCGGGCAAGTTGCCTATTTAGGAAAACAATTGGTTGAGGCTGGTGTACCTGTTCTTCGTCCTTTTGGCGGACATGCTATATTTGTAGATGCGAAAAAGTTCCTTCCAAATCTTCCTAAAGAAGAATACATTGCACAAACATTAGCTGTCGAACTTTATATTGAAGGTGGAGTTCGTGGAGTAGAAATCGGAACCATTTTAGCCGATCGTGATCCAAATACACGTGAAAACAGATATCCTGAACTGGAACTATTAAGATTAGCAATTCCTCGTCGTGTTTATACAAATAATCATATGGATTATATAGCTGCTTCCTTAATCAATGTTTTCGAAAGAAGAAATGAAATTACCAAAGGCTTCTCCATTAAAAGCGAAGCTCCTATTCTTCGTCATTTTACGGTTGAATTAGAAAGAGTCTAAATTATCTTTTTTGATTAGAATAAATTAATAATTTTGTGGGTGTCTAAAAAGTCTTAGCGATCTTAGTGCATAACCCCGCCTGCTGCGGGCAGGTTTGCGGATCTCTGCGTATAATTAAATGATTGTTACGCAAAGTTTCACAAAGAAAATGCAAAGTACGCAGAGAGAAAAAGAAATTTTATTCTTTCTTTTTAGTTGCCCTCATTTTTTTAATGTATAAATATGGATTCAAATAAGAAAAGAAACAGATATCAGAGAATATATACTCAACTAGAGAAGTTACTAAAAGACAGCAATGACCCAATAGCTAATAAAGCAACGGTTGCTGCCGTGCTACATAATAAATTCGATCATTATTTTTGGACAGGTTTTTATGACCTTCGTGAAGGGGAATTAAAAGTAGGCCCTTACCAGGGAGCAGTAGCCTGTATGGAATTAGCAAAATATACAGGTGTTTGCTGGGCCGGCATTAATCGAGGAGAAGCTGTGATCGTTGACGATGTTCATAAGTTCCCAGGACATATTGCCTGTGATTCCAGATCACAATCAGAAATCGTGGTCCCTGTAAAAAATCAGCAAGGGGATATTGTGAGTGTATTGGATGTAGATGCCAAGATAAAATCAGCTTTTGATGAAGTTGATGCAGAGGAATTAAGCAAAATTGTAGAACTGGTATATCAATAAAAGATGGCTTTTACAGATGTTATACTCGTAATTTTTGCACTGGCTAGCAGTTTGTTTTCACTGGCTATTATTGCCCATGTACACCGTTGTTTAGAGCTTAAAGATAAATTCAAATTTGTACTTATAATAAGTGGAATAGCTTTTAACTTTTTTTTATTGGGAGAACTAATCTCAAATTTGATTTATAGTAAGTGGGAGTTGAATAATAATTGGATATTGGTTGTATTATTAAGTATTTTAGGCATTAGGTATATATTCAAAGCTTATCGGTCAAAACCCGAAAATCGCTTTTTTGATTTTACCAGTATGAAAGTTTTATTTGCAACATCCATTGCAGCTTCTATGGACTTCCTGATTTTTGGACTTTGCATGCCTTTTTTAAACAATGAAAGACAGAATGTATTACTTTTGCTCCTGATATTTATATTATTAGCTGTAATTATCGGATTAGGAACAGGAAGGAAACTTCGGAAATTTGTAATCGGAAATTATTTACTATTTCTTGGAGGAATTTTGCTTATTGGGATGGCCGTAAAAACCAGCTTACACATTTTGAACATTATCTAAAAATGCAGAAACAATATATACGCATAACGAAGGAATTCAGATTTGAAATGGCTCATGCCTTATTTTGTCATCAGGGCTTATGTAAGAATATACACGGACATTCTTATACCCTGGCTGTAACTGTAAAAGGGATCCCCATCGATGATGAAAGCAGATCTGATAATGGAATGCTTATGGATTTTGGAGAATTAAAAACCATAGTGAATGCACAAATCGTAAATATTTTTGACCATGCTTTAGTCTTGCATAAAAGTGTCAGCAAGAACTTATTGAAAGAACTGAATGCTAATTTTGAAAAGATTATTATTGTAGATTATCATCCTACCAGTGAAAATTTATTGATTGATTACGTAAATAGAATTCAGGATAAACTACCAGGTTCTGTAAAACTTCATAATCTTCAATTAAGAGAAACTGCTACTTGTTTGGCAGAATGGCATGCATCTGATAATTAATATAAATAGAAGTTTAATTCAATATGCCCATTTTAAATAGCATACCTTTAGTAGGAATAATACTTGGTTTATTTCTTTTGTTTATCGCTATCTCTGGTCGAAATGGGTACATTAGAAATAAAACTTCAAGGTTTATTCTACTGCTTATTATATTATTCAATACCTATTACCAGCTTGATTCCTATTTGTTTTTCAATGGATATGATCAGTTGAGCTGGCTGGGTATATCATATACTTATTATCATTTATTAGGAGCTTTGGTATACTTATTTACCTGTTCCTTGTTTAATCTGAACTCAAAACTAAGATTCTGGTTAGTCGTTTTATCAGCTTATACAATCATTAGAATTCTGTTTCTAATCAACATGCCTGATGATATTGAGATTCTGGATGAAGATAGTTTAAATGCCCTATTATTAATGATTGATTATTTAATTTCTATAGTAGTTAATATTATCTTTTTATTCTTAGCATTTTTCAAACTCAGAAAAATGAAATTTGCAGTTCAATTAACACAAATAGAAACAATCCATTATAAATGGATGTATAGGCTAATAATTATATCAATCATAATGTTTATTGCCATCATCCAAAGCGACTTGATTAGTTACTATAATGACATTCCATTAATTCTTCAATTTAAGATTGATGCCAGCATAACAAGCATCTTTTTGTTTGCATTAGCCTTTTTTGCCATAAAGTTTCCGGTATTTGCCATTAAAGGGGATTATAATGAACTTCCTGTCAATAGGCAATCAAAGAAATATGCTAAATCTACTTTAAAACAAAATGAATCTGACGAACTTTGGAAAAAAATTCAATCAATAATGGAGATAGACAAACCATACCAAAATCCGGAATTCAGGTTGAATGATTTGGCAAAGTTAACTGACAATAATTTACATCATGTTTCTCAGGTTATTAATGAGAAAAAACAGTTAAATTTTTTCGATTTTGTAAATAAATACAGAGTAAATGATGCTAAAAAAATGTTATTGTCAGACAAAGCAAAGCAATATACCATTCTTGCCATCGCCTTCGAAGTAGGCTTTAACAGCAAAACAACTTTCTATAATGCTTTTAAGAAAGAAATGGGTATCACTCCTTCGGTTTTTAAAATGGGACAAAATCAAGATTAATATATCCGCTTTTATATAGTAGGAAGATTATCATATTTATTCAATATAAGTTTGCCGAAATTTAGAATGAATCAGGTATGACAAAGCAATTGCTACTGTTAATTCTTTTTAGTTAATAGTATTAACAAAAACTGGAGATCAGGTATCATTTTAATAATAAACTAATTCCCGGAATTCGAATCAAAGCACATCAATTTCCCAACGCTCACAAGACTGTTGATAAAAAAGGGAAAATTAATTTCAAAGAATAGCAAATGATAGCATTAATTTGACTATCTATGTCAAATAGAAACAATCAAGTGAAATATTACAAATGAATATTAACAAATCGACTGGAGAAATACTTCGGGAAAACAGGGAGAAAAAAGGATTGCTCTTAAGACAAGTAGCTGCAAAACTTGATATTGACACCGCAATATTGAGCAAGATTGAAAGAAGCGAAAGAAAAGCAACAAAAGAACAAATTATTAAACTGGCTGGAATCCTTGACCTGAAAGAAGAAGATTTACTCGTTCACTATTTGAGCGAAAAGATAGTTTATGAAATTAAAGACGAGAAACTTGGACAGAAAGCATTGAAAGTTGCCGAGCAAAAAATAAAATACATTAACAAAAAGAACGCCTGAACAGATGGAAATAAAATTAGAAGAACTGGAATACCAGCAAATGGCAATCAAGTCGGTTGTTAATGTGTTTGAAGGAAATAACAAAAACACTTTTGACAATGCTTGCACAGAAGGGATTCGTTCAAATATTTGTACAATTCCAAAAGAAAAACTGGAAGAAAATATTAAATCTGTTTTGCTTGAAAACGGAATTGATGAAGAAATTGCAAAACTCTCTCCAGAACAGGAATTAACAATAGAAATGGAAACCGGAACAGGTAAAACACTTGTTTATATTAAATCCATTTACGAATTATACAAGCACTACGGATTTACAAAATTCATAATCCTTGTTCCGTCAATTGCAATACGTCAAGGGGTTTTAAGCACACTTTCTGCTTTCGAAAAGCAATTGGAGAGCATTTACGGATTTACTCCAAAATATTTCGAATACAACAGTAAGCGGCTTAATAAAGTAACCAACTTCATTGAGGAACAACATCCTCAAATTATGGTAATGACTTTGGCTTCTTTTAATTCAGAAGACAAAATTCTGAACCAAGCCAAACGGGAAGACCTTTTTGCCAATATTCCTTTTATTGATGCAATCGGACGTACAAATCCTATTATCATTATGGATGAACCACAAGAGGGAATGGACACCGATAATTCGATAAAACAGATTGCTAAACTCAATCCGCTTTTTAAAATAAGATACTCGGCAACCCACAAGGTTACGAAAAATAAGATGTACCGTTTAACGCCTTATGAAAGCTACAAGCAAGGTTTGGTAAAAAAGATTGAAGTTCTAACAGTTACAGAGAAGAACGATGAGGCTACTTTAAAACTGGAACTTTCAGAAACTCAAAATGGAAAAGGCGACCCAAAAGCAAAAATTAAAGCCTGGCATCAGGCTAAAAGCGGTAAGATTGAGTTTAAACCAACAAAATGGCTAAAAAAAGGAGATAACCTTGGGACAATTACGAACAACCCAAGTTACTTAAAATACCAGATTAGCAGGATAAACAAAAGTCTGAGAACAGGAAAATGGTCTGTTTCTTTTACAAATGGAACTGAAATTTTTGAAAAACAAACTTCTGGGAATATTCAAAGTATTTGGGCTTTACAATTGGAATGGTTAATTATCCGTCATTTTGTTAAAAAGCAAAAATTGCAGGAACAAGGGATAAAATGCCTTTCATTGATTTTTATTGACAAAGTTGCAAATTACGTTAGTGATGAACCTGTAATCAAAAATCTTTTCGTAGAAAAATTCAAAGAAATTTATCCTGAATTTCATGAAAACAACCAACCAACAGCAGAACACATTGAAGCAATTCAAGGATTCTATTTTGCCCAAACCGGTAAAGGGGAATATACAGACAACGAAAATTCAATGCGTAAAAACAAAGATGTTTTCGATGCAATTCTGAGAGATAAAACCGGATTACTTAACTACGGAAACGAAACAGCTAACAAGATTGAGTTTATCTTCTCACACTCGGCACTTGGGGTTGGTTGGGACAATCCAAACATTTTTAACATTGCTACATTAAGCAACTCATATTCTGAAATTAAAAAGCGGCAAGAAATTGGACGAGGGCTAAGAATTTGTGTAAATACAGATGGACAAAGGATTTACGACAAGTTAGATGTTGATAATTCTGATAGGATAAACCAACTTACCGTTATACCGAACGAGACCTACGAAACTTTTGTAACCCAATATCAGGAAGAAATCAAAGAGGTTTGTGGAACTTCGCGTGCAGGAGCAGGAATGACACACACGCACAAAGGAAAAGCACAAAACGAAGTTCATTTCAAACGTAGCGACAAGGAAAATATTAATAAGGCATTCAAACGGTTTTGGAATGCACTGGCAAAGAAAACCGATTATACCGTTGCTTTTGATGAGCAGTCTTTAATTGAACGGAGCATTCAAGCAATTAATCAGATAAAAATTGCAGATTACGAGGCAGAAGTTAGTAGCCGTTCAATTGGTGAAATTGATGAAAGTGGTATTGTTGATACTTTTGGCGGGAAAGAAACTTATAAACTTAAAGCCCAATTCTCGGCTTTGGATTTAATGGAGGAAATAAGCGAAAACACAGGATTAAGCTATGCTACTGTTTTCAAAATTGTAGAAGGTATCAGATATGAAGATTTCATCAAGAACCCACCTGTATTTGTTCACAAAGCTTCATCAATCATACAAAATATTGAATTGGAAGAATTGCTTCGTGGGTTAGATTATCATTTAACCAATGATAGTTTCCCATTTGATTTTAAAGACTTTGTAAAACAAGTGGATAGCAGCCAGTACAGGGATACGCCAAACCGTGGATTTTACAACCGGGTGTTAGTTGATAGCTATACCGAAAGCCTGTTTGCTTTGGCAACTGATATTGACGATGAAGTGGTTTGTTTTATGAAACTTCCAGCCTATTACAAAATTCAAACTCCAATTGGCGAGTACAATCCTGATTTTGGAATTGTAATGAAACGCAAAAGCCTGAGGGATGCCCGCCTGTCTGGCGGACAGGGAAGCGAAAGTGAATTTTATTTTGTGATAGAAACAAAAGGCACAAACGACATTAACAACAAAAAAGCCTTGAAAGAAAGCGAGGTTTACAAAATACAATGTGCCCTAAAGCACTTTGCTACACTTGGCGTAGAGGTGCAATATAAAGCTCCTATTAAAGATTATCAATACTTTAAAACAGAAGCAAACAAAACGATTAACGAATTAGTATCATGAAAACGGAAGAAATAAAAGAGTTATTTGAACAATTTGAAGCAGCTGCATCAGTCCTTGAAGAAATTGAATGTTGGAGTGCAAGAGAGTTGCAAAAACTTCTGGGATATAGTAAATGGGAGAATTTTGACAAAGTAATTAGCAAAGCGAAAGAGGCATGTAAAAATGCTGGAGAAGATGAATTCAATCATTTTCCTGACATCAGGAAAACGATACCTATGCCCAAAGGTGCTGAAAAAGAAATTGATGATATTTTGCTCACCAGGTATGCCTGTTACCTGATTGCTCAAAATGGAGATAGTAGAAAACCTGAAATATCATTTGCCCAAAACTATTTTGCTGTTCAAACAAGAAGGGCAGAAATAATTGAACAGCGATTATTAGAATTTGAAAGGGTTAAAGCACGCGAAAAGCTAAGCCAAACAGAAAAACAGCTCTCCGGAATATTATACGAGCGTGGAGTTGACAATAAAGGTTTTGCCATTATCCGCTCAAAAGGAGATCAGGCTCTTTTCAGGTTGTCAACCCTGCAACTAAAAAGAAAAAGTAAGATGGAAAATATAAACGATTATATGCCTTTGAGCAACGATTGGAATAAAGAACGTTTGGAAAAACTTAAAAAGTTAATGCCCGACTTGTTTACCAACGAAGGCAAATTAAACACCAAGGAACTAAAAAAACTCGTTGACCCGGAAAGTGTAAACGAAACTGAACGTTACGAATTTCGCTGGTTTGGGAAAAGTAAAGCAAAACGCGAGGCATTTACCCCAACCGATGCTACACTTATTTACGATGAAGCTCGAAGCGTAAATCCGGCAGAAAGTGAAAACCTGATTATTGAAGGCGAAAACCTGAATGTGTTAAAACTTTTGAGTACCGGTTATCGTGAAAAAATAAAATGTATTTACATTGACCCACCCTACAATACCGGAAACGATTTTGTGTATTCCGACAAATTTAACCAGGACAAAAAAGAGTACTGGGAAGATGCCGAATACACCGAAGATGGTTATAAAATAGACACCAACACCGAAACCGACGGGCGTTTTCATAGCAACTGGCTGAACATGATGTACAGCCGATTACTGATTGCCCGGCAATTGCTCCGTGAAGATGGTGTAATTTTTATTTCTATTGATGATAATGAGGTACATCATTTGCGAAAGCTTTGTGATGAAGTGTTTGGGGAAGATAATTTCTACTCTCAAATTATTGTACGTGCTAATAGCAGAGGACAAACCTACAATCAGATTGCAAAAACACATGAATACATTCTTGTTTATACAAAGTCTATTGATGCAGATTTACTGGAACTTGAAAAAAACGGTGATAAATCAGATTTGAATCTTAAAGATAAAATTGGAAACTTCAATATTAGAGAATTAAGAAACCGGAATCCTAAGTTTGGCAAACATAACCGTCCAAATCTCTTTTATCCAATATATATAAATCCAAGTCAAGCAGATAATGATGGGTTTTATCCTGTTTCGTTAAATAAGACAGCAGAATATAGTATTGAAATAGAACCTTTAAACTCTAAAGGTGAAGAATCATGTTGGCGTTGGGGTACAAGAAAATTTACAGATAATGTAAACGAAAATACTTTACAAAGCAATGTAGTTGCTAAGAAAAAAAATGGAGGAGATTCATATGGTATTTATGAGAAATACAGAAAAACGACTTTTAAACCTAAATCAGTCTGGGAAGATAATGCCTTCCTGACAGAAACAGGCACAGTTGAAATAAAAGAGTTGGGATTTGATGGAGAATTTGATTTTCCAAAGCCAGTTGAATTACTTAAAAGGTGCGTTGAATTATCTATTGAAAATGGGGATATTGTTTTAGATTTTTTTGCAGGTTCAGGAACAATTGGTCAGGCAGTTTTTGAATTAAATGAGAAAAAAGATAAAAACATCAAATTTATAGGTATTCAATTGCCGGAAAAGTGTGAGGAATCAAGTATTGCTTTCAAGAAAGGTTTCAAAAAAATAAGCGACATCACCATTGAACGCAACAAACGGGTTGTTGAAAAGATAATTGAAGAAAAGAAAAACGAACAACCCGATTTATTCAGTGGAGATAATGCTTCGTCAGGCTCAGCACAAGAAAAAAAAGATTCATTAAAAGGACTTGGTTTTAAAGTTTTCAAACTTGTAAAATCCAGCTTCCCACGTGTTGAGTTTGCCCCCGAACCTGAGAAAACCGAAGAAGAAAATATTGAATTGCTCAAAAAATACATCAAAGACAAAGAAGCCCAGTTAGTTTCTGCTTTCAACCGTGAAGAACTCATTACAGAAATCCTGATTAAAAACGGTTTTACACTTAATTACAAGCTTACCAAGCAAGAAGAGTTTACGAAAAACGAAATTTTACTTGCTACAGATGGCGAGAAGGAAACCTTGATTTGTCTGGATGTAATAATCCACGAATCAACTGTTGAGCATTTTAAAACCCACACCGACCAAAAGTTTATCTGCCTCGAACGTGCATTAGACACTACCAAAAAATGGAACCTGAAACACTATATGGGCGAAAAATTTAAAGCGTTTTAAATATGGAAAAAGAAGACTGGAAATATATCCTGGTTAATGGATGTGCAAATATTTTGCAAGTCAAGAATCCAACATTTGAAAAAGGTGTTTTAACATCAATTGATGATTTAAAACCTTTCAATTTAAAAGATTCTGGAGGCAACCCCATAGAACCAACATTAGCAGATGCAAATGGTGAAAAAAGGAAGATTTACAATGAGTTTTTTAAAAAGCCATTTAAGAACTTATTGGTCTTTTCGGGGGCTGGTTCGTCAATGGATGTAGGAGGTCTTTCAATGGGAGAATTATGGTCAAAGGCAGAAGAAAAATATAAATCAGGAGATATTGATGGCTTCCAAATCATTCGCAATGCAGTAAACTTTAACTCAGAAAGTAAGGATTTAGAAGCACTTCTTTCACAAATAGATGGATACAGTAAGTTTGTAAATGATAAAGAAATCATGAGGGTAATGTTGAAATAAAATTTGAACCGGAAAAACCATTAATGATTTATCCTCGTGATGCTAAGTATGAAGATTCTTACGAGCAACCATATTTTGAAATGATGGCAAGGTTTCAGCGTAGCTTACGTCTGAATAATGATACCATGCTTATTTGCATTGGCTATAGTTTTAATGACAAGCATATAAATGCAGCAATTGAAGAAGCATTAAATCAAAACCCCGGATTTAGAATGGCTGTAATCGACCCTGGCTTCGACAATGAAAATGTATCTTCTTCATTAGAAGAGATTAGGAAGGTAGCTTTAGAATCAGAGAGGATTCTTTTAACATCTGAAACGTTTACTGATTTTGCGAAGTATTTTCCTGAAATTCAAACGTATTCAAATACTAACCAAGAACAAATAAATCTGAGAAATGACCAAGCAAAAAATTAATCCGTTTAGGCATGAATATTTTCTTGGTTACATTAATCAAGTTTTGCCACAATTTGTAAAAGTTCATTTCCCATCATCAGTTTTATTAAATGGTTTTACACATTTTGGGAAAGAGTTTAATGGTGGACTTGTAGGCAGTTTTGTTGTTATCGAAGGTGATAAATTCGGTTTTCTTGGAAGAATTACTGAATTGCAACTTCCTGAATCAGAAAGATTATCATTAAATGAAAAAGCCTTTCAAACAAGTGATTTTCATCCAACCGGAAAGGTTGAGATTCTTTTGTCATTTGACCACTACGAACCATTTACAATTTTCATTATTCTCAACTTACAATTGATGATTTGTTTTTTATGCTTAAGCCATCGCCTCGAACTCAAACTCCAAAATTAATGGAAGCAATTAGGTCTCTTAAAATTGCTCGCATTTCAAATGGAGAAAACCTAAAACACAATCAAGATGAAATAAATATTGAAGATGGTTTAATAAAAAAACAAGGCTGTGCAAAGAAACCTTAGTAAATGCAATTGGAAAGTTCTTGTTAAATAGAGCTCGTAACAGAGACTTTCAAGAATCTCCAATAGTTGTTCTAATTGATGAAGCTCACCAATTTTTGAATAAGTCAATAAAAGACGAGCATTTCGACACAAAACCTTTAGACGCTTTTGATTCAATTGCTAAAGAGTGTAGGAAGTATGGATTATTCCTTTGTATTGCAACGCAAATACCAAGAGACATTCCAATTGGAACTTTAAGCCAAATGGGAACATTTATTGTCCACCAGTCGTTTAATTTTAAAGTCAGTCCATTTAATAAACATATCAGCGGTTTGAAAATAAAATGCTTTGAAATGCCCAACTCTTCATACATGAGACTGTTTGGGTTATAACATTTGATTAGCTGTTTGAAATAGCTAATAAAACTTCACTAAATAAATTATTCCCTCATTATTTAATCCTTATAAAGATGTCCCGCCTTATAGTATGGGAAGACTTACATCCCTTAAGAACCTATGTTTGCAGAAAATAATTTAATGAATTCTTGTGAGCTTCGAAATTAATATGAAAATGAGAAACAAAACAAATTATAAAATAGCAATATTAACCATAGCGATTTTTTTTCTGCTTGCAATTAGCGGTTGTAAAGCCCCTGTAAAGCTTAGTAAAGTCGAAAGTATAATTCCATCACAACAATGGAATGAAGCTATCCCAATGGATTCTCTCCCGATTACCAGAGGCTTGCTGGATTTTTTTCAGGACAGAAGATTAAAAGCATTAGTTGAGGAAGCATTAAATAATAATCTTGATTTAAAATCAACAGCCTTGAGGCTTGAAGCTGCCAGTTTTTTTCTTAAACAATCCAGTGCCTTAAAATTTCCTGGTATAAATATTTCTGCAAATAAGGGAAGGAGTAATTCTTTAATAAATCCTGCAACAGGAAAACATATTGCCCAAAATAGTCATACACTTTCAATGAATATTTCATGGGAATTGGATTTATGGGGTAAAATAAAAGATACCCACCTGGCAGATAAATCAAATTTTCAAATGCAGGCATATGAGTTTAAAGGCTTAAAAGATGCTTTGGCTGCAAGGGTAATTCAATCCTATATCAACCTGATTTCTTCGGGTAGAAAAATACAATTAACACATGATATTCTAATGGATACGGAAATTTCAAATAAATCTGTTCGAAAAAAATTTAAAGATGGATTGGCAATGCTGGAAGAATTAAACCAATCCAATACTGAATTAGCTTTAGCTCGTATGGAGTATCGTAATTCAAAAGTTGATTACAATAAAGACAAAAGAACCCTGGAAGTTTTACTTGGAAGAATTCCTGAAACTAAAATAATAGCAGCAGTTAATTTCCCCGAAATGGAAAGCTTGCCGGTAAAAATTCCATCAGTAGTTTTAAGAAACCGCCCGGATATCAAAGCGGCGCTCTCTTCAGTGAAAGCAAATATTAGTTTTGCAAATTCTTCTAAAAAAGCGATGCTACCCGGATTTAACCTATCTGCAGAAATGTTCAAAAATGCTGCAGCTATAGGAGATCTTTCAGGTGCAACACTCATATGGAATGTAATAGGAAGCCTTACTCAACCCATATTTAATGGAGGCAGACTTCGAAATGAGTATAAAGCAAGGACTAAAAACGCAGAAGCAGCAATCATTGATTTGAAACAAAAGGTATACAGTGCTCTTATAGAAGTTGAAAATGCCTTAGGATATGAAAAAACTCTTCTAACAATGGAAACAACTTTAAAAACAACCCATCAATATATTATAGAAAATAAAAAAATTTATGAAGAGAAATATAACAAAGGACTCGTTCCATTTTACGTATTGTTAGATGTAAAAAAACAAGCTAATCAAAGCACCTTAAGACTGAATGAAATTAAAACAAATCGATTAAATAACAGGATTGCCCTTGCATTAGCCCTTGGGTATGGAATTTAAATATAAGGATTAGATAGTATGGAAACTTTTAACAGAATCAGGTCAGACAAGAACAAAAAAGGTCTTTCAAAAAATATGGTCTTTGTAATTGTGCTGCTTATTAGTATCACTACAATACTTATCATTAGCAGTTTTCAAAAAGAAAATACAAATAACGATATATCTACACACAGCAGTAAAAGATCAGTTACAGTAATGAATGCTATTTCCGGAGAATATCCATCCAAAGTAAACTTATTGGGAGAAGTGGTTCCTGAATGGCAAAGTGAAATTAAAAGTCAGGTAAACGGCTTAATAAAATTCATTTCCCCCAAATTAAGAGTTGGCTCAAAAGTGAGTAAAGGAGAACTATTACTAAAAATAGAAAATTCAGAATATACATCCCTGCTTGCTGAAGCTCAAACTCGCCTTTCCAATGCCAAGCTCAGATTATTAAATGAGGAAAAAGAAGCTGAGACAGCTTTAGAAAATTGGAAAAGGTCTGGCATGGAAGGAGAACCTTTATCTCCATTAGTATTGAGAAAGCCTCAATTAAAAGTAGCCAGAGATGAATTTGAAGCAGCCAAATCAGCTTTAATTGCTGCTGAAACCAACTTGTCCTATACGATTGTCAAAGCCCCCTTCAACGGGATCATAGTAGAAAGAAATGTCAATATGGGCGAAGCCATATCGATGGGATATCCAATCTTAAAGTTATTTAGCATAGATAAAGCAATAGTCGAAGTATCATTATCAAATAAAGAATACCACCTTTTATCAGGAAAGCTTAATGCAATAAAAGCCGTGCTAAAGGATCCTGATACGAAAGATACCTGGAGTGCAAAGGTGGTGCGTAAGGGAAATCATTTTGATAAAGCAACCAGGATGAGGTCAATCATGCTGGAAATCGATCATCCGATTGATCTAAATCCACCACTATTAGCCGGGCAATTTCTAACTGTAGAATTAACAGGAGAAAACATAAATAATCTGTTAAAATTACCGGAATCTGCCTTAACAAATGGAGGATTTATTTGGTATGTAAATAATGAAAGAACTTTACAAAGTTTTAAAGCGAGTCCTAAGTTCTATTTAAATGGATATATATATACCTCATTACCTGAAAGCATTTCATCTCCTCTACAAATTGCGATAAATCCGAATTCATCATTTCTGAATGGAACAGCTGTTAACCCAATATTAAAAGAAGGAGAATAGTCATGCATAAACTTTCAGAATGGTTTACAAGGAATCCGGTAGCAGCAAATTTAATGATGCTACTTATATTGGTTGGTGGATTTTTCACTGTTAAAACGATACGAATCGAAGGGTTCCCGGCCATGCCTCCAAATTCTATAACGATCACAACTGTTTATCCTGGAGCAAATGCAGAACAAGTTGATCGCAGTGTAACCCGAAAAGTTGAAACCGCTTTAAAAGGGATGAACGGGATCAAAAAAATGCGTTCGCAATCAAATACAGGTATTTCTACTGTATGGATACAGAAAACCAGTAATATGGATTTGGATCGTTTCCAAAATGAGATTAAGAGCCGGGTTGATGCCATATGGAATATGCCCAGATATGCAGAGAAATCAATTATTGAGAGAGAAGAGTTTACGATAAGTGCACTTTTACTTCAGGTTTATAGTGATTTGGATGAACTTACCATGCAAAAATCCAGTAAGCTTGTTAAGGAACGTTTGCTGGATCATCCTAAAATTTCTAAACTGAATATGTTTGGAGCAAAGAATGAGGAAATTAGAATTGAATTGAATGAAGAAAGAATAAGGTCGTTAGGATTAAGCGTCTTTAATATTGCTCAATCTATTAATCGTTCTTCTTTGGATTATAAGCTGGGAGAACTTAAAAGTGAAAATGGAACGATTTTAATTCGAGCTGATAAAAAAGCATTTGAATACGAAGAATTTTTAAATATACCAATATATACACCAAATTATGGTGCCCGGATTCTTTTGAAAGATGTAGCAAAGATCATAGATGGATTTGAAGAAGTAGAAGGATTTTCTCGTTATCAGGGAAAGCCAACAATAGGCTTTGAAATTTTTACTACACAAAAAGGACATCTAAATGAGGTTAGCGAAGCTGTTCGGGAGGTCATTGAAAAAGTAAAGCCTGAACTTCCAAAAGGTATTCAGATGGATATATGGGGAGAAACAAGTGTTTATATGAATGAACGCTTAAATCTTCTGGCAACGAATGCATGGCAAGGATTGCTTATCGTATTCTTTCTTTTGGCAATTTTTCTAAATATCCGCCTTGCTTTTTGGGTTGCGATGGGAATCCCTATATCCATAGCCGGAACCATGGTTATAATGGGAGAACGCTTTTTAAATTATTCACTTAATGAAATTACAACCTTCGGGTTAATATTAGTACTAGGAATTTTAGTAGATGATGCTGTAGTTGTAGGTGAGAGTATTTTTAATGAACGTAAAAAGATAAAAGACCCTATAAAAGGTACTATAAAGGGTGTACACAGAGTTGCAACCGCAACCATTTTTGGTGCTTTTACTACTATTGCTGCATTTTATCCACTTTCACTTATAAACAATGAATTAGGGAAGCTATTCGGGAGTTTTGCCATGATAGTGGTAGTTGCAATACTGTTCTCGTTGGTAGAAAGTAAATTCATACTCCCGGCGCATCTGGCAGAAATAAAAAACTTAAACAGAAGATCAAAGTATAAACTTGGAAGATGGTGGCGAAAAGTTCAAGAAAGTGCATCTAAAGGATTAGATTATGTGATTAACAATGTCTATAGCCCCATATTATTATTAAGCCTCAAGCATAAGCTAAGCTCTTTAGTTGCCTTTCTTAGCATCGCCATTATAGGAATAAGCCTGATATTTAACGGACAGGTACGCACTGTATTTTTTCCTCAAATTCCAGGTCAAATCGTGACTGTTACCTTGAAAATGGATAACGGCTCTCCTTTAAGGTTAACTGTTGATAACATGAAAAAAATCGAGGATACAGCGATTGATATCAATAAGGAAATTATTCAACGGAATAACCTAGAAAAATTACCGATATCAAAAGTATTTGCATCCATTGTGAATTCAACCGAGGGCATTATATTCGCCGAGCTTGAAAAGAAAAAGGTTTCAGGAATTGGAACCAATGAAATTATTAAGCTTTGGAGAGAAAAGGTAGGACCATTAGAAGGTGTTGATAAATTAACCTATAGTGGAACATTTGAAACCGGTGGGGGCTTCACCATTGAATTAACGAATTCTGATGCTGAAATGCTTAAAGAATCCACTGCAGCAATGAAAAATATGCTTAGAACCATCAATGGGATTTATGATGTTTCAGATAATTTTACTGATGGGTCGCCTCAATTCAGACTCCATTTAAAACCTGAAGCAGAACATCTGAACATGAGTGTTGAACAACTGGCATCTCAAATTGGGAATGCTTTTGGTGGACTGGAAATTCAACGCCTTCAAAGAGGCCTGGATGACGTTAAAGTATTAGTGAAATATGAAGGGAGCCAAAGACAACATATAGAAGACCTCCTGAATTCAAGAATTCAGAATGAAATTGGAGAATGGATCCCTCTTCAATCTATAGCCGACATAAAACTTGAAACTGCAGAAACTGCTTTAATCAGGAATAATGGTTTACTAACCACCGAGATTAATGCCAATATTGATAAGGGGCTTATTGGAGCGAGTCAGGCGTTTGAATTGGCAAATAATTTTTACAAAAACAAATTAAGGGATAAATATCCGGGCTTGGTATTAAGAGCCGGTGGAGAATTATCAGAAATCACAGAGCTTAGGGGAGGAGTGAGAGGGACTTTCGTCATCATATTCCTATTGATATTTACACTTTTGGCGATTCCATTAAAATCTTATTGGAAACCATTTGTGATCATGTCGGTCATTCCATTTGGTTTTGTTGGGGCAACATTTGGGCATTTAATCACAGGGCATCCTCTAAGTTTACTTTCCTTTTTCGGAATGTTGGCAGTAATGGGTATTGTTGTAAATGATTCATTAGTATTAATAACCCGTTTCAACCAATTTTTAGAAGAAGGCATCCCGGTCAATGAAGCAATATTAAAAGCTGGAACTTCAAGGTTCAGAGCAATTTTTTTAACAACAGTTACAACGGTAGCTGGATTAACACCCCTTATGCTGGAAACATCCGAACAAGCCCAATATCTGATTCCGGCAGCAATATCATTAGCTTTTGGAGAAATATTCGCAACCGTAATTACACTATTGGTAATACCCCTATTACTAGCATCTGTATATAGTCTCAAAAGAAAAAAAGAACAAAAGAAAATTATATACCAGAACCCTTAATGATCCATAGACAAAAACAAAAAATATATGAAAACAGTAAAAATATTAACTACAGTAATTATACTAGGTATATTCAGTCAGGTTTATGCTCAACAAGAATCTTCACTTTTAGGAAAATGGAAAATGAAAGTACAGGGTGAAGATGGTTCGGCTATCTATGAATTTAGAAAAGAAAAAGGTAAAGTCATTGGTTATTCTATTCAACTAATCGATGAAAACGGAACAGTTACTCAAGATAATTCAAATGTTCTAACTAAGATTAAATTTGACGGTAAAAGAGGAAAAGCAACTTATTCGTTTGAATGGGAAGGGGAACGCTATACCATAAAGTGTATTCTTTCTCAAAAGAAGAAGGGAATTATTAATGTAGAATATTCTTATTATGGTATGAAATTCTTTGAAACCTGGACTAAAATTGTAAAAGAGTAGTCTTAAGGCTTGTAAATATTATGAGAGGAAAACGGAAGGAACTAATAAAATTCATTCTGGTAATGTTATTATTCATTCCCGGAATGATCTTTCTGATTATTAAGCAAATTCATCAATGGTGGATATGGGTAATCTATATTAGTTTGTGGACTTATATTGAAGGCAGCATTGCTAAAGACTTCAAATTGCAAGTTTGGGTATGGTTAGTCATCATTGGAGGGCTAATCATGCTCGATCTCATAATCATAAAACTAATTTCATAACACTTATTATTTAAATGTTGATAAAATTTTATAAAATATAAAAGTAAATCCTGCTTTCATTGCACACTTACTTCCATAAAGACTTTATGTTTTAGCATTCAGTTAGTTACAAATGTTACTAATGGGGAAGGTTTAATTGTCAATAGGTGAATCACTTAGAAAATATGATCTCATTCTTTTTTTTTCATGACATGTATCATATTACATATGTTTCTACCTTAATATCAAGTGTATTATATTTGTAATGTGTTTTAACGATAGATGTGATGATTGAACTCCAAATAGATTGTGAAGATTGATGGAGAAGTTGACTAAGTTAAACTAAATTGACTACTGTTTACTAGAAAAGAGAGGGAGTGATGACCCTCTCTTTTTTTATTATCATTCTTAATTTTTAATTCGCTACTTTCTGTTTTTAAATCATCTTTAATTCAGAATAAAGAACAAGTAACAACGAATTAAGAAGTTTTTAAACCACTCCCTTAATTTTAGCTTTAATCAAATATGCCAAATGATACATCGTTGGTAAAATCACCAATGTAAGAATGGTTGCAAAACTTAATCCGAATATAACCGTCCATGATAATGGCCCCCACATTGCTGCCATATCTCCACCAATGGTAAACTCGGGGTCAAAATCCGACAATAAGGTACTGAAGTTGAAATTCATACCAAGAGCCATTGGGATCAGTCCCAAAATAGTTGTAATTGCAGTTAATAATACAGGGCGTAACCTGGTTTTCCCGGCTTCAACAACACAAGCAACAGATTGCTCTTTATTTAGCATGGCTCCTTCTTCAATGCCCAGGTCAACACGTTTTCTCTTTTTAAGTAATTCAATATAATCTACTAATACGATCGCATTATTTACAACAACCCCTGCAAGTGAAACGATACCTATTCCGGTCATAATAATAATAATATTCATATTAAAAGTTGCAATACCTCCAAATACACCAATTGTACTGAATAAAACACTCGCAAGAATAAGCAACGGACGAACAACGGAATTAAATTGTGATACCAAAATAATTAAGATAAGTGAAACCGCAATAACCATGGCCTGACCTAAAAATGCCATAGATTCTTTCATGTCTTGCTGTTCACCGGTAAATGAATATTCGTAACCGGCAGGCATATCAAAGTATTTAAGGCGTTCGGCAATTTTTTTATTGATCGCATCTGCATTATAACCTTCAATCACATTTGAATACACAGTAACAACTCTGTTCATGTCTTTTCTTTTAACAGCTCCGTAAGTCGTACCATATTCTACATTTACCAGCGAGGAAATAGGAACCTGTATCCATTTCCCATTTTGATTTTGAAGCGTGATTTTTTGATTAAGCAATGCGCCTACATCATAACGATACTTATCCATCATTCTAAGCTGGATCGGATATTCATCCTCTCCGTCTTTATAATCAGATACTTCTGATCCATACAGTGCTGTTCTTATTGTGAAAGCAACATCCCTGGTTGAAAGCTCGTAACGTCTGGCTTTATCTCTGTTTATATGTACAACCATTTCAGGTTTTCCAATATCCAAATCTATTTTCAGGCCCTCAATTCCTTCTATTTTGGCCTCATTAATATAATCTTTGATTTCATCAGTTAATGAAAGTAATTCATCGAATTCTTTGCCACTAATTTCTATATTGATTGGTTTGCCTGATGGAGGGCCCATTTCATTTTTCTCAACTGTAATCAAAACACCCGGAAAATTGTCATGGAATTCATCGCTTATGCTTTTCATGATCTGAGAAGTATTCTTTCCTCCTCTTTGTTCATAATCCACAAATGTGATCGTAATTCTACCTTTGTTTGGAGTATCACCTGCTGCAAAGAAATCAAATTCACTGCTGGATCCATTACCGACATTGGTTAATAATGATTCAACGATGTCGTCATGAGGTTCAAGAAAATCAACTAATCGCTCTTCAAGTTTAAGCATGAATTTATTAGTTGCAGTAATATCTGTTCCAATTGGTAATTCTGCTAAAACGTTGACATACTTAGGATCACTATCAGGGAAAAATTCTTGCTTAGGATTTCTTAATCCCAAAAATTGCAGTGTTGCGATTAAAAGGAAGATCGTTCCTACTAATACCCAAATCGGATTTCTTTTATATAAAACTTTATTCAAAATTTTAAGATAAGCATTTTCAAGCCGGGGTAAAAACACTTCCTGAAACCACAATCCTTTGGTTTTGAAAAAATAAATATTGAATAATGTAATCAGACATGCTATCACAATCAAATTTGCAATTGTATTAACTCCAATTACATAAAAAACTATTGCAATAAGTACAGAGATACCAATAGTTGTAAGAATTTTTCTTTTGTTACTCTCTTTTGGCCGTTTAATCGGATCAAATGTAGATGCAAAAACCGGAATAATAACCAATGCCACAAAAAGTGAAGACGATAATACAATAATAAGTGTAATTGGCAAATATTTCATGAATTCACCGATAATTGAATCCCAGAAAGCCAAGGGTAGAAATGCTGCCAAAGTAGTCATGGTAGATGAAATAATCGGCATGGCAATTTCTCCCACAGCATTTTTTGCTGATTTAAAAAGGCCATAACCCTTATGATTGAATCGTACAATATTTTCAACAACTACGATAGCATTATCCACCAGCATTCCTAATGCGAGAACCAGAGAAAATAAAACTACCATATTGATTCTGAAACCAATTAGAGAAATAACCACAAAAGATATCATCATGGATAATGGTATGGCCAAACCAACAAATAATGCATTCCTCGTTCCTAAAAAGAAGAACAGAACAATGACTACGAATAACATACCCATGATAATACTGTTCTCCAGATTACTCAATTGCATCCGAACCATATCTGATGTATCATTCGTCTTGGTAATGATAAGATCAGCAGGTAAAGAATGATCTTTTTGAGAAGTTTCCAAGACCTCACTTACCTTATCGATGGTTGCCAGAATATTTTCACCGCTCTTTTTTATAACCTGTAATGTAACTACGGGTTGCTTATTCAATCGTGAATAACTATTGGGTTCTTCAAAACCATCAATTATCTCTGCAACATCTTTCAGGTATACTACTTTTTGTTTATCATTTTTGACAATGATATTTTCGATTTCTTTCATGGAAGTAAATTCTCCAAGTGTCCGAATAGATCTTCGGGTGCCTCCAAGTTTTACCTCTCCACCGGATACCGTCATGTTTTCAGCCTCAATGGCGCTTTGAATTTTTTGGAAACTCAATCCAACAGCTGCCAACTTATGCATATCTACATTGATCTTAATTTCCCTGTCAGTAATTCCCTGAATATTCACTTTAGAGACTTCATAGATAGATTCTATTTCATCTTCCAGATATTCAGCATATTTCTTAAGTTCGAATAAACTATAGTCTCCTGAAAGGTTTACACTAATAACAGGAAATTCCGACATCTCAATGTCCTCAACTATGGGATCATTATCCAGATCATTGGGGAGTTCACTTTTCGCTTTATCCACAGCATCTTTTACTTCATTCAAAGCTTCTTTCAAATCAACATTAGGGTTGAATTCAACTAAAATCAATGAATAGTCCTGCGCTGAAGTGGACCTTAACACTTTAATTCCTTTTATCGTTTCGATTTCTTTTTCCAGGGGCCTGGAAATAAGGTTTTCAATATCCAAAGGAGCATTTCCCGGATACACTGTTTGTACCATGATGGTTGGTATTACAATATCGGGTTGTAGTTCTTTAGGTAACTTGATATATGAATATAGACCGAATAATGCCAATGCAATGGTCATTAGAAAGACGGTATTTTTGTTTTTTAGTGCGCGTGTTGTTGGTTTAAACTCGCGAACAACTTTTTCTTTTATTTCTTCTGTACTCATGTTTTATAAGAATAGAATGAATACTACTTAAAATTTAATTTCTGATCCATCTGAAATTTGGTTATATCCTTTTACAATCACTTTATCATTAGGATTTAAACCACTTTCTACCATGATCTGATCTTCATAAAATACACCTGTTTTGATGTATTTCTTCTTTGAGACCCACCTTTTATTTTCTTTTACTGCCAGATAAAGAAAGGAACCATTAATATCTTGCTTTACAATAATGGATGGAACTACAAAAGCATGATCAGAACTAAAATCATTGATCCTGATTACTGCCAAACCATTTGGCTTTAACTTTTCCTTCGTATTATTAATTTTTAGTTGCAGGTTTACGGTTCGGTTTAAGCTGTGAATCATATTTCCAATCCTGTGGATTGGAACTTTTCGATCTAATTCAGGAAAATCAGGGAATGAAAGATCAACCTTTGAACCTTTACTTAAAACCGGAAGATAAGATTCGGATACGTCTGCATTTATATACAATTCTTTAAGATTTATAAGGCTCATAATCTGCATGCCCGGAGATCCCATTTCTCCTTTTTTTTGCAAAATGTCATCGATGATCCCATCAAATGGAGCCTTAACAAAATATAAATCCAACTGAGATTTTAATGATTCCAGTTTGCTTTCCAGCGCTTCTTTATCATTCTTTGCCTTTAGATATTCTACTTCAGAACCAATTTTTTGATCCCATAGTCTTTGCTGTTTTTCAAATATCGTAGAAGCTAAGCTCAAGGATGTTTGAACTTCCTTAATCGAGTTTTCGATTACTGAAGTATTTAGTTTAGCCAATAGCTGGTCTTTTTTTACACGATCACCTTCTTTGACATAAATATGTTTAATCTGTCCACTAACTTCCGGAGAAATGAAGGCGGTTTTTAAAGCTTCTATGACACCATTAACCTCAATGTAATGATTGAATGTTTCCGCTTGTATTGTTTTTAGCTGAACAGGAAACTTAAAAGTGCTTTTCCCACTTTTAATATTTTCTTGTTCAACTTCTTTTTCAAGTTGGGCAATTTTATTTTGAAGTTCGCCTAATTGAGTTTTCAACAGTTTAAGTTCTTCGGTTTTATTCGGAGCTTTTTTAGGGCCACAAGCTGAAGCAATAAGTACTATTGATAGGTAAAAAATAACTTTTCTCATTTTATTCGTATTTAAAATTGTTTTCAAATTCATTTAATATTTTAAGGCCTTTTTCACTTACAATCCCATGCAAATGATATAGGTATAACTGGACGACAAAATCAGGGGAACAAAGTTCTTCGATTGTAAATTGATCATTATCTATGATTTTTTCTGTTAAGTATATGATTATCCGGGATATTACAGATACATTCATATTCTCTCTGTATAATCCTTCTTCAATCCCCTTTTCGAAGTTATAAGTATAAAATTCTTGCAGTACTTTGTTCTTTCTTTTCTGTAACTTAAGATATTCTTCAGGATAAAATTTTTGCAAATCAAAGATCATATTAGGCGAGTAATATTTTACTTTCCATGTCACAAATTTGATGAGTTCAATCATTTGTTCAATAGCATTCAGATCAGGAGTTAATGTTTCCTCCACTTTTGCACTATTTGTCTCAAAATTGTAATCCAGCACTTTCCCCACTAAATCCTTTTTGTCTTTTACAACTTTATAAATCGTTTTTTTCGACATGGATAAATGGGTGGCAATATCATCCATAGATACACTCTTAATGCCATACTGCATAAAGAGTTCCTGTGCTTTTTGAATTACTTTTAATTCTTTTTCTTCCATATTATTCAGATAATACTTTAGATAAACTTAGTTTAGCTTTTACAAGATCAAGTATGGAACTAATGTAATTGCCTTCAGCTTCCAAATATTGTCTGTGCATTTGTTGCAAGTCCATACTTGATATAATCCCTTCTTTAAATTTCAATTGGGATTTATCATAAATCTTTTTTGAAATTTTGGAACTGTTCTTTTTATTCAAATGCATCTGCAATGCATTCTTAAAACTGATACGGGCATTATATTCGGCAGTTTTCAGGTTTTCTCTTAATTCATCCTGTGAGGCACTGATTTTTTTCAGGTTCAATTTTGCCTGTTTTACTTTTGATTTTCTACTTCCACTACTGAAGATTGGAATTGTTAATTCAAAGCCATATAAAGTAGTTGGGTACCAATCTTCACTTCCACTAAAAAAGTTCCATTTATCACGCATGGCATTTTGCTGAGCCGTAAAGAAGGCTGAAAGTTTTGGAAGATATTCTGATTTTTCCTTTTTCAAACTTAGGTTTGATAAATGCTTTTGATTCTCAAGTATTTTGTAGTCGATATGCTGAGTCAGGGTAAAATCTTTCGATAGTAGTTCTGCATTTTTAAACTCTTCCAGTAAGGATTCCAGATTATCGGAAAGCTCAAGCTGGTCTTCAATTTTTAATCCTAATAAGATTTTTAGATAGGATTCCGATAGCCTGATTTGATTTTCAATGTAAATCAGATTTGTTTGTAGTTCTGATAACATCAGCTTGATTTGATCTACTTCCGTATCTTCTATAAACCCTTGTTTGTGTAATTCACTTGTTTCTTTTACGGTCGATTCCAAAGTGTTAAATGTGTTCTTCAGAATTCTTTTGTTTTCCCGTGTAGCTAAAACCAGAAAGTAAGCATTGCTAATTGATTCTTTAATATCGATTCTGCTTTTTTCAGCTTGTACAACAGATTGGTCTACATATGCTTTAGCTGCTTGTAAGCCTACCAGATAAGAACCGTCAAATAGAAGCTGTGAAACTGAAAGTTCTGCAGTTGCATTATATTTACTCATAAAGCTTAGTGACAATTTACCACCATCAGGTATGGGAACTACAGGACTCAAGCCGTAATTATATTCATTTACTCTCTTCATGGTTGAGCTAATAAAATCGTCGATTAAAGTAGTTCCCGTGTTTAAATAAATATTGTTAGATATTTTAGCATTTACCTGAGGTAAACCAATTGCTGTTGTTTCGTTTACCTTCCTCTTTGCTATCTCAATATCCGTATCTGCATTCTTCACTGCAGTATTGTTTTCCAGACCATATGCAATAGCTTCTTTTAACGATAGCTTTATTGTTTCATTGGCAAAATTTGTTTGCCAACAAAATAATAAAGCAATAATTGCGATTATTGATAATCTTTTCTTCATTGATATATAATTAAATAATTTTAAAATTCTCTTTTTCTTTTATGTAATATTCCAATCCTTCCTGAGTGGCAATTCCTCGAATCAGAAAGTCAATGATGAATGCTACAATTTCGGCAAATGAATAATCATTGGGTAAATTGTTTGGGTCATGAAGTTCAATTAACCGGGCCATATAGAGTTCTGCAATTAGATTTTTATCAATTTCCACCCTATACATCCCCTGATCAATTCCTTTCTGTAAATTGATAAGAATTTTTTCTTTGACCACAATTCTGTCCTTTTCATAGGCTTTCTCAAAGATTTCCGGATAAAACTTTTGTAAATCGAAAGCCAAAGCGGGAGAAACATCTTTATAACGTAAGGCCAATTCTTTGTTTACAATTAACAGGCTTTTGATGGAATTTACCTTTTCAAAATTATGCTCTTCAAATATCGCTTTGAATTTTTGATGTTTATATTCCAAAAGCTGTTCAACCAATTCTGTTTTATTCTTAATGTACTTTGAAAATAGGGCTCTGGGAATACAAAGCCGATTACAAAGATCATTGATTGAGAAGCTACGCAAACCCATCGTAAACGAAAACTTCTGGAGCTTCTCCATAATAATATTATACTCTTTACTTATATTCATTGGTCAAATTCGGAATGCAAATGTAATATAAATTTGACGCGGAAACGAAATAATAGTTACAAGTTTCCATAGTTTTTTTAAAAAATTAATAAAATCGTAATGATTTTACTCCTCAAGTCTATTTAATGGACCTGCCATCCTGAACTTGTTTCAGCATCTGTTAGATTTACTTCTATCGTTTAAGATTGAGATCCTAAAACAAGTTGCCAATGACAGATTTATGCAATAAGCTTATTATTAATGGATTGCATTTTGTATCCAGATGCGGTTTTTTAGAAAGAAGCTCTGTTTATGAAG
>JANQLW010000006.1 GCA_028280405.1 Bacteroidales bacterium
CATAAACAGAGCTTCTTTCTAAAAAACCGCATCTGGATACAAAATGCAATCCATTAATAATAAGCTTATTGCATAAATCTGTCATTGGCAACTTGTTTCAGGATGACATGGAAGGTTCATTGGCTGTAGTGATTAGGATGATTAAAGGCTTTTAATTTCTATAGAACAATAAAAATCAATGATATAACAGCTTAAATTAGGGCTATGGTTTATCCCATTAATACTATAACCAGCCTGGGGTAGGCAGGAACTTGGGGCAACTTTAATAAAACCGGCTTCGATTGAATTAACAGAAAATGAAATAGATCTAATGGTATCACAAAATGTGATACCATCAAAAAAATACAGGTGATAAAGAACGAAAAAGAATAGGCTATAAGATTTCAAAATAATTTTTTAATTCCCTATTTTTGCAACTCATAAAAATAAACACAATGAGTCAAATAATAAACGTACACGCAAGACAAATCCTTGATTCAAGAGGAAATCCAACTGTTGAAGTTGAAGTAATTACCGATAGTGGTATTATGGGTAGAGCCGCGGTTCCTTCAGGAGCTTCTACCGGAGTTCACGAAGCTGTTGAACTTAGAGATAATGATAAAGGCCTATTCCTTGGAAAAGGTGTTTTGAAGGCTGTACAAAATGTAAATAGCATCATCAATGAAGAATTACAAGGTTTTTATGTAACCGAACAAAGCGAAATCGATTATAGAATGATCGAAATTGATGGTACTCCAAACAAAGCTAATTTAGGTGCTAATGCTATTTTAGGTGTTTCTTTAGCTTGTGCTCATGCAGCTGCACAGGAAACAAACCAACACTTATATCGCTATGTAGGTGGTGTAAATGCTTGTACTCTTCCTGTTCCTATGATGAACATCCTCAATGGTGGTTCTCACGCGGATAACAGCATCGATTTCCAGGAGTTCATGATTATGCCTGCAGGTGCTGAAACATTCTCAGATGCCCTTAGAATGGGAACTGAGGTATTCCATAATCTTAAAGCAGTTCTTAAAAAAGGTGGTTATTCTACAAATGTAGGTGACGAAGGTGGATTTGCTCCTAACCTTAAATCAAACGAAGAAGCAGTTAAAGTAGTTTTGGAAGCAATTGAAAAAGCAGGTTACCGCCCAGGTGAAGATATTTACCTTGCTTTAGATCCGGCTTCAGCAGAATATTATATTCCTGAAGAAGATAAATATCACCTTAAATGGTCGACTGGAGATAAATTAACTCCAGCTGAAATGGTTGACTTCTGGGCTAACTGGGCAAACAAATACCCGATTATTTCTATTGAAGATGGTATGTCTGAAGATGATTGGAATGGTTGGAAACTTATGACTGAGAAATTAGGAAATAAAATCCAGTTAGTAGGGGATGATCTTTTCGTTACAAATACCGAACGTTTAAAAGAAGGTATTGAAAAGAATATTGCCAACTCTATTTTAATTAAAGTAAACCAAATTGGTACGTTGACGGAAACTATTGAGGCCGTTACTATGGCGCAAACTAATAGCTATACTGCAGTAATGAGCCACCGTTCAGGTGAAACTGAAGATACTACTATTGCTGACTTAGCAGTAGCTTTAAATACCGGACAAATTAAAACGGGTTCTGCAAGTCGTTCTGACCGTATTGCTAAATACAATCAGTTGATCCGTATTGAAGAAATGCTAGGTGACCAAGCGATTTACTTAGGCAAAAACTTTAAATATGCTAGATGATCCTTTAGGATTCTTATAATATTTAGAAGGATATTCCAATTCGGGATGTCCTTTTTTTATATAGAATACAGATGACGCAGATTAGACTGATTAACACTGATTTTTTGAGATTTAATTTTTACAAATCAAACAATGCAGTTATTTGTTTTAAGAGTTAAATAAAATATAATTAAGGATTATCTGCGATGATCAGTCTAATCTGCGTCATCTGTGTTCCATAAAAAAGTACGGCCCCAAACCAGGACCGTACTTGCCATATTGAATTTGTGAATTTTTATCGAGGTTGTTTATATACTCTACGGCCATTATTATAAATAGTTACGAATGCATCATGCAGTCCGTTTCCTTTTAAATAATTGGCATAAGCTTGAGCTTCCTTGAAGGTTGTAAATAAACCTGCAGAATATCTGTAAATCCCTCCGTGATGAGTCATATACAATTGTTGACGAATATTGTATTGTTGTTTTGTTCTGGTTAGATTCTTAGCAGGTATTCTGGAAGCTAATAGTTGAACCGTATATACTACTCCTTGCTGAGGAATTTCTCTGATGCCATTTGGAACAGATAGCGCTTTTAACCGGCTTTTTGAGGTAATGATATTAGAACTACCCGAAGTACTACTATTAACCGGATCCGTTTCAAAATTGCCTCTTCCTTTTACTCCGGTAATAAACTGATAGCCTGTATCTACAACAGTGTCCTTTTTCTTTTCCAGAACTTCAGCTGCATCACCAAATTTGCTTAAATTTTGTTTTTGAATATTCTTCATTGAACTTTCTGAAAATACAGCATCATACTCTACAACTTTTGGCATACCATCGAAATTTCCACGTCTTTCCTTACGGTCTTTTCTAGTTTTTTCTATATCTTTTTTGCGCTGTAGATCACTAACTTCACGATCACTTCTCCTTTTATTCTTTTTAGCCTGGCGTTTGTTATATTTTTCAAGCTTATCTTGTTCCTTATCAAATTTTTTCTGTTTGTTCTTTCCTGCTTTACGGAATACATTCCCAACCCCTGATAAATTATAGGTTAATCCCGCTGAAAAATAAGAATAGTAATCTTGTTTTGAAGTTCCCGAGGCATAAGCATCTATCATATCTGAGTTAACCCTGTTCATGGTAGCCTCCAGATTTAAGCCCCATCTTGAATTAAACATAATCTGGACCCCTACACCCATTGGTATGGTTAATTCCGGTGTCCAAGCCGGAACTGCAGGACTAACATTAGTATTATACCCACTTAATACTTCCGCATTGGTTACAGTATTTTTTTGAAGGGTTGCATAATTAGTAATCCCGATTCCAAGGATACCATATACATTAAACCTTCTTTCGGGTTTATATTTGAAAATAAGGCTACTGAAATTTATGGTAGTATGTAAATTAAAAGCAGTTATTTTAGAATCGAAATATAAATTCGCATCAGTGCCATTTGCCCAGGTAATTCTTGTCCCATGAAGATTCCCATTAAGAAATCCGATTCCCAAACCAAAGAAAGGAGATAATTGCTTTCTGAAATTAATTCCAAAAGCAAATTTCCAATCATCCTGAAAAGGACTTGTACCCTGGCTTACATCTCCAAAAAACAGGGTAGTCCCACCACTAACACTTAATGATGTATTACCAAAAAAGCCAATGCGTGCATTATCATAATATTGTCCTGTTACTGTTTTAGTTGTTGATATCACAAAAACAGCACAGATAAAACTTAAAATTATAATACTTTTCTTCATAGGCTTTATTTACAAAATCTTTCTAAGTATTCTAATGAACTCCCAAACCCATGAGTTCCAAAAGCTGTTTCCCAATCTTCACAGGCTCCTTCTAAATCATTGGAATAAAATCTGGCTACACCTCTGTTATGATAATTTTTGATCCAATTCGTACTTTCGGACCATTTAGTTGGTTTGATATCCAGAGCTTTGTCAAAGTCTTCAATGGCTTCATTAAAACGTTTTAATTTGGTTTTAGCTATTCCTCTGAAAGAATAAATCAATGAAAAAGCTGTGTCAGGTTTTAAGGCAACTGCTGCATTAAAGTCTTCAATAGCTCCTTCATAATTTCCCGACTTATATTTTAAAACGCCTCTGTTGTAATAAGAATGAAAGTCACTTACATCCATATAAGTTTCGGGAACATTATGTTTATCTGCATCCCTGATAAACTTTTTAAACCTGAACAGCTGAGCTTCCCAATAAGTTTTTTCAAAGAATGTATTCGCATTTTTCTGATCAAGCCAAAACGAGTTGAAAGACCTTTTGGAATAAGTTTTTATCAATTTAAATTTAATGGATTCTTTTCCATTCTTCTGAACTGGCTCAACAGCAATCACCAAATTCGTGCCGTTAACATTTAATTTGTTTAGTGTATGCTGAATTTTTTTTACGATAATTCCTTCAATTTGAGTATAATCATATTCTCTTACCTTACCTGCACAAAATACTTCCAGATTAACAGTATAAGGCTTGTTGAACGGAATGTCCTGAGGTAATACTTTTTTCAGGTTTCTGGCTTTGAAAACAAAATATTCTGCAGATTCAAATGGTTCCCATCCTTCCCGTAAATAAGGGAACTCATAAGAACCATTATTATATCTGATTATTAAAACATTATATTGCTTATCTTTTATGGTAACTTTTCTTAATTCCAAAGAATTGAAATTTTCACTGCCCAACTTTTCAAGTTCGGTAGGGCGTTTATTTGTTTTATAATTGGTGTTTGGAATTATATTTTGCTGGCTGGCCCATTTCCCATTATCCTGTAAAGCCCATCCTTTAGCTAATTCTAGAGAAGATAAGGTCGCTGTCATAATTGAAAAATTTTCTTCAACGCCTTCTTCTGTTTGAGCATGCAGGGAAATAAAAGGAATAAGTAATAGAAGTAAAAATAATAGTCCTTTCTTCATATTTTAATTATTAGATTGCCTGATAATTCATACATCCAAATGCAAAAATCCCGATTATGAAAGTAAATTTAAAAAAAAATTAACCGTTATCTACTATACCGGCCTATTTTATTCCAATATTTATTAACAAATAAAACAGAACATTATTGCCTGCTAAGCTTATTAAAGCTTATTTTAAAAACTCTTCAATACGTTTTAAGGCCTGGTCAATTCCCTGTATATTGGTTCCCCCTGCAGTTGCAAAATGTGGTTGTCCGCCGCCGCCGCCTTTGATTTCTTTAGCAATTTCTCTGATTATTGAACCAGCATTTAAATTACCATCTTTAGATAAAGGTTCGGAAATCGTTAATGTTAGGTTTGCTTTTCCATTGCTTTCACTGCCAAGTAATAATACTAAATTTTCTACTTCTTTATTCAGTGTGAAGGCAAGATCTTTTACCGAACCCATATCTAAGTCTACCTTAGCACGGATAAGATTTATGCCATTAATTTCCTGACAAGAATTAATAAGATCTGTTTTTAAGTTTCGGGCTTTTTCTTTTTTAAACTGATTTAAAGATTTATTCAGACTATCATTTTCTTTTAATAAAGACTGAATACTTTTCAATAGATCCTTTGGGTTTTTCAAAAGTTCAGAAGCCTGATCAATAAGTGAAAGTTTTTCTTCATAGAAAGCTTCAGCTTTTTCAGCAGTAATTGCTTCTATTCTTCTTACTCCTGCTGCAATAGCTCCTTCTGAAATGATTTTTACAAGTCCGATTTGTCCTGTCGCAGAAATATGGGTTCCTCCACAAAGTTCTGTAGAGAAATCTTTATCAAATTGGATAACTCTTACTTTATCTCCATACTTTTCGCCAAATAGCGCCATAGCACCCATTTGTTCAGCTTCCTTAATGTCTAGTTCTCTGTATTCGCTTAGGTTAATATTTTCTCTGACCTTTTTATTTACCAGTCTTTCAACAGCTAAGATTTCTTCATTCGTCATTTTTGAAAAATGAGAAAAGTCGAAACGTAAACGGTCAGCTTCAACCAATGAACCTTTTTGTTCGACATGGGTTCCCAATACCTTGCGAAGTGCTGCATGAATTAAATGGGTTGCACTGTGGTTAACTTTGATTTTTTCACGTTTTTCGGAGTTCACAAAAGCTTTACCTGAAAAGCTTTCAAGCTCTTTCATTTCTTTAGCATAATGCAAAATCAGATTATTGTCTTTTTTAGTATCGAAAATATCAATTTTAGCATCTCCAAAAATTAAATAACCAGTATCTCCAACCTGTCCACCCGATTCAGCATAAAATGGCGTTCGGTTCAATACAATTTCAAAATAAGTATTTTTCTTGGCCTTTACTTCTCTATACTTTATTAATTCAACTTCAGCTTCGGTATTTTCATAACCTACAAATTCGGATAAGCTAACACCTTCTTTAATTACAGTCCAATCACCCGTCGTTTTTTGCGCAGCATTGCGCGATCTGCTTTTTTGTTTTTCAAGTTCAGTATTAAAAGCTTCTAAATCCACTTTTAATCCTTTCTCTTGTGCCATTAATTCAGTTAGGTCAATAGGGAAACCATAGGTATCGAACAGTTCGAAAGCAAATGCTCCATCTATTGAACTTGACTTAGCTTTGTATTGCTCAAACTTTTTTATACCGATAGATAAAGTTTTAAGGAAGGATTGCTCTTCTTCAAAAATTACTTTTGAAATAAAATCTTTTTGTTGTTTAATTTCAGGGAATACTTCTCCAAGCTGTTTTGATAAAGTATCCAGAATTTCATAAATGAAAGGTTCATCAACCCCTAAAAATGTAAAACCATAACGAACTGCTCTTCGCAGAATTCTTCTGATCACATAACCGGCTCCGTTATTAGATGGAAGCTGGCCGTCAGCAATGGCAAAAGATACGGCTCTTAGGTGGTCTGCAATCACACGAATTGCAATATCAACTTTTTCATTCTCTCCGTATTTTTTCCCTGTAAGGCCGGCAATATGTTGAATTAAAGGTTGGAATACATCCGTATCATAATTTGATTGAACCCCCTGCATTACCATACATAAACGTTCGAACCCCATTCCTGTATCTACATGCTTGGCAGGAAGAGATTCCAGTTCTCCATTTGCTTTTCTGTTAAATTCAATAAAGACAAGGTTCCAAATTTCAATGACAAGCGGATGGTCCATATTTATCAATTCACGTCCGGAAACTTCTTTTTTATCTTTCTCATTGCGAATATCAATATGAATTTCTGAACAAGGGCCACACGGTCCGGTATCGCCCATTTCCCAGAAATTATCTTTCTTGGATCCAAATAAAACTCGATCTTCAGGAATAATTTCTTTCCAGAAATTATAGGCTTCCATATCTTTATCCAGGTTATCGGCTTCATCACCACCGAAAACAGTTACATACAAATTGTCTTTCTCAATTTTGAAAACTTCAGTTAAAAGTTCCCAGCCCCATTGAATAGCCTCTTTCTTAAAGTAATCACCGAAAGACCAGTTCCCCAGCATTTCAAACATGGTGTGATGGTATGTGTCATGCCCAACTTCTTCCAGGTCATTATGCTTGCCAGATACTCTTAAACATTTTTGAGTGTCGGCAATACGATTGAACTTAACTTCTTCATTTCCTAAAAACAAATCTTTAAACTGATTCATTCCGGCATTAGTAAACATTAAAGTCGGATCATTCTTTACTACCATCGGAGCTGACGGTACAATTTCGTGTTGTTTAGACTTAAAAAATGTTAAAAATGCTTGTCTTATTTCTGATGATTTCATGCTTAAACATTGATTTTATTAACAATAGCTCTGTTAACTATTAAATTGCTTAAAGATTGCAAATTTAGTTTATTTAATTAATTTTGCATCACTAACTAGAGTATTTCTCTAGATAATTCTTGATTTTATGGCAAGAACAAAGTATAAATATAATCCGAAAACTCTTTCTTACGAAGAGGTGAAGTTGACACGATGGGACATTGGATTAAAGATGTTAGCATACGTGATTGCCGCCGGTTTCTTTGCTTTCATTGTAAGTATACTCGCCTTTGAGTTTGTAGATTCTCCTCAGGAAAAGGCTAAAGACCGGGAAATAGAATTCCTAAAGTATAATTTGAGCTTATTAAATGATAAATTGGAACAGGCCGAAAAGGTTATGGCTGATCTGCAGGATAGAGATGATAATATTTATCGTGTAATATTTGAGTCGGAACCGGTCAGCGTGAATGAACGAAAAGGTGGTTTTGGAGGAGTTGACCGTTATGCCAAAATGGATGGCTTTAGAAATTCCAATATTGTAATAGAGGCTGCAAAACGGTTGGATAAGTTGCGTAGTAGCTTGGTTGTTCAATCCAGGTCTTATGATGAATTATGGAAACTAGCAAAGAATAAACAAAAATTATTACTTGCTATTCCTGCAATTCTTCCTGTTAAGAAAAACAATAAAAGAGCTACTATTGTTTCCGGTTATGGAATGCGTTTTCATCCAATCCTGAAAATCAGAAGAATGCATTGGGGGGTGGATATCTCTGCACCAAAAGGTACACCTATATATGCAACAGCGGATGGAGTTGTTGACTTTACCGGCAATAAAGGAGATTTCGGAAAAACGGTTGAGATTGATCATGGATTTGGTTATAAAACCAGATATGCACATATGAATGCTTATGCCGTTAAACGTAAGCAAAAAGTTAAGAGAGGAGAAGTTATCGGCTATGTTGGCAATACCGGTTTATCTGAAGCTCCTCATGTGCATTATGAAGTACTTAAAAAAGGAAAAAGAATTGATCCTGTAAATTATTTCTACTCTGATTTTACTCCTGAAGAGTTCAAGAAAATTCTGGAAATTGCTGCTAGAGATAATCAGGTATTATCCTAATCCCATATTGTTTTTATGTCGGCTGAAGAAGCAAATAATACGGAAAAACTCTATTATCCGATAAGTGAGGTTGCAAAAATGTTTAATGTTAATGCATCCTTAATTAGGTTTTGGGAAAAAGAGTTCGATATTATTAAGCCTAAAAAGAATAAAAAAGGGAACAGGTTATTTACGCAAAGGGATGTCGACAATTTTCATGTGATTTATCACCTTGTCAAAGAAAAAGGATATACCTTGAGTGGAGCGAAAGAGCGCCTGGCCAAGAATAGGGATGAGGTTGAAACCAATACCGAGGTAATCAAAACCCTTAAAGACATCAAAACCTTTTTACTGGATATTAAGAGTAAACTTTGAAAATAGGAAAAGAGGTTGTCCAAAAAATCTTAGCGTATAACCCCGCCTGCTGCGGGCAGGTTTGCGTTTTTCTCTGCGAAGCTTTGCATAACAATTACTTATACTATTACGCAAAGAACCGCAAACCTGCCCGCAGCAGGCGGGGTTACACAGAGCGTAAAATAAAAAATTTTATTCATTTCTTTACTTTTTGGACAATCACTTTTTCATTATCTTGATAGTTTTGATTTGTCAAAGCCAAATGCCTCATACATTTTGTGGAATAAATCCGTATTTTCCATAAAGCCTGTAAACTTTTCAGCACCCGGACCAAAGGCCATTACAGGTACAGCAACTGCAGAATGATGTTCTGAAGCAAAAATCCCTTTTAAGCTATTTCGTTTTTCTTCTTCATTTGACAAAACATAACCTCCTGTTTCGTGATCTGCAGTAATGATCACCAATGTTTCACCATCTTTCTTTGCAAAATCTAAAGCCAAGCCAACAGCTTCATCGAAATCCAGTACTTCCTTAATTAATTTTTCAGAATCATTATCATGTCCGGCCCAGTCAATTTGAGATCCTTCGATCATTAGAAAGAACCCGTTTTTATCCTTATTTAAAAGCTCAATAGCCTTATTCGTTGCTAAAGGCAAAAAATTTCCACGTCCATCAGCCATATATGGAGGATGTTTATCATATACTAAAGCTGCCAGTTTGCTTTTCTTGCTGGCTTTCAACCCTTTTTGATCTGTTACAATCTGATATCCTTTAGCTTTTAAATCGGTCAACAGACTTTTCTGATCTTTTCGTTTGGTAAAATGATCTAAACCTCCTCCGATAAATACTTCAATGTCTGTTTTTAGAAAATCTTCGGCTAAGGCTTCATAATTATACCGACTGATATTATGAGCGATGAAAGAAGCTGGTGTAGCATGAGTAATTGCAGCCGTAGCTACTAATCCGGTCGATTTATTATTCTCTTCGGCATAATGCAAAATGGATTTAACGGCAACTGAATCCGGGTTCATCCCAATAAATTTATTGGTTGTTTTTATGCCACATGCAATCGCTGTTCCTCCGGCCCCGGAATCTGTAATCAGGTCACTGGCTGAATGAGTTCTGGAAAAGCCAATATGTTTACAAGATTCCATATTGAGCTCTGCATTTTTTGCAATATGGCCGGCATACATTTGTGCTACTCCCATTCCATCCCCAATAAGAAGAATAATATTTTTAGCTTTTGGGGTTTTTGCAATTTTTGAAGTAGTACGGCAAGCTCCTATAAAGCCTGCAATCAAAACTAATAGAATGATGAGTTGATATCTGGTTTTCATTTATTTAAAATTTTACTTAATAATAGCCTAAATATAGATTTAAAGAATCATCAGCTTTTTATGAAAATGCTAAGATTTGATGAAATTATTTTTTTCTATTAGAGGGCAATTCAATCCCATAACCTCCTTTTTTGTCTTCTCTTTTTAGTAATAAAGCAAATAAAACTCCCATAATACCTAAGAAAACTAATAATAATATCGCCCAGGTATAATCGTATTTTGCACCTGCCTCAAGAGCTTTTTTAGTAACACCCGGATTCGTGAAATCCAAAATTTTACCCATAAGTAAAGGAATACCCCATAACCCAAGGTTTTGAATGGAAAACATCGTTCCATAAGCTGTACCTATTTTCTTTTCATCAATAATTTTTGCAACAGCTGGCCACATTGCCGCAGGTACAAGCGAAAATGCAAGTCCTAACATTAATAAAGGAATCTGAGGTGCTATCATGGTAAATGCATAGGTTATATAGATCATTACAATAAGTAAGGAGCCAGCAATCATAAATGTTCCACTTTTCCCATAACGATCCACCAATAAACCCATGAATGGTGTAAATATGAATGTGCCTATAGAAAGTATTGAAGCAATATATCCACTGGAAGTAGGATCAAAATCGTATTTGTTCAGGAAGAAGTCTGGTGAAAATGACTGAAACGGAAATACAGCTGAATAAAAAGTTAAGCACAATAAGGTGATGTAAATAAATGGCCGGTTCGTTATGATCTCTTTAACATCACTTAATTTAAAATCACTTTTTGTTGAAACCAGTTCTTTTCCTTCCATCTGTTTGTCAAGTTTTTTGTCGAAGAAGGTATAGAATAAAAACGCAAGAAAGGCAATACCTAATAATAAAGCTCCAAACCAAATAGCCATCGTCCAGTGAGAGGCATTTACTGATATAGGATAACTAAATGCCGCTGCTGCTGCAGAACCTAATCTTGCAATACCAATTTTGGTTCCGAATGCCATCGCAAGTTCGTGACCTTTAAACCATTTAACAATTGTTTTGCTAATCACTACAATCGAAGTTTCAGCTCCTAAACCAAATAAAAATCGACCCAATAACATCATTTTTAGTTCAGGGGAATAATCTGTTAGAAATGATCCCATAAATGCATAAAGAGGTCCATCATTGGTATAAATTGTTGATGCTCCATAGGCTGTTACAATACCTCCTGCAGTCATAAGCCCTACAAACAAAGATCCTGTTCTACGAATTCCAATTTTATCCAAGATGATGCCTCCAAATACAGCCATTAATAAAAAAGTATTTGGGAAGGAATACATGGATACATACAGACCAAAATCCGATGAGTCAAATCCAAATGTTTTTTCTAAAGTTAATTTTAGAGGTGAAATGGTATCATAGAAATAATAATTTGCTCCTTGTACAAAAGCTATCAAAAATAAAATAGCCCATCTTACCCATACTTTATCGCGCATGCTCTGTTTGATTTTTTCCATAGTATTTATTTAGTCTTATTTGGTAATTCCAGTCCGTGAGCATGTTTTTTGTCATCTTTCTTTAATAGTATGGCAAAAACAATTCCCAGGATGCCTAATACGGACAATAATAAAATAGCCAAAGTATAATCCAATGGTTCTCCGGACTGGTTATTTTTGTTTACAATATCTAATATTTTTCCGATTAAAATTGGTACACCAAGCAAACCTAAGTTTTGTACTGTGAACATAAAGCCGTAAGCAGTTCCCAACAAATGTCCAGGAATAATACGTGCAACAGCTGGCCACATTGCAGCAGGAACCAAAGCAAAAGCAATTCCTAGCATAAATAAAGGAATAATAGGTGTTAAGTTGGTTAACGAAAATGTTAAATGAGACACAATCAAAAGTAAAGACCCCATTATCATTAGAGTTGCACTTTTACCTTTGTTGTCACAAAACCAACCGAAAATTGGAGTGAAAATCAAAGTTCCAAGGGGTAGAATCGTTACCCAGTCTCCACTTGCTTTTGGATTCATGCCAAACTTGTTTTGAAGCAAATCTGGTGCAAAATTGATAAATGGAAATACCGCTGCATAAAACATAATACAAAGTAAGGTAGTATATATAAATGATTTATTTGAGAATTGACCGACAAACTCTTTGAAGTTGAATTTTTCTTCTTCATCAATAACTTTTTCTGTTTTACTTTTATCAAGTTTTACATCGTAAATCAAATAACCCAGAAAACATATGACAGCAACAAAGGTAATCACTATGCCGAACCACATTGCGTTATCTATGGGACCCATCCCAACATCCGGAACTAAACGTGTAGAAAGCATTAATGCCATAACAGTTCCTAATCTTCCAAAACCTAAACTGATGGCAAAAGCAAGAGCCAATTCTTTTCCTTTAAACCACTTAGCAATGGCTTTATCAATAATTACATAAAAGGTCTCAGCACCAAGGCCAAATAATAATCGCCCCAATACCATGATTTTTAATTCTGGTGAGTACTGTTTTAAAAATGAGGAGAAAAATTCATATCCAAAGCCTCCGTTAGAGAATGTACCGGTTGCACCATATGCAGTTAAAAATGTTCCGATAAAAAGAAAAGTAATAAATACCGAACCTGATTTTCGGATTCCCCAGCGGTCCAGAATAATACCCCCGATAAAAGCCATTGCTAAAAAAACATTGGTAAAGGAGTAAGCACCTACAATAAAACCGTAATCTGTATTATCCATTCCGGTTTGAGCTTGTAAGTTTGGTTTGATGGCTGCAAAAATGTCGTAAAAACAATAACTCGAAAACATCATTATACTTATCAAAATCACAGCTGCCCATCTTGCTACTGCCGAATCCCGGAGAGTTTGTTTAATCGTATTCATTTTTCTTTTTATAAACCTGTTTTTTGAAGAAATCCAAATGTACAATTTTAAACGATATATTAAAATAAAACTGTTAGTAAATACATAATTATATGATGGTCGTTTTGATAAGTATGTTATCTTTGTTTTTAAGTATAAAACCTCAATAATTTTGATTCATGCGTAAGATTCTCCCTCTTTTACTGCTAAATGTATTTTTTAGTATAAATATTGCCTATTCTCAAATTAGTAAAGGAGGAATTCCAAGAGGATTTGGTATTAGTAAGTTAAATGAAGGCTTTCAGCAGGTTGAATTATTTGCGGATATGAACCGGGCTGCATTTACTGAAAAAAGTTATAATGAGGAAATTACTGCCCACCGTATCGGATTTACAATTTCTACAAGTATGAATACGGTAAATTCAGGGAAATGGTATCCTTTGGAAAATGGTGATAAAATTTGGAAGCTGGCAATTAAATCTTCGAAAGCCGAAGCATTAACACTTTATTTTGAGAATTTTGAAATTCCTGATGGAGCTGAACTATTTCTTTATAATGAACAGAAAAATCAAATTTTAGGAGCATATACATCATCTAATAATAATGAGCGTAAATTATTTGCTACCGAATTAATAAAAGGGGATTTGGTAATATTAGAATATTATCTACCGAAAGGTGTAACCCAAAAGGATCCGTTTACAATTAATGAAGTAGGATATATTTACCGGGATACTGAATTTGATACAGGGAGTTTAAAAGCTTTTGGAGATAGCGAGAATTGCGAAGTAAACATCAACTGTGTTGAAGGTGAAAGCTGGCAACAACAAAAAAAAGGGGTTGCGAGAATATTAGTAAAAAAGGGAGATAAATTATCATGGTGTACCGGAAGTTTAGTTAATAATACCAGTATCGACCTTCAGCCATTATTTTTAACGGCTAACCATTGTGGATCCGGTGCGAGTGCAGATGATTATGCCAATTGGATTTTTTACTTCAACTATGAATCGGAGAACTGTGAGAATCCGGTAAGTGAGCCTGCATCAAATTCAATACTTGGAGCAAGTTTAAAAGCATCCGGGAGTACCAATGGAGGATCGGATTTTAAACTTTTATTACTAAATCAGGAAGTGCCTGAAGACTGGAATCCCTATTATAATGGTTGGGACAGAAGTATGGTTGCAAGTAGTTCCGGAGTAGGTATACATCACCCTTTTGGAGATATTAAGAAGATTTCTACTTATACATCACCTCTTGTGTCTTCAGTTTATGATGGGAGTTCTGAGAATCCTGATGGTATGTTTTGGAGAGTTAACTGGTCGGAAACAACCAATGGGCATGGAGTAACGGAAGGCGGATCTTCCGGTTCTCCTATATTTAATACTGAAGGCTTGATTGTTGGAACCCTTACAGGTGGAACAGCAAGCTGTACTAATACATCTTCTCCTGATTATTATGGAAAAATTTCCTATTCCTGGGAATCAAATGGGAATGAAGATGTTGATCAGTTGAAACCATTTCTTGATCCAGGAAATAGGGGCCATGTAAAACTCGCTGGAGTGTCTCCTCATGATGTTTTATTTATTCCCGAGTTTAAGGTGGATACGACACATGTTCCTATTGGCCAATCTTTAGTATTTACAGATTTTTCTATCGGAAATCCCGAATCCTGGGAGTGGAAATTCGAAGGAGGCAACCCCAATAAATCTACTCTTCAGACTCCTCCGCCTATTAAATATGAAGAGTTGGGAGCTTATGATGTTACCTTGATCATTAGAAAGGACACAAGGGTTGATAGTTTGAAGATGGAAGACTATGTAAGGGTGATGCCGATTGTAGGCCCTACACCAACCAGAGATAAAATAACCGTTTACCTGGGAACTACTGCTAAGGAAAATTTAATCATTACCCTGTTTGATGAGTCAGGGAGGGAGATTGAAAAGTATGAACCTCAAAGAGCCATTAAAAGCTTAATTATAGACTTAAGAAAATATAGTTCAGGCTATTATTTTCTTCGAGTACAAGGGCCTAATTTCCTTGAAATGCATAAAGTAGTTAAGCTCTAATTATCTACATATCTTTACTCTTGGTATAAATATCCCACTTATCAATAACAGCTTTCATATCATCAGGAAGCTCTGAATCGAATTCCATTCGTTTACCGCTTATGGGGTGGTCAAAACCAAGGTATTTTGCATGTAAAGCCTGACGAGGCATTATTTTAAAACAGTTCTGTACAAATTGCTTATACTTTGTGAAGGTGGTTCCCTTTAATATTTGATGTCCGCCATAAGTTTCATCATTAAATAAAGGATGTCCTAAATATTTAAAATGTGCCCTGATCTGATGTGTTCTTCCTGTTTCTAAAACACATTCAACTAAAGTGATGTATCCGAACTTCTTAAGAATTTTGTAGTGAGAGATGGCTTCTCTTCCGTATTCTCCATCAGGAAAAACAGTCATAACTTTACGATCCTTCAAACTTCTTCCTATATGGCCTTCAATTGTCCCTTCTGTTTTTTTTGGCTCTCCCCAAATCAAAGCATTATACTTTCTGTCGATTGTATGATCGAAGAAATTTTTCGCCAAACGGGTTTGTGCCAGCTCATTTTTGGCTACTAATAAAATGCCACTTGTATCTTTATCTATTCGGTGAACAAGATAAGGATGTCCGTCTTCAGTTTTATATTCAGAATTATTTTGTAAATGATGCATTAGGGCATTAACCAGTGTGCCGTCATAATTCATATAAGCCGGATGAACTACCATGCCGGGCTCTTTATTTACGACTATTATGTCCGGGTCTTCATAAATAATATTAATAGGGATATCCTGAGGGTAAACCTCAATATCACGGGGTGGCTTAGCCATCACAATTGAGATCACATCATTTGGCCTGACCTTATAATTGGATTTTACAGTATTATTATTTACAAAAATGTTTCCGGCTTTAGCGGCATTCTGGATTTTATTGCGTGTCGCATTTTCAATCCTTGACATCAGGTATTTATCAATACGAAGTAAGCTTTGTCCCGGATCCACTTCTATACGGAAGTGCTCATACAATTCATTCTTCTCTTCTGTTTCCTGCATTTTATCTGTATTGATTGAGGTCTAATGTATCACCGGGAAGTTCTATTAATAATGAATCAACCGACATTAAGATAGAATCTATCGAAGTAGTATCCGGAAGTATACTCTCAATATAATCATCAAAGTCAAAGGCAAAATCAGAACGGTATTCCAAACTTACAAAATCTCCAAAACTGAGCATGGAATCACTATCGAATTCAGGAAACTGCAAATACACCCTGTAAACACCTCCATAATTATTTTGATCAAGATAAGTTTCTTCTCCGATATTCAGTGAAGCCATATGAAGAATTTTATGTGCTTCGGCTTGTGTTTTCCCAATCAGAAAAGGAACTTTAAATTTCCTGTAATTATAACCATTCCCTAAAACTAAATCTATCTTTGAACCTTTTTGAATCAAAGAATCCGGTTGTATCGTATCTCCGTTAAACAATTGAGTTAATACATTATCCTGGGCAAAATGTGGAATATAATGTAATAGATTTACCTTTAATCCTTTTGTTTTTAAAATATTCAATGCTTGTCGCTTTGAAAGATCTTTTAAGTTCGGCATCTTAACTTTTTCAGGAGTTGTGGCTACTATGGTCAAATAAACTTTCCGGTTTCTTTTCACCTTGGAATCGGCAAGCGGATTCTGTAATATGACTGTTCCAGGTTTTTTGGTATTGTCATAAATAGAATCAGTTAAAATATATCTGAAATTATGCTCATTGGGTTTCTCTTCTATTTCATCCATAGTTAAGCCATAATAATTAGGCAATATCAAAGCTTCTCCATGGTGGGTGTAAATGTTTAGGAAAAATAAAGCTCCCATTAATAAAGCTACGAAAGCTACAATTGCAATCAGTATTTGCAGGTAGAATTTCTTCTGGCCAAGGAAATAAAAGAATCTCATTTTTCGTATATTTAATGCCGGATTTATATGTAAACAACGGACTTATGAACCAGTTTATTATACTGCACAGAAGCCTTTTGTTTGCCGACAAAGATAAAAATAATAAACTTACAAACAGCTCAATTTATAAGGATGCAAAAGAATATCGCCATTATTGCAGGAGGAAATTCAGGAGAGTATGAAATATCTATTAAAAGTGCAGAAGTTGTACAACAACATTTGAGTAGAGATAAGTATAATCCTTTCCTGATTGTGATTAAAGGAAATGATTGGCATTATTGCGATAAGGATGGAAATAAATTTCCAATTAACCGCCATGATTTTAGCCTGGACCTCAGTGATTCAATAATCCGTTTTGATGCTGTTTTTAATGTGATCCATGGTACTCCCGGAGAAGATGGTGTGATTCAGGCCTATTTTGATTTGTTAAATATCCCCTATACATCAAGTGGTGTAACAACATCTGCTTTGACATTTAATAAAAGCTATTGCAACAAAGTAGTTAGGTCTTTTGGGGTTAATGTTGCCGCATCTATTCATCTGCACAAGCATACAGAATATAAAACTGAGGATATTCTTCATGAACTTGGTTTGCCCGTTTTTGTAAAACCTAATAATGGAGGTTCCAGTGTTGCAACATCAAAAGTTTCTAAGCCCGAACAACTACTGTCTGCTATAAATCTTGCTTTTAAAGAAGATGATGAAGTGTTGATAGAACAATTTATCAAAGGCCGTGAAGTAGATTGTGGTATTTTCAATTTTAAAGGCAAGATGATGGCTTTTCCAACAACGGAAATCATTACTAAGAATGAATTTTTTGATTATGAAGCTAAATATACTCCTGGAATTACCAATGAGGTGACACCCGCTGATATTCCGGAAGAAATTGATATAGAAATTAAAGCTACTTCTGTGGACTTATATCAGAAACTCAATTGTAAAGGGGTTGTTCGCTTTGATTATATTTTCAATGAGGAAGGTATTTGGTTTTTGGAAGTGAATACGGTTCCTGGTTTCACTGAACAAAGTATTGTCCCTCAACAGGCCAGGGTGTTTGGAATGACTAATGAAGATTTATTCAATATGATGCTTGATAATATTCTTTAAGAAAAAAAGGGGTGACGCCCTTAAGGGCGTCGCCCCTTTTTTAGAAAATCCACTAATTTTTTTACAGCTCTTCCTCTGTGGCTGATTTCATTTTTTTGTTTCAAACTCATTTCAGCAAAACTTTCATCAAATCCTTTAGGTATAAAGATAGGGTCATAGCCAAAACCATCCGTTCCTCTTTTTTCTCGCAGGATTTCTCCTTTTACGATGCCTTCAAAATAGTATTCCTGGCCATTTAGAATTAGAGAGATTACAGTTCTGAATTGAGCTTGTCTGTTGTTTTCATTTTTAAGTTCTTTAAGTACTTTTTGGAGATTAGCTTCAAAATTATGATGTTCTCCGGCATATCTGGCTGAATATACACCTGGGGCTCCGTTCAGTGCTTCAATTTCTAATCCGGTATCATCAGCGAAGCAATTTATATTGAACTTTTCAAAGATATAATGTGATTTAATGGATGCATTTCCTTCCAATGTTTGACTGGTTTCTGCAATCTCATCATTGCAATTGATATCGCTTAATCCTAAAATCTGATATTTATCCTTCAGATATTCTTTAACCTCGTGAAGTTTGTGTTTGTTATTGGTAGCAAAAACGAGTTTATTCATAGTTGTTCTTTTTGCAAATGTAAATAAAAAGAAGTTTTCCAAAAGTGTAATAGTATGTCACTCTGTCCCGATAGCTATTGGAATCAGAATCTTATTAGTCAGTCATGTAATCAATATGTTTAGATCCTGAAACACCTGCCCGACGCAGGCGGGAGTTCAGGATGACAGCTAAAGTAGCTTTTGGAAGCCTCTTCAATACAATATATATTCTTTATTAAGGAAATTTTATTCCCGGATAATCTGTAACATTAACTTTTGGAACTCTTGCATTGAACTTTGCATTGATCGCATCAATAAAGAAGTTTGCAATTACTGCATTTCCTCTGGGATTTAAATGAATTCCGTCAAGAGAGAAAGCTCCTCCGGTAATAAAGGTAGTATTCATTGAAATCCCATCATATAACAAGCCTGTTTTAAGTGTATTTAAATGCGTATTCATATCAACAAGGGCAATATCTTTATTATTTACTAACACACTGATAACATCATTAAACTGAGCTGTTGCAGTTTGAATAGCTTGTATTTCAGCTGCGGTCAATACATATTGACTTGGAATTGGTGTTTTGCTTCCTAATCCTATATCAGGGTTTTTAATATCGGCTTGTGGAATCGATAATAATACTAATTCACCCTCTTGCATTTGTCTTACTTCGCCTGGAGCAGCCAGATCAACAATGATAAATGGATTGTTTCCGGCAGAGAATGTAATTCCCAATGCAGCATAAGCAGTATTTAAAGCTGTTGCTGTTGCTTCATCGAGTAATAAAGCATTATAGGGAACTGTAGTGAAGAATGGAATTGAAGTTACATCCGGAATATTAGCAACAGCTCCTTTAGCTCCGTTAGATACTAATGTATTAATAATAGCTGTCATATAAGTAGTAAATTCAGTCAGGTCAGTTAATACATCCACAGCACCGCCAGAAGTTGCATATCCTAATACATCATTATTACCTATCCATAAAGTAAAGAAACTTGGAGCCTGTGCCATTGCTTCTTCTAAAATAGTGGTGCTCGGAGTACTTGCAAATCTTACATAATAAGGATTGAATAAAGGATCTCCTGATACAGGATGCATAGCTCCGTAAGTTCCGTATTTGTCAAATAAAAGATGGCCTGCTTTAGCTCCCGGAACACCTAAGTTATTATAAGGGCCATCACCGGCAACTGAAGTTAATAGAGCAGCACCTAATTCAGCTGAAGAAACAGTTACATCATAAGGTACAGGTGATAATGTTTGTCCTCCTGATCCATCGGGAACTAAGCCTAATTTTAATTTAGTATGGAATACAGGATTACCCTGAGCATCTGATCCGATACCTATTCCTTTATCATCCTCATTTATTAATGGGATTAAAGGTTGTTTTAATTCTCCTTGCATGCCCACCTCTTTGAGTTTGGTTGCAAGCATATTAGGAAATGAATACATTTGGCCTTCCTGAGATAAAGCCTGACTCGCAAAACCTGCAGTTAAAGAGTTGCCAATGGCTATATATTTTGAAAAATCAGCTGTACCTGCACTAGAAGGAAATTCGTCGATTTTGGGTTCACAGGCAAATAAAACTGCCAGTGAAAGAAATGCAATTATATATTTATTCTTCATGTCTTCTAAATTTTGAGGTTAAAAACGATATCTGATTCCAAATCCGGGTATGTATGCCACTGTTTGATATTTCCCTGAAAAGTTGGCTGGCGCATAAGATTTACTAGTTTCCATACCATTGGTTTGAAGGTAAGATACAGTGAATTGAAGGTTCTCACTATAGTCATAGGTAGCTCCGAAGGTAAATGCAATCGTATTCAAACTCACAGTTTCAGGACTGAAATAGATATCGCTTGTGGGTGAAGGATCATAATAAGCTCCGGCTCTCAAAGTGATTTTATCATTAAGTTTATATTCACCACCAATACGCATAATCAAAGAATTGGAATACTCTCTTGGACTTGATGAATTTAATACCGGTACATCGGTTGATGTAAAATCAAGTGATTTATAAGCACTCCAGAATACATAATTGATTTCTGCAGCTAAAGTTAATTTTTCATCAAATTTATAGGCAATACCCACATCCAGGTTCGCCGGCATTGGTAAATCTGCATTGAAGGTTCCGGAAGGCGGAACCAAAGCTCCTAAAGATTGAGGAATTGTAAAGGTTGCATCTCCATTTTCAAGTTTCATCTTTATCTTTGATCTATAACTTGCTCCAAAGGTTAATTGGTCAGATATTTTGTAGTAGAACCCAACATTAAATCCCCAGCTACTTGTTTTTCCATTTAGGTTTACTTTGGAATCATCACTATAAGGCAATCCTCTTTGTAATTTTACATCTCCGGTAGCATAAACTAAACCTATACCGATACCCATATCTTCAGATATTTTATAGGAAACAGTTGGTTGAACGTAAATAGCTTTTAAAGAAATATTTTGAACAAGCATTCTGCCTGCCCAATCATCATCCCAGTTAGCCGTACTTCCATAAGGTGTATATACACCAATACCTACCGCAAATTTATCATTGATTTTGTAAGCTCCATAAGCTGAAAAAGGTGGTTTTAAAGGATTGTGGGTTTTTGCCTGATAATTCGTAAAGTCTTTTTGGAAAGTAGCATTGGATTTCAAAATACTTACACCGGCTGAAAAATCATAAGTGGTTTCCATAAAGGAAAGAGTTCCCGGATTGTAAAATATACCACTTGACCCAAATACCAAAGGAGTACCAATTAGCCCCATAGTGGTTTGTTGCTGTCCTTGCAGTCTGACCTGATAACCACCCGCATAAACTGTGGTTACGGCAATTAAAAGAACAAGCATTAAACTTGAAAGTTTCCTCATAATTAGCGTTTTTTGTTATTATCGCAAACGAATATAGTAAAAATATCAAAGATTATATATTTAAGTAATCTGAGTATGAATAAGTTTGGTTTTAATAAAATTGGAGCTCAGTAACTTATTTAGTGAATAAGTTATGTGAAAAAAACAATAAGATAATTAGCGGCTAAGAAATGATCTGGTAATTTTCGATGAAAGTTTAATCATATACCTCATTGCATGGAGTAAAGACACTGCAGTAATAAAACTGACAAAATAAATGAATACAACTTCAATAAAAGAATCTGTTTCATACCAACTGTAAAATCTGATTTTTCCAAATACTGAGCTTATAGGAGCATACACCATAGTTACAATAATTCCTAAAAAAAGAAATAAGGGCAAGCCATATAATAAGGCAATAAATGGTTTTAAACCAAAGTAGATAAATCTTTTCCAGGTTTTCTTATGCTTTATGTATGCTATAAGCTGTTTTAAGCCTATTTCTTCAGGTTTGTATAAGGATACTTTAGCCAATGATATTTTCAGGTATTTTTCATGAATCTCTTCCTCTTGTTTTGATAAATACCACAAAAACTTAAAAGTTGCATTTAGAATATGAATTCCTATCCATAAAGGAGAAAGAATGATACCTAATAGAAATAATGAGTAAATAAAGATCAGGCAAATAGTATATACAGGAATAGAAACGAAAGTATAAATCACGGAAGTCAGAGTTTTACGCTCAATCAGGAGATCAAAAAAACCTGATTTGTAAAAATCCTCATTGTCCATTGATAATATACTCATTTTATTTTTTTTATGAAAGATACAATTTTTCTAAATTATTTTCCAATCAATTTTATCTTTACCATACCGGCTAAGTATTTCATTGGCCTTTGAAAAGTGCCTGCAACCAAAAAAACCTCTATTGGCAGATAATGGCGAGGGATGTACTGAAGTTAAAATATGATGTTTGCTTTGATCGATCAGTTCTTTTTTAGCGATGGCATAACTCCCCCATAATAGAAAAATCAAATGTTCTTTCCGGTCCGAAAGATGTTTAATAACTGCATCCGTAAAGTTTTCCCAACCTCTTTTTTGATGTGAACCAGCTTGATGAGCCCTGACACTTAAGGTCGCATTCAACAGCAATACTCCTTGATTGGCCCATTGCTCCAGATTCCCGTGATCCGGAATGTTATGCCCTAAATCATCTTTTATTTCTTTGAATATGTTTTGTAATGAAGGTGGTTTTTGGATCCCTTTGGGAACAGAGAAACATAAGCCATGTGCCTGGCCCGGTCCATGATAAGGGTCCTGTCCCAAAATTACCAGTTTAACCGTGTCAAATGGAGTGTGGTTAAAAGCAGCAAACATCTTACTTCCGGGTGGGTAAATAATATGCTTCTTTTTTTCTTCCAGTAAGAAATTTTTTAGCTGGGCAAAATAGGGTTGCTTAAATTCTTCTTTTAAGAGTTCTTTCCAGGAATCTTCAATTTGAGGGTTAATTTTCGACATTTGGTTTCAGGCTAAACTAAAAATTACTAATATTGTATGTATTCTAAAAAGTAAATTTATGAAAAAACTTGGGATTGCTTTATGTGCTTTTTTATTTCTTTGCCTTCTTCTATCCTCTTGCAGAACAATGAAAGATTGCCCGGCTTACGGCAAATACGAACCTAAATTTAAAGTGGGTGTCGGAGTGGGTGCAAAGTATTAAATATATTTAACCAAATTTTCCTTTAGCCAGCCGATACTTCCATTCGCTATTTTTATTTCAATCCAGTCACCTATTTTATCCAGAATATATACTTTAGTACCTTCATGAATTACAAATAAATCAACGCTGTTTTTATTTGGTGAACTCTTCACGGTAATTGTAGGTTCAAATAAAATGGCCTCCTTGTGATTTTTTGTATAATAATATTTTTGATATGAAACAAAGAATGAGGATATGGATAATAATAGAAATATAAGTCCAAACAAGAAAAATAGTTTTTTTATAAACCGTTGTTGTGACAATAGGAAAATCGCTGAAAAGGCAAGTGTAATGAAAAAAAGCACTATTGCAACTTTTGCCCAGTTATTCGTCGAAAATATATTATAGAACGAATTCCACCATCTTTTAAAAATAATTTGTGGAACAACTTCAATTTTATCTACAATCCGACTGTTTGCAATGCCAAGGTTATAAAGGATGTCTTTATCATTAGGACTGAGTTTTTTTGCTTTTTCATAATACAATATTGCAGAGCTTAAATCTTTTAATTTGAAATAGGCATTTCCAATATTATAATAAAGCTGAGCTGATTCAACTTTGTTTTCTAAAATCTGATAATATGTTTTGATGGCCTCATTATACCGGCCTGCATCATATTGCTGGTTTGCTTTTGTTAAAAGAGACTGATTCGTTGTATTGGCATTTAAACCAATAAATCCGAAAAGCAAAAAGAATAGGATCACGTGTTTTTTCATCTTTACTTTTATTTTAATTCTCTTTCAATTTTACTTATTATTTCAAGAGCCTCATTATAAATTTTATCCATATTGGAAGTTGGATCTCCGGGAGCAAAACGGGCATAATCACAATGATTGAGTGCATCCGTAAACTGAGTGATTATTTTCTCTTTTACTCCTTTTTGCGTCAGGGCATCTTTTACCGTATCATTTGATAATTCAGATAAAGGAATGTTGAACTTATCAGCTAAATATCCCCACAATGCCTGAGAAACTTCATTGTAAAATGCAGTAGATTCTTTAGTCCCCAGATATTGATTTGCTTTTTTCAGGTTTTTTCTGGCAACCTTTGTAGCCTTTTTATGGCGCATTAATGATTGATTGCTCAATTTCTTTACTCTTTTCTTCCAAATAATAATGAACAATATGAATAATATTATGGCAATTAAATAACTCAGAATAAAGTTTAAACTTCCATAAAAGAATTCAGCTATCGGATAAAGTTTTTTCGCATCGGTTTTGATATGTCTGATATCCTGACCAATATATCGTATGTCTTCCTGATTAACACCGCTGTATGTTACACCTGATTGATAATCTTCACTTTTTTCAACTTTTATATTATAAGCTTTTGCAGATTTTGATTCATATTTTCTGCTTGCAGGATTAAAGAATGTAAAATTATAGGTATCTATTTTAAAATCACCGGGATTTCTTGGAATGATTAAATATTCAAAAGTACGGCTTCCTACCATTCCCTGGTCAGTTTTACGAATATTATCCTGAATCTTTGGATCATAGACTTCAAAGTCGGTAGGAAAATTTAAATCGGGTTTCTCCAGTAATTGAATATTGCCACTACCCGAAATCGTATATTTAAGTGTAATCGCATCATTTGTTTTTAAAGTGGTTTTATCAATACTTGAAGTCAAACGGTAATTCCCAACTGCTCCACTAAAATTTAAAGGCTTGGAATCCGTAGGCAAAACTTTAACATTTACCGTAACAGGATTAGATTCCATAAAATGTTTTACATTTTTATAACCACTAAAAAAGGGATCGTCAAAGAAACTGTCAAAAACGGAATTGGATCTTCTTCGGCGACTATTATCCCTAACCTGAACCAGGCAACTTAGTTCTAAGGGATCAATTTTAATTTTTCCACTTTTTTGAGGGATCAAAGCTAATTTTCTCAATTCTGCAGTAACATATTCAACGCCATTAATAATCTCAGAAGATTGTTTTAGAGGCGTATTGGGTTCATTTAGATCTTTCATCCAGAAGCCGGGAAAATTTGGCTGTTCTTCAAGATTCAGATTTTGAACGGGAACTTTTGTATATATCTTATAAGTAATGATTATTTGTTCTCCAATAAATGGATTTTTATTACTTATTTCGGCTTTTAAAAATAAATCATCTTTGGTAAAGCTGGTTTTAGATTTTGCTTGCTCTCCCTGCGATTGATTGGTTCTCTTGTGTCTTTCTTTCGCAACCGTAATTGTTAAGGGATTTGTTTTATATTCTTTTCCATCAACTTTTATAGATGCAGGCTGAATAGTGAATTCCCCTTCCTTTAAGGCTCGTAAATAATATGTATAAGTAATGGTGGTAGATTGGGACATTCGTCCGTTAATGTTCGAGAAACTGGTATTATGTGATTTATTAGGGCCGGATAAGACTTTGAAGTTACTGCCAAAGTCAGGTGTTTTTAAATTTTCACCCTCAGCATTTACAGTAAATTGGATAACAAATTGATCGCCAACTGCAACTTGTGTTTGCCCCGTAGCTTTAAAGCTGATTTCCTGAGCATACAAAAAAGTTGTACCGTTTGCCAAAATAAATAGAAATAATACCAGATATTTTTTCATTGTTCTGTTCTCAATGGTTTTGCAAATGTATAAATTAATGGTTTACCAATCTTTTTCACTAGTAGTGACTTTTGCACTTTTAGCTTTTAATTTCTTTAATTTTTCAATCGTTTTCTTTTCATCATTTTTCAGGGCCTCAAGCATTCTTTCAGCATCTTGTTTCGATATTTGCCGTTGTTGGGGTTGTTGCTGTTGTTGCTTCTGATCTTGATTTTGCTGTTGATCTTTATTCTGTTGCTCATTCTTTTGATCTTGCTGATCTTTTTTATCTTGTTGGTCCTGCTGGTCCTTTTTGTCTTGTTGATCTTTATTCTGATCCTTATTCTGGTCTTTATCTTGTTGTTGCTCTTCCTGTTCTTTTAGTTTTTGTTTTGCATATTCCAGATTATACCTGGTTTCTTCATCTTTAGGGTTGTTTCTTAAAGCATTTTTAAATGCTTCCACACTTTCTTTATACTTTTCTTTCGACATGAAAGTATTGCCGAGATTATGGAATGCATCGGCTCTTTCGTTTTTGTCTTCAAATTGTTTGCTCAATTCTTCAAAAATCTTTTTAGAGCCTTCAAAATCTTTTTGATTGTAAAGAGCACCGCCTAAATTGAAATTCCCTTTTAAGGATTTATTATTTACTTCCAATGATTTACGGTAATTGACTTCGGCATTTTTATAATCACCTTCTTCAAAAGATTTATTCCCTTTCCTGATCAGCTTAGCCTCTTTTTGGGCAAACCCAATTAATGGGAATAGCAACAATAATATAATTAATAGCTTCTTCATACTAATCAAATAATTTAATTTTGTCGGCCCATTTACTTTTACGATCTACAATGATGAACTCAAAGATCAATAATAAAACGGCCAATGCTAAAAAATATTGAAAACGGTCTTCATAATCCGAAAATGTTTTAGATTCAAATTCAGATTCTTCTAATTTGTCAAGCTCTTCATAAATTTTGTTTACTCCAACCTGAGTATTCGTAGCTCCGATATATTTCCCTTCACCAATAGCAGCAATTTTTTCAAGCATTACAACATTTAACTTTGTTGTAATTATGCTACCACTTTTATCTTTTTTATAGCCTGTAAGTTTTCCATTTTTCATAATAGGGATGGGTGCACCTTCAGCTAATCCCATTCCGATAGTGTAAACTTTGATTCCTTCTTTTACTGCAGCTTCTACATTTTTTAAAGCGTCACCTTCATGGTTTTCTCCATCTGTAATTACCACTATGGCTTTGTTATGTTTGCTTTCTCCAAATGATTTCACTGCAAGGTTTACGGCTTCTCCAATAGCAGTTCCTTGTACTGGTAACATATCTGGGGTAATCGTGTTTAAAAACATTTTTGCCGCAGCATAATCTGTAGTAATTGGTAATTGAGTGTATGCATGGCCTGCAAAAACAATAATACCTATACGATCTCCTTTTAACTTATCGATCAATTTAGAGATGGCTTGTTTGGATGCCAATAATCTGCTTGGTTTTATATCCTGTGCCAACATACTGTTGGAAACATCCAGAGCTATTATCAGATCTATACCTTTCCGCTTTGCCTTTTCAATTTTGGAACCTATTTGTGGGTTGGCAATGGCTATTACCAAACATACATAAGCCAGCATCCAGATCACTAGTTTTACAAGCGGACGATTGGAAGAAATCTTAGGCATTAATTTGCTGATAAGATGTGCCTCTCCTAATTTTTGTATGGCATTTTTTCTCCAGTATTTTACAAATAGGTGCAATCCCATAAATACCGGAAGAAGTAATAATGCATATAAAAATTCTATGTATTCAAATCTGATCATATCTGTCGCTCTTATTGGATCGTTTTAAATATGGTTTTTCTCAAAATGAATTCAATTACTAATAGACCTAATGCTAATAAAGCTAAAGGGAAAAACTCTTCATTTTTCCTTCGGAATTCAGTAACATCTATTTTAGATTTTTCCAGCTTATCAATTTCTGCATAAATTTCTCTAAGCTTTTGATTACTCGTTGCACGGAAATATTTCCCATCTGTCATTTCCGTTACTTTTTTGAGTAATTCTTCATCAATTTTAACTTCTACCCTCTGAACGTCCCTACCATAAGGTGTTTGTACCGGATAAGGTGCCATGCCTTCTGTTCCTACGCCAATAGTATAAATTCTTACTCCATAAAGCTTTGCAATCTCAGCTGCAGATATGGGGTCGATTGAACCGGCATTATTCACTCCATCCGTAAGTAAAATGATCACTTTGCTGATAGCTTCGCTTTCTTTTAAACGATTAACAGCCGTAGCTAAACCATCACCAATGGCTGTACCGTCCTGAATCATACCACTCTTAATATCTTTAAATAAATTCTTAATGACAGTATGATCTGTTGTTAAAGGACATTGAGTGAAAGTTTCTCCACTAAAAATGACTAAACCAACCCTGTCATTCGGGCGACCATCAAAAAATTCTGCTGCCAATGCTTTTGATGCTTCCAAGCGATCCGGCTTTAAATCCATGGCCAACATACTGCCTGAAACATCCAAAGCCATTACGATATCAATTCCTTCTATGGAAATATCCTGGCGGCTTGTACTGGATTGAGGCCTTGCCAAACAAATGATTATTGCTGCCAGTGCCAGAGCTCTTAATATCGGCAGACTATGGTATAAATATTGCTTTATGCTTTTCTTTGCTTTCTCAAATACGCTTGTATTCGAGAATTGTAATTCAGCATGTGACTTCAAATGATTGAAAAAGTACCATCCAATCATTATCGGTATAATGACCAAAAGGTAAAAGTATTCCGGATTTGCAAATTCAATATTCTTCAGCATCTCTTATGTCTTTATTCTAATCCGTTTTTATCTTCATGTAGTTTATCACTTTCACTTTGTTCTGCTTTTTGTTTTTCTTCTTCAGCTACCTCTGCTTGTGCTTTCTTCCTGGAAGTATCCTTTACAAACTCAGTGATTATGGTCAAACTATTAATATTGTCTTCGGGCATCGGCTGCATTTTTGCAAATTTTACCAAATCAGCTATGCTTAATGTATTGGAAACTTTACTTTTTAATTGCTCCTCTATTTCTTTAAATGGTTTTATAGCATCTCTGATTTCATCCGAAGTCATTTCCAGAGCATCAATATTGTATTGAGCTTCTATATAATTTCTGAATATATCCGTTAATTCAGTATAATATTCCTTAAACTTGCTTTCCTGCCATAGCTCCTTATCTTTTAAGCTGTCTAATTGATTAAGTGCAAGTATATGTGCCGGAATCTTAGGCCTCGATCTTGCCAGTATCGGACCTTCTTTTTTCTTTCTGAAAAAGAAATAATAAATAAGAATAATTGCAACTACCAAAAGTATAAATCCACCTATATAAGGAATAAATTCTCCAAAAGTATAACCTTGGCTAATGGGCCCTTTAATGGGTTTGAAAGCCTGGGTTGTATCGACTTCAACTGTATTTACTCTTATAAATAAAGGATTACTTATCGTTTTGTAAAATAATGTATCAACCTGATCCATGCAAGAGAAATTCAATCCTTTTATTTCGTAAAACCCTGTATCGAAAGATGTAAGTGTAAAATCCTGAATATAGGAGAGTGACCCATCTTTGTTTGACACAGTATCAATAGCAGTTTTATCCAGTATTTCAATTCCCTTGACTATACTTTCTTTAAATTCCGGCCAGCTAACTTTTGTTTTCCCATTCGTAAGAATTTCCAAACGCATCTTCATTTGGTCTCCAATAAAGATGGTATCCTTATCAATTGTAGCTGTGGACTTAGCTTTTTGTCCGAAACCAATTACCGGAATTAATGAGATAAATAATATGATTAGTTGTTTCTTCATACTTAACGTCTGGATTCTCTTTTCTTAAATAGATTTATAAGTGGCTTTACATAATCCTGGTCTGTTTTTACCTTTGCAGCATCCACACCACTTTTTAAAAAAATTTCATTCAGCTTACTTTCTTTACGAAGAAAATTCATCTTAAACTCATGACGAACTTTTTCATTGGAAGTATCCACCATCATTTCTTTACCGGTTTCTGCATTTTTGAGCTTTATCAATCCTACATTTGGTAATTGATGTTCCCGTTCATCAAAGATTCTGATCGCAATTAAGTCATGCTTCCTGTTGGCAATCTTTAAAGCGTCTTCAAATCCTTCATCCATGAAATCCGAAATTAAAAAGGCCGAACATCTTTTCTTAATTGCATTGGTCAGATAACGTAGAGCTTCGGATATATCAGTTTCCCGCTTATCCGGTTTGAAATCAATTAACTCACGGATAATTCTTAATATATGTGTACTTCCTTTTTTAGGAGGAATAAACTTTTCAATTTTATTGCTAAAGAATATGACTCCTACTTTATCATTGTTTTGGATGGCAGAAAAAGCAAGAACGGCTGCAATTTCAGTGATCTGATCTTCTTTTAAATGTTTTTGGGTTCCAAACTCATTGGAACCACTTACATCGATTAAAAGCATTACAGTTAATTCTCGTTCTTCATCAAAGATTTTTATATAAGGGTGGTTAAAACGGGCTGTTACGTTCCAGTCGATATTACGGATATCATCGCCATATTGGTATTCTCTGACTTCACTAAAAGCCATTCCCCGACCTTTAAACACAGAGTGGTACTGACCGGAAAAAATCTGGTTTGACAATCCACGTGTCTTGATCTCAATCTTACGTACTTTCTTAAATAATTCCGTTGCTTCCAAACTATAATGATATTAGTTTTCTATTTCCAAATTCGTAATTCCTTGTTCGACCTGCTTGCCGCAGGCAGGTATTCATTATTTGAAACTCTTTAAGGAACTTCAACAGTATTCAAAATCTCATTGATGATTTCTTCAGTAGTAATGTTTTCTGCTTCTGCCTCATAGGTTAAACCGATACGATGCCTTAATACATCATGTGCAATAGCTCTTACATCTTCAGGTAGCACATAACCCCTTCTTTTTAGGAATGCATATGCTTTTGCAGCTAATGCCAAATTGATACTGGCACGTGGTGAAGCTCCGTAAGCAATCATACCTTCAAATTTTTCAAGCTTATTTTCTGCAGGAAAACGGGTTGCAAAAACGATGTCGGTAATATAAGTTTCGATTTTATTGTCAAGATATACTTCACGCACTACATCTCTTGCTTTTACAATATCATTAGTTTTAAGAATGGTATTGGTAGTATTAAAAGCACTTTGAATATTTTGTCGTAAAATATGTTTTTCTTCGTCTTTGGTTGGATACCCAATAACAACTTTCAGCATGAAACGGTCTACCTGTGCCTCAGGAAGAGGATAGGTACCTTCCTGCTCAATCGGATTTTGTGTAGCCATTACCAAAAATGGTTCTTCCAGTTTATAGGTTGTTTCTCCAATGGTAACCTGACGTTCCTGCATTGCTTCAAGTAGTGCAGACTGAACTTTAGCAGGGCTTCGATTAATCTCATCTGCTAATATAAAATTGGCAAAAACAGGGCCCTGACGTACAATAAATTCTTCTTTCTTTTGACTGTAAATCATGGTACCAAGCAAATCGGCAGGAAGTAAATCAGGAGTAAATTGAATTCTGCTGAACTTTGCATCAATCACATTTGAAAGGGAATTGATCGCTAAAGTTTTTGCTAATCCGGGAACTCCTTCAAGTAAAATATGTCCATTGGCCAACAACCCGATCATCAACCTTTCTACCATATGCTTTTGACCAACAATCACCTTTTGCATTTCAAGGTTGATCAGGTCGACAAAAGCACTTTCTTTTTGAATTTTTTCGTTTAATAATTTGATATCCGTTTCTATCATGATTCTTTCATTTTATAGGTGAGACAAATATATTAAACAAGCGTTTTTTGAGCGTGTTAAAAATTGTTAATAAGAATTAAGAGTATGTTAATGAACAGAAGTGTGAAAAAGTTATTTTTGGGGTGACGCCCCGAGGGGCGTCACCCCATGGAAATGTAATAATCACGTTATGAATCTCAAAAATATTTTCTTTCGTTTTAAGTGGCAAATTAGCTTTACACTGAGCATTGTAATTTTAGAAGGTTTCCTATTTGTATTGTTCCCTTTATTTATAGGAAAAGCAATTGATTCGGCTATTGCAAAAGAGATGACAGGAATATTTTACTTAGGTGGTTTATGTGTTATTGCATTAATAATTGGAGCAGGGAGAAGGTTTTATGATACTCGCATTTATGCTAAAATGTATCAGAAACTTGCTGAAGAAATATCTTCTCTAAGAAAAGAAAAAAAGACTTCAGAAAATGTAGCTCATATTAATTTACTTACGGAAGTGGTATCCTTTTTTGAAAACTCATTGCCAGAATTATTCGCTAATATCATAGGACTCGTAGGAACCCTGGTCATTATTGCTACCCTTAGCCTGAATGTATTTACCGGTTGTTTGATCTGTATGCTGATTATCTTTCTGATCTATTGGCTTAGCAGTAAGAAAACGCTGCATTATAACAACTCATATAACAATGAATATGAAAAACAGGTAGAAATTCATGAACAGAATAATGAAGATGATAGAAAACTGCATTATAAAAGTTTGATGAAATGGAAAATTCGTCTTTCTGATTTAGAAACGCTTAATTTTAGTGGTGTCTGGATGATCCTTTGTGTATTGCTTTGTTATTCTGTAGTTGATGTTGTTGATCAGAAGGGGCTTGTTTACGGAGTCGTATTTTCTATCATTATGTATGTATTTCAGTTTATGGAGAGTACGATTAACCTGCCATTCTTTTATCAACAAACACTAAGACTGAAAGATATTTCTATCCGAATTGAAAAAGCATTAGAATAGTTGAAAATTATGGATGATGAATGATAAATTATTCAGGTCGTAACTCGTAGTCCATAATTTTCAACTATTTTTATGTCTTCAAATTATTAATGCTAACATTATGAAATACACTATTATTCTGATTATGGCAATAACCATTGGATTTACTGCTTGTAATCCTGGTGGGAAAACTAAAAATGAAACTGCTGCTTTTGATACCATTACAAAAGAGAGTGGTTTAAAATATTATTATCTGAAAAAAGGAAATGGCTCTAAAATTCAACCCGGTTCTAAGGTTGATACCTATTTGAGCTTGATGGTGAATGATAGTCTGATCTGGAATACAGACCAAATGCCGGATTCTATTTTCTCATTTGTTGCTGATAATACTCCGCTTATCAAAGGGTTTACTGAAGTCGTTTCTTACTTAAGAGAAGGAGATGAAATTGTTGCAATTCTTCCTTATCAAATAGCTTATGGGAAATATGGCCGTGGTGCAATGATTCCTGCTAAAGCTACCTTGGTTTATAATCAGTTTAAAGTTAAAAAGGTTTATCCTCCGAAGAAATCAATGGCAGATATTCTTTTCAAAACTTTAAAAGATGAAGGCTTCAACAGTATGATCTCTATGTCTAAAGAAATTACTGAAGCCAAACATCCCGATTATTTAATTGGAGAATCCCAATGGGTTAAGCTTTGGAGATTATTGGATGAGGCCAGTATGAATAAAGAAGCATTACAGGTTTTAGATCATTATAAAAGTGAGAAAAGTAAAAGCCGTTTTCATTGGTATAGAGTTCAAACCCTTAATAAGCTTGAAAGATATGAAGAAGGGATCAAGAGCCTTGTAAAGCTTATGAAAGCCGATAAAAATTATCATTCCAATCCCGAAGCTCAGGATTTATTGAGAGCAATGCAGGCTGAGTTGGGGCTTTAATGAAATTTATCGGAATGAATTATCCCGTTTTAATATATTGAATAATTTATTTAATCACATAATTGTACAAACTACTTCCTGACCCAACAATCAAATTCAAATCCCGGTTATTTTTTAACCGCTGGATGACAAATGGAGTTTCTCCAATCAGGCCTTTGGAAATAATTACTTCGCCACGTTTATTGAAAAGGAATATCTCCTGGGTTGTACAACTTACTATTCCCAATAAGCTTTCGGATTTTGATAGATTATAAAATTCAGGTTTTTTAGTAATCGTTGTTTTAAAATCGTAGGTGAAAATAGGTTTTTTAAAACGATCGTAAATTCTTAGTTTATTGCCATCTAAATAAATAAAATCTTTATGTCCATCTTTATTATAATCTTCATACAAAAAGAAATGTTCTTCTGAGAAATCTCCGAATATTGTTTCTGCAATAGCTCCATTTTTCTTTATGTATGTTAAAACACCCTTTTTGTTAGTTGTAATAAATAAACCTTTTTTATTGGTTTTGTTGATGTAGAATTCGGAATTTGCAGATTTGCCAAATTGTTTTTTCAAATTGATACGATCCCTTCCCACGCGACTTATAATTTTAATTTCTCCATTTTTATCAGTAATTAAAATATAATCTTTTTTATTTGTCCGTAAATGCTGTATTTTCTGATCTACCAGATGCAAAGTTTGCGTTTTTGTCCAGCCATTTACTTCCGATCCTTTAATATTGTAATTGTATACTTTTTTATCGGCACCCGATAATACAATGCGATAATTCTTTTTCTTTTCATAATCGAATAATGCAAGTGCATTCATAGCCGGGCTGCTTAGTTTTTTTGGATATCCTTTTACATTTCTGCCAAGTAAATCAATGAGGTGAAGGTAGTTTTTTGTATTGAACAGGTATTGGTATTTACCGTTTTTGTAATAATCTACAATATAAACCGGACTTTGGATCATTTCATTGATATTTTTTTTCCAAAGCCTGTCTCCATCAGTATTAAATAAATACATATCGTTGTTTACATCAAAAGCTACAATATTATGTGTATTATTTCTGTGGTTTTTAACGGTAAATGGTTTCCCTTTAATGTTGGCATCTAAACTGGCTTTCCAACGTGAACGGTTTTCCTCTACGATTTCAGCATTATATTTTAAGTATAAATTGGTAAATAAATTTCCTCCCATATTGGTGATCTGCATTCCGGTGGCATGGAAATTTGTAAAGTTAAGGTCCGGTGAACTTAATTGAATGAAAAGATCTTTGGAAATGTATTTTTTTAAAAGGTCGAAACCATTTCTAATATTAGAATAGAGGTAAAAGTTTGATTGCTGGTTAATATTATCGGTGAAAGCTTTGTAATTGTCATTCAGGTCTAAAGTTTTTCCGCTTTTATACAAATCAATGAATGATTCAAGGCTTTCCGATGAATTTGCTATAACCATAAATCCATTGATAAAAGTATAATTGAAGTTTTCAATAGATTTAAAAATATCACCTAACAGATATTCTGCAATATGATTTGTCCTAATCCTGTATAGTGTTTGTCCGCTATAGTTTTTAATAATACCACTACCTGCTACGTTTTCAGTAATTCTGCCGAATCGTCGCCTTAGCTCCTGACCATCCTTTGCTTTGATAATCGCATAGGACTTCTCTTTAAATTCAGATTCTCTTTTAGCATAAGATACCAGTGCAATTTCGTTTCCAATGTAAGGCATGATAAATTTTTCCAGATTACACTTAGTAATTCTGTTTATTTTATTAATACCTGTATTAAATGCCTGATATCTATTATGCGATTTTAGGTACTCTTTGTAATCATTAAAATATTGGGAATAATCTTGAAATGATTTATGCAGCATTAAACTTGTATTGTACGGAAGGATCCCTGTCAGATCAATATCCTGCGGCTGTTGTTTGATAAATGTATTTAAGTAATGTCTGGTTGAATCCGGTGCTTTTGAATATCCATGAAGTAAAAGCTCATTGTCTTTAATCATTAAATCCAATCCTATCCATGAAAAGTAGTCAGATAAATTATTGGTAAATGAATTGCTTTGGCTTTGCGCTGATAAAAATCTGGAAAAATACTTACTGTTTATGTAAACATTAGCGTCTACATTTTTCCCCGAACTGTTTTTTAATGATTTTAAATCATGGCTGTTGTTTAAACCTTTTTTCTCCTGAAGTTGTTTAATCGACTCATGAATTAAAGCCTCACTAAAACTCCCTAAAAATAGATTTCCTACTACAGAATAATAAAATGGATGATCATAATTATTAAAGATGAGTTTTTTTATTTTTTCGCCTTCATGTTTAATCAATAATCGGGTAAATTGTCTGTTGTATATTTCTCTAAACAAGGCATCAAAAGACTGGAATCCTGCATTGTGATTGGTCTCAATTAAAATAAGGTTTTGGAATTTGTCTTTGATATAGTGTGCTGAAATAATTCCATTTCCGGTTTTTAAGACTTCTGCAATTTTAATATGCTGGAATGCAATAGAGTCAAAGAGTTTTACCTGTTGGTCTATTTGTTTAATCGCAGGATGTTTTTTTATTTCGGCCCACATCTGGTTGTTGAGTGATTTATCGTGCAGCCGGCTTAAATTGTTAAATTCAAAGAAAAAAGCTGCATCTTCAGGAACAGCTTGTAAAACTTCAAAAGTTTTCTTGTTCATTTTATGGTACACAAAAAAAGCAGCAACTAAAATGAATAAAAAAACAAATACAATAATGGTATTGGTTGTTACTTTCTTGCGCTCTGTCATTTCACCTAAGATTTATATATCAAAAATAATACAAAATAGAGGGGAACTTTCTTTGTTAAATCTTTGTAATCAACATAGAAATGTTAATTAAAGAATAATGAATAATGAACACCGATTAACGATTTTAGGACAAGACAATTATCTTGTCCTAAGCTCCGCTCAACGCATTATCCAAAAGGGCCCCTGAGCGGAGTCGAAGGGATATGGAATTAAACCGGCATAAGGTTCCCCGAGCGAAGACGAGGGTGGTACCTGAGCCTGTCGAGGGGAGCTAT
>JANQLW010000045.1 GCA_028280405.1 Bacteroidales bacterium
TAAAAATTATTAAAAACTTTATATAAATACCAAATATCTAAGGGAAGAGCCATTTTGCCGTTTTGTAGTAGATATATACTTTTGGTTTTTGCCCTTATAGAACATTTTTATTTATAATTATTCTAAATAATATTATCTTTACAAAAATGAAAATTATGAAGAATTTATTTATACTTATATTACTACTAGGTATGACAACAGGAATAAATGCACAAACAAAAACCATATATAATTTTTCTTTTAAAGACATAAAAGGAAACGAATTTGATCTTAATCAACTTAAAGGGAAAAAAGTCCTGATAGTTAACACCGCCTCCAAATGAGGCTTCACAAGACAATACAAAGCTCTGGAAGAGCTTTATAGAAAATACAAAGATCAGAACTTCGTCATCATTGGTTTTCCTGCTAATAATTTCATGAATCAGGAACCCGGCACAAATGAAGAAATTGCAAGATTCTGCTCAACAAAGTTTGATGTGAGTTTTCCAATGATGGCAAAGATATCAGTAAAAGGAAAAGATATTCATCCGCTTTATAAATGGTTAACCAATAAAGCAGAAAATGGAGTTAAGGATTCAAAGGTTAGATGGAACTTTCAAAAATATATGATCAGTGAGGAAGGACAGCTTATTGATTCAGTTTCTCCACAACGTGTACCTTTTACGAAAAAGATTGTACAGTGGATTGAGGAATGATTATGGATTACATTTCGATTCGCTCAATGACCGGGTACTTGAGCTTGCCGAAGCGCAGATTCCACTTTAACACACTATCATTTTTACACTTTTACTTTAATTCAAACACATAAATTATTATTTTAGATTAAATTACAATTTACATGAACTTAGATACCTTTTTTAAATTAAGTTATGGACTTTATATAGTCAGTTCAGCTGATGGAGATCAATTGAACGGACATGTTTCAAATACAGTATTTCAGGTAACTGCAGAGCCTGCAAAACTTGCTATTTCAACGAGTAAAGATAATTTTACTACAGATATCATAAAAAAAAGTAAGGTTTTCAATATTTCTATTTTAGAACAAAATATTGACCTTGATTTTCTCGGCCCATGGGGATTTAAAAGTGGAAAAGAAATAAATAAGTTTGACGGTGTAAACTACAAACTGGCCAAAAGCGGATCCCCTGTTTTATTGGATAAAACCATTGCTTATTTTGATTGTAAAGTAGTGGACTCAATGGATGTGGGGTCACATATTTTATTTATTGGAGAATTAATGGATTATGAATTATTAAACGATGACGCCATCCCATTAACCTACGATTATTATCGTAAAGTGATAAAAGGTGTTTCGCCTAAGAATTCCCCAACTTATTTAGGAAGCCAGCACGAAAAAACAACTACTGAAACAGAAATATCAACTAAATCTACTGAAGCTAAACAAATCTATCAATGTGTGGTTTGTGGATTCATTTATGACCCAGCAGAAGGTGATCCCGATTCGGGTATTCCTCCCGGTACTGCTTTTGAAGATATTCCGGAAGATTGGATATGTCCCGTCTGTGGTGTTACCAAAAAAGATTTCAGGCCGGTGGATTTCTAAAAACTTATATTATGAAAACCAAATTACTACTTGTTGTCGTTCTATTTTTATTGGCTTTTATTCCAGCATCGGTAGCACAAGATGTTAAAGCTAAAATTTTAACCGAACCTGCGGATTGGAAATTCGAACGAATCAATTTTCCATTCGGCTTTGCACCAGAGCTTAAATTTCATGGTTTTGAAGAACTTCGATTTTCTCCGGGAATGTTTGATACCAAAGCCTTAGATTATTTCACTTATATCTTTGTCATCGAAACATATTATATAAACAAGTTTGACAAAGAAACCTTATATGATTTCTTAAAGAAATATTATAGAGGCTTATCTAATTCGGTAGCAAGCTCAAAAGGAAATGTGGTTGATGTTTCTGAAATTGACCTGAAAATTAAAAAAGTAAAAAAAGATAAGAAAAGAGGAGTTTATTACCTGGCAAATATTAATTTTCTGGATACATTTACAAATGGACAAATGGTGTATTTAAACATGGATATTCAGCCGTTTATAAATGAGAAAGCAAATAAAACATATCTAATAGCCATTGTTTCTCCTAAAAAGAAGAATTTTAAAAAACTTCATGAGATCAGATTAAAGATTCTTGAAAAACATAAAAAGAAATTTGGTATTCATTAATATTTAAATTATGACAACGCTCAATGCTTATTTAACTTTTAATGGAAATTGTGAAGAAGCTTTCAATTTCTATAAATCTATATTTGGTGGAGAATTTGCTCATGTAGCCAGATTTAAAGAGATGCCACCGTCAGATCATTGTCCGCCGGTAACCGAAGAAGACAAAGAAAAAATCATGCATATTTCCCTGCCTATTAGTAAAGAATGTATTTTAATGGGAAGCGATACATCAGAAGCTTTTGGGCCGCCACCTACTTTCGGGAACAATTTTTCTCTTTCAATCAATACTGATACAACAGAAGAAGTAGATAGGATCTTTAAAGCTCTTTCTGAAGGAGGACAAGTAATCATGCCTGCCGAAAAAACCTTTTGGGATGCATATTTCGGAATGTGTACCGATAAGTTTGGAATACAGTGGATGGTGAGTTGTGAACTGGAAGGACATAAATAGAAATCAAATATAGAGGAGGCTGTGTTGAATTATTCTTTCCAGACATAAGTCAAAAGTAGTACCGAAAACATATAACCGACTTTAACTAAATAATAAACAATTATTAAATAAATAAGAGAATTCATTAATTTTGAATCCTCTTATTTATTTTAATAGTTATGAAAATTATAAAAACTCTTTTACTATTAGTAATCCTGTCTATGATTGGATTTGCTTGCAAACAACAAGATAATACTGCCATTAAAACTGAAGTACCCCTCAAATTAAACATAAAAGAGGCTAATAACTTAGCAAAATTACCTTTAGCATGCATGCAAACAGAATACCCAAACAAACTTAATCAGGTAATTGGGAGTAAGGAGGATTTAGGAGAACCTTCAAAATTGCACCCTGCTTTTTATGGATGCTTTGACTGGCATTCTGCAGTTCACGGACATTGGTCATTAGTAAAATTACTTAAAGATTATCCTGATATCAAAGGAAAAAATGTAATAGAATACAAGCTGGAAGAAAATATCTCGGCAAAAAACATACTGGAGGAAGTAAAATACTTTAAAGGAAAACATAATTATTCATATGAACGCACTTATGGATGGGCCTGGTTATTAAAACTGGCAGAAGAATTACATACATGGGATTCTCCTCTGGCAAAAAGGCTTGAAAAAAACCTTCAACCATTGACAGATCTTATTGTTCAGCGTTATATTGAGTTCTTACCAAAGCTTAATTACCCAATAAGAGTTGGTGAACATACCAATACAGCTTTCGGACTAACCTTTGCGTGGGATTATGCAAAGACTGTTGATAATAAAGACTTAAAAAATCTTATCGAAAAAAGAGCTAAAGATTTTTATTTAAATGACATCAACTGTCCACTAAACTGGGAACCAAGCGGGTATGATTTTTTATCTCCATGTTTTGAAGAAATTAATTTAATGAGAAGAGTTTTGAATAAAAATGAATTCAAATCATGGATAGATAAATTTCTTCCGGAATTAATAAAGCCAACTTTTAAATTACAACCCGGCATAGTGAGTGACAGGACAGATGGGAAATTAGTACATCTCGATGGATTAAACTTTAGCCGGGCATGGGTATTATATGGTTTAGCAAAGCAATATCCGGAATATAAACACCTGATAAACATTGCAAATGAA
>JANQLW010000059.1 GCA_028280405.1 Bacteroidales bacterium
AAAGTCATCAATTTGTTCTATATTTTTTTTACAGGCTTATCAACCCTAATATCTTAATAACTATTGTCATGGAAGCTTAAATTGACGGCTATGGGAAGCAATCCTATTATTTCTATGAATGCCTAAAATATTAAGACTTAGAAACCTTGAATTGAAGAAAGGATTGCTTCCCATTCGTTAATTATTCATTATTCATTTTAGAATGTCATTCACCCATTTTCTAATTTTCCTGTCTTACTGATAAACGAATTCTATTGCAATGGATATGAATCAAAAAATATTGAATTTAATCATTGCCGAAACAAATGGGAATATTGACAGGGAAGGCTTGGTTGAACTGAATTCCTGGAAAAACGAAAGCAATAAAAATAAGGAACTATATGACAGGTGGCGTCGCATGTGCCTGAAAACAGATTTATCTCTGAAATGGGATACTATAAATATGAATGCCTCAAAATTTAAATTTAAAAGTAAGATATCGGATAAAAAGGGCTACAAAGCATATTATCAACTTGCTGCAGCATTTATTGCCTTGCTTATCACCATTAGCGGAGTGATTTATTTCATTAATTATAAAGATAATAATCAGCATCGATTTGCAGAGATTTTACCAGCAGATGCTAGAGCTGTGCTTACCTTATCTGATGGAAGAACGATTAACCTGGGAGATTCATCAATAAGAATTGATGAAAAAATTTCAGGTATAAAAATTAATGATAATCATAATGGGATTATCAAATATGAGTCCAGGCCCGAATTAAAAAATACGGAGATACTTTTTAATAATCTTGAGATAAAAAGAGGCCAAACCTATAAACTTGCCCTAAGTGATGGCTCCAGAGTACAATTCAATTCTGAGTCCTCATTAAGCTATCCTGTTATTTTTACAGGAAATACCAGAGAAGTTCATTTAAAAGGAGAAGCTTTCTTTGATATTGCACATAATCCTGATAAACCGTTTTTTATCAATACAGAAAAATCCAGAATTAAAGTAGAGGGCACCTCTTTCAATGTAAAAGTTTATGAAGGAGAAAATGAAGAAATCACCTTGGTTTCAGGAAAAGTAAATGTTGAAATTGGAGAGGAATCATACAGTTTAAACCCTGGACAGCAAATCAGTATAAATACAACTACAGATGAAATAATTTTAAATGATGTAGACGTAGATTTATATACTTCATGGAAAGAGGGGGTATTTAAATTCGTGGATTTACCAATGGCAGATATTGTCAACGTTTTAAGCCGCTGGTATGATGTTGAGTTTGATTTCGAAAATGAAATTCTAAAAGAGGAAAGATACTCCGGAGCAATTACAAAATACCGTAGTCTGGACTACATTTTAAATATTATTGAGAAAACAAATGACCTAAAATTTTATTATGACTATGATAAGATTATTATTAAGGAGAAATAGTGCTTCGACTACCTGCCTGCAGGCGCTCAGCAACTGGGTTCCTTGATAAATAATGAATGATGCCTGTTACCTGAAGCATGTAGCTTGAAGCTAAAATAAACAAAGGCTGCGCGAAATTGAGCCCTCACACAGCCTAAGTAACATTTAAATTTTTTACAAAACTTAAACATTACAAATTTATGAAAAAAAAACAGATTTGGGGATTCCTTTCATATAGAGGGAGGCCCGATAAACTTTTAAGAATCATGAAGCTAGCAATAGTACTAATTTTTGTCTTTGTAGTGGGTGTAAATGCCAATGGTATATCCCAGCAAAAGATAAATCTGAAGCTTGGCAAAGTTACCTATGAGCAACTCTTTGAAGAAATTCAAAAACAAACCGGGCATTATGTTTTATATAATAATAAACGTTTAAATAAAGATGCTGAAATTGAAGTTAGCTTTTCTCAAATGACTATTGAAGAAATTTTAGATGAAGTATTAAAAGGGAAAGACATCAGTTACCAAATAGAAGATGAATTTATAGTACTTCAACCTAAAGAAGCTGATGCCATTGAGTTTTTAGATGAAGAAAAACAAGATATTGAAATCAAAGGTAAAGTTACAGATACTGAGGGTACTCCATTACCCGGAGCCACTATTTTGGAAGCGGGAACATTAAATGGAGTTACTGCTGATACAGGTGGGAATTATACTCTAACCGTAGCTGGAAATCAATCTGTACTCAAAGTAAGTTTTATTGGATTTAAAACTCAATTAATATCGGTAGAAGGTAAAACAACTATTAACATTGTGTTGCAGGAATCAGCTGAAAACCTGGAAGAAGTTGTAGTAGTTGGTTACGGTACCCAAAAGAAAGAACGCATTGGTAGTTCTGTATCTCAGGTAACTTCTAAAGACATTGAAGATAAAGCTGCCGGCTCTATCAGTTTTGAACAGATTTTAGGTGGTCAGATCAAAGGGGTACAAATAACACAAAACAGTGGTGCTCCGGGTGCGGAAGCAACCATTCGTATTCGTGGTATTACCTCTCCTTTTGCAGGAGGAAACAACCAACCATTATATGTAGTGGATGGGGTTCCTTTTAATACTGATGCTCAGTTTGATGCTGGTCTATATTTTGGAGATGAGCCAAACCCATTATTAAGTATTGACCCTAATGACATTGAAACTTTCACCGTACTTAAAGATGCTGCAGCTACAGCTATTTACGGTTCTCGTGGTGCAAACGGGGTAATCCTTATTACAACAAAAAGAGGTCGTAAAAACTCTAAGATCAGAACCACTGTACAATACAGTATGACTGTTAACAATCCAGTTAAGACACTAGAAGTATTGGATGCTGATGGATTTAAAGCCTTACATAAAATGATCGCTAAAAATACCATAGATGCCTATGCTAATGGTGGTGTAACCAGATCCGCTTATAATTCAGCAATGCTAATTTTCGATCCAACAACAGGTGAATTAAGAGATTCTTTCTTTGATTTGTCATCAGGATCAAACGTACCACTTTTCGGCGATGCAAATACAGATTGGCAAGACCTGGTTTATGACAAAAACGTTCCTGTTCACCAATTTAACATAAATATGAGTGGAGGAACTGAGGATCTTAACTTCTCATTATCTGCAAATCTTTCTGATCAAAAAACCCTTGTGAAAAATGGAGACTTTAAAAGATATGGAGTAAGATTAGGTTTGGATGCAAAAATAAACAAATGGCTAAAAGTCGGTTCTACTATGAATTATAGTGGAAGCTATAATTTTTCTGGTTCTGATAACAATACTGGATATGGAATCGTTAAAAACTCTTTAACATTTAATCCAACCTTTGGTGCTTATAATGAGAATGGAGACTTTTTAAGAACACCCGGATCTATTATTCCTATAGGAGGTAATATGGGATTACTACGTAGTTTAGCAGCAAACCCGGTAGCCATGTTAGAAAGTGAAATTATCAATAAATCCACTAACTTTTTAGGAAATGTTTATGCAGAATTTAGTTTATTCACAGGCTTTACTGTAAGAGCTGATGCGAATACAGCAGTATTTAAAGCGAATGGACGAACTTTTAATCCTCAAAGATCTGCAGACTTATACCCAAGTTCTACTCTAGGTTACTTAGGAAATAATTATGGTGAAACAATTAACACCTCACTCAATATTCAGGCGAATTATCAAAAGCAAATTGAAAAGCATAATTTCAATGCAATGGTAGGTGCTTCATGGGATCGCTCAAAATATGAAAGAAGATATGAAGGTTATGCAGACCTGGCTGATGATTATGTTTTAACCAATGCCAGCTCAGCCGGAACCTATTATGAATCTTCTGATTCCAAGGCATATAGTGGTATAAATTCTATTTATAGCAGGGTTCAATATACTTATGATGATAAGTATACTGCAACATTTAACTTTAGAACGGATAAGTCCTCCAAATTCGGACCGGGTAATCAAAATGCTTACTTCCCTTCATTAGCTCTGAACTGGAATATGCACAGAGAAGACTTCCTAAAAGGAGTAGACTTTGTTCATAAATTAAACTTAAGAGCAAGTTATGGTAAATCAGGTTCTGCAAATATTGCAGATTTCGCATACCTGCAATTTTTTGAAGTTGGCTTAAGATCTGAATCCAATTATGCCGGTACTACAGCAATTATTCCTTCGTCAACATTACCAAATACCGATATCAAATGGGAAACAACCAAGGAATTTAATGTGGGTGTAGACTTCTCATTATTCAACAACAAATTATACGGATCATTCGATTACTATAATAAATATACAGATGGTATCTTAATTGCTTCTCCATTCCCACAGGAAACTGGATCTTCTTCTTATACTTCTAACCTTGCAGAAGTAAGTAACAGAGGATGGGAATTTGAAATTGGAACTGAGCTTATTGCTACTAAAGACATCAACTGGAACATTGCCTTTAATATAGCAGCTAACCGTAACAAAATTGAAAATATGGAAGGCCATGCATTATCCAGATGGTCTACTGCTTACTTTACAGTGGGAGAACCTATTGGAACTATTAAAGGTTATGAGGTTGAAGGTATTTTCCAAACACAGGAAGAGATAGATGCATTAAATGCTGCTTCTCCTACAGGAAGATATTACCAATCAACCACTTCTCCGGGTGATTATAAATTCAAAGATACAAATGGAGATGGTGTAATTACTATTGAAGACTACGTGATTCTTGGAAGTATGCAACCGGATTATTTTGGTGGTATCAATACTACATTCAGATACAAACGTTTTAGTTTAAATGCAAGCTTCCAGTATTCTATTGGAAATGAAACCCAATGGGGCAACTATTCTGAGATGTATGGATTTGTGGACCTACTGAAAAATGCTTCACCTGAAGCCTTAACAAATACTTGGACCCCTGAAAATACAAATGCTGAATATTCAAGATTGGTTTATGGATATTATTACAATGGTCGTAGAAATGATAGAGCCATACATGATGCTTCATTCCTTAAACTAAAAGTTTTAAGGTTAAACTACGAATTACCTAGTGAATTAATGAAAAAAATATCTTTAAGAGGTGCATCAATTTATGTATCTGCCACGAATTTGTTTACCATAACAAAATTCCCTGGTGTAGATCCTGAAGGTGGTAGTTCTTATGTAACAGGAGGTGTTAGCAATGCAGATGTCTACCCATTCGCTAAATCAATAACCTTTGGTGTAAAACTGGATTTATAAGATTTTTGAATAATATTAAAATAATTAGACATGAAATGCGCATAAAGGAAAGCATGCTAAAGATGTTGAATATGAACATGCGCATTCCATCTGACAAATAAAAATTTAAATTATATACAGATGAAAAAACTTAAATATATATTGTCAATCGTGCTTATTACCTCACTATTTGTTTCCTCTTGCGAAATGGGAGGGTCTATAGATGATATTAAGCCGGAATACAAACTTACTGAAGAAACAACTTTTACAGATGCTGCTAAAACGGAAGCGGTTCTGGCTGGAGTTTATACTAGTTGGAAAGGCTTTGGATTTGGAATTGGTTATGGTTTAAATCACAATCTTTCGCAAATATATGATGCTCAAAGAGCTTCTTATTCGCAATGGAGCGAACATAATTTACAACCTGATGATTATTCATTGGATTGGTTGTATAGTGACTGTTATGTCGTCCTTCAAAGAGCAAACTTCTTAATTAAAAACCTTGAGTTAATAACAGATCCTATTCCTGGTTTAAGTGAGGCCAGAAAAACAGAAATTTTGGGAGAAGCTAAATTCCATAGAGCTATGGGTCATTTTATGGCACTAATAAACTTTGGTCAATTTTGGGATCTAAGCTCTGAATATGGAGTGGTTACAAGTGTAGAACCTATTTTATCTACAGCTGATAATCCAAGAAGTACTGTACAGGAAACCTATGATCTTATTATTGCAGATTTAGATTATGCAATTGCAAATGCCCCTGCAACAATGAAAGCTTACGGTTTCTTATCTCAGGGAACTGCAAAAGGACTTAAGGCAAAAGTAAAACTTTTCATGGGAGATTATGCAGCAGCAGCTTCTTTAGCTTTAGAAGTTATTAATTCAGATGAATTTATGCTGGAATCAAATTATGCAGACATATTCCAAAAAGGATTCGAATCTTCAGAAATGTTGTTTTCTCCACATGGAATGGGATATGAAGGTGCAAGTAACCCAGGTCCATTCCTGGCTGATCCTACTGAACATTTCAAAAACCTAGCAGACCAATTTGTGGGTACACCTGATGATGGAGACATTATTACAGGAGCAGGTTATGATCCTCGTTTTGCTCTTGGACATGCTGTAAACAACTTACCTCCTGGTATTTATAATGGCAAATACCCGCAACCTCGCTCAGCAGAAGGAAAAGCAAACACACATTATTACTTACGTTTAGGAGATATTTATTTGATCTATGCTGAAGCAAAAGCGAGAACTACAGAAGGTGTGGATGCTGATGCATTGGCAAAATTAAATGAGATCCATGCAAGAGCCGGATATACTGATCCATTAGCTCCAGCTACCAATGCTGAACTTTTGGAAGCTATTAGAATTGAAAAGATACTTGAGCTATATGGAGAAATGAACCAACCATGGTTCGATTTAATTCGTTACCATGAAGAGGGAGATCTTGATATCAAAACAATATTACCTACGATAACTTCAAGTAATCAATTCATTCTTCCAATACCTGAAAAAGCAATGGCAGGAAATGGAGGATTGGTACAAAATCCTGGATATGCAGGTAATTAATTGATTCATTACATAATTCAATAAGGGGTTGTCCCAAAAGTCAGGGTGCGAATTTATTTATAAAATCCTTAAAAAGATAAAGATTTTGTTCATCGTTAATTAGATATTCGTGCCCTGACTAAAACATCTTAGTAAAAATAACAGAACAACTGACTTTTGAGACACCCTCTTATATATAAAAATATAAACGTACTACTGTCAATAAGATTAATAACAAACAAATGATTAGCACCTATTCGGAAATGAA
>JANQLW010000041.1 GCA_028280405.1 Bacteroidales bacterium
GACAGGATGACATGGAGGGTTCACTGGCTGCAGTGATTAAGATGATTAAAGGCTTTTATTTCTGTAGAACAATAAAAGTCAATGATATAAACAGCTTAACTTAACGGCCATGGGATCGCGTCCCCTTCAGGGAAGCGATCCCGGGGTATTTAATAATCAGCGCAAATCCGTTCAATCTGTGTCATCTGCGTTCTATTCTAATAAACCACCGTCGCCGAATAATTTGCCTGATTCCCTCTATCATCCTCTACCATCAATTCAAACTTATTTTTGCCTTTCTTCATACGGCTGTCAACCAGGTAGAACATTTTATCCGTTTTAGGATCGAATTCTACTAATATCCATTTTCCATTCAGCTTTCCCACATATTTATTGATTCCGGAAAGATCATCTTTTACTTTGAAGGATATCTTTTTATAACCTTTTATTTTTTTACCATTGTGAATATTCAAAGCTGTGATCTTTGGAGGCTTAGTATCCACCATAATGGCATATTTACCTAATTCTTTGCTTGTGGTTTCAACAAAACCATCAACAAATTTCCCTCCTTTCGGATTTGGATCCTTACCATTCAGGCAAACGATCAAAGCTTTAGATTGAAGTTTTGCAGGAAGTTTTTTCGTTTTTATCTTTATTTTAAAAGATTTATGAACCGGAACCTGCTCTTTATGAATATGAAATAAATCCGAATAGTAATCTTTACTAGCTTTCATTTTCTTTAAATAGAAATTGAAAGAAGTATAAAAAGTTCCGGCTTTAAAATTTAAACTTAAGTCATCCTGATTAATACTATTGGCTTTAGCATAGTCAAACCAATTGGCTCCTTTTTTAGGCTCAGGCTTTGCCGCATCAGCTTTAGAGGCTTTCAGTTTACACTTAAAGCGGGAAACATTGCCATAGACATCCTTAACCACATATTCCAACTCATGTACTTTATCCGCATCAAATAAAATACTCCCATCATTCACCGCTTTTTTTATTACGCTGATCTTATTTCCGGGATCATGTATACTACGCTGATATCGTCGTTTGTGATCTATATAATGTGCATAATCAATCAGGCTGTTCACATAACGGGTTTCTGCGAATGAAAATTTCTCAAACTGATGCTGATAAATTAGTTTCGAATCGATAAACAAAGAAACTTCATATACGCCATTTTTATTGGGGGCATCATTAAGCAGATCATAGGTATTAATTCCAAATCCTATCTCACCACTTACCCTGATTGTTTTTCCATCAGCAGGACGATGTTTTTCACCCCAGCCTGCAGCTTTTACTTCCAGGGCTTTATGTTTTCCATTTATCTTAGCTCTTTTTGTAAGAGGATATATTTTAATCCCTTTTATCTTAGGCCTTGTATAATCTTTAATTTCAAATCCGAATAAAAGAGGGTTTAATGGTTTCTGACTTGCTGATTCCCGAATCTCGAAATGAAGATGTGGACCTTGAGAGCTGCCAGAATTTCCACTAAAGGCAATCACTTCTCCCTGATGTACTTCTATTTGTCCGGGTTTTAAATATAAATCTACAGCAAATGACTTTTTTTTATATTGCTGTTCTTTCGTATAACGACTGATCTCTTTTGTAAACCGGTTTAAATGGCCATATACGGAAGTATACCCGTTTGAGTGCCTGATGTAAACCGCTTTTCCGAATCCAAAAGGAGAAACTTTAATACGGCTAACATACCCATCAGCAATTGCATAAATCTTCTTTCCAATCTTGGCATCGGTTCTAATGTCAATCCCGGAATGTAAATGATTACTTCTGAGCTCACCGAAAGTTCCTGATAAAGTCATTTTATAATCAACTGGAGCAATAAATACCTTTTTAGGATACTTTTTCTGTGCCTGCAAACCTATGATAAGCAGTAACAGCATCCCAATACAAATTATTCTCATAATTCCCTAATTAATCCAATACTGATCTCATTTAGTTGGCTTACTACCAAATCCGCTAAACGATGATCTCCTAATAAATTGTTCTCATTAAATAAAATAGTTTTAAATCCGGCCTGTTTTGCTCCTACAATATCCTTTTCGTAAAGGTTCCCAATCATCAGACAATTTTCCGGACTTTGACCTTCAAGTTTTGCGATAGTACTAAAAAACCGGGGATCAGGTTTCTTCACCCCTAATTCTTTTTGAGAATAAAATGACTGAAAGTACTGGTCGGCTCTAACTCTTGCCAATGCTGCTTTCATTTCCTGAGTATCCGAATGATCTGCCGAAGTTGCTATTACACATTTATATGCTCCCTGTAATTTTTGTAATAATTCTTCAGCACCCGGGATCCAGTCTACCTTTTCCCATTGCGACATGGGGCCTTCCAGCCCATAATTCCGCATAATGGTATCTCCCCAATCAAATACAACAGTTCCAATCATTATATTTCTTCGCACAAAAATAATTTAATTAACAACATCCTTTATATTAAGATGTTAAATCTTAATTACGTTTTAAAAATGAATTAGGGATGCTGCATGCAACATCCCTAATATGTTTTATTAAGTATTTTTACTGAGGTAGTTTGTGCAATCGGCTTCCTTTGCTAAAGCATACTACGAATGCATCATAAACTCCATGTTTACTTTTTAGCTCATCTCTTCTGGCTCCGGCCTCTTCATATGTTGCATAAGATCCGACTGAATAGATATAATATCCTCTGTGACGGTCTTCTTTAATCTTTTCTACCGGAATCTTAAATTTCTCGCTTAACATCACTTTAGATATTCGTTTTTGATAAGCAGCCCTGATTTGAACTCTGTATTCAGGTTCCGGAATATCAGGAACAATAATTTCTTTTACAATCGGTTTTTCTTTTTTGACTTCTTTCTGTGGTTCTTCTTTTTTTACCACCGGTTTTTCTACGACCTCTTCCTTAACTTCAGGTTCTTCTTCTTTTATTTCTTCCACATCTACTTTCGGAAGATCTTCTTCAAGTACAGGCTGTACAAAGCGATCTTTCTTTCTTGTCTTATGTCCGAATTTAAAAGTAATTCCTAATGATGTATAACTATAATAATCGTGTTTTTTTCCATTTTCAAAAATATCAACCTTATCAGAATTCATTCCTCTTAGAGCAGATTCAAAATTTAAGCTCCATTTATCATTAATCTTATAATCTAAACCTATACCAGCAATAGCTATTCCTTCTAAAGTCCTTCCTCCAATACCACTTCCAAAATTATGGCCTGATTGCTTTAATAAAGATCCATCTGACAAACTTTTTTGATTCATATTAAAATTAGTCAGGCCTAATCCTGCAATAGCATATAAGTCAAATTTTCTTTGTGAATTATACTGCCAGAACAGATTAGATAAGCTAAATGTTGCATTCAGGTTAAATTCAATATAATCTCCCTCAATAAAAATGCCCAGTTCTCTCCGACTACCTGCAAGTTGGCCGTACAAGGTTTGTCCTCTAAGTCCAATGATCGGACTAAACTGTCTTCCCAACATCCAGCCTCCACCAAATTTCCATTCGCTTACTTCTGCATTTGCAGGAAAGAAACTATTTTGTTTTACATCACCAAAAAACACATTCAAACCTCCACTGGCATTTAAATACCAGTAGCTTTGAAAATCGCTGTTTTTCTGAGCATTTGCAGAATTAGATTGAAATAAAAAGACACAAATACTAATAAGGGCCAGAATTCTAAATGGTTTTTTCATAATCAGTAAATATTAAGATAAGAAACGATTACTTTCAAATTATAAATTTAAAAGCACAATAGTTTAAAATCCGAATATAAAACCAATTTTTTCAACACAAGGATGTTGAAAAGGAAAGCATTAATTATTTTCCCTGCACAGAACCAGTATCATAATTAAAATCGATATTTAAAGTAACCACACTGGAAATGTTTTTTCCTTTATCAGTTGCCGGAACCCATCTTCCAATCAGCCGGATAACCCTTAATGCTTCATTATCGAGTAATTCATGAACTCCACTCACAACTTTTTCATTTTTCACATAACCGTCTTTATCCACAGTAAAGGCAACATAAACCTTTCCTTTTATCTTTTTATCAATGGCGGGTTGAGGATACATGATATTGTTTTCAAGAAATTTATTCAACATGGCAGTTCCACCCGGATAATAGGCTTTATAAGATAAATTTGAATAAAATCTGGTACCGTTTAATATTTTTAATTCTGCAATTATGGAATCATTCTTATCATAAAAGCTAACTTTTACTCTACTACCACTAATATTTTTCTCTACAATTTCATATTTCTTTTCGGGGTAAAGAGGCATTAAAGAATCATAAGGGCTGGATAAGAGTTTTACCGTTTTCAAACAATGCAATTTATAAAGAGAATCTGCTTCCTTATCTCCGTAAAAAGCTGCCCAATAAAGAAAATCGCAAAATCCATGTTGATCATTTTGTTTCAACTTAACCAAAGCCTTATTGAAAAAAGTATCCTTATGAGGAAAAATCATTAAAGATTCTGTGAATAAAGAATCAGCAGCTTTCAGATCGCCTGCTTGCATTTTTTCCACTCCCATATTTTGAAGGATCTGGTATTTCAAATTTTGAGCCTGAGTATAAGAGCCACTAATAATAAGAGCAATGATCAATAGCTTGATTCTTTTCATAATTCAAAAGTTAAATATCGGAACACAATATTAAAAAAAATATAAGCTCCTTTTAGTTCTGTGTAGGTAAAAAGGAATATTTTTTTGAATATTTAAGATTTTGTTCAGTAAAACTATCCGGATATTCTATAACGACATCTATAATCTCATCCTTTTCATAAACGGGTTTAAATTCAGGATTTATGAAACCACTATAAGGAGCAATATTTAATTTTTTAAATCGATCTTTTACTTCTTCATGAAGAACGAGGTCTATTTGTACGGCATAGGTTTCAATCATATTTTTAGCAGCTTCATAATCACCTTCCGATTTAATACGTTGAACTTCCTTCAATAATTCACCAAATAACTTACGAAGTTTTTGATAATCGTTAACTACCAGATATGTTTTCCCTTCTTTAACAACTTTCTCTATTACTTTTTCTTTGCTGCCTTTTTCAATACACCATTCGGCAATCAGCTTACGACATCTCATATGTGCCTGTTCAACGGTTTTTCCAAGTTCAATCCGGGTTAGCTGTAGCATGGCTCCACCTCTGATATACCCCAGGTATTGTATCTTAGCTGCTGCTTCATCAGGAAGGATTCTCAATTCAATTAGTTTAGGATCCATCATATAATAGAGTGCAAACAGATCGGCCCTGGCCTCTTCCATTGGAGAACCATAATTTTTTAAAGCATTGGGATCTGTTTTTTCGAGCAATTGTCCTGATCCGTGTCCCAGGCATTCATGCATATCCGTATGCAAATTATCAGCCATAAATCCATACTTATGTTCCAAATCGATTTCTTCCTGTGTTAAGTAAAACTCTTCCAGAAAACCATTGCCACGGGAAGCCTGGTCATAAGCATAAGTAATATTTTCAATGGTTACTGATTTGGATCCATGCCTGGCGCGAATCCAATCGGCATTAGGTAAATTGATTCCTATAGGCGTTGCAGGATAACAATCGCCGGAAATAGTAGCTGCAGTAATAACCTTAGAAGAAACCCCCTCTACCTTTTTCTTTTTGAAACGCTCATCAACCGGCGAATGATCTTCAAACCACTGCGCATTTTCTGCTAATAGCTCGGAACGATGAGATGCTTCTACATCTTTGAAGTTAACCAATGATTCGAAGGTCGCTTTCATTCCCATAGGGTCAGCATAGTTTTCAATAAAACCGTTTACAAAGTCTACTATGGATAACTGATCTTTAGTCCAGGCTATACTAAAATCATCCCAAAGCTTTAAGTCTCCGGTATGATAATACTTAATCAAAATTTTCAAATATGATTTTTGGGCATCATTTTCGGCAACTTCTACAGCTTTCTCCAGCCAATAAACGATTTGGCTGATAGCTTCTCCATATAATCCGGTAGAAGTATAGACCAATTCCTTTACACCTTCTTCATCTTTGACCAACTTTGAATTTAACCCATAAGAGACCGGTGTTTCATCATTGGGCTCCATCATAGCATTGTAGAATTCCTCTACTTCTTTTTGGCTAACATCTTTATAAAAATTAGAAGCTGAACCCAAAACCAAATCAACACCTTCGGATTGATTGATACGCTTGGGAGCACATGAAGGGCAGAACAAAGCTTTTATGATACGTTCAATAAAATAACTCAAGCTTTCTCCTTCATTCATTGGGAAATCAGCTTTGGGGGAATTTTCAACTAATTCGGCAAAATATGCTTTTGTAATTTCAGGGTAAAACTTTTCAGTTGAATAATGATGATGAATTCCATTAGAGAACCAAACTCTTTTGGTATAGATCATAAATTCTTTAAAATCTTCAGTATTACGATCTCCTTCGTAGTGCTTTACAATTTCTTCAAGTGTTCTCCTTACAAGTAGGTTGTATTTAAAAAATTGATCATAAATAATATCACGGCCGGATAATGCAGCTTCACTCAAATAATAAATTAGTTTCTTTTGGCGTAAATCCATTTCCTCAAATCCGGGAACCTGAAAACGCATAATTTTTAAATCTGCAAATTGTTCTAATAGAAATCTGAAGTTATCTTTTTGTTTTTTCATGATGTAACACATGGGAAGCCATCCCATAGCCGTCAATTTAAGCTTCCATGACAATAGTTATTAAGATATTAGGGTTGATAAGCCTGTAAAAAAAATATAGAACAAATTGAT
>JANQLW010000038.1 GCA_028280405.1 Bacteroidales bacterium
GTATAGCTATTACAAAGAGCACAAAGAAGGCGCAGAGCTTCACAAAGAGGTAATGTTTAGATACTGACAGTCGTAAATGAGTAACCCATGTCATCCTGAACTTGTTTCAGGATCTCCATCCAGTTAAGCAATTCGGTTATTAAACAGTTCATATCCAAAAGCTATTGTAGGAGTAGCTGTTCCTATTAGCTCTAGAAGTAACATCAAGGAGATCCTGAAACAAGTTCAGGATGACATGGAGGGTTCACAGGCTGCAGTGATTAGGATGATTAAAGGCTTTTATTTCTGTAAAACAATAAAAGTCAATGATATAAACAGCTTAAGTTGACGCCTATGGGATGGTTTCCCTTGTGTTATGCAGGTGGGAGTTCAGGATGACGTAGCATTTAATTATTTAAGTGTTTTTAACTGCTTTTCTATCACTTCAATTTTTGCTTCAGCATCCGCTTGCTTTTTGCGTTCCATTGCCACAACTTTTTCAGGTGCATTACTTACAAACCTTTCGTTAGAAAGCTTTTTCGCTACAGAATTTAAAAAGCCCTGGGCATATTTTAATTCTTCTTCCAATTTTTTGATTTCAGCTTCCACATCTATCGAATCTGATAATGGAACATAGAATTCAGTTGATTTAATTAAGAAACTATTTGCTCCATCTACTTTTTTCTCTACATAATCCAGCTTGCTTAAGTTACAAAGCTTGGAAATAGTACTGTCAAATGTAAGGTCAGGATCTTCATTATTCTTTTTAATTAATAATTCTAATGTTTCTTTATTAGGAATGTTCTTAGAAGCACGAACTGAACGAGTGGCAATGATAACTTCTTTTGCAAATTCGAATTGTTCCAATATCTTACGGTTTACCCTTGCAGCTTCAGGCATTTGACTGATCATAATACTGTCTTCTGTATCTCGGTCTTTCAATACCTGATAAATTTCTTCAGTAATAAATGGAATAAACGGGTGTACAATCTTCATGATCTTTTCAAAGAAATCAATTGTGCTTTCCAAAGTAGCTTCATCAATTGGTTTTTGATATGCAGGCTTCACCATCTCCAGATACCATGAGCAGAAATCATCCCATATTAATTTATAGGTTGACATTAATGCATCAGAAATTCTGTATTTAGAGAAGTGGTCATTTAATTGTTTGATAGTGTCATTTAGTTTAGCATCAAACCATTCGATGGCAACTTTGCTTGAATCAGGTTGTTCAATACTTTTATCAACTTTCCATCCTTTAACTAATCTTAGTGCATTCCAGATTTTATTAGAGAAATTACGGCCTTGTTCACATAAGGCTTCATCGAACGGAAGGTCATTTCCGGCAGGTGAAGTTAGTAGCATACCTACACGTACACCATCGGCTCCAAAATCTTCCATTAATTTAATAGGATCAGGAGAGTTTCCTAAAGATTTAGACATCTTACGTCCGATCTTATCTCTTACAATTCCTGTTAAGTAAACATTTTTAAATGGAATGTCTTTTTCATATTCGAGTCCGGCCATGATCATACGTGCTACCCAGAAGAATAAAATTTCAGGTGCCGTAACCAGATCATTGGTTGGGTAATAATATTTTAAGTCTGCATTATCAGGGTTCCTGATCCCATCAAAAACAGAAATTGGCCATAACCATGAAGAAAACCAGGTATCTAAAACATCTTCATCTTGTTTAATTTCTTCCATTTTTAAATCAGGAAGCTCATATTTTTCTTGTGCTGATTTGAAAGCTTCTTCTTTCGATTTAGCAACAATCATTTCTTTATTTGGTAAATAATAAACAGGAATTCGTTGTCCCCACCAGAGTTGACGTGAAATACACCAGTCTCTGACATTCTCCATCCAGTGACGATAAGTATTTTTGAATTTCTTCGGATGAAACCGTATGGTATCATCCATTACCACATCCAAAGCCGGTTTTGTCATTTCTGACATTTTCAGGAACCATTGTAATGAAAGTTTAGGTTCAATAACTGCATCGGTGCGTTCAGAAAAACCTACTTTATTTACATAGTCTTCTACTTTTTCCAGATTACCTGCTTTTTCAAGATCCACTACAATTTCTTTACGAACATCAAATCGATCTTTACCAATATACAATTGAGCTTTTTCATTTAGCGTTCCATTGTCATTGAATATATCAATCGAATCCAATTTATATTTCAGGCCTAGGTTATAGTCATTAATATCGTGTGCAGGAGTAATTTTTAAAGCTCCTGTTCCAAATTCTCTGTCAACATATTCATCGAAAATAACAGGTATACTTCTATTGATTAATGGGACAATTACATTTTTCCCTTTCAAATGCTGAAATCTTTCATCTTCAGGATGTACACATAAAGCAGTGTCACCTAAAATTGTTTCGGGACGGGTTGTTGCAATAATAACATACTCTTCCGTTCCCTCAATCTGATATTTTAAATAATATAGTTTTGATTGAACTTCTTTATGAATAACCTCTTCATCTGATAAAGCTGTTAATGCTTCAGGATCCCAGTTAACCATTCTTACACCGCGGTAGATTAATCCTTTATTATAAAGGTCAATAAAAACATCAATTACGGATTCATATAAGGCTTCATCCATGGTAAATGCGGTACGATCCCAATCGCAGCTTGCACCTAGTTTTTTTAATTGTTCAAGAATGATGCCTCCATGTTTTTCTTTCCATTCCCAGGCATGTTGCAGAAATTCATCTCTTGTAAGATTGGCTTTGTCGATGCCATCCTCTTTTAATTTGGCAACAACTTTTGCCTCAGTTGCAATGGAAGCATGATCGGTACCCGGAACCCAACAGGCATTTTTACCCTGCATTCGGGCACGACGGACAAGCACATCCTGAAGTGTATTGTTTAACATATGTCCCATGTGCAGCACACCAGTCACATTTGGTGGCGGAATGACGACACAATATGGTTCTCTTTCGTCCGGTTCAGAGTGGAAATACCCTTTCTCCATCCAATGCTTATACCATTTGTCTTCAGTGTTTTGTGGATTGTACTTGCTGGCTAATTCAGTCATTTCTATTGTATATTATTTTAAGTCTGCAAAATTAGAAAAAAAATAGTGAAGATGGAACGCAGATGACACAGATTAGACGGATTTTCGCAGATAAACATTTAGTAAAACAGAATGTGAAGGGATGTCCTGGTTACACTAATACAAAAAAAGAAGGATGAAAACACCCTTCTTTACTTATTGTTAATAATTTGTAATCTTAATTCTTTAAATGTTCTTTAAGTTTACTCATATCCGGCATATTGCCCATTTTTACATTTTTTGAAAGTATTCCAATTGTTTCAAGATCAATTAGCCCGAAGAAGCTAATGGCTACTTGTTCATCCTTTTCATTTACTAATAGCAATAGCTCAATAATTTTATCGCCATCTTTACGTAAAAGGAATTTTACTTCTTCATCTTTTTCTTTTACGGTCATTAGTTCTACGAATTTGCTGCTTTTGAAAACTTTCTTTAAGTCCTTTTTAAAGTCAACGGCTTTTTCATGATTCATGTTTTCCAAAGTGATAATTTTCATTCCATGAAGATTATCAATTGCTTCCATTACTTTTTTGGATTCTTCATCATCAGCATGATTTTTAAAACTACCGATAAGCTTCATCATTTCCATAGAAATATTCACAGTTGTAAAACCTTCATATTGTGCGTACTTATTATAAAGTGCATCAATCGAAGAAGTTTTAGCCTGTGCATTAACCATCATAGGTAATGCCATGAATACTATGCCCAATAGTGTTAAGATTGATTTTTTCATAATGGTATTATTTTAATTGTTTAATATTCTTTGTTTAGTTTCGTGAAAGGTTGATATTTTCTTCACCTCATTTAGTCCTTTATCAAAGCTTGCTATTTTTTCCATTTTTTTAACACCTTCTTCATAAGCAGCTAATTTATTTGTTGGCTCAATCCCATTGTTAAGCTTTTGAGTAACATAAATAAGAGCCTTCATTGTTTCTTCATAAGCTACTTGTGGGTCATTCAGGGTATTTTTTATTTTTGAAGGAAATGGGTTTAGGTCGAAGAAAATACTAACAATGATCAGTATACTGGCAGCAATTCCGGAAAGCATATATAAATTGCGTTTGCGTAAGAATTTTTTTTGGCCGGCTTCATTTTTCTGAATCATATCAATAATTTTATCATCGAATGATGAATCCAGTTCATTGTTTTCATGTTCAGCTGAAAAATATTCAAACTGAGATTTCAATGACTTTAGATGGTCAGGAATATCTTCCTGAGTGAAGAAAGCCCTCAATGCTTTTTCGTCACTGAGGGAGGTCTCTCCCTTAAAGTAGCTTTCCAGTAGTTTTTCAATTTGACGAAAATTCATAACTCTGCCTTTTTAATAATGTATCTCTAACTTTTTTTCTTGCTCTTGAGAGGATCACTCTAATATTATTCAGACTCAATTGGGTAACTTCTGCAATTTCATCAAAATCGCAATGTTCTATATCTCTTAATTGAATTACGATTCGCTGTTGCTCGGGTAATTGGTCAATAATTTGATGAACGTTCTCAAGTGTATCTTTTATATCCATTTTTTGATGCGGATTATCATCTGTTGTATTTAATGTTGCCTGTTCCAATTCCAGGTTTTTCGAGTATTTGGCTTTTAACTTATCCAAACAAAGGTTTCTAGTCATTGTCATGGCAAAAGCTTCTACATTTCTTAATTCCTGCAATGAATCTTTCTTTGCCCACAATTTTAAGAAAGTTTCCTGTACAATATCTTCGGCTTCTACAGTGTTTTTTACGATTCGCAAAGCAAAGCGATAAAGCTTGTTTTTGATTGGTAAAATGTCTTTCTTAAAATTTTCAACAGTCATTCGATTCATTTTTTATCTAGACGAAGCTAACTAAAAATTATTACAATAATCTTGAATATTTTTAAATAACTGATCGATAACAGTCCTCGTTTGGATAACTTAGATTTTTGGTTATTTTTGTAAGCCTTAATCATTAAACTTATTGATAATACTAAATATTTAATTAACTTAAAACTTAAAAAATTATGTTTAAAGGACATCCTAAGGGATTATTTGTAGCCTTTTTTGCCAATATGGGAGAGCGTTTTGGCTTTTATACCATGATGGCAATCCTGGTGCTCTTTTTGCAAGCTAAGTATGGTCTTAGCGCGGAAGTTGCCGGTGAATATTATAGCTGGTTCTATTTTGGAATTTATGCTTTAGCTCTTATTGGAGGTATTCTTGCTGATGCTACAAGAAAGTACAAAACGGTTATTTTATTCGGGCTAATTATTATGTTTGGCGGTTATGTAATGATTGCTATGCCTGGAATGCCACTAGCTTTAACTTTAACCGGATTATTTATTATTGCTTTTGGTAATGGTCTGTTTAAAGGTAATCTTCAGGCCGTTGTTGGTCAGTTATATGACGATCCAAAGTATTCGAAAGTCCGTGATTCTGCATTTATGATTTTCTATATGGGAATTAACATTGGTGCATTCTTTGCTCCATATGTTGCTACCGGAATTCGTAACTGGTATTTGAAGACTCAAGGTTTTTTACATGATGGTAGTTTACCTGCTATGTGTCATGCTTATAAAGATGGTGTTGCTGAAAATACAGAAGCTTTTCAGACTCTTGCAACTAAAGTTTCTGGTTCCGCAGTAACAGACCTTGGTGCATTTGCCGAGAACTACCTCGATGCATTTGCTAAAGGATATAATTATGCTTTTGCTATAGCTGCCGGTACCATGATTCTTTCTTTATTAGTTTATACATTCTTTAATAAACTTCTTCCTAATGTTGAAAAAGCTGAAGTTAAGAAAGATAAAGCTATTAATAAATCAGAGTCACAAGGAAATCCGGTGGCTATCGGATTAGCACTTGGAGCTGTTGTTTTAACTGCAGTTATATTCCATTTCGCATTTGATAATTTGGAATTAGGTGCTGCTGTTGGTTTATTCTTTGGTTTCATTGCATGGATTTTTACGATTTCAACAAAAGAAGAAAGACCGAAAATTACTTCACTGCTATTAGTGTTCTTTGTAGTAATTTTCTTCTGGATGTCATTCCACCAAAACGGTTTAACACTTACATTCTTTGCGCGTGATTATACTGTGAAGTTTGTAGATCCATTTACAAACATATTCTTCGACCTTTGGACAATTCTTGCATTCATAGGTACCTTAGCAGGATTGTATGTAACCTTTGCAATGAAGGAAATGAAATTTAAAGCTATTGGATTAGCAATGTTTTTAGGGTTAGGATTTTTAACGTATTACCTTGTTTCCGGTTATCCTGCTGAAAACCCAATTGCTCCTGAAATATTCCAAGTATTTAATCCTTTATTTATTGTAGCACTTACATTCCCTGTAATGGGCATTTTTGCATGGATGAATAAGAAGAATATTGAGCCGAGTACTCCTAAGAAAATCGGTATTGGTATGATCATTGCTGCTATTGGTTTCGTTGTTGTCCTTGTTGGCTCTTTAGATGTTGTTTCTCCTCACGAATTAATAATTGCAGGTAGTGATCCTGTTGCATTTGAGCCGGTTCCAGATTCTTCCAGAGTAATGCCTTATTGGTTAATTAATACGTATTTGATCTTAACCATTGCAGAATTATTCTTAAGCCCGATGGGATTATCCTTTGTTTCTAAAGTAGCTCCTGCACGTTTCCAGGGATTAATGCAAGGTGGTTGGTTATTAGCAACTGCAGTTGGTAATAAATTCTTATTTGTAGGTTCTGTTTTCTGGAATAAATTAGACTTATGGCAATTATGGGCAATCTTCGTAGTTTGCTGTATCTTATCTGCATTATTCATTTTCTCAATTCTTAAACGACTTGAGAATGCAACGAAATAATTAGATTTTATTAATCCAATTAGATATTATAAGGGGTGTCACCTGAAGGTGACACCCCTTTCTTTTTGGAAATTGTTGAACCCCTTTGGGGTTCTCTTTCATTAATTGATATATTGGGTATTATAGTTTAACCCCATCGGGGTTAAACTAAGATAGTTGTAACGTAAAGGTGGAAAAATGAACCCCGGAGGGGTTCAACAAATAATCAGTCTCTTTTTATAAAATGATTTTTAATATTTTTGCGTCATGGAATTTCCCTGGGGGCATCATAGAAGGTTTAATGCTTATGCTGATTATTTTAGAAAACAGTTTGGTGAACGGGTTCAGAAATTAAGCCTGGATGCAGGCTTTACATGCCCTAACCGTGATGGCAGAGTAGGAGAGGACGGATGTACTTTCTGTAATAATGATGCTTTTAATCCATCCTATTGTAAACCTGAAAAATCAGTAACACAACAAATTGCAGAAGGCATAGCATTTCATCAAAACAGATATCGCAAAGCCAATAAATACTTAGCTTATTTTCAAGCTTACTCCAATACTTATGGATCACTTGAAGATTTAAAGAATCTATACGGTCAAGCATTGAAATATCCGGAAGTTGTTGGGCTGGTTATAGGAACTCGCCCTGATTGCATAAATAAAGAGCAATTAAAATATTTTCAGGAACTATCACAATCGCATTATATTATACTTGAATACGGTATTGAATCCTGTTATGATAAAACACTGGAGCGAATAAACAGAGGACATACTTATCAACAGGCTGTAGATGCTATAGGTTTGACGAATGAATACGGATTAAAAACGGGAGCTCATATGATATTGGGACTTCCGGGTGAAAGCAGGGAGGAAATCCTGGATGAAGCTGACATTGTTTCCAGGCTTCCATTAAATAATATCAAATTTCATCAATTACAAATAATTACTGGAACAAAGATGGAATTGGAGTACAAAGAAGATCCTTCTCAGTTCTCTTTCTTTGAACTTGATGAGTATGTTGATTTTGTTATTCAGTTTCTGGAAAGATTAAACCCTGAATTTGTAGTAGAACGATTTGCAGGCGAAGTCCCGCCACGCTTTCTGGCCGGCCCGGGATGGGGCTTAATCCGGAATGACCAAATTCTTAATAAGATTGAAAGACAGTTAGAGCTAAAAGATACTTTTCAGGGCAAACTTTATAGAACTAAAATTTAAAAACTAAAACCTCAAAATAACTTTTAACGTGAAGCTGCAGTAGCTGCCGTTGAAGTCGCAACTGCTATCATGATGGCTGCCTGAATTTGACGGATAGTAGCATCTACAGTTTGGGATACTCTTTCATCTTTAGCGATTCCTTTTAGCTCTTTCCTTATGATTTTTAATTCTGAATGATCTTGTGATAAAATTCTTTGCATTTGACAGGCCTGAATTAATCCTAATAAAGAAAGCTCTTTTTCATTTTTCTCTTTTTTGTAAAGTGTAATATTTTTTAGATGATAGACTAATGATTTGTATGTCCTCTTGTCGCGAAGATAGCATACAAGGTATTTTATAAATAGAAATTTTTTATGCTCAATTCTGATTAAATTCTTCTTTCTCATTCCCTGCTGAAATTCCCTTTTTCTTTTAGTTGCTTTTCCTGAAAGCCTGCGAATCCATTGTTTTAAATTTCTGTCTTTTTCAGAATTATGAATAGCTTTAAAAATGACCCTGTGAGCATTATATTCCAGGCTCTTTGGGTTAAAATCAGCATTGGCTTTTACTAATTTACCATTTAGTGTAATAGCCTTTTTTAATGACAAATCCAGAAAAATTGCTCCAACCAATCCGTATTGCACATGAATACTGCTTATTTTATATTTCCCTTTTTCAGGATGTTGGGCAAGTAGTAAAAACTTTTCAGCAATATTTAAATCCATATGCATGATATTAAATTTAATCTTCATTAAATTCCTTTTTCTTAGGAAATCGTTTTGTCTCCTTTAAAGCTTTGCTAATGATCCATTCAAGTTGCCCGTTGGATGAACGGAACTCGTCAGCAGCCCATTTCTCCACTGCTTTGAGTAATTCAGGATCTATTCTTAATGCAAATGCTTTTTTTTTCGACATGAGATCAGTATAATTTGTAAAAATAATTTAATAAGGTTTATTCTTTATCAGGTTGAGAAGTTTTATTCCTTTATTTAGTAATAGCCCCAGCTCATCTTCATTAATAATCCAACTATTCGTTTCCATTCCAATAATTGACTTTGATTCGATTTGTGCATTAAACGACATAAAGTTAGGTTCTATTATTATATCAAATGGAGAAATACAATCATTAAATTTTAGTAGTTCACTTCCAACTTTTAATGAAGCAACGTTTTGAGCGAAATTTCTGTCGTTGCATTGAATTTGCACACTTTTGTCAAATTCAGGATTTCCAAGTTTTATCCTTCTGTTAAAAGATAAATGATCAACCCAAAATCGTTTTCTGATTTTTAAACTTGGACAAATTAAGTTTGAAAATCCACGATATATTCCTGAATAGGTTGAAGTGGAAAAAGCCTTTGCCGCAAAGGAGTCTGATGCACAATAATAATATGTATGTGCATCAGATGGGATTTCCATGATAAAGTATTTTGAATTTAAAAAAGAATCGTTTGGAGTTATATAATGCCTTTTCAAATTCCTGCTTGTCCAGCATTCAAAATTATTCTTCTTTGCGAACTGTGTTAATATTTCGATGGATGATTTTTCCATTTGAATTAAAAAATATTATTGATGTAATGTCCCTGTATTAATTACCGGAGCAGCATCCTTATCAGAACAAAGAACGACCATTAGATTACTAACCATCGTAGCACGTTTTTCTTCATCTAATTCTATAATTTCTTTCTCAGAAAGCTGTGCCAAAGCCATCTCAACCATACTAACAGCTCCTTCAACAATTTTTGCCCTGGCTGCAACGATCGCTGTTGCCTGTTGACGACGTAGCATTGCTCCTGCGATTTCCTGAGCATAGGCTAAGTAGCTAATGCGGGATTCAATAACATTAATACCTGCAATAGCTAATCTTTCAGTTAACTCTTCTTCTAAGACCTGATTTACTTCTTCACCTCCTGAACGTAGAGTAATTTCTGCCTGGGCATCATCAAAATTATCATAAGGATAATGTCCTGCCAGTTTACGGATAGCTGCTTCACTTTGAATATCCACAAAATGTGCATAATCATTAACTTCAAAGGCTGCTTTAAATGTGTTATCTACTTGCCATACCAGTACGATGCCTATCATAATAGGATTACCAATTTTGTCGTTTACTTTAATTGGCGTGCTATCAAGGTTACGGGCTCTTAAGGAGATTTTTTTTCGGGTAAAAAACGGATTGGCCCAGAAGAATCCATTCTTTTTGACAGTTCCTCTGTAATCTCCAAATAAAATAAGTACACATGATTCATTTGGGTTTACAACTAAGAATCCTGCCGAACAGAATAATGATACTGCAAGTATAACAATCAGATATAACATATGGTATGCAATGATTCCATATAGAGAGATTCCAAGTCCTAGCAATACAAGAATTAATGCTAAGTAACCTGATTTTGGCGAGAATGTTTTTTCCTGTTTCATTTTTTCTAATTTTTTAAGATGTAATATTAAAATGATATCATAATGATACAAAATAAAAAAAAGCTTGTCAAGAAAAATTTTGTTTTTTCTTCATCATCAGAATGATTACATTTGCGGCAAATATTTAATCAATGAGTAAATACAAACATATCTTCTTCGATCTTGACCGGACTTTGTGGGACTTTGAAACTAGCGCTAATCAGACATTTGAAGAAATGTATCATAAGTATAATCTCAGGGAAAACGGGATTCCTGATCTTGAAAAATTCATTGCTTCGTACAAAAAACATAATGAAGTATTATGGGCTTTGTATAGAGATGGGAAAATAATAAAAGAGGTATTGAGAGTAAGAAGATGGTTCTTAACATTAGGAGAATTCAACCTTCGTAATGGTGACATTGCAGCTAAACTCGCAGAGGATTACGTTACGCTTAGCCCTCTCAAAGTAAATCTGTTTCCTTATACACATGAAATACTATCTTATTTAAGGCCAAAATATAAGCTGCATTTAATTACAAATGGTTTTCAGGAAGTTCAGACTGTAAAACTAAGATCGGGTGATTTGAGAAAGTATTTTGATGAGGTAGTTACATCTGAAATGGCTGGGTATAAAAAACCTGATCATCGTATATTTGATTTTGCCATCAATAAAGTTGGGTGTGCTTTTGAAGAAGCTATCATGATTGGTGATGACTTAAAAGTAGATATCATTGGTGCTAAAAATGTGGGAATGGATCAGATATTTGTAAATTACAATATGGAGAAACATGAGGAAGATATTACTTATGAAGTAAACTCTCTGAAAGAGATTCAATCTATTTTATAATATTAAGTTTTTTAAGTTCGAGTCTCTTTTAAAATATGTTTCGTATTTTTACGAAATAATTTATTAATTCACTTATGAAAGTTTTAATTCTTTGTACAGGAAATAGTTGTCGTAGCCAGATGGCTCATGGGTTTTTACAATCCTTTGATGAGAGAATAGAAGTTAAATCAGCTGGTACGGAAGCTTCTGGAAAATTAAATGAGAAAGCAGTTCTGGTAATGGAGGAAATTGGAATTTCTATTAAACATCATACATCCGATTCTGTTGACAAATTCTTGAATGATGAGTGGGATTACGTAATCACAGTTTGCGGAGGTGCAAATGAGGCTTGTCCTTCTTTTTTAGGTAAAGTAAAAAATAGATTGCATATAGGATTTGACGACCCTTCTCATGCTACAGGTTCTGATGAATTTATATGGAGTGAATTTATTCGGGTAAGAGATGAGATAAAAGAAGGATTCTTTAAATTTTATGTAGAAGAAATAAAGCCTAAGCTTCCATTTCAGTATAATTTGTAGTTGCGAGTTTTGGGTTGCTGGTTGCTGGTTGCTGGTTGCTGGTTGCTGGTTGCTGGTTGCTGGTTGCTGGTTGCTGGTTGCTGGTTGCTGGTTGCTGGTAAGTGAATAACTTATAAAGTTAAACATTATTTTAGCTATAGAAATTCATTTTCACATTTTCACATTTTCAAAATTAACTGAAATACGCAATCACATCCAAACCGGCCTTTACCTTTTGTCCGAGCTTAACATTAATTTTGACATTAGTTGGGAGAAGCAAGTCAACCCTGGATCCAAATTTGATAATACCAAATTGTTCTCCTTGAATCGCTTGTTGATCTTTTCCCGAATAAAATACAATTCGTCGGGCAAGAGTTCCTGCAATTTGGCGCATTAGAATTTCTTCCTTATTAGTATGTTGAATTAGAATGGAAGATTGTTCATTTTCCATGCTGGCTTTTGGTAAAAAGGCAGGTAAATGTTTTCCGGCTTTATGAATTGCTTGTTTGATAAATCCGTTGATCGGATACCAGTTTACATGTACATTCATAGGAGACATAAAAATAGATACTTGAATCCTTTTGTCATTAAAATATTCCGTATCATGAATTTCTTCAATTGCAACTACTTTCCCGTCAGCTGCACAAACTATTGCATTTTCATCTTCAATAAAGCGGCGGTTTGGCACCCTGAAAAACCGGATGATAAATATGGTGCATAAGCTTACAAAAGTATATAAAGCATAATGATAAACACCTTGATAGGGATATTTCAGATTGACTAAAACATTTATGACAACAAATACAAATACTACAACAATAATAGACGTATAGCCCTCCTTATGAATTTTCATTTTTCTAATGAATAATGGATAAATAAATATAAACAGCCGGTATTGAGAAAATTGCTCCATCAAAGCGATCAAGTATGCCCCCGTGCCCTGGCATAATGTTTCCGGAATCTTTAATTCCAGCCTGACGTTTTAATAATGATTCAACTAAATCTCCCAGCGTGGCAAATATACTTATAATAAATCCAAGTACAAGCCAATTTGAAAAATCTATGGAATGAAAATATAAGGATATAACATAAGAAGCTCCAATAGACAATAGAATTCCTCCTGTAGTACCTTCCCAGGTTTTCTTCGGAGAAACCCGTTCAAATAGTTTATGTTTACCAATAAGTGAACCAACTATATAGGCAAATACATCATTAAACCATAAAATAATAAAAAAGCCTGTAAGCAATTCAAAGCTTTCAATTCCTTTATTGTTTAAAGAGTAAAATGATGAAAGTAAAGCAAAAGGCAAGGCTATATATATAACGCCCATTACAAGAGTACTGATTGTTTCAAGAGGGGCTTCGTATTTTTTTAATAAAACCAGTAAAATAGGAGGGAAGATTCCTCCAAATCCTAATATTAACAATTCAGAATTAATATAACCTGAAGAATGTAAACTGATTGGTATAAAAACGATCAATCCTGAAATAATTAAAATGAGCTTTTCTAAAACAGATTGAGTAAGATGAGCTGAAAATCTGATAAATTCTAATAAGCCGATGATAGTGAATAGCAGCATTAAAGGAATAAAATAAGAAGGCCCCAAATAAATTGAACCCAGCATTAATAGAATGAATACAGTTCCTGAGATTGAGCGTAATAGTAAGTTTTTCAAAACAATCGTTTTAATTAGATATTATAGTCTGTTTTACCCTTCGTCATCTACGAGGAATAAATAAACATCTTTTGGGCCATGTGCTCCCATTACCAAAGTTTTTTCTATATCGGCAGTTCTACTGGGGCCGGTTATCATTGTCATCATTGAAGGGCTTATATCATAAACCTTTTTCATCTCTTCGAATGCGTTTTTTATTTCCGGTACCAATTGAGAACTATAAGCTAATACCAAATGGGTTTCAGGAAAGAAGTGTGTTTTTCTTCCTGATTCTTTTGCAGAACTTATCAGAATACTTCCTCTTCTGGATATTAAAAATTCGCAGCTTGTAAGGCCTGCATCGGCATTTTTGATCTCTGCTTTGTTAGATTTAAATGGAATACCTGCCTGTGTTAATAAACTTTGAATTTGAGGTTCTTTACAGAATACAGAAGACCATGAGCTTTCATTTATTAAAATAGCTAATTGCCGGACAAAATCTGTGTGATTTTCGCAATAGATGAATTTCCCTCCTGCTTTTGTGAATTCCTGAGCAAAAGTGATGTCAAGAGAGTCTTCAAATTCAGGATAAACCGATGACTCAAAATCAATATTCTGAAAAGGATTTTCCAGTTTACTGATTAAAGCATTCCTGATATTTTTCAGTATTTTTTCTCTTGACGTAGTTTCTTCCATCGAAAAAAGTATTATGCTTCTTTTGCTTCGTCAGACTTTGGTTTGGTTGTTCTTTTTCTGGTCGTTTTCGGTTTTTCCTCAGTTTCCGATTTTGGAAGACTTTTTTTTGCCGGGCTCTTTTTAGGAACCTCAGTTTTTACTTCTTCCTGCTCTTCTTTTTTCCCAAAAGGACGTTCCCCAAAAACTTTTTCTAAATCCTCACTAAAGATCACTTCTTTTTCAAGCAATATCCTGGCAAGTTCTTCCAGTTTCTTTTTATTTTTCGAAAGAAGGCCTTTAGCTCTGTTATAAGCACTTTCAACAAGCTTGCTAATTTCATTATCTATTTTTTCAGCAGTGCTTTCACTAAATGGCTTGTGGAAAGAATACTCCTGTTGTCCGGAGGAATCATAGAAGCTGATATTCCCAATTTCCTTATTCAACCCAAAATAAGACACCATTGCAAATGCTTGTTTGGTTACTTTTTCCAGATCATTTAATGCACCTGTAGATACTCTTCCGAAGATGATATCCTCAGCTGCTCTTCCTCCCAGGGCTGCCGACATTTCATCATACATTTGGTCAAAGGTCGTAATTTGGCGTTCTTCTGGTAAATACCATGCAGCACCCAATGCCTTTCCCCTGGGGACAATCGTTACTTTTACCAAAGGATGGGCATGTTCTAATAGCCAGCTAACTGCTGCATGCCCTGATTCGTGGAATGCAATTACTTTCTTTTCTTCAGCAGATATAATTTTATTTCTTTTTTCAAGGCCACCTATGATACGATCGATGGCATCCATGAAATCCTGCTTGTCGATCATTTTCTTATTTTTTCTTGCACAAATTAAAGCCGATTCATTACAAACATTTGCAATGTCAGCTCCGGAAAAACCAGGTGTTTGTTTAGCAAGAAAATCAACTTTTAAAGATTTGATAACCTTAAGTGGTTTCATATGTACTTTAAAGATAGCTTTACGTTCTTCAAGATCCGGAAGTTCAACATGGATTTGACGATCAAATCTTCCGGCACGCATTAAGGCCCTGTCAAGAATATCTGCACGGTTAGTTGCAGCTAATATGATGACACCTGTATTTGTAGCAAAACCATCCATTTCAGTTAATAACTGGTTTAGCGTATTCTCTCTTTCATCATTTGCACCGGTTATGGCATTTTTCCCTCTGGCTCTGCCAATAGCATCTATCTCATCAATAAAAACAATACATGGAGCTTTTTCCTTAGCCTGCTTGAATAAGTCCCTTACTCTGGAAGCTCCGACTCCAACAAACATTTCGACAAAGTCAGAACCGGAGATTGAAAAGAATGGAACTTTGGCTTCTCCTGCAACAGCTTTTGCCAATAAAGTTTTACCGGTACCCGGAGGTCCTACCAATAAAGCTCCTTTTGGAATCTTACCTCCCAGCTCTGTATATTTAGAAGGATTTTTTAAGAAATCCACGATTTCCATCACTTCAATTTTTGCTTCTTCTAATCCTGCTACATCATTAAAATTGATGGATACACTCGTCCCTTTATCAAATAACTGAGCTTTGGATTTTCCAATATTAAATATTTGGCCACCTGCACCGCCTGCATTTCTGCTCATCATTCTCATAATGAAAAACCATGCAACAACCAGGATAAGTATAGGGAATATCCAGCTCAATAGCTCTCCTCCCCAATTTTTACGGGTTGTATTGGAAATGTAGATCTTCTCATCCAGATCTTTTTGAGCAGTTTCTACTTTTTCTTCAAATTTATCAGGTGAAGTAATATTATAAGTATAGTTAGGACTTGAGGCACTAAAGTTCCCTCCTCTTACCTTATCGTATTTTGGTTTTGAAAGCCTGTCTTTTTTTATATGAATCTCTGCAACCTCTTTATTTACCAGAACGATCTTTTCAATATCTCCATCTTGAAGCATGATTTTAAGTTCTCCCCAATAAATTTCTTTTGCACTGCCTCCAATATTGGAAAATTGAATTGCAATAAGGATTACTGCTAAAATTCCGTAAACCCAATAAAAACTAAATTTTGGTTTTTTAATTTTTGGATTATTACTGGCCTTATTCGATTTGTTTTCTGCCATTATGTCTTACACTTAATTTTGTTTCTTTTTTGATAAATTCTAGTCGTCACTTTTAAACTGCTCTATTTCAGCATCTGCCCATAGTTCTTCTAGTTTGTAGAATTTTCGGGTAGGCTCTTGAAAGATATGAACAACCAGGTCAAAGTAATCAATCAAAATCCATTCCGCATTTTGCATCCCTTCTTTATGAACTGGATTATACCCGGTATTCAATTTTACGAAGGCTATAACTGAATCAGCAATTGCTTCAACATGAGGCCTTGAAGTTCCATGGCAAATCACAAAATTATTCGTAACCGAATGTTCCAGATTCTCTAAATTAAGTTTTGTGATTTCTTTTCCTTTTTTCTCCTGTATCCCGAGAATAGCAGCTTCTGCTACAGTCATTTTTGCCTTTTTTTTCGCCATATGTTGCAAAAGTAAGGATTTTTAAAGCGTTAGATACATGGAAAAGAGGATAATTTTTTTAACATTTTTCAGCCCATTGTCGCTTCAGTTTAATTCAATAATGCTTTGTTATTAACGAATATACGTCAAAAACTTTTTATTATAATCTCCTTATTGATTTTTTTGGAGCTTATTTTTGTATTCATGATTTATAAAAGCATTATTGGTAAAAAGATAATTTATTTTGATACCCTCGACTCAACGATTACAAAAGCTTCTTTTTTATTAAATGATGACCAATTATTTGAAGGAGATGTTTTGCTGGCTGATTTTCAAAGTTCGGGTAAGGGCCTGGATAAAAATTCATGGGAAAGTGAAAAAGGAAAAAATTTGCTTCTAAGTATTTTGGTTTGCCCGGATTATGTCAAGCCTGAAGATCAATTTATGCTGAATAAAGTTGTTTCTCTTGCTGTAAGTGATATGATTCAGGAATATCTTAAAAGGAAAGAGGTTAAAATTAAATGGCCTAATGATATTTATGTAGATGATAAAAAGATTGCAGGCATATTAATTAATAATTCCATAAATGGAAATGCAATGCAATCTTCCATTATAGGTATAGGAATTAATATTAATCAAACAAAATTTTTAAGTGATGCTCCAAATCCTGTTTCATTAAAAAAACTAAAGCGAAAAGAAATAGACCTGGATAAATGTTTAATCAGATTGCTCGATCATTTGAATTTAAGATTTCGGCAATTATTGCAAAATAATCTGGAGGGAATGAATCAGGAATATTTATCTAAATTATATCGTTATAAAACATTTGCCAACTATATAATTGACGGCAATAAAATAAAAGCTAAGATCGTTGGATTGGATCAGTATGGAAAGTTATGCTTAAAAACAAAGGATTTCAGAACTTATCGTTGTGATTTGAAAGAAGTTGAGTTTGTAATATAAAGTAAGAGGCTGTTTCAAAAGCTACTTTAGCCGTCATCCTGAACTTGTTTCAGGATCTAAACATATTGATTACATGACTGATAAGATCCTGAAACAAGTTCAGGATGACGTACTATTACACTTTTTGACAGCCTCTTACAAAACTTAATTGTTATTGTTATTCATGATTGTTTGGACTACTTTATAAACATGGTCGATAGGAATTGCCAGACTGCCTGTTCTATCAACTCTGGCAATATTGATCCCTATAATTTTTCCCTGTAGATTAACCACAGGAGTACCACATTCATCCACTTCTATTGGAATATCATGTCTGAAAGCATTTGGGAAACCCCTGTTTCTTTTACTGACTGTGGTTGCGTAAGCAGGATGATAACTTCTTCTGAATGAATTCTCAGGAACTTCTCCTAAAGTAACTTCAAATTTTTTAATCCCATCGTATTCCCTTTTGGCATGTATTAAAACTTTTTGTCCGGGTTTGGTGGTCCTTAAATAATCTACGATGCTTTCCCTGCTCAAATCAGACAGGGTGTCAAATTTTATAATTTCATCACCTTCTTTTAAACCGGCTCTTTTTGCAGCCTCTCCATCAATGATCCTTTCAATAACAGTATCATCTTCTCCATCAAACTGCACACCTAAAAAGCCCCAGTTAAAATACTTTCTTTTCGGAGGAACTTTTCTTTTTTGAACACTAAGTATTCCGGATTTTATAACTTCGCCTTCCATGCCCACAGCTCCCAGGAGTTGTCCTACATTGCATGCATGTTCTGTATATAAATTTATCGACCCTAAAGAAGATTTATCGATTTTAAGCAGTACAAGGTCATTATCTTTATCTCTTCCGATAATCCGGGCCGGTATATAGCTTCCATTATTTAAAAGGCACATCACGTCTTTTCCAATCCGGCTTGATTTGGAAACAATGAGGCCATCTTTATGAATAATAGTTCCGTGTACTTCTGTTTTTGCAAGTCCTCTATAACTATTGATTTTTACTACAACATTCCTGAAGTCGTAGGCATTTGATGAAAGGATTTCATTTAATCCGGATTTGCTCCCATTTAAAACATAGGCCTTTTTTAACTTTGGTGCTTCCTTAAATTTGATCTCATCCCAGTTGTAATGGCCCCAGCCATCTCTATACCTGCGGTTAAATACTTCACTGTCGACTAATTTTTGCCAGTTTTCCCTAACTTTATCTACAGGAGCAAAATAATTTTCTTTTAAATCTTCATCAATCCGGCTGTTTATTCCTATTACTTTTCCGTTTAAGTCAAAAAGAGGCCCTCCTGAATCTCCCGGCATCATGATACAGCTTGTTTGTAAAAAACCCCTGTAGCTTTGCCCATAGAAAAAACCGATCCTAATTACAGCAGGGCGTTCATAATCATTTGTTCCCGGAAATCCAAGCATTAGGCAGGTTTCATCTTTAGCCATTTTTGAGGAATGTCCTAATTCGGCATACTCCCATTTGCCTTCATCAATAATTTTTACAAGGCCATAATCTGCCCTTACATCTTTTCCCAGTGTCAAAGCATTATACCTGCTTCCATCATGAGTTCTGATTCTGATGATATCTCCGGGTTCCCTGAATACATGGCCGGCAGTTAATACATATCCATCTTCAGAAATAATAACACCACTTCCCCCCGAGGAACATCGCACAGTGCTTTTTATAAGTTTATCCTTTATCGCGAGAATTTTATCTTCAATTTGTTTAGCTTTTTTCTGCCCGTTTCTAACTTCTTTACTTAGATACTTTGGAGAATTTCCATAAGTACTAATAATAGAACTCGAACCGGAAATATTAAATATAGAAAAAACAAGAGCAAGCACCATAATGAAAGTGCTTCTCTTGAATAAGTTATACTCAGGCTTCTTCATAATCTTCAATCAATAATTAATAGATGTATTATCTAATTAGATTAATTAGCGATTGTTTGGGTAGATCATTTACCTTAAAAATACATCATTAAGAAATGAATTCAAGCTTTATAACACTTATTTAACAAATCAGGGTGTTAAGTATTTAATTTTCTCAAATCAGGGCGTAGTCTACTTTTAAATATTTTGCTTTTTGCATATTGCTGATGCCTGATTTTCCTGATTTCTTTTTGTTCTTCCGGAGAAAGTTCCAATACGCTTTTACATTCATTACTGCAACAATTATTGTATTGGAATGCACATTCTTTGCACTGAATAAAAAGTAAATGGCAATCATCATTTGCACAATTTATATGAGTATCACAAGGCTTTCCACATTGATGGCATTGACTTATAATTTCACCATTAATACTTTCACCCAATCTTTGATCAAATACAAAATTCTTTCCTTTGAATTTAGATTCCAGTCCTAGTTCTTTTATCTGACGCGCATATTCTAAAATCCCGCCATGTAGCTGATTCACATCTTTGAAACCAAGATGATTTAAATATGCACTTGCCTTTTCGCATCTAATGCCTCCAGTACAATACAATAAAACTTTTTTGTCTTTTTTATCCTCAAGCATTTCTTCAACTATTTGAAGTTCTTCCCTAAATGTATCTGCATCCGGACATATTGCCCCTTCAAAATGGCCTACTTCGCTTTCATAATGATTTCGCATATCGACAACTACAGTATTTTTCTGTCCGATAGCATTATGAAAATCTAAAGCTGTTAAGTGGTTTCCAACATTGCTTGTATCATACGAAGAATCATCCATACCGTCAGCAACAATTTTAGGCCTTACCTTTATTGTCAATTTAAAGAAAGATTTTCCGTCGTCTTCAAAAGCATATTTAATGGGCATGCTTTTTAGCTCTTCGTGTTCTTCAAGTTTTAAAAGAAGGTCTCCGAGTAAATGTTCCGGAATACTCATTTGAGCATTGATCCCTTCTTTGGCAATGTATATTCTTCCTAAGCATCTATAATGATCCCATTCCATAAAAAGCCGGTCTCTTAAATTGTGCGGATCTTTAATGTTTACATATCGGTAAAAAGAAATCGTTATTCTATTGAATGGCTCTGCATTTAAGCGTGCTTTTAGTTGTTCTTTATTAAGGGTATTATATAATTTTACTTCTCGCATTATTATTTATAATGATTTTAAATAATACAAAAGTATGTATTTTTTTAGTTACAGGAATTTTTTTATAGTTGATATTTAAAATAAGTCATTCTATATTTGTAGCTCTAATATCATTTATAATGAAGGATTTTTCAGGAGATGATATTTGGCTGAAAGAACTTTCTCAAGGGAAGGAAGATGCTTTCAGTCAATTGTTTGAACGATACTATACGCCTTTAGTAATTTTTGCTGTTTCTTATCTGGAAGATGAGGAAATGGCTAGAGATATAGTTCAGGATGTTTTTCTTTCATTATATAACAATAAAGAGATATTTTCTACCATAAGTAAGTTAAAAGCTTATCTCTATACTTTTGTTAAAAATAATTGCCTTAATTATATCCGTAAGGAAAAAGTGAAGGACAAGTATATCAGTTATACTTTATATATTGATAAAGATGAAGACTTATTTTGGGACAAGGTTTTGGAAGAAGAAGTTTATTATTATCTATATAAAGCAATTGACAAACTACCGCCTAAAGCCAGACAGGTTTATTTATTAACAATGGATGGATTGAAAAATAAAGAAATTGCCGAACAATTAAATATTTCAATAGAAACAGTCCGGTCGCATAAAAAGAATAATAAACGCTTATTAAAAAAATACCTTGAAGGACTTGTTTCGATTATTTATTTTATCGGATTATAGGTTGATCCGGATTGATAGCAGAAAGAAGATAGCAGATATTCGATTTATTTTGGATTTTTGATATTTGATTTGGATGTTTTTATCGTTTTATGGAAAATTGAAATTAATTCATTGCATTCAGTAATATGATGTTTAATACTATAGTTATTCTTAATTAATTTAGCATTTTGAATAATTTTTAAATAGATAAAAGTTTCTCGTAATTCCTTTAAGACAATACTAGATTTATGAATAAAGTCCTTACGGGATTCTGCTGCTTGAGCTTCTCCAAAATTTAAGGCACTGCTTGTTGAAGACCTGACTAATTGGTTGGTTAAATGTTGTGAAACATATTCATTATTTAGATTTCTACATAAATTGATATTTTCTACAGAAAAAGCAATTAATCTTTTTTCAATAATTTCTCTCATAATATTAATACCTATTTAATTATTAATACCGAAAGTTTAAATTTGTCCCCCTTTCTCACATAAATCGCATATCGAATATCTGCTATCTTCTATCTCCTATCGAATAAAATTCGTTTTTTTCTACCCGTTTTTCTTTATCAAAGAGTCATAATAGTATAACGTTATAAAAATACTGTCGTGACTAAAGAAATTAAAACTTTTAAACTTGCAAAGATTCTGGCAAAATTTATACAGGATGAAGCTTCTGATGATGAAAAGGAAGTAGTTTCAAATTGGCTGGAATCTTCCCCTTCAAATAAAGCACTATTTGAGAAATGTAAGAATGAACAAAACCAACGAAGAAGATTTTCTTCTTATGAAAAAATAGATTGGCAAAAAGACTTTTATGCATTTCTCAATAAAAAGAAAAGGCTTGAATTTAAACTTAAGCTATATACCACACTTAAGTATGCTGCGGCTCTATTCATTCCGATCGCATTTACTGCTTATTTTTTCTTTCTATCCGATAATCCTTTTTCATTTAATAAGATTACCGTATTAACGGCTGGAGGAAATAAAGCAACATTAACAATGGCTGATGGTAGGTTAATTGACCTGGTTTCTGATACCAATAAATTATATAGAGAAAGAGATGGAAGCCGGTTGGTAAAAGGTGATGGATCACTTTCCTATAATACTATTAATATGATAAGCCAGGAGAAAATCGCAGATCGTACTCTAAAATCGATTTACAATAAACTCAATGTACCCAGAGGAGGAGAATGGAAGTTAACACTTTGTGATGGAACAAAAGTATGGGTAAACGCTGAGTCCAGCTTGAGTTATCCGGTTTCTTTCGTTGGAAATAAACGTATTGTTTACTTGAGTGGTGAGGCTTATTTTGAAGTAGCTGAAAATAAGGAAATACCTTTCATTGTTGTTGCAAATAAGAGTGAGATTGAAGTTTTAGGTACCTCTTTCAATGTGAAAGCATATAAGGAGGATGTTAATATTGCTACAACCTTAGTTGAAGGCAGTGTAAAATATAAATCGAAGATCACAAATGAAGAGGTAATATTAGAACCGGGTGAACAAGGGGTAATGCATGCTATTCAAGGATATATTCTTAAACAAAAGGTAGATGTTTCTTATTATACTGTTTGGAAAGATGGAAGATTTGCTTTCCGCAAAGAACGCCTGGAAGATATTATGGCCAGATTATCCAAATGGTATGATATAGAGGTTGAATTCAGGGGGAAGGGGCTAAAGAATAAAACGTTTACAGGTAATCTGAAGCGTTATGACAATTTAAATCAAATTTTAGAAATTATGGAAGAAAACAAGCTGATTTCTTTCAAAGTGAGAAAAAACCGGTTAATACTTGAAAATTATGATTAAAAAAATAAGCAGAAGATGATGCCACATCTTCCGCCTATAAACCGGCATGAGCCGGTGTTTAATTAAATATAAACTAAACATTACAAATTTATGAAAAAAACGTACACGTACTCACCTCCCTACAGGGAGTGTTTGAGTAAAATTTGGAAAATTATGAAGCTTTGTTTTGTACTAACATTTGTATGTGTATTTCAGCTTTCTGCTGCAGTACATTCGCAAAAAACGACATTTAGTTTGAAACTTAGTAATGTTTCAATTGAGGAAGTATTTATTCAAATTAAAAAGCAGTCGAATTATACTTTTTTTTATGATGATGAAAGTATAAGTAACATTGAAAAAATCAACATTGATATTGCGCAAGCAACCGTTTCCGAAATCATGGATGCATGTCTGGAAAATACGGCCTACGATTATAATATTGTTGATAATACAGTCATTTTATTCAAAAGTGAGGAGAAAGTGAAAGAACTCCTGAAAGTAGAAGTAAAAGGGAAGGTGACTGATAATGAAGGTAAACCTTTGCCCGGTGCTACCATAATGATTAAAGGTACCTACAAAGGCATAACCACCGATACTGAAGGGGATTATACGATCATAGTGCCTTATGATGAGACAGTGCTGGTATTTTCTTACGTGGGTTTTATCAGGCAGGAAATTAAAGTGGGGGATAAAACGACCATTAATGTTACCTTGGAACAAGCCATAAGCCAATTGGAAGATGTCGTAGTTATAGGTTATGGTTCTGTTGCTAGAAAAGACCTTACCGGTAGTGTTTCTACGATTAAATCTGAAGACCTTGTTACTCAGGCAACTTTAACTAGTTTTGATCAATTATTAGGGGGTAAAACTACTGGTGTTTTAGCTACACAGATTAGTGGTAAACCTGGAGCAGGAGCAATTATCAATATTAGAGGACAAAGTGCATTGAAAGGAGATAACCAACCTTTATATGTTATTGATGGAATACCTGTTTTAGCGTCAGATAATGTCCCATCATCTTTTGCAGGTGGTTTGGGTGCGATCGAGCAAGCAAATCCATTAGCTGCCATTAATCCAAATGACATTGAAAGCGTTGACATCTTAAAGGATGCTTCTGCTGCAGCTATTTACGGTTCAAGAGCAGCAAATGGAGTTGTAATAATCACAACAAAAAGAGGTAGTAAGGGCGATGATAATAATGTGCAGGTAGATTTTAATTATCAAGTATCTACTCAGCGTCCCGTTAAAACCTATAACTTAATGAATGCTGCAGAATACAAAGCATATATGGAAAAAGTTGCTAATAATACTTTAGAGGCTTCAGCAGCTGGAAACTATTGGGCAGATGCAAACTTCGCCAATGCAATTCTGAATAATGAGCGTAAAGATTATTTTGGAGGAGATCATGGAAAATATTTTCGTGATTCAGATACAGATTGGACCAAGGTATTATCCAACAAACCATTAGTCCATAATTATAACTTAAGTGCAAGAGGTCATGCTAAAGGAGTTCAATATTCATTAAGCACTAATGCATCGAATCAACCAGGTTATTATGTTGGGAATAATTATAAATCTTATGGTGTTAGAGGAACCTTAGACATACAAGCAAATAAGTGGTTAACTTTAGGAACTACCATAAATTATTCATACAATGTATCTAATAGTAATGCGATTAATGGTGCTAATGATGTGCTTTTCAATCCAACTGTAGGAGAAAATGAATCTGCTATCGGTAGATATGGAACCCCTTCCAGTCCAAAAGACAGAACTAAATATTTTAATACAAGAAAAGGGTCCAATGTTTTAGCAAATGCCTATGCAAAAATCAAATTCCTTAAGAAATTTGAATTTAAATCTGAACTTGGAGTTAGTATTTTTGATACCAAAGGTAATAATTATATGTCTGTAGAGTTAGCAACTTCTTCTACTCAGTATCCTGGAAGAAAATCGCTATTAAATACGCATACAACAAACACCACATTTACAAATACTTTAACATATAATAATAAATTTAGTGAAAAGCATAATATTAATGCATTAGTTGGGACAGCTTTTGACATAAGAAATCTATACACTTACAGTATAACTTTTGAAGGATTCAGTAATGATATCTCAACTGCTATACCAGGAAATAATCTTGTAACATCATATGGAACTTATGAAAACAAACAACAAACATTCTTGAATTCCTTTTTCTTAAGAGCTAATTATAATTACGATAGTAAGTATTATTTGACTTTTACGGGTCGTGTAGACGGATCTGATAAGTTTGGTCCAAATAACCGCTATGGTTTCTTTCCATCAGTTGCTGCTTCATGGAGACTTTCAAAAGAAGAATTTTTAACAGATGTAAAATTTCTTGACGACTTGAAATTGAAAGCTAGTCTTGGTATAACTGGTAATAATTCCCTGCAACAATTTCAGTTTGTATCTGTGTATGGCCAGGGTGGCTCAAGAAATAGCACTACTTATAACGGTGTAAATGGTCTGATTTCTCTTGTTCTACCAAATCCAGATATTCATTGGGAAACAACCAAGCAATTTGATGTATCTATGGACTTTGCATTGTTCAATTATAGATTGAATGGTACTATTGGATATTACAATAAGTCAACAAAAGACATTATTGCTTATCCCGGTGTTCCATTAACTACTGGTTTTGTAAGGCAAATTGAGAATACTGCTACAATTAGGAATAGTGGGATTGAGATAGAAATTAACGGAGATATTATTAGAAAGAAAGATTTTAGATGGAATTCTGCATTCAATATCAGTTTTAACAAAAATGAACTGGTTGCATTAAATGGTTCTGATATTTTCGCTACATTCAGCCCTAATTCATTAAGAGAAGGATATCCTCTTGGTGCACTTTATGGCTATGAGGTAGAAGGAATATTCTCTTCTCAGGAAGAAATTGATGCTTATAATGCATTATCATCATCAGGAAGATATTCTTCTGCACCATTTATTGGAAATTATATCTACAAAGATAATAATGGAGATGGGAAAATTACAAGAGATGATAGAACTGTATTAGGTAATACAAATCCTGACTATTTCGGTGGTTGGTCAAATACTTTAACCTATAAGGGATTTAGCCTGTACTTTGATTTTCAGTTTACAGTTGGGCATCAATATGAAAATGGCTTTGATTCGTTCGTAAAAACTAATTATAGCGGTTACGACCAAAACAATGTGAAAGATGTTTTTGCAGATACATGGACTCCAGAAAACACAGATGCGCATTTTCAATGGGCAAGATTTGGAGGTGTAGGCTATGGAGAATATGGTACAAATTCAAGATCGGTATATGATGCTTCATATTTGCGATTCAAAACATTGCGATTTGGGTATCAACTACCTAAATCCCTTATCGAAAAATTAAATCTTAGAAGTGTTGCTCTTTCAATTAGTGCAAATAACCTATATACATGGACTAAATGGCCTGGACTAGATCCTGAAGTAGTAACATCAAGCAATTTATCATTAAGTACATATAATACAACAAGGGTATTAAACTCTCATCCGGTTTTAAGAACATTTACTTTCGGTATTAATATAGGACTTTAAAAAATTATTATTATGTTAAAAAATAGAAAGATTTTATATATAGTAACCATTCTAGTTTGCTTTTATAGTTGTGAACTAATTGGTGATTTAGATGAAGTTGACAGTGGTTTTATTATTACTGAAAACAACGCGATAAAAGATGCAGCAACTGCAGAGGTTGTTACGAAAGGTGTCTACTCTACCCTACGTAACTCAGGAAATGAATTAATTATTGGTGTGGGAGCCTATGTAGGCATAGTTGGAAGACCTCCTTCTTATGCTAATGAAAGTTATCAAACATTATATGTTAATGATCCGTATATAGATAACTCATTGGTGAAGAATGTTTATGCAGGTCTTTACAGAACTATTCAAAATGCAAATCTAGCGATTGAAGGTATTGAAAAGTTAACTGATAATCAAATGTCTAGTGATGAACAATCGTCTTATATAGCAGAATTAAGATTCTTACGTGCTACTTGTCATTTTTATTTACTTCAATTCTATGGTCAACATTATGACATTTCATCTGAATATGGAATAGTACTTAGAACGGAAGTAGCAAGAACAGCCACAGCTATTGCACGAAATACGGTACAGGAATGTTATGACCATATTATTTCAGATCTTAATTATGCAAGTGAAAATGCTCCAACGCATCAAAAAAGTTATAGAGCTAATCAAGAAGCAGCAAAAGCTTTAAAAGCAAAAGTGCTATTGCTTAAAGGTGAATATGCATCTGCGGCATCATTAGCTAAGGAATTAATGACAAATACAAGCAGATCTTTTGATGATAGTTATGAAGGAATGTTTCAAAACATTAATACTTCATCCGAGATATTCTTTGCCCCTTTTGTAAATAAGGCTGAAGATCCTTATGGTTTTGCAGGTAGATATGCTGCTCGAACTGCAGGATCGGTTTATTCTGTATTAGCTGCCAACGATACTCTAGTTGATGGAAGTCAATCTGCGAGAGCACAAACAACTAAAGGTTCCTCTCAATTTAGTTCATTCAGATATATTTTAATCCATATGAGATTAAGTGAATTATATCTGATTCATGCTGAAGCTGCTGCAAGAGAAGGATCTGGAGTCGATGCTGAAGCATTAGCAAGTTTAAATGCAATAAGGACAAGAACAGCTTTAGGCCTAGCTCCTGCTGCACCAACAACAAAATCTGAATTATTAGAAGCTATTAGGATAGAGAAAGCTTTAGAATTGTTTAATGAAGGTGGCCAAAGTTTCATTGATTTAGTTAGATACCATAAATTAGGGGATATAACAGCATCAACAGTTAAACCAACCTTAACTGACGAGGATAAATTTATCTTACCTATACCATGGGATGATTTAAGAAAATCAGATGGGATAGTAAAACAAAACCCAGGTTATCCTGATACAATTTAAAAAATGAAAAGGGAAGTTGTTCAACTTCCCTTTTTCCTGAGAAACTCAAATACTTATTAAAAAATGAGAAAAGTAATATTTCTAATCATTTTAGTCTTTTGTTATTGCTTCACTTTTTCACAAAAAGCAAAAGTAAAAATGAATACGATTAATGAAACTTATGAAGGTGAAACCAAGAAAGGTAAAGCTCATGGGTTTGGTACAGCAACTGGAATAGATAGTTATAACGGTCAATTTAAGAATGGATATCCTCATGGTAAAGGAACTTATGTGTGGAAAAAATCAAATGTAAAGTTTGTAGGAGAATGGATTAAAGGGAAAAGGCATGGCAAAGGGAAAATGATATATAGTAGTGATAGCATAGTTGAAGGCTATTGGGTCAAAAACAGATATATTGGACTATATAAAACACCATTTAAACTATTGGACAAAACATCAGAAATAACTAATTGTACAATAAAGAAACTTGAAAGTGAACCAAATTGTATAAGATGTTATGTCTTAATTAATGATAAAAAAGTGCAAAAACCCAAATTTACAGTACATCCAACTAATGGAAACTATTATAATATTGTTGAGGCTGGAGATCATATTGAATTACAAAAAGTAACTTTTCCATTTAGAGCAAAATTGTACTATGGAAAACATTATATCGAAATTGAAATATTTCAAGGAGGTATGTGGGATTTACGTATGGAAATAAATGAATTATAAAAAACTATCATAATTAATAATTTATTGAACTACATGGTGAATTGAACCAACTTTGGTTTGATTGACCTATTTCATTTAGCAAAAGTTTAGTTCATAATTTGGGTTATGGCGGTAGTAGCTAATTTCATTAGCAAACTTTGATTTCTTATAAGCGCCCCTTTGGTTATGTTTGGGGTGCTTATATTCTTAATAAAATTGAGATTGTACTAACTCAATTCAAAAAACAAAACAATGATTAGCACCATATCGGAAATGAATAATAAATATTATGCAAAAACTACATTTACTTAAATGCTTAATTTTTGGTTTTCATTTATTCACGTATGATAACTTTAATTTATATGCAAATAAATTAAAAAGAACTATTATGCTCTCTGCTATGACAACAGAAAAGCCCGTCAGTATGAATGCCTTTAAACAAAGGCTAAAGTTTTATGACACGGAAAAGACTATTCAACCTGCTCGAATCAATATCCATAAAAATTGGTATAACTATGATCTCGCTCCTAAATGTGACTTTATTAATCAATCAATTTTAAGTCTTGACCTTCCTAAAGATTACCAATCAAGAATTACAATCGAATATAAAAGTTATAAAAATGGATATAATCCATCGTATTTGTTCTATAAAAGCAAACTGTTATTTATATATTATGACATTATCCACCCAAAAGATGTTACTGATGAAGAACAAGAACTAAAAATATACTTAGAATTTCAAACTTATAATCATCATGCCTATCTGCTAAATCAATTTACTCAAGGACTATTTCAATCTTAAAATAAATCAGTTATGGAAATGTCTGCTAGGATTTAAAATCCTTTTAGGGCATTAAAATCCAGATAATTATAAAAACAATACTCAATGAAAAAACTATTAAAATCAGCAATATTACTACTCGCAATCGCATTTACTTTAAACGCTTGCAATCAAGCAAACAAATCAAAGCAAAATGGAAAAGATGATTCCATGTTTGTTATGGAAGGCTATATTGAAGGAGTCGGAACAGAGAAAATCTACATTCAAAACTGGGATGGACATCGTGATTCTGCTCAGGTAACCGATGGGAAGTTTACCTTAAAAACAAAACTTAAAGATCCATGTCTTTCAAAGCTCTATCTGATGAAGAGCCCTTTCTTCACAATGATACTTGCAGAGAATACAAACTATACATTAAAAGGAAAAACAGGTTATAATGTAGAGTGTATAGTTACAGGAGGTATAGAACAGGAGTATCTGAATACATTTAATCAGCAAGAAAAAAAGCTTTCAGAAAAGTATCAGCACTATGAAATGGAAATGAAACTTCGCGAAAAGGGACTTAAAAAAGAAGAAGTTACAGAAATTAGTAATAAGATTAATGAATACTACAAAGAGCTACATAAATTACAAGTCAAATTCATTAAAGAGAACCCTAAAGCCCATTATTCAATTGAACTTATTGAAATGTTTGCTTCTGGTGACAGCAAGGAAGAGATTATGAATCTATTGGCAATAATTGACCCAAAACATAAAAAAAAACATAGATTATAAAAATATTCAAGCCCTTCTGGCAGAAAAGAAAAACGATATCAGTTTAGCCCAATTTATGAAAGGGGTAAACAATGTAACCTATGCGATGGATAAAAATTTTACAGGCAAATCCTTTATGGATATAGAGTACATGGATGTTATGTCTAACAACAACCTTTGTGCATTAAAAAAAGGGGGTATAGTTCAAGTTATTAGCCCTACGGGGAAAAAAATTAATGAATTTAAACCAGAAAAAAAGGGAGTTGCAAGATCACTGGCAGTTGACCAAAACAATCACATATATGTTATGGATATGCTTTTTACTATAGAAAAAGTAAAAACACGAGGCAGAATAAGAGAAGTAAAAAAAACGGCCGGTTTAAATGTATTGGTTTATAATTCAAAAGGGGATAAACTGCGCGAATTTCCAATTGCAAAATTAAAAACTGGTCCCGGTGTAAAAGTTTCAGGAAACAAACTAATTCTCTCTGATATGACAGAGGATATACTAGGAATTTTCGATGCCAGAGATGGCAAATTGTTATCTAAAATTGAAGGACTTAGTTCTTGTTGTGGTATTTTGGATTTTGATGTAAATGAAAAAAATGAAATCCTTGTTGCCAACCTAAGTGCATTTAGGGTAAACTCTTATGATTTAGACGGAAATATAAAACTCACTTTTGGAAATAGAGGAAGAGATATTCTAGACTTCCACGGATGCTGTAACCCTGTTTGTGTTGCATCCTTAAGCAATGGAGCAATAGTTACTGCTGAAAAAGACCCAACACGCATTAAAGTATATAGCAAAGATGGTGCAAAACAAATTGAGGGGATAGACGAATTGGTAAAGGGCTGTACCTACATCCCTATGACCGTTGATTCAAATGATAATTTGTATTTGGCATCTCCGAGTAAAGGGATTGTAAAATGTATTGTGACAAACTAAATTGAACATCACCCTACGAGGGTTATAACCCTCATAGGGTTAACAAAAAAGAAGCATATGAAAAAACTATTAATAACTAGCTTGCTGATCTTAGGCTTCTTAAACCTAAGCATAGCAAAGGATACTTATAAAACAATTAAGTATTCCAAAATAAAAGCTGACCTTAAGACAACAGAAAACCTTAAGTTTTCTAAAGATGCGCTTTATCATTTAGCTTTATTTGGTAAAAAGGCAGAACACAAAATGTGGTTCATCATTGATAAATCAGATATAAACTCACCTGTTTATGATCTTGCTTATTGCGATAAGGATTGCGACGGATTAGTAGGTGAAGATGGTGAAAAATTGAAATTTAATCAGACTTCTATGGGGAATAATTTCACTATGGAAGATTGGTTAAATCCTTCAACACAGGAAAAATCTGAACTAAAAATTTATAAAACAATGGGTGGGAACTCACTTCCAATGGCTAATATCATAATCCCAATCCTTGGAGAAAAAACATCATGTAATTTAGTTTCAAAGTCTAGCCCGGAAGAAGCTTCCAAAGTTTGGATTGGTTACGAAAAGGAGTTGTATGTTTTTGGTAATGATAGCGGTGAAGCGGTATTTTTTCGTGGAGATGGAAAAATAAAGAATCATCCTCGTAAAATCCCACTTCATAAAAAAATTTTCGAAGTAGGTTATCCCGGGACAAATGGGTCAAGATGGGTTATAGGCGAAACCAGTCTTCCAAAAGGTGAATACTTAAAAGCCACTATAAACTACAAAACAAAATCCGGCAAAAAAAGATCCAATTTCAGTAAACTAAGTGAAAGATGTTGAGGAACTCTTTATTACGGACAGGTCTTTGTCCCACAAGATATTTCGACAGGAAATGCAAAATTAAGCATCTCACTACAGGATGACACGAAAGCACCATTTAAAGTAAAAGCCTTTACTAAAACAATAACCATTAAAGATGGAAAACCATACCCTGATAAGTATTTAGAAAAACGTATGAAGTCCGAGGGTTGGAATCCAAATTCAAGTTTGGAAGAGAACAAAAAGAGAATACGTGCAACAAGGATAGCTCAACAGAACAAAGGATATTCAGGGCCTGATCAAATACGAATAAGACTTGCTGAATACGGTGGGAAAAGATACAAAGCTGGTTCAGATGTAAAAGTAGATATTTATATAAAAGTTCAAAAAGGATACTATTTCTACGGTATTAAAGAAGGAGACACCTATGTAAATACCAAAATGAACTGGGAACTTCCGGAAGGTTTTGAATTTATTTCCAATGTGTGGCCGGAACCTAAAATGAAAAAAGAAGGAGAGTTTGAAACACCTTATTATGATAAAGACGTGCATTTCAGAGTAAAACTAAAAACGCCTGCTAATGCTAAACCCGGTGATAAGTTTAAAGTAAATGTGCTTACCACCTTTCAATATTGCAATCAGGAGGGCTGTGCATTAGGTGAAGCTAATCATGAATTGGAATTCATAGCATACTAATTCATAAAAATTGAAAAGTAGAAAAATACAACCAAATAACAATATAGCAATGAAAAAAATAACATTAATATTCACATTTTTAATAGCAATTTCAGCTAACATTTATGCACAAGAAGTAGAAAAACCATTTTCTATCAAAGTTAATGGGAAAGACATTATTTCTAAACCTAACTACACTGGTCCTACTTTATATGACTTTAATAAGGACGGACTCAATGATCTAATTGTTGCCACATTTTCTGGCAATTTTAGATTCTACAAAAATGAAGGCACAAATGCAAAACCAGTATACAATAGCTTTACATTAATTCAAGCTGGAGGTGAAGACGCCAAAGTACGAAATTGGTGATGTGTTGCCCCCGTTCCGCAGTTTGTGGACTTAAATGGTGATGGCAATATTGATTTATTAGCTGCTGGTTATATCGGTTGCGGATATATTTTTTACGGAAATGAAGATGGAAGTTTAAAGAAGCCTGAAATTATATGTAATAAAAAAGGCGAAAAAATTATGCTTGGGTCCTATTGGGATGATGATAAAAAGAAATGGATAGATTATAGAAAAGGGTTTTCTAATTTGACCATGATGAAAGCAATTGACTGGGATGAAGACGGAGATTATGACCTTATATTAAGTTCGCATCCACATGGAAGGCCTCATGAAGGCGTAGGTATCCAACTGGTTATCAATGAGGGGACAAAAAACAATCCTGTTTTTTCAACTGTTCAAAAAATGGTTATCAATACTCCATATCATGTCGCCAATGCATTCACAGATTGGGATGGCGACGGATTATGGGATATTATAGCAACCGTTGGAGAATACAAAGAAGCTACTGGGATTTTCTGGTATAAAAATAAAGGAACTAAAGGTGCTCCAAAATTTGATAAAGCACAAACAATATTTAGTAAAGAAGGATTTGACAAAGCTACAGCTATGAATTTATACGGAGCTTATGTCTCAGCTGCTGATTATAATAATGATGGCAAAGTTGATTTAATTATCGGAACTAGTGCATCAAAGGACATTCCCTTAAATTTAACAGAGTCTCAAATTAAAAGACGGGATGAATTAAAAAAAGAGTTGGATAAGTATAATACCAAAAGAAATAAAATCTTTGAAAAGTATACGAAGAAATATAAGAATGATTCAGAAAAAGCGTACAACGAAGCTCAGCAAGATAAAACAATGTTAAAAATGATTAAAAAATTCAGACCACTATACAAAGAATATTCAAAACTCTTACCTCATCCTACCAAACTATGCCCTGTTTATGTAAGTTTAAAAAAATGAAATTTGCCACATTTTTTTACTAAATATCATTAACAACACATAAGAATATAAAACATTAACAAATGAAAAAACATATTGCATTTATTGCTTTTGCACTCTTGATCTCCAGCATAGGTTTTTCTCAAAAAACTAACAAACAGCTGATGAGCTTAAAAGCAGAGGGGAATGATAAATTGAAAGTAAGAATGTTTACAGATCATAAATCTGTTAAAGCAGGTCAGGAATTTAAGATCGGTTTTTTTTCGATTTGACTCCTAATTGGCATACCTTCGGAACTGATGAAAATGGTTCAAATATGCCAACACAAATAGAACTTAAACTACCAAAAGGATTTAAGCTAATCAAAACCCATTGGCCGGAAAAGGATTTAGTCCCAGGTAAATATGGTGGCTTTGAGGAATATTATGATAATGATTTCTATGTAGTTTATACAATCAAAGCTGAAAATGAAATAAGTGGTGAACAAACTTTTAAAGCTGAGCTCAATTGGCAATGCTGCGATCCAAATATGTGTATTTTAGGAGAAGCTAAATTGAAAACCAAAGTTTTAATCGGAAAGAGAAAGAAGAACAAACTATTTAAACTTATTAATTAGACAAACATTAAACATGACGTTTTGATAATTAAATTCTTCTATGCTTTGTTAGAACAGCTTTCGCACTATAATTGATCAAATCTTTTCAGATTTTAGTAGAAAGTAAAATAGTGATATTTAAACCAGTTTATATATCACCGGTGTTCTTTGATTGGATTAGGATGAAAATTCAGAATTGATCATTATTGGTGTTTTTTTGTGGAGTACATTGATAAACAGAGAGTGTCAGGAAGTTAGGCTGAAATTGTAGACTCTTAAATATTAAGTGAGTGGCAGTGGTTATGTTTGGGTAAGTCTAAAAATTTAGCGCACATAAACGAGTATATAGTTGCTTCCTAAATACCTATTTAAAGAAATAATCATGAACAAAATAATAAGTTTATTTATTATTGTATGTTGGACAAATTTATATGCTCAAACTCCTAATTGGGAGAATGCTGAAATATTTGAAATTAACAAAGAACCAGCACATGCTTGGTTTATTCCTTTTGAGAATGAAAATATCACGGATCCTTATGATCTAAAAAAATCTTCTTGCATCAAAGTATTGAATGGTAATTGGAAATTTCACTGGTCTCCTAATCCAAAATCACGTCCTGCAAACTTTTATAAAGTCGGATTTGATGACTCAAAATGGAATCGCATTCCGGTTCCTGCAAACTGGCAAATGCATGGATATGGTTAAGGGGTGACACCCGGGTGTCACCCCTTTTTGATTATGAAAAACGTTATCAAAATATTGTTTTTTATAACTGCTTGTAATGAACAGCAAAATAATGATGTGTTAGCTTTTATTGAACCGAAAGATTAATGTATCCTAATAACGAATTATATTGGTCGGGATATTTTTTTGTCATTCTTTATAAGAAAAGGATTCTCTATATGCATTTATGAGAGTTTGAGTCACAAGTTTTATACTGATTTTGTTGAGTGTTCATTGAGAGATACAATTTATTGCACCTCTTTTTTTAAAGTGATGACTTACTACATGTTATGATGAAGTTGCTTATTTGTGATAAACAACTTATTTGATCTAATGGTTTAAAATTCCCTGTTTTATAACCACTGCCCTAAAACATTAGTGTGAGTTTATTTCAAAGTAATTAAAAAAATAAGCATAATAATACAATTTCTCAATTCAGACCTTTTTTTATTTATATTTGATCCAAATAAAAATATATTGACTATGAATAATAATACTTTATATATTTTGCATGGGAGTCGTACCGGTAATTCCAAAGCAGTTGCTGAACTTGCTCATGCCTATGCAAATTATCATGGAATTCCCAGTATTTGTGAAAGTATGGACGATTTCAGTGAAGAGACATTTAAGAATGCCAAAATTATGCTCATTGCAGTTAGCACACATGGAGAAGGAGATCCTCCCGTACAGGCTGAAGCGTTTTATGAATACATTCATCAAGCAGACCATGCTGATTTTTCGGCTAAGAAGATAGCTGTGCTTGCGTTGGGTGACAGTAGCTACAGGCATTTCTGCAAAACAGGTATGGATATTGAGAAACGTTTGAAAGAATTTGGATCTACTAGTTTTTATCCGATTGTAAAATGTGATATTGATTTTGAGGAACCCTCAAAGCAATGGGTGAAAGATACTATTGATAAAATCAAACCTGAATTTGAAATCCAGGAAAAAGATAAAAAGAATAAAGAATTTGTATTTGAATTGAAATTAGATGATCAGAATAAATACAATGCATACAATGCGGAAATATTAGAAAAAAAACAGTTAAATCAAGGTTCACAGGAGAAACGAACTTATCACTTAACACTTTCTTTAAAAAATTCGGATATTGATTTTATGCCTGGGGATTCTATTGGTGTTTATTGTCCCAATTCAAAATTATTCGTAGATCAAATTATAAAAACACTGGGATTTGACCCTACGTATCCTATTGAAACGGAATCAGGTTTGGTTTTATTAAAAGAAGCTTTGGTTAGGGATTATGAATTGACGATGCTTACTCCCGTTGTAGTAAGAAAGTATGCAGATATTATAAAGAATAGATCTCTGAATACTATGTTAGCCGATAAAGAAACATTGCAAGCTTATGTAAATGAAAATGATATCCTGGACTTAATAACGGATTTCCCTGCCCAAATCACTCCGGTAGAATTCGTTTCTATACTAAGAAAATTATCTCCCCGTCTTTATTCGGTCGCATCAAGCAATATAATTTCAAAAGATACTGTTGATCTTACGGTTGGTATTATCGAATTCGATACTCCTTCTCGAACCCATATCGGAGTCGGTTCTTCTTTTATTTCTGAACGTATTGAATTAGGAGAACGAATCCCTGTTTTTCTGGAACCGAATGAAAAATTTAGATTGCCGGGGAATTCTGATATTCCTATCATTATGATTAGTACAGGAACCGGAATTGCTCCATTTCGTGCTTTTTTACAGGAACGAAAACTTAAAGTGCCGGATAGTAAAAACTGGTTGTTTTTTGGAGACAGATATGCCAAATATGACTTTCTTTATCAGTCAGATATCGAAAAATTCAAACAAGATGGTATATTGACCCGTTTGGACACTGCTTTTTCCAGAGATAATCAGCATAAGAAAAAGTACATAACCCATAAGATGCTTGATAATAAACAGGAATTTTTTGAGTGGATTCAAAAAGGAGCTGTTGTTTATGTGTGTGGAAATAAAAGAACCATGGCGGAGAGTGTAAGAAAAACCATGATTGAAATCATTGCCAGTGAAGGTAATATGCAAGAAAAGAATGCTGTTGAATACTTTCATGGTATGAAATCAAGGAATCAGTATCTTGAAGATATATACTAAACTTAATTCAAGTTATGATATCTAATATTACTTCGTGCTTTGTTTTGTCAGTTAAAAAAAGATAAAAACTAAAAGTTTTTTCAATGAGTGATGCATCTCGATTCCGTTTCACTTCACTCTATGACCGGTCACCGAGCTTGCCGAAGTGCATCTCGATTCCACTGCGTTTCACTCGATGACCCTGTCTGAAGCCTGAAGCTTGTTGCTTATAGCCAATTACCGATAGCCAACAGCTAATAACCGACAGTCTCACATCACTATTGGCTCCTTGACTTTTGTAAGCTGATCAAACCAGGTTGCTTTAGCATCATAATGCATCAGGAATGGTTTATAAGTTTCTTCAATATTCCTGTTTCTGATATATTGCATCATAAAATAACGTTCGGAAGATATATCATTGTCAACTATTCCCATAATATGAACTTTCCCCTGAGAAGCTGACATCACCGGAGCTGTAACGGTTTTTGCCAGGCTTCCGCTATAACGAATTGCATTAGTATAGATATCGTATACTTCGGCGATAGGTAGTTCAAAATATCGGTAAGGCCCTGTTTCTCTTTCAACGAACATATAATAAGGAATCATTCCAAGATTAACTTGCTTTGTCCACATATCACTCCAGATCTTTCCGGAATTATTGATATTCTTTAAAACAGGAGCCTGGGTACGGATTTCTGCACCCGTTTCCCGGATATTATAGATTGCTTCCTGCACTGCATTGTTATCCATTTCATTCGGATGATTAAAATGGGCCATGAAAGACAGATGCATGCCTTGATCCGTAATTTGCTTAAAAAGATGTAACATCTCTTCGGCTTCATCACTAAATGCCGGAATAAAGGTAAAAGGCCAATAGCTTAATGATTTGGTGCCAAAACGAATGATATCAAGATGCTTAATATCTGCCTCAAAAATTTTATGAATGTATTTTGAAATTGTTTTTGGACTCATCACCATAGGATCGCCACCCGTAAATAGAATTTCATGAATATTTTCATTTCTTCGAATATACTCCAAAACCATTTCAATTTCACGCATGGAAAATTGAAGGTCAAGATCTTTGACAAATTGAGGCCATCTAAAGCAAAATGTACAGTGCGCATGACAGGTTTGTCCTTCACTAGGGAAGAACAATACAATATCTTGGTACTTATGCTGACATCCCTCCAGAGGAATACCATCTAGCTTGGGTATATTTGTCATTTGCTGAGCCGGATGCGGATTAAGCTGTAAGCGTATCTTATTTACAAGACGTTGGAACTCTTCGTCGGGTATTTTGTCATTCCAGGCTTTTTCAACCATTTCATACTGCTTCTCCGAAAGCATATCCCGGTTGGGAAAGTTCAAAATAAAAACCGGATCATTTTCATAATGATCCCAGTCAATCAGATAATCAATAACATAATTATTCGTTTTAAATGGTAAAACCTTTGATACGATTTCAATCTCTTTTTTTATTTCTACAGGAATACTCTTTAAGTATTCGATTTTGTTAAAATTTTTTTGATTATATGTTATAAATTTCATGTCAGGATATTATATAATTAATACATTTATTTTTAATAAGTCTAAACAAAAATAATAAAATTATAATACCTGTGGTTAGATATGGTTAATTGTACCTATTAACTTGAATTCGGTATTAATTTCGATTTGAATTGTAAATCTATCTACTTAGATTTATTAGGGTTTGGGCCACAAAATTGCATGGTTTTTTTAGAGTGCCTATGTAAGAGTTAGAATTTATTGTACTTCTTTTTTTAATTGAAAAGTTCTTTTAATTTCTCATCCATCATTTTTACCAGGTTTTCCAAAGGTCCTTTTACCATCATTTTCATGATGGGGCTAACTTTCGCATCAATTTCAAATTGATTCTTTGTTTGGGATTCTGAAACTTTATTCAGGTGAGTATGAAGTATAAAAGGAAAAGGTGTTTTCCCTTCTGAATTTATTTTTAAATAAGAAGGAACCTTCTTTTCCGTCATTCTCAATTCTACGGTTACCATTCCTCCAATTTCAAATGAACAATGATCTTCTTCTGCTTTCCATCCTTTTACCTCAGGTGGCATTAATTCTTTGAAATTTCTGAAATCAGATAAAAATTTAAATAATTCTTCTTGATTCTTATTTATGGTTTGAACTTGTCCTTTAATGATCATGTCGATGTGTGTTAAAACTGTCATGCTGAACTTGTTTCAGCATCTCATTAGTTAACTATTAAGATGCTGAAACAAGTTCAGCATGACGGGAAATCTAATATCTTATATCAAAAAATTACTATCTATTTCGCCCATTCTTGTGGGTTTTCACGCCACTTAACCAACGATTGAATATCCGATTCAGAAATATAATTGCTCTCAACAGCTTTACGAATCATTGTATCATAATCTGCAAGCGTATACAATTCACATTCTTTATTTGTAAAATTTTCCTTTGCAACTTCTAAGTTATAAGTGAATATAGCAACCATACCTTTAACATTGGCTCCTGCTTCACGTAATGCATCTACTGCTAATAAACTTGATTTTCCTGTCGAAACCAGATCTTCAACCACAACTACTGATTGTCCTTCTTCGATTTTACCTTCAATCTGGTTGGTCAACCCATGTGCTTTTTGTGATGAACGGATATAAACAAACGGTTTACCCAACTCTTGAGCAACTAATGCTCCCTGTGCAATGGCTCCGGTAGCTACACCAGCAATAACATCTACATCTCCAAATTGCTCATTGATCAATTCAACAAACTGCTGACGGATATAGGTTCTTACCTGTGGATAAGATAAGGTTACTCTGTTATCACAATAAATTGGCGACTTCATCCCGGATGCCCATGTAAAAGGATTGGCAACATTCAATTTTATTGCGTTAATTTGCAATAAATAATCAGATACGTTTTGTGCAATTACTTCTCTATTTTCCATAATGCAAATGTATAAAGTTTTTAATCAGGATCGAATAATAATCTTTACACAGGATGTTAATAACTTAAATTTGAGTAAGGAACATTTATTCGTGGAAGTAGATCAACTAAAAAATATAATAAAACACTACAAGAAATTCTTAAAAGATGAAAGTCTTAATGAATTGGTGTTTAAATGTGATGATGCCAAAATATGCTTCAAGCATTTTAAACTTTATTTCAAAGCTATTAAAGCAGCAGGAGGATTTGTGAAAAATTCAAATGGAGAATTGCTAATGATATTCAGGCTTGGTAAGTGGGATCTCCCCAAAGGGAAACCAGGCCTGTTAGAAAAGAAGAAACAAGCTGCTATCCGTGAATGTGAAGAAGAAACCGGAGTTAAGAATCTTAAATTACATCGCAAACTTGGTAAGACATATCACATTTTTACATCGAAGAGTAATAATACGATTTTGAAAACTTCCCATTGGTATGAAATGTCCACAACTGATACAAATAAACTAAGACCTCAAGTTGATGAAGATATTACCAAGGCAAAATGGGTGAGTAAAGAGCAAGTTGAAAAAGTATTGGATAATACTTACCCATCATTGATTGATCTGATCAAAAATTTTTTCTAGTAAGAATGATAGACATTTTTTGAGTTAGAAGGGTAAAGGTTTAGTTCTTTTATAAAATTGAGAGAGACTATTTTAAGTGAATAAAGATCTCTTAAACAAAAAGATGAGGGTGTTCAAAAAGTCAGGGTGTGAATTTACCTAGAAAATTCTTCAAAAGATAACATGCATGTATTTCGTTAATTCAGCATTCACGCCCTGACTAAAAAATTTTTCAACACAGAAGACAGTTTCATTTTTATTTACACAGTTTGTGAGATAGTGCCTTGGTAAACAATGTTTTAAAGTACTTTTATCTATACCGTAATCACTACTTGCCAATTCCCTTTTTCGTATAAGTCAAAAATTAGGTTCAAGTGTATAGGTTTGACCTTCTAAAACATGTGTGATCATTTTTGCAAACTCAGCTTCTTTATTCAAACGTTTCAGATCAAACCATCTCATTCCTTTAGAAGCCATTTCCCTGCGTCTTTCATCAAGCGCAAATTTAAGGGCTGCTGCTTTGGTTGTCACATTTGTAGAATCCGTATAATTTTTAATCCTTTTCGCACGCAAGGTATTCAAATCATTTAGCACATCTTCAATGGTTCCATCGGTTAATCTGGCATTGCATTCAGCCCTGATCACATACATCTCGGGCACCGAAACACAATGGCTAATATTTGTTTGTGTTTTATTGCCAATATCATCTCCTTCAACAAATGTCCATCCTGAAACCGGATCATAGACCCAAGTCCCGGATTTTCCCCAAAGCGTACCAATACGTGCATCCTTATCCAAATCAAATAAATCCAAAAGTTCTTCGGAAAAAAACCCGTTGTAAAAACCCCTTGTATAGCCATAATATCTGAACATATACTGTTGTGCACTATACAGATCACTAATATGAGTACTATTGTCTGTATAATCAGATAAATTGTCCTGATAATTCAATGCTAAACTTGCATTGGTTCTGGCCTTCTCATAATCTCCCATCTGCAAATATACTCTTGCAAGCAGTCCATATCCGGTCGCTTTTCCCGGACGTGTAATTCCTATGGCTTGATCAGGGAGGTTTTCAGCGGATTCGGATAAATCAGCAATCATAAAATCATATATTTCCTGAACACTTGCCCGTATACTTACTTTAGCACTGACGTCTGCTTTTGTTACCAAAGGAACCCCTGGATCTTCAGCGGCCGTTGCAGCATCGTATTGTTTGGCAAATGAATTGATTAAAAGATAATATTCATAAGCACGCATCGTACGTGCTTCTGCTTTTATTCTTACCCTGGCTTCTTCATCATTTCCTTTGGCCTCATCAATGCTTGTTACTACAAGATTATAGGTATACAAATTATTGTAAGAATTATTCCACAAGTTCACAGATGCCTCCGGTATGTATAGATCTTTATCCCAACGATAAATTCTTACAAGAATATTATTGGCATTATTTATATCTCCAAGCCGATCGGTTCCGGACTTAAAATCATCTGCTGATAAGAATAACATATCTTCATCAGCAGTTGAATGAATGTTATAATTTCCGCCATTTAGCAACAAATCAAAATCATTTATTGTTTGGGGAATTACTTTCCCTTTAGGTTGTACATCAAGGTATTTGTCACAACTACAAAGTAAGAGTGAAAATAGAACGATATGTATAATTTTTTGTTTCATTTTTTTAGATCTTTAAATTAAAAACCAATATTGATTCCAAAGCTGTAAGATGGTTTAATCGGGAAATACCTTCTTCCTATTCCATGGGCTTCAGGATCGATTCCTTCTTTATTTTTTGCAATTAAAAATAAATTATTCGCCCTGAAGTTCAGCGTTGCATTTTGTATGGAAAAAAACTTCAATGCATTCTGAGGTAAGGTATACGTGAGAATAAGCTCCCTCAAGCGGATATAACCTCCGTCAATAATGTTCTTCGTACTGTATTTACTCACATTTTCTGTTTGATATTTAGGATGGCTAAGAATGGGTACATCTGTTTTTTCTTCATCGCCGGGTTCTTTCCACGCCAAAGCCGCATCAGCATGGATATTATCAGGTCTGGGTCCAATGTAATCACCATTATATGTATCCTTCAGAAGCACATGCCCATAACTGAAAACAAACATAAAGGATAAATCAAAATTTTTGTACGAAAGATTGTTGGAGAATGCCCCGGTAAATTTCGGATTGGAGGTTCCTGCATATACAAGATCTTCTTTTACTATATCAAAAGAAGAAAAACTACCCGCTACTGTAACCATCTCTTCATCTTGGGTATAAATCCTTACATTGCCTTGATCATCAAGACCTGCCCAATTGTATAAATAATAGCTGTTTGCCGGATGTCCTTCAACGTTTTGCAGGCGACTAACGATAAAGGGCACATAGGTCTCCTCATTCAATACTTTTTTTACCCGGTTCTTATTATGCCTGACCGCCAGAGTTGATGTCCACCTAAAATGATCTGTTTTAATATTGGTCGTATTTAAAGAGACTTCAAAACCTGTATTTTTAATGTTGGCATCGTTTTTCATAATACTTCTGAAGCCTGTTGTAGGATCATTTTTCCCGAAGGCTAAAATATCATTGGTGTTTTTGATATAATAATCCATGCTCAGTTTTATTCTCCGATCAAGCATACTGATATCTGCACCAAAGTTTGTAGTCGCTGTGCGTTCCCATCTGAGATCTTCTATAGCGGGAGATATTATATGTAATCCATATACTGATCCTGCACGATATACAGTTGAAGCACCTGCAATATTAAACGGGCCGAAATCATTGGCAATGTTCCCATTTATACCATAGGAAAAACGAAATGCTAATTTGTTAATCAACTTGCTTTTAAAAAATTCCTCTTCATTGATATTCCACTTTGCACCTAAAGACCAAAACGGTTTATACCTGTATTCAGGATCTGTACCAAACAGGTTAGACTGGTCAATACGCATACTACCGGAAACGACATACTTTTGATCGAAGTCATAACTAAAATTCCCATACAGGGAAAAGAAACGATCTGTTTTCTCAGAAATATTATCTTCAAATGGCAGTCCCCCTGCAAGATAACCAAATGGATGGTTGATGTCCTCCACAAAGTCTGCTGTCGTTAGGAAATTTTTATCTACAGGTTTAAATAAAAGGGAGGATTCATCATAGCCAAACTGATCGGTTGTTATTGATGAAGTGAACACATGTCTGACTTCTGAGCCTGCAAGCGCCCTGAAATTATGTTTTTGAATTTCTTTTTCATAATCGAGCTGAGCACGTAATGTATAAGAATGGGCATCACCCCTGGTTTCTGTAAGCCGAGCTCCTCTCGGGACATGCAATGTTGCATCATCACCTGAGTAATCATTGGGAGACATATTATTTACAAGTGACATCATTTCAAATGATTCAGCTTTGGCAATTCGTCTATTCTTATAGGATGATGTTTCATATTTAAAACCGAATGTACCCTTTAAACCTTTTACAATATCAGCATACAATAAAGCCTGGAGCCTGGCATTAAATCCTTTATTTGTTTGGTTGTAATTGTATAGTTCTTTTAAGGGGTAATAGGTTTCATCATACAACCCCATATCAATTAAACGCTGGATTTCTAATGGATCCTTACCACCATATAATCCTGCATGATTCGTACTTCCGGAACCAACAATACCCACTCTTGTTGGAAGAGGATTCCCATTAGCATCTCTGAACAATTCATAAGAATTGATTTGATACAAAACGATATCTCTGTTATAGGGAAATGTTTTTTGATCGTTTACAGTAAAATTTCCGCTAAGATCAATCTTAAATCTTTTTCCTATTTCTGTACTATTCTGGATATCAAAAATGAATCGTTCTGATTTGTCTCCTACAAATGAAGTCTTATTCTTTGTGTAGTTTAAAGTGGCTCTGTAAACACTTCGATCTCCACCACCACTCATGCTAAGATTATGTTGTTCTTCATAAGGATTTTGCGTAAAAATATCCTGAATCTGACTAATATTGTCTATTGAACGTAAAGGATTTATGATTGCATCAGCTTCAGTCTGTGTAATGCTTCCTTCACTCAACTGAGCCATTGTTTCATAAACGATGGTCCTTGCATATTTTCGGTAATTTGCACTTTGTGGGAAGTTGTCAAGATACCATTGCAGTGTATGAAGATTGCTACTCGATTCCGCTGCAAGCATTTGTACATCCACTAAATCGGAAGAAGAAAGCCTGTTTAAACGGTATTTGACATCCGGACGTTGATTAAAAGTAAAACTATTGGTATAATTGATTTTCGTTTTGCCTTTTTTTCCACGTTTAGTCGTAATAACAATCACACCATTAGCAGCACGTGCTCCATAAATTGAGGCTGAACCTGCATCTTTTAATACAGTTACGGATTCCACATCATAGGGGTTGATTTGATCAATCGTCGTTTCGACGGGAAAACCATCAATAACAAGTAAAGGATTAGAATTACCCCTAATTGTTGCTACACCTCGGATATTTATGGTTTTGCTTCCTTCGCTATCCGGATTTGCAATGACGCCAAGTCCGGCAACCATACCTTCCAGCGTATTCATCAGATTTGACTGACCTTTCTTTTCTACATCTTCTGCTTTTACAGTTACAGCAGATCCTGTAGAGCGTTCAACTGAAACCTTTTGATAACCTGTAATAATAACTTCATCAAGGCTTTCTGCAGATTCTTTAAGTATTACATTAATAACTGTCTTGTTTCCAACAGTAATTGTTTGGCTGGCAAAACCAATAAAATTTATTTTTATTTTTGAGTTAGCATCCTTGACCGTTAGTTTAAAGTTTCCATCGGCATCACTAATTACACCATTTAAAGTTCCTTCTTCCAAAATAGTTGCTCCGGGTAAAGGAGTTCCTTCAGAGTCGGTAATTTTTCCTATAATTTCAATTTCTTCCTGTAGAATTGATTCAACGGTCTTAGGAACAGTTTTCGTAATAAGAATTACATCTTTCTTAATAATAAACTCAAAACCATTTTCCGATAAAATAGAACTCAATATTTCTTCTACTGATTTATTATTTACATCAATAGAAATTCCTTTTACCTCACTTAATTCAGTGCCATTATAGAGAAATCCAAGACCTGAACTTGCCTCAATTTCTCGAATACACTCTTTTAAACTAGTATTTTCCAATTTAAGGCTTATTAAAGTCTGGCTTAATACACTTGCATTAAGCTGCAAACAAAAAACTGATAAGAAAATAAATATTTTCATTAGCAATAGAATTTTCCATAGTCTTCCCTTATTAATGGAAAGAAACCAAAGTCGGTTTTTTTTCATAATTTTGTTTTGTTAAATGAAACATTGTGAATATTTGCGTATTCACTTTGATTTTAGAGGGAAATGTTTGCGCATTTCCCTTTTTTATTCTACGAATCCTGATGAAATCTGGAGAAGTAGAATTTTCATTCACCGGAGCCCTGCCTGCGGCAGGCAGGCTTGGCGTAGGTGAATTGTGTCTTTCCAGTCTTTTATTGTTTAAGTTTAACGTGCTATTTCCTTTCTTTTACAAGTATTATATTATTATTTAATTCAAACTCTACATTACTTACATCATCTATTAAATCAAGTATGATATTCATATCTTCAAACCTGGGTAATTGGCCGGTGAAAATTTCATTTTTTGAAGTTTCATCATCAAAGAACACTTCGATATTATACCATCTTTCAAATACCTTGAACATATCCTCCAGCGTTTGTTCATCAAAATCAAATTTGCCATGAATCCATGAAGAATAGATTGCTGCATTTACATCTTTAACTTCTGCTTTGAGCGAAGATTTGTTAAAGGAAAACTGCTGATCTGGTTTTAATAAATATTTTTCTTTTGGAAGCCCCATAATTGAATTGATCTCAACTAAACCTTCAATTAATGTGGTGTGAATAATGTCGTCATTTTTATAACTGCTTATGTTTAATGAAGTTCCCAAAACTTTGACGGTATAATCATTTATCTTAATATAAAATGGACGATCTGTATTTTTGGTAACTTCCAAATAAATTTCGCCATGAAGTAATTCAATGGTTCGGTTTTTCTTGTTAAAAGCAACAGGGTACTTCAAAGATGATAAAGCATTTACCCAAACTTTTGTTCCATCACTTAGTTCAACAAAAGATTCTTTTCCATGTTTAGTATTAAATCTATTATATATTAATGCTTTATTATTTGTAATAGAAGATTGAGTTTTTTTATAAGATAGTGTTGTAGATTGCTTGACAATATTTGTTCCATCAAGTTCTTTAATTTGATACGAAGTATCCGATTCAAGAGGAATAACCTGCCCATTACTTAATATAAGTTCCGCTCCCTGATTTCCTGGAGGAATTCGTGGACCTGCATATTTATTATTAAAACCTTCCTGAGTGATAAACCAAACGCCTGACGCAATAGCTATAGGAATTATAATTGCTGCTGCATAGCGTAATATTTTATTAAATATAAGTTTTTTTACAGGCTTCTGTTCTAAAGAGTTTTTTTTGAATACTTTGTACTCTATATCAATATTAATCTTTTTTGCCCTGGATTGCCTGTTTAGGAATTCATCTTTTGAAAGGATTGATTTATAAAGTTCATTATTAGCATCGTTTTTTAACCAGCTTGACAATTCTTTCTCCTCTAAAGAAGTTAGGCCTCCCAAAGTGTTTTTTACAATTAAAGTTGCAATATGAAAAGGTGCTTTATTTTCCATTGATGATCAGTTTTTTTGTGATCTCTTACTATTTAAACGCAAATTATGATCATTTGGATGACAGCATGATAAAATAATTATGGATTATGAATTATAAATTATGAGTGAAAGTATCTAATTTTTTCTGCCATCCTGAAACAAGGTAAAAGGATGACTTAATTATAAAAAGTATAGAATGACTTACCTGAAAAGAGTCTCTTTAGCTTGATATAGAATTTCTAGTAGAAAGGATAGAAACTTGTAAACAATATGGTGATAAATTGATTTCCTAAAATCTTTTTTAGTGTTTTGATTGATCTTTGTCTGAGGGTTTTTACCGTGTTAATAGAAATTCCCAATTCTTCAGAAATTTCCTGAGTACTCATCCCGTCTAATAACATAATAATGATTTTTTGACTTTGTGGCCCCAGTGTTTCTATTGCTTCTGCAAGCATACGATAGGTCTCTTCACGTATAATCTCATTTACAATAGAATGGTCATCAGCAATATCAACGCCTGTTAATTTGTTGTTATCTAATTGTTTATTTTTACGTAAATGATTTATCGAAAGGTTTTTGGTTGTTACATATAAGTAAGACTTAAAAGCATTTTCATTCTCAAACTTATTATCAGAATTCCAAACCTTTAAAAATGCTTCCTGTACGATATCTTTTGCAATTTCTTCATTATTTAAAATTTTATCAGAAAAAATACAAAGTGAAACAAAATATTTTTTGAAGAAAACTTCAAATTCTTTTGAATGTTGTTTTATTAATTTCCCTTCTAATTTCACTTAATCCGGAGATTGAATTATTCATTTTATTCAGGTTCGATATCTGAAAATATATGACAAATATAAATTAATTTGTGGAACAGGGAAGCAATCCTATTTTTTGCAAAAAATGATTTAAAGCTTGAGGTTATGTAATTGTTAAGTACTATAGAGGATTGCTTCCCATAGCCTTCATTTAAGCTGTTTATATCATTGACTTTTTTGTCCTACAGAAATAAAAGCCTTTAATCATCTTAATCACTACAGCCAGTAATCCTCCATGTCATCCTGAGAGTTCACCTAATTTTATTAGGCATAATGAGAAAATGACAGAAAATCTCCTAAACGGGCAAGGTAGCATAAATATTATTGCTAATATGTTAATGAATCGCCAAAATTCCCCCTTAGGGGATCCATCTCAATAGCTAATGGTTCCTCAATATG
>JANQLW010000073.1 GCA_028280405.1 Bacteroidales bacterium
CTTTGCTTCATAAACAGAGCTTCTTTCTAAAAAACCCCATCTGGATACAAAATGCAATCCTTTAATAATAAGCTTATTGCATAAATCTGTCATTGGCAACTTGGTTCAGGATCTAAACAAGCTTAGTTAGATACTGAAACAAGTTCAGGATGACGGGTTTTAGAATCTTAGGTCGAAAGTAACAATTTAGAATATCCCGCATGATTTTTAAATATATATTTGTATACAACAATATAAACTATACAGACTAATGAAGAAATTTTTTGACTTTTTGTTTTCAATGCAATTCTCAGGCGCACTCTTACTCATATTTGCCGCAGCCATTGGAACAGCTACTTTTGTGGAAAACGATTTGGGAACACTTGCCGCCAGGTTAATTGTTTATGAGGCATTTTGGTTCGAATTCCTGATGGGCCTGATGGCATTCAGTATGATAGGCGGTGTATTTAAATACAGATTATACCAACGTAAAAAATTCAGTGTGTTACTTTTTCACCTCTCCTTTGTAATCATTCTTATCGGTGCTGCAGTTACCCGTTATGCAGGATATGAAGGCACTATGATGATACGTGAAAACAGTAGCTCCAATCAATTGATCAGTGAAAAAAGTTATATTACGGTTAATATTCAAAAGGATAAGCAGGATTATTATTTTGAACAGAGAAAATTATTCTCTCCTTACAAAAGCAATCATTTTGAAAAAGATATTCTATTTGGTGAGGATAAATGTAATTTGAGTTTAGTTGATTTTATACCTAATGCTGCCGAGACCATAGAGGAAGCTCCAAATGGGAATCCAATTATCTCATTTGTAACCGTCGGCATGGGCGGACAAAGAGAAAATGTATTTCTTAAGCAAGGAGAGATCAAACAGATCGGTCAATATATTTTGGCTTTTGATGCGGAAAATACAAGTGATGAATATGTCCAGATTTCTTCTAAAGAGAATAATCAATTAGAAGTAAAAGCACCTTTCGAAATTGGGCTGACTTCCATGGCCGATGGTAATACAACTTTTCTTGAAGCCAATAAGGCTCATCCATTCGGCGTAATGAAGTTATATAAATTTGGCAGCAAGCAGTTCGTAATTAAGGCTTATTATCAAAAAGCAAAAACAAAACTGGTATCTGTACCCGCTGAAAAAGATAAAAGATATAGTAGCGCAGTTGTGATGAACCTGACTTATAAAGGGACATCCAAAGAGATTGTACTTTATGGAGGGAAAGGATTTATTGGTGAAGAAGTGAATGAAACCATCAATAATGTGAACTTTAAAATTAATTACGGATCAAAATACATAGATGTTCCGTTTTCTTTATATCTCAGAGATTTCCAACTGGAAAGATATCCCGGTTCTATGAGCCCTTCTTCGTTTGCCAGTGAAGTAACAGTGATAGATGACCGTATAAACCTGAAAAAGGACCATCGTATTTTTATGAATAATGTATTGAATTATGATGGATACCGCTTTTTCCAGTCTTCCTATGATAAGGATGAAAAAGGGACTGTTCTTTCTGTAAACCATGATTACTGGGGAACCCTTGTTACCTATATAGGCTATTTTCTGATGGGCTTAGGGATGATTATAAACTTTTTCCATAAAGACAGCCGTTTCAGGAATTTAATGAGGGCAACCTCCAAAAAAGCTGCAGCTACCATTATCATTCTTCTGATATCAATATTTGGCTTAAGCAATGAATCAAAGGCTCAAACCCGAAAAGTAGCAACCATCGATGCAAACAATTATATCAATGCCGAACATGCTAAGGAATTTGGGGAATTACTGGTTCTGGATCCCAAAGGCCGTGTTGAACCCATTAATACCTTATCCTCAGAAATTGTAAGAAAGGTTACGAAGAAAGCGACTTTCATGGGCTTAACTCCCGACCAGATATTTTTAGGGATGCTCTCTGATCCCGGAACCTGGCAAAGCATTCCGATGATCAAAGTTTCCGACAGGGAACTGAAAAAAATGCTCGGCATTTCCGGTAATTATGCCACCTTCAACGATTTTCTGGATTTTTCCAAAGGCGGAAGCTATAAGTTAAGCAGCCATGTAGATGCAGCTTATAAGAAAAAGCCAAGTATGAGAGATGGGTTTGATAAGGAAGTGATCAAAGTAGATGAGAGAGTGAATATCACCTATATGGTTTTCAAAGGAGATTTCTTGAAGATATTTCCTAAAAGGGATGATCCCAATAATTCATGGTATACACCTAATGATGTAATTAAATTTGATTCGGCAGATGCAAATTTTATAAAGAATATTATTCCGGTATATTTTGGTTCGATTAAGAATTCGATTAAAAGCAAGAACTGGGTAGAACCTACTCAAAACCTTAGCTACATTCGAACTTTTCAAAATACTTTTGGGAAAAATATCATCCCGCCAAAGTTCAAAACCGATCTGGAGATCATCTATAACAATGTGAATATTTTTAAACGCTTATTCCCTTATTATGCCTTAATTGGTTTTATTATGCTGATGCTGCAGTTTGTATCTATTCTAAAACCCAAATATAAGTTTAAGCGAATTAATCAGATCGGAATTGTATTTATTATTCTCGCATTTACGCTTCAAACCTTTGGACTTGTTGCCCGCTGGTATATTTCCGGACATGCACCATGGAGTAATGGTTTTGAATCTATGATTTATATTGCATGGGCTACTGTACTTGCCGGATTATTCTTTACCAGAAAATCAATGATTACGGTTGCAACAACTACCATATTAGCATCTTTAACTTTAATGGTGTCACATATGAGCTGGATGGATCCTGAAATAACCACCCTGGTTCCGGTACTTAAATCCTATTGGTTGATCATACATGTTGCGGTAATTACAGCCAGTTATTCATTTCTCGCCATTGGTGCTTTATTGGGCTTCTTCAATTTAATATTGATGAATCTGAAAAACCCGAATAATAAAAACCGTTTGGAAGATACCATTAAAGAGTTGACCAATATCAATGAGATGAATCTGATCATAGGCGGATTCTTGTTGACCATAGGAACTTTCCTGGGTGCGGTTTGGGCCAATGAAAGCTGGGGACGTTATTGGGGATGGGACCCAAAAGAAACCTGGGCATTGGTAACAATAGTTATTTATGCTTTTATAGTCCATATGAGATTAACCCCGGGATTAAAAGGAACCTATGCTTTTAACTTTGCGGCACTAATCAGTTTCAGTTCGGTATTGATGACTTATTTCGGAGTGAATTACTATTTAAGTGGAATGCATTCCTACGCCAAAGGAGATCCGGTTCCGGTTCCGACATTTGTATATTATACGATCATCGTCATTGCCGTAGTATCATTTATGGCCTATCGAAACGAAAAGAAAATGAAAAAATCTTAGCGAAGCTTTGCGCTATCTTTGCGTAATAGTTGATATTTATTATTACGCAGAGATACGCTAAGAATCGCAGAGGTACGCTAAGAAGAAAAAATATACAATTGAACTTATCTTCATTATTCCATTTGTTATTTTTTATCTTATTTTTATTTAAACTAATTCTACTTAATTAAAATTTTATTTACTTTTGTATTTGAGAAGTTGGTTATGCAGTTATGCAGTTATGCAGTTATGCAGTTATGCAGTTATGCAGTTATGCAGTTTAACCAGTTTAATAATGAAACCATGTAGCCATGAAACCATGGAACAATAATAGTAAAAACTTGCTTGAAGCTTAAAGCTTGAAGCCTGAAACATGATAAAATGAAGATAGGACAAAATACAATAGCAACTCTAGCATATACTTTAACCTCCGATAACAATCGTACCATTGTGGAGATTATCCGTAAAAATCATCCGAAGTCTTTTTTATTCGGACAACGTATTTTACTGGAAGGATTTGAAAATAACCTGATGGACATGGAAGCCGGCAGCAACTTTGATTTTGTGCTTCAGCCGAAAGATGCCTATGGTACCAAAGATCCATTTGCAGTACTTGATATTCCAAAAGATACCTTTATGGTAGATGGAAAAGTAGATGAAAAGGTATTGATCATTGGGAACCAGATTCCGATGCGTGATAACTATGGAAATACACATATGGGGGTTGTTTTGGATGTGGAAAAGGATAATATAGTTATTGATTTCAATCATCCCTTGGCCGGAAAAGAAATCCGTTTCCAGGGGGAAGTGATCTCTATAAGAGAAGCCACACAGGATGAATTGGATTCATTGAACAAAGGAGGTTGCGGAAGTGGCTGCGGCTGTGGTGGCGGAGATTCCGAAGCTAAAGCAAAAAATCATACATGTGATCCTGAGCGTGAAGCTGCCGGAGAATGTTGTCATGGAGATGAAAGCAAATGCGGTTGTAAGTCAGATGCCGAAGCGTCGGCAAATGAAGAAAACTGTGTAATATGTGGTAATGCTCCCGAAGATCAGGGAAAAGGGATTGGGAATTGCCGGTGTATTTAATTTGATCCCGATAGCTATCGGGACTATCGGGATGTGGCAATTTGAAAATGAATCCCTTGTAGATAGGTTTATCTTTAATTAAAATTCACACAAATATCTGGGCACGGACTCTTTTTGGGTTCGTGTTTTTACTTTGTGCAACTCCACGATTCTTAGCGTATCTCTGCGTAATAATAAATATCAACTATTATACAAAGATTCGCAGAGTTTTTTTATGGAACACTGATAAAACAGATCTTCTATCATAACAAAAATCAGTGTAAATCCGTTGCATCCGTGTCATCTGTGTTCTATTAATTCTTAAATTTGATGATCGCTTAAAATTTTTAGAAAATTGGCAAAATATAAGGGCCCGGCATGTTATCATTGTGGAGAAGATTGTGGTTCCAATCCCATTATGTACGACGAAAAACCTTTTTGTTGTACAGGCTGCTCGGCTGTATACCAAATCCTGAGTGAAAACGAAGCTTGCGAATACTACAATATTGAAAAAACACCCGGTATTCGTCCCGATATTCAAACCGAGATCGGGAATAAATACGCCTACCTCGACAATGAAGAAATCAAAAAGGAAATGCTGGATTTTTCGGATGGGGGCATCAGTAAAGTAAAATTCTTTGTTCCATCTATTCATTGTTCTTCCTGTATCTGGTTATTAGAAAACCTGCATCGGTTGAATAAAGCAGTTATTAATTCCACCGTTAACTTTATCAAGAAGGAAGTCCGGATTACTTTCAGGGATACGGATTTAAGTCTGCGCCAACTGGTGGAACTAATGGTTTCCGTAAACTATGTGCCTCACATAACTTTAGATGACCTTCAAAACAAAACAGAGAAGAAAGCCGATAAAAGTATTTACTATAAGCTGGGTGTGGCCGGATTCTGTTTCGGAAATATCATGCTTTTAAGTTTCCCGGAATACCTCAATTTTAATGAACACCTTGAAGATAAATACCGGACCACTTTTGCCTGGCTTAATTTCACACTGGTACTGCCAGTGGTTTTTTATGCAAGCACCGGATATTTTGTTTCTGCCTTTAAAAGCCTCAGAAAGAAAGTCATCAATATTGATTTGCCCATTTCGTTAGGGATTATCGTATTATTTGTACGAAGTACCTACGAACTCATCGAAGGCATTGATGTAGGTTATTTCGACTCATTGGCCGGGCTTATCTTTTTCCTACTTATAGGAAAATGGTATCAAAGTAAAACCTATCAGGCTTTAAGTTTTGAACGAAATTATAAATCTTATTTCCCGGTGGCAGTTTCTACTTTGGATGAAAATGATGAAGAAGTTGCCATTCCCTTAAAACAGTTAAAAGTAGGGCAACGGATTCGGATCCGGAATCAGGAACTCATCCCTGCTGATGCTATTTTATTAAAAGGGCAAGCCAATATCGACTATAGTTTTGTAAGTGGCGAATCTACGCCGGTACTAAAAAAAGAAAAAGAATTGATTTATGCCGGAGGCCGGCAAATTGGAAGTGCTATTGACCTGATCGTAGAAAAGGAAGTCACCCAAAGTTATCTGACAGAGTTGTGGAACCAGGATATCCAAAGTGAAAAGGACGAATCCAAACTGAATACCCTTGTAAATAATGTAAGTCATTATTTTACCATCGTAGTGATTCTGACCAGTGTGATCTCGGGTGCTTACTGGCTGATCTTCAAACCCGAAAATGCGATGAATGCCTTTACTTCGGTTTTGATCATTGCCTGTCCGTGTGCCCTAGCACTGACTTTACCCTTTGCCTTTGGCAGTGCCATACGGATATTTGGACGTGCAGGTTTCTATTTAAAAAAAACAGACATCGTAGAACGACTCTCAAAAATAGATACCATCGTTTTTGATAAAACCGGTACCCTGACTCAGAATGAAGTCTTTGAAATCGACACTTCCAATATTGATCTGAAAGAAGAAGAACTGGTATGGATAAAATCGGCGGTACATCATTCCACACACCCGTTGAGCATAGCCGTTTACAAATACCTGAAGCAGCAGGTCATTCCGGTAGACCACTATGAAGAAGTCCCTTCGGCAGGCATTAAAGTAAGAATACAGGGCCATGATTTACTCATAGGTTCCAAACAATTAACCGACGGCATTGAAAAACTGGACGGCACCTATTCGTCTCGTGTATTTGTAAAAATTGATGGGGAATCCAAAGGTTATTTTAATATCCGGAATGCTTATCGCCCCGGAATTGAAAACGTAATTGGGCACCTGAAAAAAGATTTCGATTTGCATATTCTCTCAGGTGATAATGCTTCGGAAAAGGAAGTACTTAGTAAATTATTCCCTGCTGCCGACCAGATTCATTTTGACCAAACTCCGAAGAGCAAACTGGAATACATTCGGAAATTACAGGCCGAAGGCAAAAGGGTCATGATGATGGGCGACGGGTTGAATGATGCCGGCGCACTTAGTGAAAGTGATGTAGGTATTTCCATAGCCGACAATATCTATCACTTCTCCCCTGCTTGTGATGCCATTCTGGAATCCCAGAAATTTGCTTCATTGGAAAGATTTATCCGCTATTCCAAGAGTAGCATGAATATTATTAAAATGAGTTTTGTGATCTCTTTTCTCTACAATATTGTTGGGTTAACCTTTGCAGTACAGGCATTTCTAACGCCTATCTTTTCCGCAATATTAATGCCGGTAAGCAGTGTAACAGTTGTGGCATTTATAACGCTGACTTCTGCTACGATTGCCAAACGAAAAAAACTTAAATAAACGGTGGCTGAGCGAAGTCCATCACCCCAAACCTCAACAAACAACCCGTCTCTACTAAACAAGCTGTGTCACAGACCAAATATTGTAAATTGACAATTTGCTATTTTCTATTGCTTGTAATGCTTCTTTCTTTATTGCGATATTTACGTACTCTTTATTAGTCCCTGGTGCTTAAACAATTTTTTTAAGTTTGTAATATGCCTAATGATATTATTGAAAACTTAGAAGCTGGACTTGGAAATTTTAAAACCATTATGGAAACTTTAAATGGCAATGGAGAATAATAGGAAATTATCAATATCAAATTTTCAAATTTAAAGAATCAATTCATAACTCATAATTTATAATCCATAATTCAAAAGCGGTAAATTCCCCCTTCTGGTATTAATAATAAATGGGGGCATCTAAGGAGAAACAACACAAAATCCAAATATCGGGGAATTATCCGATATTTAAAATTATCGGCAAATTATCCGATATTTTTGTTTTTCGTCTAAAAAAACGATATATTTGAAAAAATCTTCAAATATGATTGCAGTCATCACAGGTGATATTATCAATTCACGTAAGGCAAAAGAACATGCTTGGCTTAAAACGCTAAAAGAAATTCTTAAGCAATATGGAAGAACTCCCGGACAATGGGAAATCTTTAGGGGTGATAGTTTTCAAATTTCATTAGCTCCGCAATTAGCACTAAAAGCAGCATTACATATCAAAGCAGGTATAAAACAATACATAGGTTTGGATGTGCGTATAGGTATTGGTATTGGAGAAGGTCATCATCAATCTGAAAAAATAACGGAGGCAAGCGGAACTGCTTTTATTCGTTCCGGAGAATGTTTTGAATCCTTGAAGAAATATAACTTAGCAATAAACTCGGGAAATACACAAATCGATGAGCAATTAAATTTAATGATTGCACTTGCTTTGCGAACCATGAATAATTGGAGGCCGATTGTGGCAAAAAGCATCAAAACAAATGTTGAACACCCGGAAAAAAATCAAAAGGATATCGCAAACATGCTAAAAAAATCACAGAGTAGCATAAGTGAAGGGTTAAAAAGAGGTGCCTTTGATGAAATCATGCAAATGGAAAAAATTTACCGGAACCTAATACAAAACTTATGATACTATTATTAAAACTAATATTAGCACATATACTTGGAGATTTTGTTTTCCAACCAGATAAATGGGTCAATGACAAAAGAAAAAATAAATGGCGTTCTCCTTATTTATACGGACATATTTTTATTCATTCAGTATTATTAATTCTTCTTTTTGAGTTTGACTTATTTTATTGGAAGGCATTATTAATAGTAATTACATCTCATTTTATTATTGACCTGGGAAAAATATATTTAGAAAAAAATAATACATCCCGATTACTTTTTACGTTGGATCAAATCATTCATCTGTTTATCATACTCACTGTTGTTTATATTTATGAACCCTTTTCATTTAAGATCAGCTTTTTAAATCAATCGCAATTCCTTTTACTTCTCATTGCTTTATTAATGGTAAGTATGGTATCGGCAGTCATTATGAAAATGCTCATGAGCAAATGGAAATTAGAAGAAGACAATAAAGAAAATTCATTACCTAAAGCAGGAAAACACATCGGAATACTTGAACGCTTGTTTGTTTTTATTTTTATTGTTGTTAATCAATGGCAAGCGATTGGATTTCTTATAGCTGCAAAGTCAGTATTTCGATTTAGTGATATATCGCGGGCAAAAGACCGGAAGCTAACAGAATACATCTTAATCGGAACACTTTTAAGTTTTGGGTTAGCCATATTAACAGGTCTCCTGTATCTGTATCTAGTCGATCATATCTATTAAAAACAACATTCGAACAATTAAACAATTGAACAATCAAATAACTATCTTTGAAATATAATCAAACCAAACCCAAACCATATAGAAAAAAACAAAAAGACTAAAGACATATAAAAATTAGCGTTAGCTAAAAATCTTGTGTTAGAAAACCGCCAATTTATCTGTATCCTCAAGATTTCAAGTAAAAACGCTCACGCTATGCGTGGGCTTGCTTAATTGAGGATACGGGTGCTTGGCGGTACCTCTGACACGATTAAGCTGAGTTCCACGCTTTCTTTGTCCTCCGAAGTTTTAACGAAGGAGGATTTATTTGCCTCAAGCTCGGATAACATTATTTTAAAATTCCGGTTACCGAGGGAAATCGAGATGCTCCCCAATTCGAATCAGATCTCCTACACTAAAGCTTCGGGGGTCGATGTGGAACCCTTGTCCGTCCCTAGTCCTTTGTAAAAGGACGTAGACGGATAGCTGCAATTATATATTCACTAAAACCACAGCTATGGAAAAATCAGAATCAGGTCAAATGACCTCGCGGGCTCCCCAGGCCTGTTCAGGCAAAACCATATTACTTATAGATACGGATGTAAACAATCATTTTCTGCATCATTACTATTTAAGGGAATATGAAGTGAACTTAATGCATACTCAAAGTACTCATCATGCCATTTGGCTGGTACAGCAATATAAAATTGACCTGGTTTTAACGGAAATCTGGTTCAATGGCTTTATTAATTATGAACATTTATTCTTCATCCTGAAAGAAAAAATGATCCCTATTATTGTTCAAACCTCACAACTTTCTTATGAATATAAAGAGAACTGCCTCATCAGAGGGGCTGAAGATTTTTTTCAGAAGCCACTTTTCTGGCCGGAGTATCTTTTAATGGTTAAGAAATGTTTGGAGGAAAATAGAAACTGAAGTAGATAATTGGTGTTGGTTATAGGTTCAGGTAAATGGAACATCGGAAACCTGGCCGCAGGTTTCTGATATACCATATTCTTTTCCACGCATAACTGATAATTTATAATCCATAATTCAATCAAGGCCTCGACAAGCTTGGCCACCCGTTCTTTATTTTCCACAAATAATTAGTATTGGAAAAGTCAGCCGAAACATTTATCTTTAATACATATAATTATACCACTCAATTTGAACTTTTATTTAGAATATAATCGATTTCAAAAACATTTTTCACAATCACTATTTAGAATTATTATAAAATACGCAATCAAGTATCGATTTACTTAATTACTTTTTTGTTCTTAATATAGAACTAAATATATTTGTTTACATATAAGATATGAGTGCAATCTTCGTTTTGATCGGCTTTAGTATTCTGGTAGCAGCAGGCTTTTTAATTGCTTTTATCTGGTCGGTAAAAAGCGGTCAATACGAAGATGACTATACCCCTTCGGTCAGGATTTTATTTGATGATCAGCCAAATACCAAGTCCACAGAAAAACCTGAAGAAACCAAAGAAAAAAACAAGATAAAATCAAAAACTAAAAGACCAAAAAATGCAAATTGAAAAATTTTACTACGATAACAAAATTGTGAAGTATTTCGCCTATGCTACCATTTTCTGGGGCTTAATCGGAATGCTGGTAGGTTTGCTTGCAGCCCTGCAATTAGTATGGCCCAGCTTATCCTTTGATTTTGCGATGACTACTTTTGGCCGTATTCGTCCGGTTCATACCAATGCTGTGATTTTCGCATTTGTAGGAAACGGAATATTCATGGGTGTTTATTACTCACTGCAACGATTGAGTAAGGCACGTATGTACAGCGACCTTTTGAGTTATATTCATTTCTGGGGATGGCAGTTCATCATTGTGCTGGCCGCCATAACTCTTCTGTTGGGGTATACGACCAGTAAAGAATATGCCGAACTGGAATGGCCGATCGATATTCTGATCACCATCATTTGGGTAGTCTTCGGATGGAATATGTTTGGAACCATCATCAAACGAAGAACAGGGCACATTTACGTAGCCATATGGTTTTACATCGCTACTTTTGTAACGGTAGCCGTATTACATATTGTAAACTCTTTCGAAGTCCCGGTAAGTTTTTGGAAGTCCTATTCCCTGTATGCCGGAGTACAGGATGCATTGGTACAATGGTGGTACGGACATAATGCAGTGGCATTCTTCCTGACCACTCCTTACTTAGGACTGATGTATTACTTCCTGCCGAAAGCAGCCAATCGTCCAATTTATTCGTATAAATTATCAATTATTCATTTTTGGGCTCTGATCTTTATCTATATTTGGGCCGGTCCACACCACTTATTATATACTGCGCTTCCGGATTGGATTCAGGCATTGGGAGTTACTTTCTCAGTCATGCTGATTGCTCCGTCCTGGGGTGGTATGCTGAATGGATTACTAACCTTAAGAGGTGCATGGGATAAAGTCCGGGAAGAGCCTGTATTGAAATTTTTAGTAGTCGCAGTAACTGCTTACGGACTATCCACTTTTGAAGGGCCGATGATGTCCTTGAAATCGGTAAATGCTTTAACTCACTTTACTGACTGGACCATTGCTCACGTACATATAGGAGCATTGGGTTGGAACGGATTTTTAACTTTTGGCATATTATACTGGTTAATACCGAAGATGTTCAACATAAAGCTTCATTCGAAAAAATTAGCCAATGTACATTTCTGGCTGGGAACTTTAGGAATTTTGGTCTATGCGATTCCTTTGTATTGGGGAGCCGTAACTCAAACTTTAATGTGGAAAGAGTTTACTCCTGAAGGATTCCTGAAATATCCCAATTTCTTGGAAACAGTGACTCAGATCATCCCGATGTATCATGCCCGTATTTTTGGTGGTGTACTTTACCTGGTGGGTGTAGTTCTAATGATTTATAATATTGCGAAGACTGTTAAAGTAGGAAACTTTGTTGCTGATGAAGCAACTGAAGCAGCAGCCCGTGAAGTGGTAAGCCCGAAACGTATGAAAGGCGAAGGATGGCATCGTTGGTTAGAGAGAAAGCCTATTCAGTTTATGCTTCTTTCCATGGTAGCCATATTAATTGGCGGGATCATTGAGATTGTACCGACTTACTTAATCAAATCCAATATTCCGACTATTGCCAGTGTCAAGCCTTATACTCCGCTTGAATTGCAGGGAAGGGATATTTATATCCGGGAAGGCTGTTATACTTGTCATTCACAAATGATACGGCCATTCCGCTCCGAAACCGAACGTTATGGTGAGTATTCCAAAGCTGGTGAATTCGTGTATGACCATCCGTTCTTGTGGGGGTCGAAACGTACCGGGCCGGATCTAGCAAGGGAAGGCGTTCAGACAGAGCGTAACTATAAACCGGATTCATGGCATTATAACCATATGCTGAAACCGCAATCGGTGAGTCCGAATTCGATTATGCCGGCTTATCCATGGCTGATTAAAAATAAATTGGATATATCCAGAACCAAGAAGAAGATTGAAGTAATGCAATATTTAGGTGTTCCTTATCCGGAAGGCTATGGAGATATTGCCAATGAAGATCTGAAAAAGCAGGCCGAAAAAATTGCAGCTAATCTGAAAGCCGGAGGTATAGAAACCACCAGCGATAAAGAAATTATTGCCCTGATTGCTTATCTACAACGTTTAGGTACGGATATTTATAATAAATAAAAAAAGAAATGAAATTAATAAGTCATTATTTAGAATCTATAGATGGGGTAGTAATCTACCCCATCATTTCCTTTTTGATTTTTGTTACGGTTTTTAGTTTGATAACGATTTATACTTTGCGTTTAAAAAAATCAAAAGTGAAGGAAATGAAAAACATGCCTTTAGACGATAATGAAACAGATATCAATCTCATAAATCAACAACTATGAAAGACGAAAAAGATATCAATATAGAAAAAGATGAACTAACCGGTGATGAGCTTATAAAAGGCCACGATTACGATGGGATTAAGGAGCTGAATAATTCATTGCCCAAATGGTGGTTATGGTTATTTTATATTACCATCATCTTTGCTGTAGTTTATTTAATAAGATATGAAGTGATGAAGACCGGGGATTCTCAGGAAGAAGAATATGCTAAAGAAATGGCTATAGCCAATATGAAATTAAAATCCAAAAGATCCAGTTCGCTGGATGAAACCAATGTTACCCGCCTGACAGATAAGAAAAGCCTTGAAGAAGGGAAGAAAATATATGATAAACTTTGCTTGGTTTGCCACTTATCCAAAGGAGAAGGGTTGGTAGGCCCTAACCTGACTGATGAATACTGGATTCATGGTGGAAGTATAGGTGATATATTTAAAATTATTAAAGTAGGAAATCCGAGTAAAGGAATGATTTCGTGGAAAGACCAGTTAACTCCTAAGAAGATCCAACAGGTATCGAGTTTTATTATGAGTTTACAGGGAACCAATCCACCGAATGCAAAAGCAAAAGAAGGAAAACTGTATAAACCTGAAAATTAATAGTGAATATGGTTTACTACAAACGTCCTGAAAAAGAAAAAATCAGCTTCAGAGACCGGCTGGCTACTATGGATGAAAAAGGAAAACGCCTTTGGGTTTATGCCAAGCAGCCCAAAGGCAAGTTGACCAATTACAGAGATATCATTGCTTATATATTACTGGCCTTCCTGTTTGCAGGCCCCTTTATTAAAATAGGAGGAAATCCGATTTTACTTTTAGACTTCATTGATCGTGAAATTGTAATTTTCGGCATGCAATTCTGGCCCCAGGATTTTCATTTATTCTTCCTGGCCATGATTTCCCTCTTTGTATTCATTATTTTATTTACGGTAACTTATGGCCGGGTATGGTGCGGATGGGCTTGTCCGCAAACCATTTTTATGGAAAACATTTTCCGTAAAATAGAATACTTTATTGAAGGCACTGCCAGAGATCAGAAAATATTAAATGAAGGATCCTGGACCTTTAATAAAATGTGGAAGAAAACACTGAAGCATGGAATATTCTATGCCATTTCATTCTTAATTGGAAATACTTTTTTAGCTTATATTATAGGCATTGAGGAATTAAAGGTAATTGTTACCGATAACCCGATGAATCAAATCAGAGGGTTAATCGCAATGATCGTATTCTCCACCATTTTCTATTTTGTATTTTCTTATTTAAGGGAACAGGTATGTACTACGATTTGTCCTTACGGAAGATTGCAGGGAGTATTGCTTGATCAGGATTCCATTGTAATTTCCTATGATTATAAAAGAGGAGAGCCAAGAGGAACTTTCTTTAAAGGCGAAGACCGTTCAAAAGTAGATAAAGGAGATTGTATTAATTGTACACAATGTGTCCAGGTATGCCCTACCGGAATTGATATCCGGAACGGAACTCAACTGGAATGCATTAATTGTACGGCTTGTATTGATGCCTGTAATTCGATGATGGATGCCGTTGATCTTCCAAGAGGCTTAATTCGCTTTGCATCAGAAACCATGATATCAATAGGCAAGCCCTGGAAGTTTACGGTTCGTTCATTTGCATATTCTGCAGTACTGGTAATCCTTTTAGGATTGATCGGATACTTATTCTCGATCAGGTCATCAGTAGAAGCTATTATATTAAGAGCTCCGGGAACTTTATTCCAGGAACAGCCGGATGGTACCATTAGTAATCTTTACAATATTAAGCTGATCAACAAGACCAATAATGATATGCCTGTAGAATTGAAGTTGCATGAGGAAACAGGAAAAATAAAAACGATTGGGCAAGATATATTTGTAAAAGGACAAACTGTAGGAGAATCCGTATTTTTTATTCTTTTTGAGAAACAGAATTTAAAATTAGGAAATCAGCAATTAAAAATTGGAGTTTATTCCAATGGAGAACTTATTGACGAAATAGAAACATCATTTGTAGGACCAAAACAATAATCATGAAAATTAACTGGGGTACGGGCATTATCATTTTTCTGGTATTATTTTTTATCAGCATATTCTGGTTTGTGTTTTTTAGCTTTAGCACACAACAGGATTTGGTTGAAGAAGATTATTACCCTAAAGAACTTCAGTATAATGAACATCTGCAGAAACAAAAAAATGTAAAAGAACTGGGAGCAGAAGTCAGCTATGAGATCACGGAAGAATCACTGATCTTCAATTTTCCAAAGAATCAGAATTATAGTAAGATCAAAGGCCAGATCATTATGTACCGGCCCTCTAATAAAAAACTGGATCAAACCTATTCCATACAATTAGATACACTAAACAGGCAAATGCTGAGTACTTCAAAATTATTAAAGGGTAAATATATTGTGAAGATCGGATGGAGTTATGAGGGAAAAGCCTTTTATCAGGAAATCTCAATAGTTTATTAAGTATGGAATTGTATATTGCAGCCCTGACTATAGGCTTATTAGGAAGCTTTCATTGTATCGGGATGTGTGGCCCGATAGCCATTGCATTACCCTTAAAAACAAATTCATGGTTTAGCCGTGTATTTGGAGGGGTACTCTATAATATAGGCAGAGCCATCACTTACGGGCTTATGGGAGCCGTATTTGGCTTAATAGGAAAAGGCTTGCAATTAGGTGGTTTACAAAGATGGGTATCAATTGCAATGGGGATCATTATGATCCTATCAGTTTTATTTCCAGTATTATTTAAAAATCAATCAAAAATTGATGGATTTGTAACGAAGATGGTTGGCGGGCTGAAGAAGAGCTTTGGAAAAATGTTTGCCATCCGAACTTATTATTCATTATTTATTATTGGAATTCTGAATGGATTTCTTCCATGCGGATTGGTTTATATGGCTATTGCCGGAGCGATAGCTACCGGAGAGGTTTTGGATGGAACGATTTATATGGTCATCTTCGGATTGGGAACTTTACCTATAATGTTGAGTTTATCATTAATCAGTAACGTGATCAGTGTAAAATTCAGAAATAAGATCAGAAGAATCATACCAATATTTATCATCATAGTTGGACTCTTATTTATCTTAAGAGGAATGGATCTTGGAATAAAATATATTAGTCCGAAGTTTTCAGAAAAAGAACCTACGGAAGTAAAGTGTTGCCACTGATTAACTAAATATAAAATAAATGAAAACAAAAATAACTATTGACAGGTGTCGTCATAATTTTTTCAGCATCTTTACTCATAAGTAATACTGAATATAATTCGGTAAGAGCAAAAGCTGGAATAGGACAGGCTAAAGAAGATGCTGTTGCAGTAATCAACTATGTATTAAACGCATGGGGGAATGGCACCATCACTCTTAAAGAAGTTGCAGATATAAAAATCAAGAAAAGGTAATTAAGCAGCGGATACCAAAATAACACCTTCATTTATAAATCTTAAAATCAGTAAAATTCCTTCCTTTAAATACCTCATAGGTTTAATGGGGTATTTTATTATTGGTTCCTACTGATTATGATAAAAATTATATCAAATTATTTGTTTGTTATTTGGATTTAGTCTAAATTAGCAAAGATAATTTTTAAGATCAAACTAATTAACTAATAACATCATGAAGTACTATAATAAACTCCTTATAATTCCCTTGTTATTCTTATTTATATTGCCATCTAATGCTTATTCAGCAGAGGAACTTGGTATTTATGAAAATCTGGATAAATTCATTCCGGATAATTTAGAGTTCACCAATGAGAAGGGAGAAAAAATTATTTTAAATAAACTAATTGATAAGCCTACGGTTATCAATTTGGTTTATTATGAATGCCCTGGATTATGCAGTCCTTTGCTGGAAGGTGTTGCCAATGTAATTACAAAAGCAAAGCTGGATCTGGGAACGGAATATCAGGTTTTCACCATCAGTTTTGACCCTGAAGAAACCAGTGAATTGGCTCGCATGAAAAAAGAAACCTATTCAGGATTAGTGAAAGGGAAAAATGTAAAAGACGGATGGAAATATTTTACAGGCGACCAGGCAAATATAGATAAATTATTAAATGCCTTAGGATACAAAATAAAACAAGAAGGACAGGAATATATACATCCGGCCGCAATTATGATTATTAGCCCGAAAGGTAAGATCACACGTTATTTACACGGAACTTATTTCTTACCATTCGACTTAAAGATGGCCGTAGTTGAAGCTATGGATGGCCGTTCAGGGCCAACCATTAATAAAATTCTGCAATATTGTTTCAGCTATGATCCTGAGGGAAAAAAATATGTTTTAAACTTTACTAAAATCTCAGGAACGATGATCATACTATTAGCACTCGGATTGTTTACTGGTTTAGTTTTAAAAAATAGAAAGAGAAAAACACAAAAAGCAGCATAATGGCAACAGCAATATCTACTGAAAAAAACTTCTTTGAAATAAAAAAAGGAATTGCCTCCTGGTTATTTACATTAGATCATAAACGCATTGGTTTAATGTATTTTTATGCCATCATCTCCTTCTTTTTAGTAGGGGTTATTCTAGGTTTACTTATGCGCCTTGAGTTAATCGCACCTGGCGAGACCATTGTTAAACCAACTACTTATAATCAGATTTTTACTCTGCATGGAGTAATTATGATTTTTCTGTTTATCATCCCCAGTATACCGGCTATATTCGGAAACTTCTTTTTACCAATTATGCTGGGAACAGATGATGTAGCCTTTCCGCGTTTAAATTTATTGTCGTGGTGGCTGTATGTTGGAGGAGCTGTATTTGCACTATTAACATTAGTGGTTGGTGACGGGCCTGCCGATACCGGCTGGACATTTTATGCTCCATACAGTGTTCAAACAGGCACGAATGTGACCTTATCTGTTTTGGCTGCCTTTATACTAGGGTTTTCATCCATCTTAACAGGATTGAACTTTATTGTAACTATTCACCGTTTGAGAGCTCCCGGAATGACATTTAATAAAATGCCATTATTCGCATGGTCGTTATATGCTACCTCATGGATACAGCTACTGGCAACTCCGATTATTGGAATAACCTTGTTAATGATAGTGGCCGAACGTGTATTTGGTATTGGGCTATTCGATCCGTCTATTGGTGGTGATCCTATATTATATCAACATTTATTCTGGATTTACTCTCACCCTGCAGTATACATTATGGCTTTACCGGCTATGGGTATTATTTCAGAACTAATCCCAAGTTTTGCGAAACGAACTATTTTCGGATATAAAGCCATTGCCTATTCAAGTATGGCCATTGCTTTTGTTGGATATTTTGTGTGGGGGCACCATATGTTTACTTCCGGGATGAGTGGAACTGCAAGGGTAATCTTTTCAATATTAACCTTTATAGTAGCAATACCAACAGCAGTAAAAGTATTTAACTGGGTAGCAACCTTGTATAAAGGAAGTATAGATGTTCAAACTCCCTTACTCTATGCTTTAGCCTTTATATTCCAGTTTTTAATTGGAGGATTATCAGGGTTGGTACTTGCTGCTTTAGCTGCAGATATTCACGTTCATGATACTTATTTTGTAGTGGGGCACTTCCATTATGTAATGTTTGGAGGAACCGGATTTGCCATGTTTGGAGCACTTCATTACTGGTTCCCCAAAATCTGGGGTAGAATGTATAATAAGAGAACCGCAAACATAGGCTTTGCCCTTTTAACTGTTGGTTTTAACTTTTTATATTTCCCCATGATGATATTAGGACTCATGGGTATGCCCAGAAGATATTATGATTACTTACCTCGGTTCACCGATCTTAATGTAATATCAACAGTGGGATCATGGATATTAGCTATTGGGTTGATTATCATGTTGTGGAATTTAATCAGGGCTAAAAAAACCGGGGAAAAAGTTGGCAGAAACCCATGGGGTTCCATCAGTATGGAATGGCAAACAAAATCGCCACCTCCTTTGGAAAACTTTGACAAACTACCTGAATTAAATGAAGGCGGACCATATCACTATAAACACTAATAAAACTAGCATGGGACATTTAGTATTACCAAACTCAGGACATAACAGAGACCCCGAAGCAAATAAAATGGGGATGTGGCTATTTTTGTTTACAGAGCTACTTTTATTCGGAGGCTTGTTTATTGTATATTTTGTTTACAGAAGCATGAACAGTGATGCCTTTTTACATGCTTCCTATGAGCTGGATGTAATAATAGGAACAATAAATACTGTAATTCTGATTACTTCAAGTATGACCATAGCTATGTCAATTACGGCCCTTCAAAAAGGGAATAAAAAATTAGCCATGTATTTACTTTGGGCTACACAGGCATTTGCGCTGGCATTCCTCGTAAATAAATATTTTGAATGGGGAATTAAAATAGAGCATGGAATATTTCCAGGCTTAGATCATTATAACCATATGCCTTCAGGCGAAAAATTGTTCTTCTTTTTATACTACTTCATGACAGGCCTTCATGCACTTCACATTATTGTAGGAGGAATATTCATAGGAGTAGTCATGAAGAAAGTTCAAAAAGGTGAAGTAACCGGTGAAAGAATTTCATTGTTGGAAAACAGTGGATTATACTGGCACTTGGTTGATTTAATCTGGATTTATTTATTCCCGCTATTCTATCTAATACATTAAATAAGAAATTATGAAAGACGATAATCATCCACATATAGTAAATTATAAAGAGCATTTTGGAACCTGGATAGGATTAATGATCCTAACTGTAATGACCGTAGTTGTTTCTGTTACAAATGCAAATTTACAAATGTTAACCGTATTAACAGCTTTAACAATTGCAACAACCAAAGCAGTATTAGTTGCCTATTATTATATGCATTTAAAATTCGACCAAAAAATATATCGAATTATGCTCTGGGTAGTGATGGGTCTATTTGTAAGTTTTATGATTTTAACAATAATTGATTATATAACAAGATAAAATTGAATTTATGTTTTCAGAAGCATCAAATTTTGTAAAAGGTGTTGATACATCACTAGCCGTAATCCTGGGGATATCTATTTTCTTCCTTATTGGAATTACAGTTGTGATGATATACTTTGTAATTCGATATAATAAAAAGCGAAACCCAAAAGCTACTAATATTGAGCATAATAACACCCTGGAAATTTTATGGACAGTCATTCCTACCATTCTTGTACTGATTATGTTCTATTACGGCTGGGCAGGTTTTAAACCTATGAGAGAAGTTCCGGATGATGCAATGGTTGTGAAAGCTTATGGACAAATGTGGCAATGGACTTTTGAATATGATAATGGAAAAAAATCTGACAAGCTAGTTGTTCCTAAAGGGAAAGCTGTAAAATTAGACTTAATTTCATTGGATGTATTGCATGCTTTATATATTCCGGCATTCAGAATTAAAGAGGATGTAGTTCCGGGTAAAACGAATTTCATGTGGTTTGAAGCCAGAAAGCTGGGCGAATATGATGTCTTATGTGCTGAATATTGTGGTCAAAGACATGCTTATATGATATCTAAACTCATTGTAAAAGAACAAGCTGATTATGATAATTGGTACATTAATGAATTAGGTGTGAGTACTGACCCACCGGGCTTGTCCATTCTTAAACAGAATGCATGCATCAGTTGTCATTCATTAGATGGGACAGTATTGGTTGGTCCAACATTTAAAGGTATCTGGGAAAGAAAACAAATTATTATTAGAGATGGTAAAGAAATAGAAATAGTAGTTGATAAAGAATACATGAGAAGATCTTTGAACAAGCCTAATGATGATATTGTAAAGGGATTTAATAAAGGTCTGATGATTTCTTATGAAGATAAGATCAATGAAGAGCAATTAGATCAAATCATCGAATACTTAAAAACTTTAAAATAGTATACTATATAATTATAGGGAAACATTTTTAGAATGAAGTCGGTTTTAAATACATATTTAGAATTAAGCAAAGTAAAAATAACATTTGCTGTAGCGCTTACAACAATTACCGGGTATGTACTTGTCAATAATTCATTTGATTCCGGATTAATTTTACCTACTATTGGAATCTTTATTCTTGCTTGTTCTTCATCCGCTTTAAATCATTATCAAGACAGGGAAAAGGATGCGCTTATGAAAAGGACTCAAAACCGTCCGGTCCCTTCTGGAAAAGTAAGTACCCAATCAGTATTGATTTTTGCATTTATACTGGGGGCTACCGGTGCTTATATATTATATATAAGTTCAGGGGATTTAGCTATGCAATTAGGATTACTGGCAATGATATGGTATAACGGGATTTATACTCCTTTAAAAAGAAAAACAGCATTTGCAGTAATACCGGGTTCGGTAATTGGATCACTGCCTCCTTTAGTAGGTTGGGTAGCCGGAGGAGGAAGTTTAACGGATCCCAGTGCTTTAATACTTGCATTTTTCTTTTTCATATGGCAGGTACCACATTTTTGGTTATTAATGCTGAAGTATGGCGAAGAATATAAGAAAGCGGGTTATCCATCAATTACCAGCGTATATAGTCAGCAGCAAATCAAGAATACGACATTTATTTGGACTTTATCCACAGCTATTGCAGCGATGATGATTCCATTTTTTGGAATTATAAATTCAAATATAGGTATTATAGGGATGGTGATTTCAAGTTTTTGGTTAGTTTGGGTTTTTGCAAAGCTGTTAAAATCTACCCAAAAAACGATGAATCCTTTTTACTATTTCATGCGTATAAATTATTTTGTTTTATGCGTAATTATTTTTTTATCACTGGATCATTTATTAATTTGGTAAGAATTTCAAGCGACTAAATAAAAATTTATTTAAATTTTAACAGTCTATTAAACAAGTATTTGAAAATTAATTTGATTTTTTACTCGAAAATATTTGGAAGTTTAAAACAAGCATACTACATTTGCAGCCGCTTTTAACGAAAAGTTTTTACAAAAAGCTGTATCCTTAGAGAATCAACAGATTCCAAGAAATCAAATTTGAAAAAATATTTTTCAAAAAAACTTCATAAAAAGTTTGTAGATTAAAAAAAAGGGATTAATTTTGCAGCCGCCTTTGACAAAATCGTCAAAAGTGATTAAGAAAGAAAGACAAGT
>JANQLW010000012.1 GCA_028280405.1 Bacteroidales bacterium
GCATAAACATTTTTGTTTACCCTGTTTTGTTTTTGGCAATAAGTAGAAAAATTGTTTTTTGAAGATTCAGGATGTGCTATTTTTTTAAATTCAGGAAGAAATAAAAGTGAGTTTAGACTCCGAATGAAGAACTCAGTTTGAATATCGGCAAATACATTGAGATCAGAATGATGGCCACAAATACACCAATAAATACAATCATTAAGGGTTCAAGAATAGAGCTGATCATACTGCTTTTATGTTCTACTTCCGTTTGGTATTGTTCTTTCAGTATAGAAAAGGTATTGTCCAATTGGTTGACTTCTTCACCAACTTTTACCAATGAACTCATCCGTTTGTCAAAAATATTTTCCGGCAGCATACTCTCATGAAAGGATTTTCCGTTCATTATTTTTTCTTCTATTCTGCTAATAGCATCATTTAAAGGGTAGAAGGTGATCATGTTTTTAATTAAGCCCAATGCATTGATCAGAGGAAGTTTTGAACTTAATAATAACTCCATGGATAAACAAAAACGGGATATATGTATCTTTTTTATGATTTCTCCGAACAAAGGGAGCTTCATGAGAAGACTATCCTTCATCTTTTGATAAAAGTCGTATTTTTTTGCAAATATCCGGAACAGAATGAATGATATTACTAATAAAAATAGAACAACGATGATGGTTGAACTTTGTTCGGAAATCTTAATAATGAATTTTGTTAAAGCCGGAAGTTCTTTATCGAAGCGTTTATAGATTTCGTCAAACATGGGTACAATAAAATTCAGCATGAAAGCAATGGCCAATATTGCTGTGATGACTACAATGATCGGATACATAAATGCTCCCATAATTTTTCTTTTCTGATCTATTTTCTTTTTGAAATATTCACTGAGATCGGAAAGTACCTGGTTAAGGCGTCCGGTTTCTTCACCAATTTGGATGCTGAAATATTCGTATGCAGAAAATTTCCCGGAATCAATAAAAGCTTTGGAAATAGTGGAACCTTCAACGATGTTTTTGTATATGGATGAAATGAGTTGTTTGTCTTTTTTATGAGGAAAGTTTTCTTCAATAATTTCAAATGCATTTCGAATGTCAATCCCGGAAGATAAGAGCATGCTCAGGTCATTATAAAGCTGTAGCTTTTTTTTATCTGGAAACCTGTTTTTTCCCAGGCTGATATCTTTATTCAATAATTCATTGGCTTTGTCGAAAAACGAAGGTGTTTTGTCATTTTTCTTTTTTGTGTTTGTTTTGAATTTTGAGATATCAATATCAGTCATTGGATACCGGGCTTTAAGTTAGTGGAGGATAAAGATAGAAATAAATTTATCTAAGTTAAAAGGACAAAAAGAAAAGCTTACTGCTATGTACTTTTTTATTTATTTGATTATTGTAAGCCCTTGCTGCCGCACGATTGTATCGTGTGGTAATTATATAGTACCACACGATACAATCGTGCGGTAGCGGGGAGCTGCAAAAAAGCTTAATGCTTCGCATTTAATCTTTTTTCATTTATCTCGATTTTTGAGCAAGCTCAAATCTCTATAAATGAAAAAAGCTTAACACAAAAGTGTTAAGCTTTTTTGCGGAGAAAGAGGGATTCGAACCATGTTTGTATCACTCTCTATTCCAAATAAATACTTTTTCTAAAAACGTAAGTCCAATAGTTAGTCCGTTAAGAATAATTCTACTGCCTTTTGCATAAAGATACTGAAAATAAAGGGAAAAACGAAGAAAAAAGGTATTTATTAAAACAAAAAAAGCCCTGATAATTCAGGGCTTAAAGAAAGGCTAAGTGCTGGTTAGATTAAGGTGGTAGATCCAGCATAGGCAGAGTCGGAAATTTGACTTCCATCAGGCGAGGTAAAGAATATCCATCCGTGAACAACATCACCTGCTTCCCAACCATTATCAATAGCTTCTGTAATACCCCAATCAAGACGTTTCTTAGTGCCGAGAGAGGTATGAAATCGCTCTTTAGTAATGTTGAAGAATAAGCCATAAGCAAGGTCGTTATATTCAGGATCCGCTGGCACAAAGTTTTGTTCAGTAGTTAATACTAATTCACTTGATGAACTTTCATCCATTTGTGGATTAACTGCAGCTGCTCTTGGCCCCTGAGCAATAAGAATTTTGGAATGATCGATTGTTTGATCAGGATAGGTCCCGGTGATTGCATTTTTAACGTTGTAAGAAACACATGCATTAAAGGCACTTTGTTTAATGGCCTTTAAGGCAAAGCCAATTTTAATAATAGTAATGAATTGCCTTAAGTATTTCACAATAATTGAAAATTTGTTCCTTTGTGTTAACTGACCAGGGCTTCTAGGGTTTTGAACATTGGGCTGATATGACCTCATGATATCAATACCAAAGATGGAAGAACCTACAACAGTTCCTACACGGCCAGAGAATCCTCCCAGGATTCCTTTTGTAATTTTTCCCATGATAATAGATTTTAGTTAATAATAACAGTTAATTGATGTACCGATCAATTGGAAATAACTAGGAGTTAATTAGGACTTAGTCCGGAGTATGCTTCTTTTTTAAAGATGAAATAGGCTTAAATAGTTTAGGATAACGTGATCTTAAAATATTTAATACTATTGTTGAAATAACTCCTCCGATAATTGCAATGATTGTACTGAATAACTGGTTGATCAGGCCAGAATCGATGAAGCATATGTGATCTACGGAAATGAATAATCCGTATGAGCTTAAGGTACCGGTGAAGAAATCACTAATGCTTTTCATAGATTTTTTTGATAAAAGTATGATATAGATTGTGTTAAAACAATTATTTATAGAGCTAATTTCTTGAATAATAAAAATTTACACAATCATGCTTTTTGTTGCGTTGTTTTGCTTAGTGGATGAAACAGAATGAAACATTAATAAAAGCTTAAGCATCCTGCATTGCGGAGCGTGAGATGGAATGCAAGGCTTTTTACGGTTTAAGGTGTGATGGCCTTGTGGGAGGCTAAATAGTAAAAACCCGCAGGGCTTGGCCTTGCAGGGCGTGAGGGGCAATATCTTTGATTAAGGTTTTATTATTGTCCATTCCTGGATAAAGAATTAGGGAAGTAAGGAGATTCTGCGAGGTAGTGGTGTGTTTTGGAGGGTGGGAATTGTTGGGAATAGTTGGCACGGAATAGAAATGACTATCTAGGTAGGCTGCAGGTTGTATTTTTTAGCAGAGTGAAGGCTTTATGAATTGTTGAGCTATTTTTGGCGTGTGATGGGTTTAGAGGTGGAAAAGCCATAAATAGTGAAAGAATGAAATAAAACGAACTGTGATAAAAAATGAATGTGGTGTCTTATTGCGGTGGGATGGGAAGTGCGGCAAAGGCTACATTAATGAAGGCTAATTTTATTGGCAAGGGTACAGAGCTGGAAAAATTAGCCGGAATGGTTGTAGCTTTTGCAAGACATACCCTTATGATTATTAAACGATAAAGGCAATTACCAAAAATTTTGGTTGAGGATTAGCATGTGGGATTTTTGGTATTTGCCGCTACCAGCTAAGAATGACCGTGGGGAGGCCTGTGGGGCTACTTAACATAATTGACTTATAAGGCAGCTTTGGTAGTGGGGAGCCTTGTGGGGCTGTTTTATAAGAGATTGTTATGTTAATGCAGCTTTGGGTAATTTTTACTGGCGTGTCTTTTTGTTTGAAGGGTAGGGGCAGCGTTTTGTTTTTTTCTTTTACCTTAAAGATGTATTTATACTAAAAGAAAAAAACAATAGGCTGCTTTTGGGGTGGACAAAAAGCATGACAGTAAAAATTACAGAAGGGTAGGCGTGGGGAGGATGTAACCGTTTTATCCAGACCTAAGCCTGTTAAGATATGTACAACTAGGGCTTTGGAGCCTTAGACTAATTTTCTCTTAATTTTTAGATAACGTGTTTAGCTAAGTTACGTAGCGTTTTTCGCCACGCTTTCCAGTCCCCCGATATGGAATTTATTAGTGTTAGTTTCGTTATTGGTTGAAATAGCTATGCGACTTAGGTTTTGTTAGCACCAGTTCTTTTCTATTATTTCAATCTATAAATAGATCACAAATGAGTTATTGTTTGATTTCTGTCTGACTAAGTTTTCTTAATAATGCTTTTCTTCTTAAAAGTACAGTTATTAATGACAGAATTAATAATAAAATCAATAAAATGTAATCTGTTTTTAAAAAGTCGTACAGTTTCAACCAAGTATTTTTTATAATGTATAAAATCAATAAAACTAATGCAATAATCAATATGCTAATAAAACCGACAAGTTCAGCATATGACTTTGAAACAATTTTTGTTTTTCTTTTAGATATATCCTTCATCCAAAAATTAATCAATCCACTAGAGAATGGTTGGAAAATATGTCCAATGAGGTAAGCTAAGAATAATAATTTTAGGAAATTTTTAAATAGAAATTCATAATTGTCTCTAAATATTGATATATAAATAATAATACCAATACATCCTGGAATTAACCTACCATACCAGTCAAACCATACATCAGGTATCTTATCTGTTAATGATTTAATTTCATCTTTCATAAAAATATTTTTAGGTGTTATTTCTAGTTTATTATGTGAAAAAATAGTCTGTAATATGCAGAATTTGTATTGGTGCTAACGGTCTGAATATGGGGCGTTGGGCACTTTGAAACACCTAACTATCAAACCTCTATATGTTTTAATAAATGTACTCACTTTTAAAATTTGAACAAGCTGCCCAATGACCTATATTTTTTGTTGTGTGTTCGGCTTTATTATTCACTCCATATTCCGTTTTTAAATAATTGAAACCATTTTCCAATTTCAGCGTCTGATTTTATCTGTATCTTTCTGAAAATTTCAATTGCAAATTCAATCGGAGCAATTCCATTTGCTGTAATAATATTTTTGTCGGTTTCAGCTAATTTGTCTTGATAAAATTCTTGTCCAGTATACTCTGGAACTACCGCTTTTAAGTAATTCAAATCGTTACTTGTGTGATTCAATTTATTCAATATTCCTAACTGACCTAAGTAAAAAGTTGCTCCACAAATCGCAGCAATTGTTTTCCCGTTTTCAAATAATTTTAACACCAAATTATTAATCGAAGTTATTTCTCTCTTTTCCCAAACTTCTCCCCCAGGGAGAATTAGAACCTCAATACCTCCAATTTTCAAGTCATTCAGAGATGCCATTGGAATCACTTGTAAACCACCCATTGAGACTACTTTATTTCCATTTTCGGAGAAATAAACCAATTCAAAACGTTCGCTTTTTGAAATTTCAGGAGTGAGATAAGATATTTCCCAATCAGAATATCCATCAAATAGAAATACACATATTTTTTTTTTCATATTATCCTCTTTTTATCTTATGTTCGAATCTCTCCAACTGACACACAACGTTTAGGATTTTATCCTTTGTTTATGTGTAAAAATAGCTAAAATAGGTAATTTCTAAAAGAATAAAGGATAAAATAAAGTTGGACTATGGCGCTTGACTATCTATGGGAATTTAATTTTTTTTGTTTTCATTTAGGGTATCATTTTTTGTATTTTTTTCTATTTATTTTGATATTTTTTTGTATGTGATTATCCGTTTTTAATTTCAACTGTGCTTAAACAGCTTTGTTTAATGCATACTTTTCCCACTACCCTTTATTGCCGGGTTAAAATATGTAGATATTTCAAAGAACATATTTTCGATAATTAAAAAGGATGCCCCCTTGCAGGGATTAAGCTAATGATTTTCATTTGTCCTTTTTTACAGTAAGGACATTTGTTTACATCAAAGCCTGTGGTTTTAAGTAATAACTTTTGCCATGTTTGAGCATCAAGTTTACCAAAACGCTCGGTACCACGCCTCTTAAACACAGCACCTTTTGGTGGTTTGATGCCCTTTCCTGTAAAACGACACCAGTGTTCATCCATCTGCTCTCTGGCAGATGTCACCATCTTAATTACAGCATGCAATGAACTTTATTTTGCCGAATCATTGCTTCTCGGCACACTAAGTTGCGTAGCGGTTTTCGCCGCGCTTTCCAGTCCACCGATGTGGAAGTTTATTTATTTGTGTTTGTTTCGTTATTGGTTGAAGTAGCTATGTGACTTAGGTTTAGCGGTAGTATTATTTATACCAACGTGATGTATCAACATCATAATCCTCAACCTCATAATTGACATCAGGAAAATCATCTGATATCTCATATCTAATCTTTGTTTCAAAAGGAAAGCTTTCTTTAATATCTAGGCCATCTCCTTCTCGTCTATCTTTTCGTGAGCCATATTCAAGTATAACATAAAGATTTCCACTGACAGTAACAATAATCTCTTCATCATTAATCTCAGAAATATTGTATTCGCTAACTTCACTATCTTTAAGTGAATAATGTGGAGCTAAACTATCTAGATTTTCGAAGTAGGAGGAAATTATGGAGTAAACCATATGATCTTCAATATGCCCATCCAAAAAAGATTTAAGCTTTTCTCTATAGATTTCAATAGTTTCAACAAATTTTAAAAATGTATTAAGTACTTTGGTGCTGTTTTTATCAACATCATCCTTATTAAGGTCAAATATTTCAGGATTTATATGTGTGAATTTACTTAATGTGTTAATTGAATCAATAATTGAGCTTATAGTATTATTTAAATTTAAAACATTAAATCCAAGTTTTCTTAGAGTGTCATCACATATTCCTCCTTGGATAGCATATTTAATTTTTTGTCTTCTTGTTGGTTTATTATTTTGCGTTTCTGGTTTATACCAATTACAATTCAAAATACTTTGTTCTGGCGAAAGTGATTTGAGAAAATGTCTTGATAACTCTCTTATACTAAAAGCAAAATTATTATATCTAAGTTTATTTGAAGTGTCATAAAGACTTTTTAAAGAAGCTTCAAACAAATCGTTTTCAAATTGAGTAGATAATATTGTTCTTATTTTATCAATGTTGTTCATGTGATTTGACATATTACCGCTAACGGTTTTGTGTATGAAGCGTGGGGCATTTTTTAAAATTTCTCTTTCTCTGTGGGTAGGGACTTGGAAGCTCTTTTGCAGGTTTTGGTCGTGTGGTGGCATTGTGTGACCTGCAAATGTGCTTATAAGTATGCGATGGCTATAAAACTTCCTCATCTTCATTATCATTTGGAAAAAGATTTAGTAATTTTTCAGTTGTTAATTCATTTTCAAAAAACTCCTTTGCTTTTGTTTTCTGAATTTCAATTTGGTTTTCCTCAACTTTTAATAAATCTATTACTTCCTTTTTAATTGTTGTCAATTTCCTGCCGTCAAATGTAGCAACAAGTAATTTTGAAGTTTCATCTTGTTTTAAAGCCTGAGAAATCAATCCATTTATATGTTCATCTGAAAAACTATATCCAACACAAATAATCAATTTGGCTCTCAAAGTATGAAATCTGAAAGCTGAAAAAAGATATAAATAAGGGTCTGCAAATTGAAGTTTGTTTTGTGTTCCAAAAATCAAATCTGGTTTTGATGGTGTTCCATCAATGCAACTAACAACCTTAGTTTCTTCGTCTCTTTCCCAATCAATTGAACCGTGTAATTTGTATAAATAAATATCAGGTTCTGTATCGGGTGAAACTTCATCAAATCGTTTGTAATTCCATAACCGGTTTGTTTCTTCTTCCTCAAAACCCCTTTCAATTGAAAATTCAAACCCTCTTCTATTACAGTTTTCTTCTATGCAACGGTCATAGTTTAATGTAAAAACTCTAAGAGGAAAAGTTAGCTCATCTTTTAAACGTTTATAGTTTTTAAAATAATCTGCATTTCTGTAGTCTCTTGGGATAACCCACCTTTGTAGTTTCTGTTTAATTTCATTTTGGAAATCTTTTATTAATTCAAAATCATCTTTGATGACTTCATTAAATTTAACATTCCATGAACCGATAAACGGGTAAAGCAAATGGTTTTCTTTTTGTATTAATTCTTCTAAAACAAATAATAATATTTCGATATTGAAATTGTTGGTTTTACCAGATAAACCTGCTGAATATTGAACTCCACTTTTTATTAAATAATATAAGTCCTTATACTTTTTCCATTCACTATTATTTATGGAAGTCTCAATTTCATCAACCATTTTTTTCGAAACGGGAATACCTGCATCTGCACTGGCACCTGCACCCAATAAAAAAATTATGTCATTATCTCTAAAATTCATAATTAACTCTTTTTATAAAAACCAAGGCTTTTCAGTATCCTTTGTAATTAGGTTCAAATTCAATTCCTTAAAATGCTTACTAAAATCGGCTATTAGTTTTGGATAAAATGATGAAACAGGCAAAGACTTAGCATTAAATCCACGATAATTTGCACCTGAGAGGTTTAGAATATCTTGCAAATAAGCTTTATTATTTTTAAAGCTATCAGCTTGATTGCTGTAATGAAAATCTATATGAAGTGGATTTCCGTAACTTTTAATAGCTTTAGAATTATGAAAGTTTAATCCTTCTGTCCATAATAAATATTGCATATCACTAATTTGAACATATGAACTTTCAAAAGGAACCAATGAGTTCTTTCCTAAATTAAACCCAATAAAATCTGATTTGTCATTAATCTTGATGATGGATAATTCAACATCATTGCCAGCTTCTGATAAAATCTGTTCAATGGTTTTTATCTCGTCTTTGTTCAATTTCTGAGGAATATGAAATATAATTTTTTTATAACTATCGTTTTCTTGAAGAATTTCAGAGATACTATTTGTAATAGCTTCTATAAATTTTGATTTAACGGTTTCGTCTGCTAATTGCTTAATGGAAATGAATTTACCTGATGAATCAATTAATACTGAATACGAAAAGAAACGTTCATATCTTTTTTCCTCTCTATTGTATTTATGAGACTGACCAATACCCACAATTAAGCAGTTTTTGTGACTTGGTTCTACAATCCAGGGAACTCCACCAAGTTTTGAAAATATTTGAATAGCTATATTACTGACAGACCATTTTATAGTATTAGGATTTCTAATAGTTTCGGTATGTACAGTTTGTACAGGAATGTTTTCCTGTAAGCACTGATGCTTCAATTGATAATAAAATTCTTCTTCTTTTTCGGGAGTAACCGAGATAACAATAGGATTATTTTGCTCGCTTGTTTTCACATCTTCTAAAACCCTTTTTATTTCTTGTAATGAAAAATCGGTTAAAATAATCCCCTTTGTATTCACTTTACTTTGTTTAGATAGGTATAGTTTGTCCAAGCCTTTAAAGGTGAAAAAAGAACCGTTCAATGCTTTCACTAATTCCTGAGCAAAACTTTTATGCTCTTTCTTATACAGATAAAAATAAAACGGCTGTTTTGAAACTTCTTCAATAGGACCATGTTGCATTACCCCATTAAATTGAGAATTGGCTGTTTTATTTCCATTAAAAATATAAGTTTTCGGTTTTAAGGTATCAGCCTTAACTTTTTGTAACTGTTTTGATATTGATAATTCCTGAGAAATAGTTTGAATAGCAGAAATATACTTTTGAATAAATGATGATATGATTTCGTATCTGTCTATATTGAAATTTTTATTTTCTCTATAACTTACATCTAAACTTAAAGAGTATTTCTGTACTTCCCGATTAAATGGATAGTCTTTGTTTTGCAAAAATTTATAATCCAGTAAAAAGCCGAACTGTTTAGTTTCTTTTAGATAATAAGGCTCAATCCAAACTGTTTTTTTGCCGATAACTGTACTGTCTGCTGATTTTATAGTTTGTAAATAAACATAAGTACGATTTCTATTTATCTTACTGTGTTTTTCGGTAGTTTTTATTTCTGTTTGTTTAAGTTTTTCCTTTAAAAGAAAATGCAAATAGCGATTAACCAAGCCCAAAGGTACATTTAACGAATTGACTTCTGCCCGTTCCGCTTGCTCAAAATCTGAGAACGATACCCAATATTGCTCATCATCAATCCAAAATTTTCTAATATCGTCACTCCACAGTTTTTCTTCCGTAAGTGCTTGTTTTCGATAAATCTCAAAATTGAAATTTGAAGTATTAAGCGGTAAAAAATTTAATGTAATATCATATTTCATAATACTTCCTCTTTAATGGTTATTTCCTTAGGCTTCAGAGCCTCCCTTAAAACCTGACTTAAAAGCATTTCGTTTTGTACTTGGCTGTTTTTTATACTCACTTCCAAACTATCGCAATATGCCATTAACTCATCTAATTTGGCTACTATGCGTTGCTGTTCGGAAAGAGGAGGCAGAGGTAAAAGAGTATTCTCAAATTGAACATTTGTAATACTGGGTGAATTAAAGCCAACCATCATTTCCTCAAATTTTTTATTTAGGTCAGGATTTAACAAGAAATAAAAGATATATTTTGTGTTTACTGAAATTGGTTTAAAAACATTAAATCCTGTCGTACCAATCATTTGAGGTAGTTCTTCTTCAATAATTGCAATATTTCTCAGGTAAGGTCTTACAGTTGAATAAACAATAAAACCTTTCTTTAAAATTCTCCTTGCTCTTGTTGAAAGTTCAGAAACACGACTTGTTTTCATTTCTCTAATCAACTGTCTTGAATTGTCTATACAGTCAATATCAACATAGTTTATAATTGTATCTGCTGATAATTTTTTTTGAATGTCTAAATTATCAGTATAAAATATTGGAATACCCAGCCTGCACCAAACCCAACTTTCAGGAATTTCAAATGGAATTTCATCTTCTGAAATTGGAGGTAAAGGTTTTTGTTTCTTGATTTTTTTCTCTTTTATCAATTTGTCTTTTTCGGCTTTTATTTTGGCAAGGAGTTCTGTTGCTGTTTCGTTCGCACCGTTTTGCTTTACCAGTTTGCCTTGCATGGCTTCACGTAAAAAGGCTTGGCGAAGTTGTTTTACTAAATCAAGCTGATAGAGTATTTCTGCAGATAAAGTGTTATTTGCCGTTTCCAATTCTTTGTATTCTTCAACAAACTTTCTCTGTTCATCCAAAGGTGGTAAAGGAACTTCAATATTTGCAATTTCTTTCATTGGCAAAGTTACATTTGCCATTCCTCGCATACGGCTAACAAGTTCTTTTTCTCTATTTGAGTCAAGAAAACGATATAAAAATTCTGCACTTAAAATATTGCTATCATTTGGAATAACAGCGCAAAGTATATTACCAACGGCAAATTTACCTGTTTGATAATGAATTCTTTTTAAACTTCTGTGTCCATGACCTGTTGAAGAAACTAAAGGAATGACAACTGCATCTCCTTCAAAATGATATTCATTGTGCGATTTTCTTTCTTCGCTGGTAACAACTAAAGGATATTCGCCTGGAATAGCTTTGGTAATTCCAATCTTTCCTTTTGTAATTGAACTCAAATCGCCTAATTTTCTTTTCTCCCAACTCATTTAACAGCTTCTCTTATTTGAGTTAATAAATTATGGCTTTTGTCAAAAGAAGCATCTAACATTTCCATCAATTCCGAACTACTGTATTCAATTACTTCTTCTTTTTTATGCGGATTATTAATGTCTAAATCGTAATTGCGTTCAATTATGGTTTGTATATCAACTTTCCAACAAACTTCACTTTCTTTTCGGTCATTCCACCATTTTTTAATTGGTTTAAGTTCCTTTAGTTGTAAAGGCTTTGTCATACTGTACGACTTGTAATCTTCTGGCAGACGATGTTCGTAATACCAAATCTCTTTCGTTGGTTCTCCTTTAGTAAAAAACAAAAGGTTTGTAGCTACCGTTGCATAAGGTTTGAAAACAGAATTTGGCAAACGGATAATGGTGTGCAAATTACAATCTTCTAAAAGTTTTTGCCTTACCCTTTGTTTTACGCCATCGCCAGTAAGTGAACCGTCAGGTAAAACAATTCCTGCACGTCCGCCTTGTTTTAACAAGTATATCATTAAGATTAAGAATAGGTCGGCACTTTCTTTTGTCCTGAAATTCTGAGGAAAATTGTTTTCGTTATTATTTGCAACAATACCACCAAAAGGAGGATTTGCCAAAATTGCGTTTACTCTATTTTTCTCTGTGTAATTGCTTAATGGTTGGTCTAAACTATCACGGAACGTAATGTTTGGCACTTCCATGTCGTGCAAAATTAAATTTGTTGTAGCCAACAAATAAGGTAATGGCTTGTATTCCCAACCGATTATATTTTCCGCAATGCTTTGGCGTTCTTCAACGCTATTGGCTTGTTTTTTCAAATGCTCAATTGCAGCCGTTAAATAACCACCAGTTCCACAAGACGGGTCAAGGATTTTCTCGCCCAATTGCGGATTAATTATTTCAGTAATAAACTGAGTAATGGCTCTTGGTGTATAAAATTCACCAGATTTACCAGCAGATTGTAGTTCCTTTAAAATGGTTTCGTACAGCTCGCCAAATGCGTGTTTGTCTTTGGTGGTGTTAAAATCAATTTCATTGAGCTTATTCAACACCTTGCGGATATTTGTTCCGCTTTTCATATAGTTGTTGTTGCCCTCAAAAACTTCACGAAGTATCAACGCACGTTTGTATTTCACATCTTCCGATGGCACAAGCTGAATATCTTTCAATTGCTTGAACAGCTTATTGTCAACAAAGCTTTGAAGTTCATCGCCTGTAATTCCTTCATCATCGCCAGCCCATTCGTCCCAATGCAGTTCAGCTGGTATCGGACTAACATAGTTGTCGTCCATTAATTCCAATTCCTTGTCTTTATCGGAAAAGATTTTGTAGAAAAGCATCCATCCCAATTGCTCAATTCTTTGAGCATCACCATTCAGCCCTGTGTCTGTCCACATTATTTTGCGGATGCTGTCCAATATTCCTTTTAAATTTGCCATTTATTAAGCACCTGTATTATAAAGTTCGTATTCCAATTCTTTAACCGCCTCTAAATATTTTGCCTTACTTCCAAACTGTTTTATAATTTCCATTGGAGAGCCATAATCGGTTAAAGGTTTTACTTTTAAAATATCCATACTTTCAATATTGGTAACGCCTTCGTCAGCGTATTTATCAAGCAGACTTTCTAAAACCTTATGGGCTTCGCTACCATATTTTGTAAAGTAATCTCGTTTTTTCACATTGTTTACCCGTTCTTTTCTTGTAAGTGGTGGTTGGTCATAAGCAACGTGGCAGATTAAATCGAACAAGTCAACTTCTCGGTTTACTGCATCTCGCAAAGCTTCAACCAAAACACCTTGCTCTTCCAGTTCTTTTATAATTGTTTCTTTTTTGTCAGAGCTGTTCCACTTATTCAAAAAATCATCAAGCGAAGCATATTGCCCTTTAATCAGTTCTTTTGTATGGTCTTTTAAACTTGTGGTGATGGGTTTTCCGTCATTGTCGAAATACATTTCACGACTTATCAAAATAGAAACGTCAACACCGTTTACATAAACCTTTTGTCGTGGTTCACTTACTTTGTCGGTAGTCGTTTGCGGTTCGGGATAACGAATTTCAGGTTCAATTTCTATTTCTTCGCCTGAAATTTCATCAACGATTGGCGAAGTGTCGTTTTCTTCTTCGTCAACAATATTGCTTAAATCGGTGTCTTCCGCAACTGGTTTTACACGAATTGGGTCACCGTCAAAATCAGGGTCAGCAAATAAGTCTGTTACATTTCTAAAGTCAAGAATTGTAAAATACAGCTTATTAAATTCCTCATTAATTCGTGTTCCTCTACCAATAATTTGTTTGAATTTGGTCATTGATTTAATCTCGCTATCCAAAACAATTACTTTGCAGGTTTGAGCGTCAACGCCAGTCGTCATTAATTCCGATGTAGTTGCAATTACAGGATAACGTTCTTCGGGATTTATAAAATTATCAAGTTCCCTTTTCCCTTCTTCATTATCACCTGTAATCTGCATAATGTATTTATGATTGTTAGCAACTAAATCACTGTTCAGATTTGATAATGCTGTACGCATTCTTTCTGCGTGGTCAATATCAGAGCAGAATACTATTGTTTTTGCGAAGCGGTCTAAACCGCTCATAAATTCGGTCAACTTTTTAGCAACAATCTGAGTCCTTTCATCAATTACCAACGTGCGGTCGAAATCCTTTCTGTTGTAAACACGGTCTACTACTTCATTTCCGTCTTTATCTTTCTTTCCTTTTTCTGGTCGCCACCCTTCAGCATCAACGTTCAGGTTTACTCGAACAACACGGTAAGGAGCCAAGAAACCATCGTCAATTCCTTGTTTCAAAGAATACGTATAAACTGGCTCACCAAAATATTCAATATTTGAAACTTCATTGGTTTCCTTTGGTGTAGCTGTCAAACCGATATGAGTTGCCTTTTTGAAGTAAGTCAATATTTCCCGCCAGGCACTATCTTCTTTTGCACTACCTCTGTGACACTCATCAATTACGACTAAATCAAAGAATTCAGGAGAAAATTGTTTGTAAGCATTTGCTTGTTCATCAGCACCCGACAAACCTTGATACAAAGCCAAGTAAACCTCATAGCTTTTATCAATCATTCGGTGTTTTACAACCGTCATTTTGTCTTTGAAATGTTTGAAATCTCCTCTTCGGGTTTGGTCAACTAAAGCGTTACGGTCAGCTAAAAACAGTATTCTCTTTTTAGTTCCACTTTTCCAAAGTCTGTGTATGATTTGAAAAGCAGTGTATGTTTTTCCTGTTCCCGTTGCCATTACCAAAATAATTCTGTCTTGTCCTTTCGCAATGGCTTCAATTGTCCGGTTGACTGAGTTTTGTTGGTAATATCGTGGTGTTCTTCCACTACCGTCAAAAAAGTAATCTTGTTCAACTACTTTTTCAGCTTCTGGAGTTTCAATTCCTTTGAATTGTTTGTATTTCGCCCAAAGTTCTTGTGGATTTGGGAAACTGTTATTGTCTAACTCGGTTTCAATGTTACCAGATGTTTGGGTTTTGTCATGAAACAAAAATCCGTCTCCGTTGCTGCTGAAAACAAAAGGAATATCTAATGCTTTAGCGTAATTGAGTCCTTGTTGCATTCCTGCACTTACAGAATGTTTGTTGTCTTTTGCTTCTACAATTGCAATCGGAATGTTTGGTTTGTAGTAAAGAATATAATCAGCTCGTTTTCTTGCTCCACGGGCAGTCAGTTTACCTCTGACATATATTTTCCCATCAGTAAAAGAAACTTCCTCAAGCAGTTGTGTTTGAGTATCCCATCCAGCTTTTTTGATAGCAGGAGTAATAAACTTTGTGCATATATCTCTTTCCGATAAACTTTTCTTATCTATCATAGTTATTCCAATTTGTCATTACAAAGATACTCGTCAATGGAACGCAGGCAAGATTTGGCTCTTTTGCAAAGTTTAGGTTGTGGGTCGGTTTGTGTGACTTTGCAAATGTGCCAAATGTGGGTAGGCAGAGAAATTTAAAAAAATGCGAAGCGAGGGCTTTTTCTTTCTTGTTCTTTTTCAGTTCATTTATTCCACTTTTCATATTTAAATTATCCTGTCTGTTTATAATGTATTCGGTCTTTTTAGTATGAAGCACAACGTTTGTGTAAGTGCTAATTGTATTTATTTAATATATGTGATAATTATTAAAAACATACTATTTAATAGTTATATATAATAAATAGGTGCCAAGAGTACCTTTGATTTTTTGTAAAATATTTATTGTTAACAAAATAAGTTATATATAAGATACTCTTGATAACATCTATTAATATTTACGTAGTCACATTAAAATCAATCTCGAATACTTATTATTATTCGTGGGGAGTATTGCCAAAAAATCTTCTATTTATAATAATAAGTATGCCTTCCAATTATTCTTTCTAATGTTAAAATCATGTTTTTAGAAAGAATAAAGTAAATTTAAGAAAAGTAATGAGATTCACAATTATTTAGACCTATAATAATTGTATTATTTACTTCATTGTATTTGCAAGTATTCATTAAGCGATGTTTCCGTAATTAAACCTGATTTAGTGGTTTTGAGGTAGTCATTTTTAACAAGTTTCTGGATGGTTGCGTGTGCTTTTCCTAATCTTTTTGCAACTTGGTTGATACTATAAAGTTTTGGTATTTCATTTTTCTTTTTCCCTTCGTCTGTTTCTTTGATAGCTTCTTTTATTAGTGCTTTTAGTTTTTCAGGTGTTGTGATAATTAGTTCCATAGATTTTATTTATTATTACTTTATTTAAATTTAATATTAGTAGTGGTTTTATTATATTTGATATTGCTTAGTATTACTGTTTTATGATAAAAATTGCACTCCCCTATACAATGGGAAAGATGATAGCTATTATTGTAAATACAGGTAAATAAGCCTATAGATAGGCACAGAGGTTAGATTTTTATGGTAGAATAAAGTTAGTTACATAATTACCAAAACAGGGATGCAAAGGGCTAGTTCCGACTTTGGTTTGGCAATGATGGCTTAACTTGAGAAGACTTGTTAGTATTATCGGCTTAGACAGCTTAAAGCAATACCTGGGAAGTATTGTGCATTTAATTTGGATAGCCTAACCATATTAAAGCCTATTTTAAGCTGTTTCCTCATTTTTAAGAAACAGTTGAAAGAAAAAACCGAAAATGCTCTTTTTAAGCTGAATTTAATAAAACAGAACTATATAAACCCGATGCAAAGAGGTTTTTAGACAGACTGCCGTTAGGTGTAATACAGTCCGCGATGATGAACAAATATTACTATGAGATTTAAAACTGAAGCAAATGGATTTCTATTGGACAAAGAATATCGAATTAGTTGATGAGATTTCAAAAATTTATAAGAGTGGTGGTCTAACTCTAGTACTAGGTGCTGGGGTCTCAAAGGGGTGTGGTTTACCATCATGGCCTGAACTTGTAAAAGACCTTCATACTGAAGTATGTCGAAAGAATTATAATACAGCAGATGGATTGTATGGCTCTTTTGAAAACCCTAAAGGATGGGGTGGACTCCAAACCGCTCGTAATGGTTTAGAGGCAAAAACACTAAATAACTTACCATTACCGATCCAAAGTCGTTTTTGCAAGAGCAAACTTGGTAAAAACTACACTAAGACTCTGCAGAAAACATTATATAAAAACAACTTCACCATATCAAAAACTGTTGATTCTATAATTAAGCTTCAATCGCTGAAAGCAATTTGTACATACAATTATGATGATATAATCGAGACGTCAGGAAAAAAAGGACAATTCAGGTCAATTCCAAAATCTGAAATTAGTTATAAATCAGGAATCCCTGTTTACCATGTGCATGGAATGTTACCTTCGGATATTTCAAAAAGGCCTAAAGGAGACATAATATTCTCTGAAGATGAATATCATGAACTATATTTGAATTTTGGGCATTGGTCAAATATTATACAATTAAGTCTTTTTATAGAAAGTGAAATAGTCCTATTTATTGGTTTGTCATTTGATGATCCAAATTTACGGAGGCTCCTTGATGGTGCTAAATCTGCAAAAAAGGGACTAAAACTATATAATATTTGCAAACTTCCATTTGAAAGGTATTTAAATCATAGTACTAAAACTCCCTTAGATCCAAATGAGGTAGAAGTCTCAGTTTACGATCAAGTTTATAAAAATATTGGAGTTGAGAATATTTGGGTCGATGAATATGATCCAGATATATCTATTTTACTTGAAGCCTTCGTTGCTAAAGATTCAATTGAATCTTATACAGATAGTACCAGGAAAAATTTGAAGGAGAAACTAAAAGCTATTGGTATTACCACAGAAATATGCCATCTACATGGTTGTAATGATCGCTGTGTTAAAGGATCTCAGTTTTGTATTTTACATACCTTAGGAGATAAAGATAGATACATGCCTTTCGCACCAATGCCAAAGACATCAAAAGATATTTGCTCTGTAAAAGGATGTGATAAAATTACTTCTGGTGTGTCAAACACTTGCAGATACCATTAATCATTAGAAATAAAGAAATTAATTAAGAAGTAGCTATTTAAGATTATGAGAAAATACAACACCTAACAGCCAATATAAGTCATAGACTGGTTTGTGGCACTGTAGATAAGAACGTAATGCGCTTTTTCTTATCTTGCTAATCAAAAACATTGCAACGCAACGTCTCATATTGGCAACACGTTAGGTTGCATAAAACATCGTGCCATGAATGAAACTTCTTGGAGACATCATTATATACCTGAATTCTATCTTGATGGATTTACATCGAGTAATGGCATGTTTAAGATTTATGATGTTAAAGCAAAAAGGTTTAAGAAGAATGGAAAAGAATTTTCACCAAGGAGTCAGTTTTTTGAGAAAAATGGTAACAGTTGGATTTCCGAGGATTTGATTGATGATAAGCAAGAGACAAAATATAGTAAAATTGACAACAGAGTTGCCAAGGTATTCCAACGAATTCATAAATCTAATTTTCAAGATAAATTCAATGTAGATAGTGATGATATTGCATTGCTTCAATATTTCGTTGGAGTTATGTATTGGAGAATTCCAACAAACTACTCCGAGATTAAAGATATTATTCAGAGAAAGGAATTAAAAGAATTAGGACTTGTTCTAAAAAAGATTGACGATTCTTCAAACCTTGATATCAGGGAATTTGAGGAAAGAATAAAAAACGATTCTAATTTCTTTAAAATGATGAAATATTGGTTTCCAAATATCTCTTTTCCTGAGATTTTTGATTGTACTACACCTTTACATATTATTCCGTTCTTTAAGTCTTTTCCTCCCGTTTGTAGTGATAACCCCGTGATTTCAAGAGACCCAGATAGATTTAGAGTGTATAAGGATGATTTTATTTTTCCTTTAAGTGATACAAGAACTTTTTTTCGAGGGAATAAAATTAAAAAGCTCAACGGTGTTATTAAGATATTAATTGATACTTTAATATATAAACAAGCTCTTGAATTTGTGAGTTGTACTAATGAGAGATATTTAGAACAATTAGACTCTTTTTATGACAAGAATTTTAGTAATTTAAAGGAACTTAGAGAATTAATTTTTGAACTAGTATTTGAATAATTACGCAACCTAACAATTCATAAAAATAATAGCTAAAATAGTAGTAAATTTAAGGGGTATAGCCTGTTTCAACTTTCCTGTAACTTGATAAGAAAGTGCTACGTAGTCGGCTACTATTCTTATACTCAACGTTGGCTGCGATTAATGGAAAATGCTATCTAAAAAAAACATATTCAAGACAAATTTAATAATCCAACTAAATGTTTGGTTCATTCTTGTAGGACTTATTGCACATTCAATTTTTGTAAAAGGATCAAACATTGCAGTTTATGATCCATTAACCATTGGCTATGCTATATATTTGCTTGGATTTTTAATATCCATTTTTTTAGGCAAAGTAAATAAACTATGGCTTACTTTTATTATTATTCCACCCTTGATAGTTATAGGATTTATTTTTCTTGAAAGCTTTCCAAAGAATAGTTCATATGATAGTATGACAGTTTTTACTTTTACAATAACACTTCTTATGCTATGCTTTACACTCCAAATTATACCCATCTTAATAAATTTATTTAAAAAATCAGATTAACAGCAGCCAAGACCAAGAACTTTGTTAATTATATATTATGTTTTAAAGCTGGTCCCGGATCCTTTTTTCTTTCAGGGGCAATGTCGTCATGGCCTAAGATATTTTTAATATTATATTCCTTTTTTAAGAGTTTACAGAGTGCTTTGAGAGAGACAAGTTGTTCTTTTGTGTAAACTTCCCAGACTTTTACCTCCTTATCGAATTTGTGTTTGGCCAACACTACATTTTTTCTATCAACTTTTTTGTAAAACCAAGTATAGTAGCCATCTTCTCGTTTTTGTAGTTGTCCGGCATTATCGAGTTCGATACCGATGGAGTAGTTGTTGAGGTTGGTGCGATCTTTCCATTTGCTTTTGCCGGCATGCCAAGTGATGAAGTTAAATGGGGCCAGTTGTATGATGTTTCCGGATTTACCTATTATTACATGGGCTGAGGCTTTGGATTTTGGATTGCAGAGCCATTCAGCTGAGGATTGGAGTGAGTATCCTGCAGTGTAGTGGAGGATGATAGTATCAGGAAGATTATTTTTGAATTCTCCAGAGTGGTTTGGAGTTATTTTATAGGATATTCTGGGGTTTTCGGTTTTGGGAAGAAGTATATGATCCTTGATTTTTAAAGTAGTTTTCTTTTTTGGCTTTCTTATTCGTTTAATAAGAGATGTCCAGAGTTTTTTGATTTTGAAGATGATTTTTTTTATAAAGTTCATTTTTATTAGGTTTTTGTGGAATTAAAAGTCCATTTATGAATTATTGAATGAAGTGTTGTTATTAGTTAATACCAGGATTTAGATTTTGTCCCCTTTTTTTATGTATATATGAGTATTTGCTGTTGTTTGCGATGTAATATAGTTTATTTCTTAAAGACCCACTCCGGGTCTCCTCCCATCCCGGAGAGCTTTGGGATTGGGAGGAGGTTTGGTTGAATCAAGTACATGTGACGACCTCTTGCAGGAAAGAGGGATGGAGTGGGGGGAAAGATATTTCATGTCCGGTTTATGATTTCTAATTTTTAATGTTCCATTTGATTCTATAGTTAAGTTTTGGCAGTTAAGCATTTTGTTATTGTTTTTAGATAATCTGGCCAATGTATTGGTTTTTGGAAATAGGCTTCTGCGCCATGGATGATGCAATTTTCTTTATGTTCCTGGGGGAGCTGGCATGTTTGGATGATGATTGGAACCATTTTTTCCTTTAGGATCATGAATAAATGATCATAAATGGTGTATCCATTGAAATAGATCTCCGTTAATACCAAATCAATTTCGAGTTCTTGTACCAGCCAAATGCCATGAAGAATACTTGGAGTTGATAAAAATGTTGCCTGATCCAGATAGAATTGATGCAATAAATGGTTTTTTTCATCTGCATCGATTAATAGAATTGTTTTGCCAATAAAGGCCTGGGGAGCCTTTGTGGTTTTTTGACCAGTTTTTGGTTTTTGCATAGCTGTTCGTTTTTAGTTATACTTTTAATTAATGGGGAGTATAATTAGCTATGTTCCACTGATTGATTTGAGGAGACTCTTAATTGACTTTGGCCAGCTAAGATAAGACCCTCCTTCGCTAAAGCTTCGGAGGACAAAGAAAAAGCGTGGAACTCTTCTTATCTGAGGGAGGTACCGCCAAAGCACCCAGACCTACAAATAAACAAGCCCACGCTATACGTGAACGCTTGCTTATTTTCTCGTAGGTCTTTAAAAAATATTTGGCGGTTTTCCCTCAACAAGAAAATAGCTAACGCTATATTTTATATGTCTTTAGTTTTTTGTATCCGCCTAAGGGGGACAAATTTTCATATGTTTTGTTTTTGGTTTGTGATTCAAAGATAGTTATTTGATTGTTTACTTGTTATTGGACTATTGTTATTTTTTATAAGGAACCTCTTTATAATTAATACAAGAAAAAGGAAATTGTCACCCTAAAAATTTAATAAAATTACATCTCAACTTTGCGATTTATATGTTTTGTCAGCTTATCTAATTGAGGAAATAATGTATATTCATTAATATTAACATGATTTAGTTCTTTTAGAATTTCTTCTTTATTAGATATAATTAATATGTTTGAAATATCTATGATACTATTTGTTGGACAGGATGGTAAAACGAATACACTGGATTGAGAAACTATTCGATTATCAAATTTTGGAGGAATAATACATAGTGATTCATTTGATTTGTTGAAGATCTTATCAATTGGTTCATTTTTATCATATTTTTCAGAAAAGTAGGAAATTCTATCTGATATATAAATATAACCTCTTCTATATGGATGTTTATTTGCAGCAAAAAAAAGAGCAACTAACGGATTGAGTGTAAAATCAACTAATCTCGTATAAAGACCATGGTGTTGTGCAATCATTAAAAAATCTAGATCACTATAATTATGACTTTTTAAATGAGCAATAGAATTATTTTTAAATTGATAAAAAAGATTTAATTCCCTGTCTAAATATTTATCAGGGGCTTTACCTTTAATCTTTAATAGTCTGCCCCAATTTGAAAGCATCGGAAAGTCATATTCTTTACTTTCTCCTCTGTAAATGTTTTCTTTACTAATATCAACTTTTTCTATGATTTTTAAATAATCTTTAAGTGATTTAATAATTTTTTTTGACATATTTTATTCGTTTGCACGCATTTAAAAATTTGACAATCACCCCTTTCTCATCAAACATATTTTTTATTTGAAGAAGCTACAAGAAATATCTTTCTTCTAATATAGATAAAGGTATTACAAATTCAATATATATAGCCAATTAAGCATTCAGTACAGATAAATATAAATACTAATTAGAAAGAAAATTTATAGTTGAATTTAAACAAAATACTCAATAATCCTGTTTTTATTTTTAAAATTTGCATATTAATTTCATTATTTTAAATTAGAGTTGTTTTCTGCGTTTTTATTCTATATATTTGCAATTAACTTACAATAAACACATATAGAAATGATATTAGAACTTAAGATTAAGAATTTTCTATCCTTCAAAAATGAGGTTATTTTTAGTTTTGAAGCCACATCAGATAAGACTTTAGAAGATTATTATGTGACTCAAATGGAGGATGGTACTCGCATCTTAAATATGGCTATGGTTTATGGTGCCAATGCATCCGGTAAAAGTAACCTAATTCATGCTTTTGAATTTTTGAATGAATTTACTCGTAATTTACATGAAAAGGATGGTATTAATAATATGTTTGTGCCATTTTTATTTGATGAAACCTCAAAGGAACCTGGTGTTTTTGAATTGGTATTCTATGCTATTGGTAAAAAGCATAAATATCAACTAATTGTTAATAAAAATGTAGTACTTGAAGAAAAACTATTCGTTTATCCGGGAACACAACCTGCAAGTATTTTTAATAGGTATTTTAATGCAGAGAAGGAGATATCTGTTGTTGAGTTTGGTCCAAAAATTAAAATATCTGCCCAGGCATTAGAAGCTATTCAGTTAAAAGCTCTTAAGAATATTTCTGTATTTGATGCGTATAGCCAGGTAAATATTTCTATACCAGAGTTAGAAATAGCAACTAAGTGGTTTGATGATCAGTTTTTAAGTCCAATCAATCCTTATACTGAACTGACTGAATTTTCTGATGAGGCAATTAAAAATAGTATAGAAACTAAAATGAATGCTTTAAACTTTCTTAAAGAAGCTGATTTTAATATTACAGATGTTGAATTTGTTGATAAAGTGGAGAAAATACCTAAAGCATTGGTTGAATTTTTTGAAAAGGCACCTATTTCAGAGGAAAGGAAAGCCCAAATTAAGAAGGAGGGAGCTATTCCTGTTGAAGAAACTTTTTTCACTCATAGAGTCCTTAAGAATAATAATGAGGAATTTCATCCTCTTTCTGAAAATAGACAGTCTAGAGGGACTATGAGATATTATGGGTTATCAGCTCCGTTTTTTCATGCAATTGAAAATAATGCTTTTTTACCAATTGACGAAATTGGGTCGGCACTTCATCCTTTATTAGTATTCCATTTTTTGAGGGAGTTTTTACAGAAATCAAATCAGGCTCAATTACTGTTTACGACACATAATATGTCTATTCTGAATGAAAAGGATATGTTAAGAAAAGATGCTATTTGGTTTACTGAAAAACAAGAAGATGGTGCAACTGAATTATTTTCTATGGCAGATTTTAATTTCAGAAAAGAGTTATCGTTTTATAATGCTTACAAAATCGGAAAATTTGGAGGTATACCAGAATTATAATCATGGGAAGAAAGAGGAATATAAGACGATTTAATGTAAAATATGCAGTTCTGGGTGAAGGTATCACAGAACAATGGTATTTGAAACACTTAAAAGCTCTCAATAATTATAAATATACTATTCGTCCTTCATTATTCTCAGATGTAGGTATTGAAAAAGCCGAAGATATAATAGATGAGTTGTTAAGTGGAGGTTGCGATCATATAACGTTTTTGACTGATTATGATACTATTGTGGCACAACGTAAACAAAAGGCATTTAATCGGATTGTAAAAAAATATAGTAATAATGATAATGTACTTATTTGTGATAGCATGCCTAGTATTGAATTATGGTTTCTATTGCATTTTAAATATACGACCCAAGAATTTACAAATTGTGAAGAATTATTAGTTGAATTAAAGAAATATTTGCCTGATTATATGAAGAAAAGAACTTTTTTAGAAAAAGTTTCCTGGTTTAATACTTTGGTTGATAATAAGGGGCAAGAGAAGGCTATAGAAAATGCCAACAAGCTTTTAGAATATGTGGAAGAAGGTAATATAGGTAAACATTTTCCATTTACTAAAATGCCGTTGGCAATTGAAAAATTTGAAAATCGAAAAAAATAATTATAGGTAAAACAAGAACATAAAAAAAGTCGCCTTTCGCAAGCGACTTGGATTTGGAAAATTTGCTTGGCCGCAATTGAGGCTTACCACCTCAATGAATTTCCAAATGAGACTTCAAATATAGAAAAATAATTTATATCCAAAGTCTCTTTCTAGAACAACTGTGAAAGAACCGTTAAGAAAATAATTTTAGCTGTTTATAATGTATTGTTTAATTTATTAAAAAAGAGATGAGTAATAAACATTTTATAAAGTATTATCCGGTTGACAATGCGGATACATCACTAATAAAGTTAAGTGATAAAGCAACTATACAAGTTGATTGTCAAATTAGAGAAGGAGATGAAAACTCTGATGGTGTTAAAATTTATGATGTTAAAAAGGATATTTTAAAGGAATTACAAAAGGATAGTAATGAAAATCCATATTTAGATTTGTTTGTTTTATCGCATCCACACAAGGATCATTGTGCAGGGTTTGAAGGTAATTATTATTGTGGCGATCCCGATGATTATTCTGATGACAATAGAGATAATGATGAAATCATAATTGGTGAATTGTGGGTTACACAAATGGTTTTTGGAAATCATATTTGCGAGGAAGCAAAGCCAATTAGAAAAGAAGCTAAAAGAAGGAGAAAACTTTTTGAAGATAATCCTGAGGAAGCTGATAAGCAAGGTAACAGATTGCATATTATTGGTTACAATGATAATGATAAAGTTGTAGATGGTTTGCATTATATTCCTGGAGAGTCTATAGAAAAAATCAATGGAGAAGAAAATGATTTTGCTTCATTTTTTATCCATGCTCCATTTAAAAGTGACTTAATCTCAGGGAAAGCAGATAAGGACCATAATGCAACAAGTATTGTTTTTCAGTTGTCACTCAAAACAGAAATAAATGGAGAAATAAAATCAAAGGCAATGTTTGGTGGCGATGCTGATCATTATATTTGGGAAAAGATAAAAACTATCTCAGAAAACAATGATAATCAGAAAAAGTTGAAATGGAATTTATTTTTAGCACCTCATCATTGTTCCTGGTCATTTTTTAATGATAGATCATATGATGACAATAAAGAACCTAAAGATTATTCTTTAGAAATTCTTGATTACGGAGAGAGTAATGCTCATGTAATAGCATCAAGTATAAAAATTAAGAATGAAAAACCTAATCCACCACATTTTCCTGCAAAAGAGGAGTATGTTAAAAAAGTTGGTAGTGGGTATTTTAGGAATACTGCTAAAAATAAAAGTGAAAAGGCTCCTAAACCATTAGAGTTTGAAATTTCAGATGGTGGTACGAAATTGAAAAAAGTAGCTGCTTCTGCTGCTACCGGAGTTATAAATACACCAACTCCTCGTGCTGGTTAGAATGAAATATCAATATCCAATTATAAAAGGGGAAACTGTACAGTTTAAAGAGCTCAAATTGGCAAGAGCAAAAAAAATTGCTCTTGCTACTCTTGAGCATCCATATTGTATAAATGACTCAATTTGTTTTGTTTCCCGTGAAGATGGTGCAGAAATTATTCTTGTAACTTTTGATAATGAAATACCCGATAGTCCTATAAATGGGATTCAGGTTTTTGAAGATGTTGCAATAATTTGCTATAAAGAAGATAAATGTTTCCCAGAAGTATATGCTTTAAGAGATGATTTTAATGGAGGTTTACCACACACAAATGCTCGTCCATTTGAACACCCTGTTAATCTATGTGTTACAGAACAGTTGTTCGAAGAAGTAAAACATAAATTTAATGCATTTGAATTTATCGAATTAATTCGAAGATGGTTTTCATTAAGCTCGGAAGGAATACTTCATCAAGAAAACCAGCCTCTAGAATCCTTCTTCTACACAAAAGGATATATAATTATACCAGCAAATTCATCTCCCAAAGATTTCAACTTTCTTCGAAAAATAGGTAATTCAATGTTGTATTCTTTAAGTAAAGAACCAACAGGGGAATATCCATTTTCTTTGATAAGTTTCAAAGCAGATGCTCAGGTTCATGGTTTTATCAGGAGAGAACCTGTAAGAATTTCAGATTTGGATGAAGTAGTAAGACTTAAAGAGGTTCCTTTTTCGGAAGCTGTGCTTAAACTCTTTAATGATATACTTAGTCGGTTTACTGCAAGTGAAGCTTTTTTTAAGTGTAATTTTGCTTTCCACTGTGAAATTCCTGTATTAAGAAATTATAAAGATAAATCTCCTTCAGGTTTGAAAAATTTATTCTTTCTTACTCAGCAAAGTTATATGGATATTGGGTTAAAGTCAGGATGTATTGGAGAAGCTGAAGGCAATTATAGTATTTTGATCCCAAGAAAGTTTGATTTGAATATAATAAAAGATACTCCAATCGTATTATTTTCACCATTAATTGATTTTAGTCCTGCATCTGCAGCCCTTTTAAATAATATAAAACCAAACAATTTGAATTTATTATTAGTTGGAGCAGGTGCATTGGGATCACAGGTTTTAAGTGTTTTTTCTCGATTAGGCTTTGGTAAATGGACGGTTATAGATCATGATTTTATGTTACCCCATAATTTAGCAAAACATGCATTGAACAGAAAAGATATTGGATTTAATAAGGCAACAAAAATTTCGGAGGAAGTAAATGAATTACTTGGCGAGGAAGTCGTAAAACCAATTGAGAAAAATTTCTTAGAATTAGTGAAAGACAAAGAATTTGATGAAATAATAGCTAAGCCAGAAGTTATAATTGATATGTCAACATCAATTGCTGTTGCCAGAAAAATATCTAGAGATATTGATAAGGAATCTGATAAACCCAGAATATCAGCATTTTTAAACCCGATAGGAACTGATTTGGTAGTTCTTGCTGAGGATGAAAAAAGAACACATCGTTTAGATTTTCTGGAAATGCAATATTACAGATGTATCTTCAATGAAAAAAAACTACATGACCATCTAAGAATTAATGATTCTGATAAAATCCGATATAACCGAAATAGTTGCCGTGATATAACGAATAAGATAAATCAAACGGATGTTGCCATTCATGCATCAATTTGTGCAAAGTCGTTAAAAAAGATAATTGAAGAAGGGAATTCTTACTTATCTATTTGGAGTGTTAATAATGATACACATGAGGTTAATCATTTTTCTTTTGAACCATCAAAGTGGATAGTAAAGAAGTTGGATAATTGGGAGATTTGTATAGATGAATGGTTGGTTCAAAAAATGATAGCTTATAGGTCAAAAAAGTTACCAAAAGAAACAGGTGGTATATTGATAGGTTCAATTGATACAGAAAGGAATATACTATATCTTATTGATACAATTATTGCTCCTGCTGATAGCGTCGAAAATAGTACTAGCTTTGTACGGGGAACACAAGGATTGCTTGAAGAATACAATTTATATCAGGAGGTAACAGATAGTCAAGTAAATTATTTAGGAGAATGGCATTCACATCCTCAAGGTTGCTCAATAAATCCAAGTAAATTAGATAATGTATTATTTCACTATTTATCGGAGCAACTAGAACACCAAGGACTACCAGTAGTTATGTGTATAATAGGAGATAATGGTTTCAGTTTAATTTTCAAAACTTAGCTTATGAAAGAAATTATTGATAAAATCTCATCTTACAATCTCTTTAACTATTTGTTTCCAGGGATACTATTTGTTGTATTATTGAAAGAGGTTACATATCTCAATTTAATACAACAAAATATCATTGAGGGCATATTCCTATATTATTTTATTGGGTTAATAATTAGTCGGTTGGGGTCAATTATTATTGAGCCTTTCTTGAAGTATCTCTCATTCGTAAAATATAAAAGTTATAAGGATTATTTAAAAGCTATTGAAATTAATAAAGAATTAAAGTTGTATGTTGAAATTAATAATATGTTTCGTACACTTTGTGCATTATTTTTTCTTTTGGGCACGATAATCCTTCTTGATTGGATTGGTGTAAAAATTGATTTTACAAACAAATTAGTAAGATTATCAATCATTATTTCTCTTTTGGGATTGCTATTGTTCTCATATAGAAAACATACAAAATTTATTTTCAAGAGAATAGAAGCTATTTTAACTAGTTCAAAAAAAGAAAGTTAAAAAAATGCTATAACAGATTTGAAATTGGGATTAATGAAAATTATTCAAAATCCAACTCTTTAAATAATATGAGTTGTGAATTATTGAGGAATATGGAATACCATTAATCCTGTCAAAGTTAATTATCCTTTTGTTTCCAAAATTCTTATACACCCACATCATGGAAATAAATTTTATGAACTACAAGATAGGATGATGCCGGATTGGAGGAGATGGAAGGATCGATTAGAGAAAGTTTCTTCTTAGTAGAAGCAATTTATGAGGTTTTTACAATATTAACATTGCCATTAAATCATTTCGTCTTTTCATACTTAGAAGGTAAAACAGATAAAATATTGAGTTCTTTGAGGGGCTTATGTGTGCGATACATTTATCAGGCTGATATACTGAACAAAATAGTGAACAGAAGCATGCGCACAGATTTTACCTGTGCGCGTTTTTATGCGAACAGGTAACGCACAGGTAGTGCACAGTTTTTTAGTGTTTAGGATTATGTGTGCGCTATATTTAATTGATTATTAATAGTATATAATGGAGCGCACAGATCGCACAGGTAATTTGGCTATCAGGAAACTTTTTATTATGCAGAATTATTAAAGGGGTAGTTCGACAAGCTCACCAACCATGGGGTCGACACTTCGACTATCCGCTCAGTGGGGCCAAGCTCACCAACCGTGGTTTCGACACTTCGAGTATCGATGCAAGCCAACTGTCTGGCTTTATGTCGAGCATCGTCGAGACATTTACACAGAAATTAAACATAGACAAGGGTGCCTGAGGAAACCGAGGGACTATAAAATTTTGTGATCATCACTAACTTGACGGATATAGGATAGAAACCCCTCTGTCACTGTCCGCCTCCATTTCATTACGGACGGACAAGCGTGACATCTCCTCAAGGGGAGAATTATTAGTTGAAAGGGATGCCCTCTTGATTGCTTTGTTGACTTCGACGAGCTCAGTCACCGGGTTTTTGAAAGAATTGAATGTAATTATTGTTAAAAGGGGATATTTTCCTGAAGGTCAGGTTTTGGATGATTTATTGTATTATCATAAGGATCTTTTACATATTGGATGTTTTTGTCTTCTTCGGGATTGATGAAGTATTCACGTTTGAATTCGAATGGGCGTCCGCGGTGTTTTATGTAGATGACTTTTTCGATTTGTTCGCCTTCATCCCAAATTTGTGTTTGTTGAGGGTATTGGTAGACTTTGACAATGTACTGTCCTTTATCGTTTTTAAGGTTGTCTATTCCCAGGTTTTCCTTTATAAGTTTACTTATGTACTTTTCATTGTAGCGACCTTTGAAAAATTGTTTGTTAATAATAGCAGAAGACATCATTATTTGATCATCACCCGTATCATATAATAATTCTGTTATCCGGGATTTGATTTCCTGTTCTGCCCAGGGTTTGCTGTTTTCCTGAACTAATTTGAGCGCTTCAGTAATTAATAAGTCGGGATGGAACCACATTCGACTTTCATTTTGTGTACTAAGTTTACGTTTGTTGAGGTAATCCAGAAAAGCAGGAATTTCATATTGGAGATCTTCGAGGATGTTTACGTTTATATTTTTGGGTATGGGGATTTTACGAACCCAGTATCTAATGTCGTTTTTAGAAGCATAGATGAAGTTATCTTCATTATTTGAGAGTAGTATGAATTTTCCAAAGAAGTCAAGTTCTATATGATCTTTGCCTTTGGCATTCATTAGTATTTTATCTGCAGTAGAAAGGGCTTTTATCTTTTCAATGATCTGTTTTTTATCCAGGAAGGTTTCTTCGGATATAATAATGAGTTTGTTGGCGTAGGTGGTGTTAAAACTGGCAGAGAGTTCATCGTTTCCGACGATGGTGACATTTTGAGTAAAGATTTCTTTGAGGTATTTGGCAAAGGTTGTTTTTCCCGTATGGTTCTCTTTAGAAACCAGGCATAAGATCGGGAGTATTTGTGTGGGCTTTTGAAAAAGCAATTGGATATAATCCAAACCCAGTTCCATTTGCTCATTGAATATATGCTTTATAAAATTTAAAGTAATATCGCAATTACCTTCTTCCGGTTCATGGCCAAAAGGAGCATAAATGTTAAAACAGTTGTTAATAACAAGATGAAAGTTATTATGATCAGGAACGTTGCAAAAAGATTTATACTTAGGAACATGATCCAGGAATCTTTTTCCATGATCATCGATGATGGTGCTTTTTAACCGCCTCTCAAACCTTCTTTCCAGGCTTTGGAATTTATTAGGGACCTCAACAAATTCATAATAAGAGTCGCCTACCCTGAAATAATTTCGTGCTGCTGCAGGAATAACGATCTTTAGTTTTTCGTTTTCATTGTCCCAACAATATTGGGTGCCGTTATAGATAAATTTCCGGTCCTTTATAGTTTCTTCATGAAAAGAATAAAAATCATCGGGTGTATTGATTTGGAAGTATTTTCGGAGTTTGTGGGTAGAGTGTGAGATATCGAGTTTATAGAAATATTTTCCGGGTTTGCTGAATAAGGATATGTCTTTGGCCAGTTTCCATTCTTCACCTCTATGTAAAATTAAAATATCATCAAGGCCTTTGGGATTTTCAGGGTGATTAGCACTAATTATATGCGAAAAATAGATGTTAATTTCGTAATCTTTTAGAAGTTCCTGGATACTACGTGCAGAGGAATAAAATCCGCCGGGGCGCTTGTATAAGTCATCGTTATTTTCAATGGCTTTTTCAGAGATGTTAAGACAATCACCATCATATAGAATGATCACATTTTGAACTTTACATACTTTGATGAGTTCTAAAATTTCAGGATGGAGGGTTTTTGTTTTTTTATTTCGATAATGGGTGATAGAAGATAAACCGACTACATCAATATTGTGCATGCAGCCTTTAAAGGCTTTGAAGAAACCTTCAGTTAAAATAAGTGTTTTAATCGGGACTTTGTTTTCAAATTTTTCAATGAGCCCCGGAGGGAAAAAAGGAAAAGTACCGGCTCCTTTTGGAATGTGATACTTTTTCTCTTTTCCGTTTTTATCAATGAGTGGTTCTTTGAGCCTGGTAATGTAGTAGGTTTGCTCACGATTATTATTAATGTTTGGTTTTAAGGGAGAAGCTCCCGGGTGATCATAAACAATTGCTCTTCGATATAGTGAGTAAACCAGGATTTTAATATTACCAAAATCATCCTCTGAGAATATTTTGTCTTGATATTTACGATCCATATAGCCGTAAAGATCAATTGTATTCAAATTTTCATCGACACCCAGCTCATTGATAATTCTTTTTGTGAAATATTCTCCATAAGATGTTTTATTCATTTCTATAGGCCTCAAGTAAGTTGCTTAATTGTTTTATATCCTTACTAAGTGAATGAATTAAGAAGCGGTTGGTTTCAATTGATGATTCCAGGAAACATTCTTTTTTGTTTGCTATCCTTACAACTAAATGGATTGTTTTTAAGTGGAAACCGTGAATTCGAAAAGAAATTAGGAGTACTGAGAGGTAAGTTCTTTTTCTTAAGAGCCTATATAAATAGTTATGATCCTTGCTCATAGTTTTATTTATTAATATAATGATCATCAAAATAAGCCTGGATATCTTCAGCTTTGTAGTATATTTTTCCGTGAATCCTTGAGTAAGGAATGATCCCCTTATCCCGATAAGTTTGCAGTGTCCGTTCTGAAATCATGAGTTTTTTGCAGACTTCATGTTTGTTAAGCCAGGCTTTATTTTTTGTATTTGAGCTATCATTAGACAGATTGTCCAGTACAATTTTTTTAAGTTCGTCAACACTTTCCATTAGTTTTTTGAAAGCGGAGGATTCGATTGTGATTACTTCCATTTTATTAATTATTAAATTAGTAAGTCTGTTTTACCCCTCTCCCGAAAAATCGGGATCCCTGCCTGCAGCAGGCAGGTCCCCAAGGGGAGGATTGTTCTATCTATCTCAAGTCGATATTTTTTAAGTTTGAAGAAATAGAGACTGAGAAATTTTGAGCAATACTAGGATTAATAAAAAAGTCCGGGAGTAAAAAAATGGTCTCCGAGACCATTTTTTTAGTAAGTAAAAGATTATTAGCAGATTAGCTGCTTTTAGGTGATTTTGTCCAGATTTATTCCGTGAGACCTTTTGGATTTTTTGTCAATTCTCTTTGGATTTAGGTATGTTCTCAGCGTTTCTTTCGAAAGCGTGTGACCTTTGTTATCCAGAAAGTTAAGGTGAATAAAATCGACTAAATCCATATTTGTCAAAAAGGTCTCAGGAAACTTTGAGACTTTTTGTGAGTATGAGGTATTTTCATCTTTTATTTCAATTATTCCTTTCTCAAGGAGATCTAAAAACAGGGTTGTAAGCTGATTTATTTTTGAGGTCCATCTTAATTTAGGAGATCCGGATTTATTATATGTTTGTTTTTCATAATCGGAGGAATTATCATTTATCATATTTACGTTATCCTGATAAATGTATTTAATGCAATCGGCAGAGGTAGTCTTATCAATATTATTGATTAGTTTTTTTGAGCTATTATAATACTCAGTAATGAAGGGATTAAATAAGCGATGATAGAATCGAATTGATTTAATTAAAAATTTTTTCAAGCAGTCGTTAATATAGTACAGGGTTTGTTTTTTATTGTCGTTTTCAGGAATGACTAAGTAATGACTATAGGCTGATGACTCTCTTAATAGAAATTCAGCATTTCTAAGGTTTTTTGTAGCTAATATTTTTAATTCTTCAGTCTGAGTATTCATGTTTAGTAAGTTACGTGCCCTTATTTTAATTCTTTCAAATTCATCCATTAAAAGCTGTAAGTAACATTTTGATTTATAACATGGAGGCTTTATAATATCATTATCCAGTTTATCCCCAATCAAATAATATTTATTTGGGATAATGGTAACTGTTTCAAGGTTGTTAGTTGACCCTTTCAGAATAATAAAGTCTTCCGGGGTTCTATAACCAATCTTTAAATATTCTTTTTGAGGAATTTCTAAATTTAGAAATTCCTGAGTATTTGCATATTCTATCAGATTAGCTAATAAATGTGGATCATCAAATTGTGTTCTTGTGGGTTGTAATTTCCCATGTAGGATTTCACAATAAATTGAGAACTCCTTTCTAAGTGAAGCGTTCATATATCTTTAATTAGGCATAAATAAAAATGGGGAGAATCAAGTCTGTCTATTAATTCTATATTTTGTATAATAGTAACCTGATTGTTAGTAAGTTTGCCTATGAAGAATATTTATTTGCGATATGATCCATATCTCTACTGACTTTTTTATCAAGTAGACGGGCATATATTTTAGTCATTTCAAGAGAGCTATGGCCAAGCATTTTTGAAACACTTTCAATGGGAACATCATTGTTCAGGGTTACTGTTGTTGCAAAAGTATGACGGGCCACATGACTTGTGAGTGTTTTTGAAATCCCGCATAAATCGCCTATTTCCTTTAAATAAGCATTCATTTTTTGATTAGAGTTTACCGGTAGCAAAACTCCTTTTTCTTGTACTATCGGATGATCTTTGTATTTATCAATTATCTTTTGAGCTGAGGGAAGAAGAGGAATATTGCTTTGAATATTGGTCTTTTTTCTTTTGACGCTTATCCAGGGTTTCTTATCAAGCCCAATAATAAGATTTTCTTTTTTTAAACGGCTTAAGTCTGAATGAGCTAGTCCTGTAAAACAAGCAAAGAGAAAGCAATCTTTTACTGTTTCCAACCTATTTATTGAGAACTTCTTTTTAATCAATTTTTCTAATTCAGTTTCAGTTAAAAAATCCCTATTCACCTTTTTTAAGGGAAGTGGATAATTAGCAAAAGGATCTATTTTTAGTTTTCCTGTATTTAAAGCAATCCTAGTAATTTTTTTAAAGTTTTTCAAATACTTCATAGTAGTATTATGACTACAACCAATAACACTTTTTATAAAAAACTCAAGTCCACTTATAAAATCATGATCTACCTTGTCTATCGACAAATCTTCCACCTCATAGTCTTTCCGTATATATTTTTGAATATGGCGATAACAGGTTTCATATCGCAAACAGGTTTCAGAAGCGAAATCAATTCCTTCCAAAGAACGAGCTCTTTTATTATGATCCATAAAAATATCAAGAATAGTAGCTTTTTTAGGTTCGATTCCTAAGAACTTTTTTTTGAGTAATTCTGCAGTAATCTCAACTCCATCGGTCATTAAATGATTTATAATGGATTGAAATCTGAATTTAACTGAATGAATATAGTCATTAATAATTTTTGATTCCTTACTATTCCCTTTAGCTATGCCACTTTCAGCATCCCACAACATTGGGTTTACTGTACATTTCAAAACAAATTCAGTGTGCTTTTTATTAACTGTTATTTTTACAAATAAAGAGGCATTGCCATTTTTTAATAGTTTCTTTTTTTTAATAAAGAATAATATTCTATAAGAAGTCCATCGTTCCATATAAATTTCAGCCTTTTTTAAGATGATTAATTAAACTTGAAAAGGGAGCAATAAATAGGAATTCGAGTCGCCTCATTGGACTTTTTTTATAAAAATAAAGTCCAATAGTAAGTCCAATAGAAATGCAAAGAAAAGGGGGTAAAAACCAAGAAAGGTAAAAACAAAAAAGCCCTGTTAAATGATGATTTACAGGACTTTGCGTTTTTCTTCTATGCATTTCTGCGGAGAAAGAGGGATTCGAACCCCCGGAGGTGTTACCCTCAACGGTTTTCAAGACCGCCGCATTCGACCACTCTGCCATTTCTCCGCTGCAAAAGTACATAAATTTTTTATTCTTGAAATATTATCTTCAAAAAAAAATGGATTTTTTGAAAACCCCTTTGTAATCGCATAATGCAGAAGAAAATAGAGATTGTTTTTTTGTGCATGGCTTTTTATTTGTACTACAATTAGGATAAGAACTTGCAGATATATGATGAAGATACCAGCATAAATAAATATATTTGTTATCCGAAAAATTCTATTCGAACACAAGCTTATAATTGGTTGTTTTCGCATATGACATGTGATAATTTCTTAATAGAGTCGTAATTGAAAAAAATAGCAGTAGTCATATTAAACTGGAATGGTAAAGTCTTCCTTGAGAAATTTCTTCCCCATGTTATAAAGTATAGTAAATATGATGCTGAAATTATTGTGGCTGATAATGACTCATCTGATGATTCTGTAGAATATCTTAAGAAGAATCATCCTGAATTACGGATCATCCATAACACATATAATGTAGGTTTTGCATCCGGATATAATATGGCCTTAAAACAGATTGACGTTGATTATTATGTTCTTTTAAATTCTGATGTTGAAGTTACTGAAAATTGGATCAACCCGGTCATCCAATTTATGGAAAAGGATGAGAGGATTGCTGTATGTCAACCCAAATTAAGATCCTATTACGAAAAGGATAAATTTGAATATGCCGGTGCTGCCGGAGGCTATATAGATAAATATGGTTATCCGTTTTGCAGAGGCCGTTTATTTCAATCTTTAGAAGTTGATAAAGGCCAGTATGATGATGCCTGTGAAGTATTTTGGGCATCCGGAGCCTGTTTGTTTATCAGGGCTGCATTATTTCATAAAGCCAATGGTTTTGATGATGATTTTTTTGCTCATATGGAAGAGATCGATTTGTGCTGGAGATTGAAAAATATGGGATATAAGATCATGTATTGCCCGGAATCTACGGTTTATCATGTTGGTGGAGGTACCCTTCCCAAAACATCTTCTAGAAAGACTTATTTTAATTTCAGAAATAACTTTTTCTTACTTTACAAAAATCTTCCTTATAACCGTTTGTGGAAAATGTTTTTGTCCCGTTTATTCCTGGATGGTTTAGCAGGAGTTAAATTTTTGATGCAAGGCGGGTATAAAGATATGTTTGCAGTTGTGAGAGCTCATCTGAGTTTTTATAAGAACTTTGGCAAATTGAGAAAAAAACGAAAGCAACTTAGACAAAAAGATGTATCAATGGTATATTGGTCAAATGTAGCTTTTGACCATTATCTCTGGAGAGTAAAGAATTTTTCAGAGTTTAACCCGGAAAAATTTTCAAAATAATGGCTTGGCTGTATTTATTTCCTCTCTCGGCCCTTAAATCCTTACCCATTGGTGTAGCTTATTCCATATGGACAGGCATAGGTGCTATTGGAACCGTAATTCTTGTAATCATCCTGTTCAATGAATCCCGAGAAGTTCTAAAAATAGTATTTGTGTTAATGATCGTTTGCGGAATAGTTGGGCTTAAGCTGATAACTGGAAATACATCAAATTAGTATATCCTGTCATGCTGAACTTGTTTCAGCATCTCAGACGACTCAGATGCTGAAACAAGTTCAGCATGACGGGTGTTATTACTTTATAAAGCTAAGTATTGCCAAGCGATAAGAGTCTAAGCCAAACCCACTAATCATCCCTTTTACATAAGGCCCGATCATGCTGGTGTGCCTGAATTCCTCTCTGGATAACACATTGGAGATATGAACTTCAATTGTCGGACAGTTGATCGCTTTTATAGCATCTGCAATGGCTACGGAAGTATGTGTATATGCCCCTGCATTTAAAATGATCCCATCATAATCAAATCCGACTTCATGAATTTTATTGATGATCTCGCCTTCTACATTGCTTTGATAATAATCAATCTGAATCTCAGGGAATTTTGTACTCAATTCTTTCAGGTAATCTTCAAAAGAAGCAGAACCATAAATTTCGGGCTCACGTTTTCCAAGTAAATTTAAGTTAGGTCCGTTAATGATGCAAAGCTTCATGTTCATGATGATTGAGAGTTTGAATTTATATTACAAAGTTAAACTTTTATGGGGATAGTGTAGAGAGGTAAATTGGTATATTGGTAAACCTGCTTGGAAGCATAAAAGTTGGGATATTAGTGTTAGTTGACGCTATTTAGTTGGGGCAGGTCATCGAGTGGAGCGAAGCGTAATCGAGATGGAAGTATATTATAATTTTTCAACTTTAACCAGTAACCAGCAACCAGCAACCAGCAACCAGTAACCAGTAACCAGTAACCAGTAACTTGTAACCAGCAATATCCTCTAGCAATTTTCGAAAAAATTTAACTTCTATTTGCATACTTATAAGTTTTAAGCTTAAATTTGCACAAATTATTCCAATAGGGGTGCCCTATCATTACGGGCTGAGATCATACTCTTAAAACCTGATCCGGGTAATGCCGGCGTAGGGAAAAGAAAGATTCACAATTTTCCTCTATTGTTTTTTTAAATCTTTAAAAATTCAATATTATGAAAAAAACTATTCTTGCAGTTATTATTATTGTAATACCTCTGCTTACATTCTCACAGTATTCCTTAAGTGGGAAAATAACAGATGCTGAAACAGGGGATGCTCTTTATGGAGCTCATATCGTATTAAAAGGAAAATCTTTAACAACTGTTACTGATAAAGAGGGATTTTATAGGTTCAAGTCTCTTAAAGCAGGTTCATATACTTTTGAAATAAGTTATGTTGGTTTCAAATCTCAAATTCTGGAAGTTGAGCTTAACAGTAATCAAACAAGAAATTTTCAACTTGAACCAAATGCTTATATGACGGATGAAGTATTGGTTGTTGCTACAAGAATCGCAAAAAATACGCCAACTACATATAAAAACCTTGATAAAGAAGAAATTGAAAGTACCAATCTTGGGCAAGATATTCCATTTCTTTTAGATATGATGCCATCTACCGTTACAACTTCAGATGCCGGAGCTGGAATTGGATATACCGGTATCCGTATTCGTGGTACGGATATCACCAGAATTAATGTTACAGTAAATGGAATCCCTTTGAATGATGCCGAATCCCATGGTGTATTTTGGGTAAATATGCCAGATTTTTCAAGTTCTATTGATAATATTCAGGTTCAACGTGGTGTAGGTACCTCTAAAAATGGTGCGGCTGCTTTTGGAGCTTCAATTAATCTTCAAACGACAACTTTAAATGCGAAACCCTATGCAGAAATTAATAGTACCATTGGTTCTTATAGTACTTTTAAGAATAATGTACGATTCGGAACTGGATTGCTAAATGGAAAATTCACAATTGATGGCCGCTTGTCGAAAATTACATCCGATGGGTATATTGACAGAGCATTTTCTGATCTTAAATCATTCTATTTGTCAGGTGCATTCTATGGAAAAAATAATATCGTAAAATTAAATATCTTCTCCGGTAAAGAAAGAACATACCAGGCCTGGGGAGGTGTTCCAAAAGATATGCTGGAAACAAACCGTAGATTTAATCCTTATACTTACGAGAATGAAACGGATAATTATCAGCAAAGCCATTATCAGTTACTTTATACTCAGAAACTAAGTACTGAATGGCAATTTAATGCCGCATTGCATTATACTAAAGGTGCCGGTTATTATGAGCAGTTTAAAGAAGGTCGGGCATTCTCCGGGTATAAAATTGATCCGATCACAATAGGAGGGGAGACCATTGATGAAATGGATTTGATTCAGCAAAAGTGGTTGGATAATAATTTCTATGGAGCCACTTATTCTGTTAAATATGAAGATGAAAAAACAAATGTAATTGTTGGAGGTGCATGGAATAAATATATTGGAGACCATTTTGGTGAAGTCATTTGGTCACAATATGCGGTGAATATTGATAAGAACTACCGCTGGTATTTCAATAAAGGCCATAAAAAAGATTTTAACCTTTACACAAAAGTAAATTATCAGCTTTCTGATAAAGTAAATCTTTATGGAGATATACAGTATCGGGCCATCAGATTTGATATTAAGGGTATTCATGATGACTTGAGAAATATTACAACAGATGGTAAATTTGATTTCTTCAATCCCAAAGCAGGAGTCTATTATACTATAAATAAGAATAGTGCTGCTTATGCAAGTTTTGCTGTTTCTAATCGTGAACCTTCCCGTAATAGTTATAGAGATGCTGATGCCGATCATAATCCAACCCGTGAAAAATTGTTTGATTATGAATTCGGCTATTCATTTAGGAACAGTACTTATGCTATAGAATTAAATGCATACTATATGGATTATACGGATCAATTGGTGATGACCGGGGAAATCAATAATGTTGGATCTCCAATCATGACCAATGTGCCGGATAGTTATCGTTTAGGGCTTGAGTTTGCAGGAGGAGTTCAGATTACACCTGATTTAAGATGGGATTTAACCGCAACGATTAGCAAGAATAGGATAAAAGAATTTACAGCATATGTTGATAATTGGACGGGCGATCGTGTGATTGAACAATATGAAAACACCCATTTGTCCTTTTCCCCTTCTTTAATTACCGGAAGTACGATTAAATATAATCCTGTAAAAGGTTTTAGCATGGCCTTGATATCAAAATATGTAAGTCGACAGTATATTGACAATACTTCCAGTAAAGAAAGGAGCCTTGATCCATATTTTGTAAGTAATATAAACCTTAGCTATACGTTTAAAACAAAATTAATCCCTGAAGTTGGATTTAAATTATTGGTTAATAATATATTTAATGAGATATATGAAACCAATGCCTGGACTTATCGATATTTCAATAATGGAACTCATTTAACAGATTTTGGTTTTTATCCGCAGGCAGAAACCAATTTCTTATTTGGAGTAACTTTAAAATTTTAAAATTTTATACACAACCTATTCGATTTAAGAAACTGCTTCAAAAGTCAGGGTGTGAATGTATTTGTTAAGTTTTTCAAAAAATAAAAGAAATACATTTAATGAATTAACAATTCATACCCTGACTAATATTCAAATTATTAATACGATTGAGACAGCCTTTTGTTTTTTTATATCTTTGCTGTAAGGCAGAACAATTTTTAACTTAAATATAAAATCATGGCACAAGAAGAAATTAACCTAAGAAAAGTTTTACCTGTTACTTTTATTATTGTAGCAGTTATTTTGGTAATTATATTTTGGAGTAGAATGACAGTCACTATACAATCCGGAGAAGGTGGTGTGGTATTCCGTTTGCTTAGCGGAGGTGTTGATACTGAAGCAACCTATGGAGAAGGCTTTCATTTTATTTCTCCATTAAATAAAATGTTTGTATACAATGTTCGTCAGCAAGAAGTTTCTGAGAAAATGTCTGTTTTGTCCTCAAACGGACTTGAGATTTCTGTAGATGTTTCTATGTGGTATCAGCCGGTTTATAATAAACTTGGGTTTTTGCATAAAGAAAAAGGGCAGGACTATTTAAATACAATCGTACGCCCTTCCATTAGATCTGCTACGCGATCTGTTATTGGACGGTATACACCTGAACAAATTTATTCTTCCAAAAGAGATGCTATTCAAGATGAAATTTTTGAAGAAACTAAGAAAATACTAATTGCACAATACGTTCAACTTAACGATGTGTTGGTTAGAGATATTACCTTACCGCCAACCATTAAAACTGCAATTGAGAAAAAACTGAAACAAGAACAGGAAGCCTTAGAATATAAATTTAAATTACAAAAAGCTGAACAGGAAGCAAAACGCCAGAAAATTGAAGCTGAAGGTAAGGCAAATGCAAACCGTATCTTAAGTGCGAGTTTAACAGATAAAATTTTAAGAGATAAAGGAATAGAAGCTACATTGAAATTAGCGGAGTCTCCAAATGCGAAAGTAGTCGTAGTTGGTAGCGGTAAAGATGGGCTTCCTTTAATTTTAAATACAGACAAATAGAATTGTTACAAGTTACAGGTTGCAGGTTGTTGTAACAACTTGCAACTTGAATCTTGCAACTTGCAACCTGAAATGAGTGAGAGAATAAAAATTAAGAATAAAAAAGCTTCTCATGAGTATTTTTTGATTGAAAGGTTTGTGGCGGGCATTCAATTGACAGGTACGGAAATTAAATCAATTAGAGCCGGAAAAGCAACGCTGGCTGATTCCTATTGTGCTTTTACCGAAATGGAATTGTTTGTGAAAAACATGCACATTTCGGAATATAAAATGGGAAGCTATAATAATCATGAACCTAAACGTGATCGTAAATTACTGCTTACTAAAAGAGAATTGAAAAAGCTTTCCGGTAAAGTCAAAGAGAAAGGCTTTACTTTGGTTCCTGTTTCTTTATTTATAAATGACAAAGGGTTGGCTAAGCTCGAAATAGCCCTTGCTAAGGGTAAACATACCTATGATAAAAGAGAAAGCTTGAAGCAAAAGGATTCTCAAAGAGAAATAGAAAGGTCCCGGGATTTTTAATTCGTAATGCTCCTATTCTGAATTTAGCTAATAAAGATTTTTTAAATAACAGGAATGAAAAAACCCTTCGGGAATGAAGGGTTTAAAAACTATTTAGTGATGCTGAGAACATCAAGCTTTACTGTCTTTCGATGGTAACACAAAAAACAATAAGCACCGGGTTTGCCGTTCGAATACCTTCTGAATCCGGTAAATCCATACTCCGGATTCTGAATAATCTCCTTTAAATTGCTTCTTGAAATAAAACCTGTGTTATCTAACCAATAGTTAAAACTCATACCAAATTATTTATCCATACATTAATTCCCAAAATAGATAAAAGGTTACCCGGGATAAGAGAAATAAGAATATATGTTTGGATAAACCATTTTAAGCTGATTGCTCCTGAGATTTGAAAAATGAGGAAACCTCTCTTCTTTATAAAAAAAATAGAGTATACTAAAGCTCATTCCCGAAGGGAATAAACAATATTACCAGGCTTTGGAATTTATGGCAAAACCCCGGAGGGGTTTAACACTTATGAGTCTGAAAAAGTGCATAATATGTGATTACTTAAAATAAAAAAAGAGGCTTGTTTCTCTACACAGAAGACGACCTCCAATTTTTAGTCCCGATAGTTATAGGGATTCACTATTAGTTTTTAGTTTAGAAAGGCCAGAAGTTATTATCATGCCATACACTCTCTTTTAAATCTTCATTTAAACGATGAAGTAAATGATGATGTGATTTTTCCCAATCTGCAAGCATTTGGTACATTTCTTTCTCATTTGGGTCAGTAGCTTTTTCAGCCCTTTCAGAATATACGGCAATAGCTCTGTTTTCAAAGTCAATGGCTGCTGAAATAGCTGCAGCTTCAAAACTTGCTGCTGAGATTTGATCTTTGATTTCTTTAGTTAAAATCTCTATGGCAGCTGTATCATCTACCTGGTTATTTTCTTCATTCTTCTGGAAACTTTTGGTCTTTTCATAATGGGCAAACTGTTTTGATAAGAAATTGATATGCTCATCTTCTTCCTCTGCCATCATTGTAAAAATTTTACGTACGGCAGCACTTCTGGTTTGCTTTGCAATGGTTGAATAAAAAGCTTTTCCCCTTCTTTCTAAAAGTATGGCTGTCTTTAAAATATCTGATGCGGTATTCTTTTCCATAATATTTTCAAATAATAATTAATACTCGTTCTTCACTAACAAATATAAATGTTTCTGCTAAGAATAGAAAAGATTATTCAATGGATATTTATGATCTTCTAATAATTTGTAATTACACTATATAATGAAGTTGTCAAAAGTTGGAAGCCAAACCCCGATTTCTATAACTTGTCTGCCTAAGCTACCGTGTACCCACACCTTTATAAATAGTTTACAAAGGCAGACAGCACTGATCTTAGGAATTTGTCCTATTTTATCATTTATCCTATAGAAATAACAAAAGGATCAATAGCACCGCGCCTTTAGGCCGGTGAACAGGAAATAAAACACAACAACATTTTCAGGACTTTAGTCCTTTTAAACCTTACAGTTCGATCAGATTAAAATAAAAGGCTAAAGGGTTTTCGTTCGCTTCATAACCACCGGCCTAAAGGCGCGGTGCTATTGATTTGATAAAAAAGATGTGGGATACAGTAGCTGCCTAAGGCAGATATAATATTACCTTGAGTTGATCGAATTTATTTCAATAATAGAATCTTGAGTCGGGGCTTGGCTAATCAGAAAATGAAAAATAGTTCTAACTTTAAACAACTTCAATTCAAAAGGGTTAATTATTTTCCTGTTTAGTATTCCCCGGATAAAATAAATATCTTTGTGTATAATTTCCATTGAATGAATCAACAATCATTAATACATAAAAATTTAGAGAAACTTTTCAAAGACTGGTCAGGTGAAGCTGTTGTGGGTATTATAAATCTGCCTGTGTCCGGTTCAAGCAGGTATTATTTCAGAATTAAAGGAAAAACTAAAACTGCAATTGGAACGGTAAATAATGATTTAAGAGAAAATCAGGCTTTTTTCTCTTTTACAAAATGTTTTTATCAACAGGGTTTGAACGTTCCGGAGCTTTTTAAATATGACGAAAACAGCCCTTATTATTTAATTGAAGATTTAGGAGATGATATTCTTTTAAATCATTTGCTCAAATCAGGAATGAATGCTGAAATAAAAGCTTATTATAGATCTGCTTTAACAGCCTTGTTGAAGTTTCAATTTATTGGAAAAAATAACATCAATTTTAAAGATGCCTATCCCCGGGAAGAAATGGATGCACAATCTTTTCAATGGGATCTGAATTATTTCAAATATTACTTTTTAAAGCCAAAGAATATTTTATTTGATGAGCAGAAGCTGGAATATGATTTTGAAAAATTTACTTCTTTACTTTTGGAAGCAGAACATAATTATTTCTTGTTTAGGGATTTTCAGGCCAGGAATATTATGATCAGAGATCACACTCCTTATTTTATCGACTATCAGGGTGGACGAAAAGGTGCTTTACAATACGATGTGGCTTCCTTATTATTTCAGGTGAAGGCAAATTTGTCTGATGAAATCAGGGAAGAATTTCTCAATCATTATGTGAGTGAACTTGAAAGAAACTATGGAGTGTCCGGAAAAGAATTTATGACCCATTTTTATCCTTATGTACTTATTCGTCTTATTCAGGTAATGGGTGCTTATGGATTTAGGGGCTTGATTGAAAACAGGACTCATTTTATAGAAAGCATTCCTTATGCAATTGATTGTTTAAAAAACTTATTGCCTGAATTTGTTTTCTTAAATCAACTTCCTGAATTGAAAAAGTGCCTGAGTTTATTAGTGGAGAGTTCTGAAGAGAAATTATCTTCTGATACCTTGGTAATAGGTATTAAAAGCTTTGCTTATAAAGCGGGAATTCCAGAAGCTGATTCTGATCATGGAGAGGGTTTTGTTTTTGATTGTCGTGCCTTGCCTAATCCCGGAAGATTAAAAGAATACCAGGAGCTTTCAGGCCTGGATAGTGAAGTAATTGCATATTTGAAGAAGTATCCCGAATTAAATAGGTATCTTAATCAGGTATATAATATTGTAGATCAATCAATCGATAATTATATTGAAAGAGGCTTTACCAATCTTAATGTAAATTTTGGTTGTACAGGTGGGCAGCACAGGTCTGTTTATTGTACCGAATCATTGAAAAGACATTTAAATAATAAATATAATGTTCAGGTAAACATTTTGCATACACAAAAGGAGAACTGGAGAAAATAATATTATTTTTATGAGTAAGAAGTTGTGTAAGAAAGATGAAGGTAAAATAAAAAAAGATTCTTCAAAAGAGTCTAAATTTGAATGTAAATCTTGTGGATTGAGATCAAATAAAGAAAAACATTTGTGTAAATCCAAAAAGATAAAATAATGAAAAGGGGATAAGATCCCCTCATTTTTAGTTTTTAGATATTAGATTTTAGTTAATCAAATGAATGCAATGATTTTTGCTGCCGGTTTAGGCAGCAGGCTCTATCCCTTAACAAAATATAAACCTAAAGCTCTGGTTGAGGTTCAGGGGAAGCCATTGTTGGATCACTGTATTCAAAAACTTTCAGGTATTGGTGTTCATAAAATTGTAGTGAATGTACATCATTTTGCTCCTCAGATTTTAGCTCATATTAATAAGTCTGATTATGAGATTCCTATTATAATTTCTTATGAAAAAGATAAGTTACTTGAAACAGGAGGAGGGTTGAAGTTTGCATCTAAATATTTACTTGATGGGCCAACTCTTTTGTATAATGTTGATATACTAAGTAATATTGATTTAAACGGACTGATAGAATTTCACTCCCGGCATAAGCCTATGGCAAGCCTTGTGGTCAGAAACCGGGATACACAACGTTATTTGTTATTTGATAGTAGCAAGAGGTTAATAGGTTGGAAGAATATTAAAACTCAGGAATGTATTAATCACTTTCCAAAACTGGATTTTTCATCATTGGCTTTTAGTGGTATTCATATTATTGATCCGGAAATTTTCAGTTTTATGCCGGATAAAGATAAGTTTTCGATGATAGAATTATATCTTGAGCTTTCTAAACAGCACAATATTCTGGCATTTGTAGATGAGAAATCAAATTGGGTTGATGTAGGTAAGCCGGATGATTTAAACAAAATGAATAAATAGTTATGCAGAGTTTTCTTCAAAAAGTTGCACAATACATCATTGAAAAACATCCGGATGGTTTGGATGATATTTGTTTGATATTGCCTTCGAAAAGAGCTAGCTTATTTTTGAAAAGACATATTTCTGCATTATTTCAGAAAACGCTTTGGAGCCCGGAAATTCTTTCCATTGAGGAATTTATAAAAAAGCAATCTGATCTTAAAATCCTGGATGATATTATACTTCTATTTGAACTTTATGAAATTCATAAAAAGATCGCCGGAGCTAAAAAACAGGATTTTGATGAGTTTTCTAAATGGGGGCAGGTATTACTCCGTGATTTCAATGAAATAGATATGCACTTAGCCTCAGCTGAAAATTTATTTAATTACCTAAGTGATATAAAATCTCTGACTCATTGGAATCCTGAACATTTGGAACCTACAGAGTTTCAAAAGCAATATATCTCATTTTTTAAATCCTTATATACATATTACAAAGAGTTTAAAGAACGATTGATCAGTCAGAATACGGGCTATATAGGGTTGGCATTTAAACAAACAGCTGAACAGCAGGAAATACTTAGAGATCGTTATCAGGATAAAAAAATATATTTTATCGGATTTAATGCTTTAACTAAATCTGAAGAAACAATTTTATTCGGACTTAAAAAGTCGGGAAAAGCTGAAATTTTTTGGGATGCTGATTCATTTTATATGAGCAAAATTGAATCAGGATTGTTTCATGAAGCCGGTTTCTTCTTGAGAAAATACTTTAAAGAGTATACAGGGCAGGAATTTAATTGGATACAGGATAATTTTGGAAAAGGATCAAAACAAATCAATATTTATGGAATACCCAAACAAATCGGACAAGCTAAGTTTTGTGGTCAGCTAATATTGGATCATCCGGGAATTGTTGATGATAAATATAATTCTGCAATTGTATTAGCCGATGAAAATTTGTTATTTCCTGTTTTAAACTCATTGCCCGAACTAAAGGAACTGAATGCAACGATGGGAGTTCCTTTGAATTCAAGTGCTGCTTTTGATTTTATCAGTGCTTTTCTGGAGATGCATTATAAATCAGAAACTTATTCAAAAGCAAATAAAAACTCTGATATTGTATTTCATATCAATGATATTAAAAAGGTTATTGGACATCCATTTATCAACAACCTGATTGAAAGCTTACTTGGTATTACATTTGGCGAATACCGTTCCATAATATCCAGTATGCATAAATCCAATAAGATTTTTTATACAAGCAAGTTATTAAAAGAAATGTTTGGATGTAAGGATGTGGATATACCGGAGTTTGTTAGGGTGCTTTTCAGTAAATGGGAAAATACTGAACAGGGAATAGCTATTATTAAAAATATGTTGCTCCTGATAAAGGATGCTTATTTAAGGAAGGGACAGAATGAAAAAGCCAGTTATAAAATTGAATTGGAGTATTTGTTTCAGTTTTCACTTATTTTTAATAAAATAGAAAAATTTCAAAAAGCATATCAATCCATATCCGGTTTAAAAACATTTGTCTCATTGTTTAAACAATTGTGTAAGTCAGAGAAATTATCTTTATTTGGCGAGCCTTTACAGGGTATGCAACTGATGGGGATGCTTGAAACCAGGGTGCTGGATTTTAAAAACTTAATTCTTTGTTCTGCAAATGAGCATATACTCCCTTCATCATCAAAACAAAATTCATTTATTCCTTTTGATATAAAGAGAGCGTTTGGCCTCCCAACATACAGGGAAAAAAATGCCATTTTTGCGTATCACTTTTTCAGATTGTTACAAAAAGCTGAAAATATACATTTGTTGTATAATACAGAAGCTGATGTTTTAGCCGGTGGAGATAAAAGCAGGTTTTTGTTCCAGATTCAGGAAGAACTATCTGCTCATAATCCTGACATCCAAATAAAAGAATACATCATTAAATCTGAGGTGCAATCTCTGGATAATATAGATATTGAAGTTCCCAAAACAAAAGCTGTATTAGAAGCATTGTATGATAAAGCAACTAAGGGATTTTCTGCAACAGGCCTTATTTCTTATATACGTTGTCCGCTGCAGTTTTATTATAAGGAAATTGCGCAAATAGGTGAATACAAACAAACGGAAGAGACAATTGATGCAGCAACTTTAGGGCAGATTATCCATGATGCACTGCAGGAGATTTATGCCCCATTGATCAATAAGGTCGTTGATGTAAATTACCTGAAAAGTAACCTGAAAAACCTGGATGCGATTCTTAATTCTTCTTTTAGTAAGTTATATAAAGACGGAAATTTGAAATTCGGTAAGAATTATTTAATAAACAGAATTGCAAAAATCTATCTTGAACGCTTTTTAAAAAAAGAGATAGAAAATATAAACTCCGGTACACAAATAATGATTAAGTCGTTGGAAAATAAATATACCAGAAATCTTGATGTAGAAGGATTAGATAATACAGTTGTTTTAAAAGGATTTGTGGATCGCATTGATGAACAGAACGGAGCATTAAGGATTATTGATTATAAAACCGGGACGGTATTGAAACGAGATTTGGAAGTTAAAGACATAAATCAAGTTTTTGATAGCCCGAATAAAGAAAAATGCTTTCAGTTAATGTTTTATTCATTGTTGCTTCAGGATTTAATAAAGGTTTACCCTGACACTTCCTGCGGCATATTTTCTCTGAAAAAAATGTCACAGGGGTATATTCAGTTACAACTCCCCGATCAAGATGACTTGATTTCAGATAATATTCATTTATTTGAAGAAGGGATTAAAAATTTATTGAAAGAGATTTTTGACCCGGGAATTAAGTATGTTCAAACTTCAGATTTGAATAACTGTAAGTTATGCGACTTTAAAACTATATGTAACAGGGCCTGATTGTTAAAAACCCATTGTTAACATTTAAATGTAATTTGCTTTAAATCGATTTGGAATTTTTGTATTTTGCATTTTAAGACATGAATCAATTGAAAACTCTGAATATAAAACATTTCTGATATGGAAATAAAAGAGAAATTTAATATTCTGATTGTAGATGATAGAGAGGAAAATCTACTTACTCTCGAAAGTATACTTGAAAACCCTGAACTGAATATCATTAAAGCCCGTTCAGGTAATGAAGCTCTTGGCTTGATGCTGGAATATGACTTTGCCATGGTGTTGCTCGATGTCCAAATGCCTGAAATGGATGGTTTTGAAACAGCAGAATTAATGCGTAGCAATGAAAGAACCCGAAATATTCCTATAATCTTTGTAACCGCTATCAGTAAGCAACGACAGCATGTGTTCAAAGGATATGAAGCGGGTGCTGTAGATTATCTTTATAAACCATTGGATTTGGAAATCCTTCAGAGTAAAATTAAAGCCTATATTGAGTTCTTTAAACAGAAACATTCTCTGGAATTAACTACTAAAAAGCTGGAACGTACAATTCAGGAATTAGATCATGCTAAAAGGATCGCTGAAGAAGCTACTCTTGCAAAAAGTTCTTTCCTTGCAAATATGAGCCATGAGATCAGAACTCCTTTAAATGGTATTATTGGCATGGCTGATTTGGTGTTGATGGGAAATGATATGACAGAACTCCAAAAAGAACGGGTTCTGGATATAAAAAGCTCGGGAGAATCTTTGTTGGATATCATTAACGAAATTTTGGATATTTCAAAAATTGAGGCTGATCGATTAGAACTTGAACATATCGAATTTAGTTTAAGAGATGTATTGCAAAAAGTTATTCGCTTGTTGTCAGTTAAAATATTCCATGATAAACTGGAATTTTTATGTAATATTTCTCCCGAAATTCCGGATATCCTGATTGGAGACCCTGTTAGGCTTAGGCAGGTTTTGATAAATTTTGTTGGGAATGCTATTAAGTTTACTGATAATGGATATGTAATCATAAATATCACTTCTGATAAGATTGATGAAAAATCAGTAGATTTATTGTTCTCTATTGAAGATTCGGGTATTGGAATAGGAGAAGATCAAATTAATAAGTTATTTGAATCATTTAGTCAGGCTGATTCATCTACTACAAGAAAGCATGGAGGCACAGGTCTGGGATTGTCAATTTCTAAAAAACTTATTACCAAAATGGGTGGGAATATTCAGGTTAAAAGCAAAATCGGCAAAGGAAGTAAATTTTTCTTTAATTTGAATTTTAAACTTGGAAATCAGGAAAAGGCTAAATGTTTTAAAGATATGGAGCTTCCTGCAGATTTTAATATCCTGATTATTGATGATAATAAAAAAAGCATGGATATTGTCTCAAATATTCTGAATTATCATGATATTTCATATAATGTTGCTTTTTCTTATAAAGAGGCACAGGAGTTTCTGAAAAATAATAAAGAAGCTAAAAAAGTAGATATGCTTTTAGTAGATTACTTTATGCCAGAAATGAACGGACTTGAAATGGGGCAAAGCTTGCTTAAGGATTATTTTGAAACTGATCAGACAGAATTGGTAATTATGGCACCTGTACAGTATTCTGTTGAAGGAAGTAAATTGAAAATTGCAAATTTCAAACATAAGATAACCAAACCAATACTTCAAAAAGAATTAATGGCATTGATCTGTAAAATTTCCAAAAGAGAAAATTGTGATGAAATAATAGAACCTATTGCCCCAAAAACAGAAACAACTATTAAAGAAGATTCTATTCCTGAAAATTTAAACATCTTAGTTGCCGAAGACCAGGTGATTAATCAAAAAATTGTAAAGCAGTTTTTAGAAAGAAAAGGATTTGATGTTACCATTGCCGCAAATGGACGAATAGCCTATGAATCCTTTCAAAAGGAAAAGTTCAATATTGTGTTGATGGATATTCAGATGCCCGAAATAGATGGATATGAGACAACCCGGTTGATCAGAAAATTTGAAGAAAACAGTGAGTCTCATATTCCTATTGTTGCTATGACTGCTCATGCGATGAAAGGTGACAAAGAAAAATGTTTAGCAGCCGGAATGGATTACTATATAACTAAACCAATCAATCCTGATGAATTATATAAGGTGATCGATTTATATGCTAAATAAAGTGTGAAATTTTGATTATTCTTTAAACAAGAAAAGTTTATATGAGTCAGTATTTTCAACGTCGGAATTTAAAAGATTTTTTTAAATCTTTCTTTATTATTGGAGTAGGTAAGTCTTTGTTTATATGGTTTTTGGCGATATCGTTTATTCCGTTGGCTTCATTAAGCTTCATCAATTATTTAAGTGTTTATCTTAATCTTACTATTATTGCTGAACGGGCTATTACTACGACTTCCCAACTAAGAATTGAAAATATTGAAGATTTTTTTAAAACGAAGGTAGATTACCTGACTATTGAAGGCCAACAAGAGAATACCATAGCTTTTTTTAAAGCTCAAACTAAAAAGAACGACCAAACTGAAGTTTATTACAAATCAATTTTAGAATCTTATAAAACTCATTTTCAGAATGGAGATTTTAATAACCTCATGTATGTAGACAGAAATGGAACACTTATTTTCTCATTAATTGAAAATATTCCATATGGAACGGATATACTAAGGTCGAAACAAAGTTCAGATTTGCTAAAGAAAGTTTTTAATAAGTCGATAAAAAACAATACCACACAGTTTTCTGATATTGCTAAGGATAAAAAAGGAAATACAGTTTCTTATTTAGCTCATCCTGTTGCTGATTTAAAAGGTAAAAACCTAGGGCTTATCATTATGGAAATAGATACTTATCAGCTTAATGACATCCTCTTAAATGAAGCAAACCTTGGAGAAACAGGCGAAGCATATTTAATTGGAGAAGACTTAAAGTATCGTTCCAATTCCAGATTTCAGGAAGGAAATATTATTTTGAGCCAGGCAAAACCAAATATTAAAACAGAGGCCTGGCTTAATTATATACAACATCAGGGTGATCAGCAATATCTATCTATAAGTAAAGCGGATAAAGAAGGTATTGAAACTTATCAAAACCATCAGGGAAAGAATGTTCTTGGGATTTACAGAAATCTCTTTTATTTACAAAAACTTGGGGTTAATTGGGCATTAATTGAAGAAATTGAACATAATGAAGCATTTGCTCATGCTCAACAATTATCCGATATCGCAAAGTTTGCATTTGCAATTACAATCATCATTGTATTCTTCGTTTCTATTTTTGTTACCCGATGGTTTGTAAATCCTATTAAGAGGTTGTCAGCATGGACCAAACAAGTTGAAATAGGTGAATTGGTTCAACAAGATGTTAAAGCTCCTCGAAATGAAGTTGGTGAAATGGTTCATTCTTTTAATTCATTGGTAAATTCTTTGAAATCATATACTGATGTGAGTCAGGCCGTAGCTTTTGGTGATTATTCCAAACAGGTTAAAGTGAAGAGTAAGGATGATGTGATGGCTAAATCTATGAATAAGATGGTGGAAAGCTTCAGGACAGTTGTTCAGGAAGCCAATAAAATTGCCAGTGGTGATTATAGTACTACGATTAAGCCTCGCAGTGATAAAGATACCTTAGGAGTTGCTTTGTTTGAAATGACCAAAAAGTTACAAGCTAATTCTCTTGAAATTCAAGAGCAGGATTGGTTAAAAAGTGGGTTAAATGAACTAAATAGTACGTTAAGCGGACAAACGGATATAAGCAGTCTTTCAAAGAATGCTATATCCTTTTTAACCAAATATCTCGATTCGTCTGTAGGACTATTGTATACTTTGAACGACAAAAAAGAACTTGTCTTGAATGCTTCTTTTGCAGTAGGTAACAGCAAAAAAATAAAACGGAAAATTGAACTTGGTGAAGGTGTAATTGGTCAGGCTGCTGAAGAATTAAACACGATTACTATAGAAGGTGAATTTGAAAATTTACCTGAGATAAATATTGGATTGGATTCAAAGTCTCCAACTGTATTTAAAGCAGCTCCTTTTCTTTATGAAGATGAGCTGTTAGGAGTTATTCTGATAGGAACTTTAACACATTTTACAGAACTCCATGAGCAGTTCTTTGATTTAAGTCTGGACCGTTTAGCGATTGCCATAAATACAGTTAAAGCAAGAGAGCATGTCGAAACCCTATTAAAGCAAACCCAGGATCAGGCGAGTGAACTCACCGTTCAACAGGAAGAACTTCGCCAGGCTAATGAAGAACTAGAGGAACAAACGAAAGCACTTAGGATTTCTGAAGAAAATTTAAAAAGCCAACAAGAGGAATTGAAGGTTACTAATGAAGAACTTGAAGAAAGAACCAATGATCTGGAAATCCAAAGAGATAATATTCGCAGAAAGAATGAAGAACTGGAGAAAGCAAGGGCTGAAATTGAACAGAAGGCAAAAGATTTGCAAAAAGCCAGTCAGTATAAGAGCGAATTCCTTGCGAATATGTCTCATGAATTAAGAACTCCATTAAATAGTATCTTGGTATTATCACAGCTATTAGGTGATAATAAGAATAAAACATTGATTAATAAGGAAATTCAGTTTGCCAAAACAATTAATTCATCGGGTTCTGATTTATTGGACCTGATTAATGAAATCCTTGATTTATCTAAAGTGGAAGCTGGTAAAATAGATCTATATATTGAAGACCTTTACTTCGACGATATAAAACAATTTATTGAAAGAACATTCTCTCCATTAACAGATAAGAAAAAGCTTAAGCTTGATTTTAGAGTAGAAGAAGGCCTTCCTGCTTCTGTAAGAACCGATATTCAAAGAGTTTATCAAATTATAAAAAACCTGCTTTCGAATGCGATTAAGTTTACTGAGAAAGGAGGCGTAACAGTTGATATATATAAGCCAACTTCTGAAATTGATTTATCAAAGAGCGGATTGGAACATGATAAAGCAATTGCTATTGCTGTTCGGGATACGGGTGTAGGCATTCCTGTTGAAAAGATCGATTTAATTTTTGAAGCTTTTAAACAAGTTGATGGAACAACCAGTCGTAAATATGGCGGTACCGGATTGGGCTTAACTATATCCAGAAGTTTTGCTCAACTTCTTGGTGGAGAAATCAGGCTTGAAAGTAAAGAAGGACAAGGGACTACATTTACTCTGTTTCTTCCGTTGGAACTGAATGAGAAAAAAGTTCAGCAACAGGAAGTTAAAAAGGAAACTAAGGCTGAAAAACCACAGCGAAAGAAAAAAACTGCTAAGAAGAAAGCCGATATTAGTGAATTGAAAACTGAAGCGATCATTAAAGATGATAAAGAAAATATTGAAGTAGGAGATAAATTTATTCTTGTAATTGAAGATGATGAAAACTTCTGTAAAGTTCTGTATGAACTTGCACATGAAAAAGGTTTTAAATGTATCATCGCTCTTGATGGAGAAACCGGACTTCATTTTGCTGATTATTACCAGCCTCATGCAATTATTCTGGATATCGGATTACCGGGGATTGATGGTTATGAGGTGATGGACCGTTTAAAAGATAATACGAAAACCCGTCACATCCCAGTACACTTTATCTCGGCAGCTGATAAGAGTATTGAAGCTATGAAAATGGGGGCTATCGGATATCTGACCAAACCTGTTAGCCAGACTAAGCTGGATACTGTATTCAAAAAAATTGAAAACATTATTTCAAAGCCGATCAAAAAAGTATTGGTAGTTGAAGACGATAAGCTGATGCGTAAAAGCATCGTTAACTTATTAGCAGGAAGTGAGAATGTAAAAATTGTGGCAGTTGAGAATGGTGAAGAGGCTTATGAATTGTTAAAAAAGGAAACATTTGATTGCCAGATATTGGATCTTGGGCTAAAAGATATGTCGGGCTTTGATTTATTGGAAAAAATCCGGAAAAATAAAAAAATAGTTGACCTTCCGATAATTATATATACCGGTAAAGATCTGACCAAAGAGGAAGAAACTCGTTTGAATAAGTATGCGGATAGTATTATCCTTAAGGGAGCACGTTCTTTTGAAAGGCTATTATCAGAAACTAGTTTATTCCTGCATCAATTGGAAGCAGATATGCCGGAAGACAAGCGACAAATTCTGAAAACCATGCACGACAAAGAAGCTGTTCTTGAAAATAAGAAGATTCTTATTGTTGATGATGATATGAGAAATGTATTTGCCTTAAGCAGTTTATTGGAAGATAAAGGCATGCAAACTGTAGTTGGCAAGAATGGAAAAGAAGGACTGTTAAGACTTGATGAGAACAAAGATATAGATTTGGTATTAATGGATATCATGATGCCCGAAATGGATGGATATGAGGCTACTCAGGAAATCCGAAAACTAGAGAAATACAAAGAACTACCGGTAATTGCATTGACTGCTAAAGCGATGAAAGAAGATAGGGAGAAATGTATTGCTGCCGGTGCTAATGATTATCTTTCTAAACCTGTTGATACCGAGAAGCTATTATCATTATTACGAGTATGGTTATATAATAAGTAAAATTTAAAGGAAACAGGAAGGAAATGAGTGAATATGATTTAGAAGTCCAATCTAATATAAATATCGAAGTAAATTTATTTTTAGAGGCGATTTATCAAAAGTATGGCTATGATTTCAGGGATTATAGTAAAGCTCATATTAAGAGAAGATTAATGCATCGGATGTCTGTATCTCAATTTGTCAGTATATCTGAGATGCAACATAAATTAATCAATAATGAAAGGTTTTTTGAGCAGGTCTTAAAAGATTTCTCCATTAATGTTACGGAAATGTTCAGAGATCCCCACTTCTATTATAGATTCAGAGAGGAAGCGATACCTATTTTAAAAACCTATCCTTTTATAAAAATCTGGCATGCAGGCTGTTCTACAGGAGAGGAAGTGTATTCAATGGCCATTATTCTTAAAGAAGAAGGCTTATATGAAAGAAGTCAGATTTATGCTACCGACTTTAATCAAACTGTTTTACAGAAAGCAAAAGAGGGAATCTATCCTATAAATAAAATTAAAGAATATACTTATAATTACCAGAAATCGGGTGGTATTAATTCGTTTTCTGATTATTATACTGCAAAATATGATTCGGTAATAATTAATAATGACTTAAAACAGAATGTGGTTTTTGCAGATCACAACCTGGTATCAGACAAAGTATTTGCAGAGGTTCATTTAATTGTATGCCGAAATGTATTGATCTATTTTAATAAGAAATTACAGGATAAAGTATTACGCTTGTTTAAGGATAGCTTAATACCGGGAGGTTATCTGTGCCTGGGATCAAAAGAGAGTATTAGGTTTTCAGATAGCTATCATCAGTTTGATACTATAGATGAAGAAGAAAGGCTCTTTAAAAGAAAACTTCATTTTAAGAGATAGAAAATGAAACCTAAAGCCATTGTTATAGGAAGTTCTGCTGGTGGATTAAATGCGCTGAAAGAGATTTTTTCGGTATTGGATAGTCGTTTCTCTATTCCTATAATTGTAGTGCAGCATGTGAGTCCTCATTCAGATAATTATATAACCACTTATTTGAATAAAATTTGTGCTATTACTGTTAAAGAAGCCGATGAAAAAGAACCCATTGAAGGAGGTAAGATTTATTTTGCCCCGCCTAATTTTCATTTGTTAATAGAAGAAGATAATACGATTTCTTTTTCTACGGAAGAACGGGTTAATTTTGCCCGCCCATCTATAGATATTTTATTTGAAACAGCAGTTTTTGCTTATGGCTCAAATATAGTGGGAATAATACTTACAGGAGCAAATAATGATGGTGCTAAAGGGATGAAATTAATCAATCAATATAAGGGGGTGACGATCGTACAGGATCCCAAAACTGCTGAAGTAGATACGATGCCAAACTGTGCTATTGCTGCTACTAAAATAGACCATATATTATCATTAAAAGAAATTGGAAAACTATTAATGAAACTGGATAGGGAATAATTTTTTAAAATTTTAGTATATTTATAAACACTTCATTTTGATTTAATGCCACTTGTTAAGCTTGAACATATTAACTTGTATTATGAAATTCACGGCAAAGGAGAACCCTTAATGTTGATAACTGATATTGCAGATGATATTCAAACCTGGCAATTCATAATCAATAATTTGTCTAAACATTTTAAGCTTATCATTTTTGATAACAGAGGTTCGGGAAGAAGTGACTATCCTAAGGAAAGTTATAGTATAAATAGATTCGTTGCTGATACAATGGCTCTGCTTGATTACCTGAAAATCGATCAGATTCATTTATTAGGCCATGGGATGGGAGGGTTTATTGCTCAGGAAATAGCAATTCAATGTTCTGAAAGAATCCTGAAATTAATACTAGCCTGTACAGCTCCATACTTAACCATAAGAAATAGTCAACTTTATAAAACGCTGAATAAATTATATGATAATAATTCAAAATCAGATTGGTTTAAGAATTATTATTATTGGATATATTCTCATAAGTTTCTTGAAGATAAGGAATTTGCTGAGGCATTAGTGCAATTTATTATCAATTATGAATTTGTGCAAAAACCGGAAGGTTTTAAAAAACAAGTTGAAGCAATGAGTGTTTTTGATTCCCGAACCAGGCTTTCAAAGATAACAGCTGAAACATTGGTTATTATTGGGGAAGATGATATTTTGATCAGAGCAAAGGATGCTGAAAAACTATATCAGGGAATTACAATGGCATCCTATCCGGTATTTATTGAAAATTGTGCTCATGCTATTCATAATGAAAACCCAAAAGCCTTTGTACATGCCGTACTTTCCTTTTTATATAAGTACATAAGATAAGTTATTAATAATTTACAAACCAACCAGCAACTGGTTACTGGTTGCTAGTTGCTGGTTGCTGGTTGCTAGTTGCTGGTTGCTAGTTGCTAGTTGCTGGTTACCAAACTCTCTAATTCTCTTTCATAGAAACTACCTCATAAATGTAAAGATTTGCCTCTTTCCAACCATCCCATCCCAAACCGGCTTTTGATTCAGCACAATGACCCAAAAACTCATCTACGGTCCAGTTTTGATTTGTTGCTACCTGAGGTAAAAAAGTTCCGCTTAAACCCGACCATTCCACATATATTCCATGTTTGCCTAATTCAATTTCTTCTTTAGATTGAATTTTTTGTAACGGACTTAAAACAGAAAGTTCAATACTTATATTTTTTACTTCTTCTGCTTCAACTTTATCAAACCGGTGATCTCTTGTTGCAGCTGCAATAGACATTTCCTCTATCGTTTTGTACAAAGGTAAGTCAGAGGTAATACGCCCCAGACAAGCTCTCAACTGATCTTGGTTGTAGAGGCTAACAAAAAGGCCACATTTTGCTGAATATAAATTTAAAAACTCATTATTTAGTTCAAAATGTATATATTCATTACAAAGTTCTCTGCAGATGATATATCGTGCATAAGCTAGTAAAGTAGTTTTATCTTTCTGAGTAAAATAGAGCATTGTTTTTTGTTTAAATATAAGAAATCCATCTTAATCATATATTATTAGTTTTAATAGAATTGGCAAATGATCACTGTATCCTCCTAAATATTTATATCCAGAATATGTTCTAAACGGTTTTTTTCCAAGAAATCTTGAGTCTTTAATGAAGAGAAAATCTGGTTTCCCTACGTAAGCATTTTTTATGAGTACGTTCTTCTGAAAATTCCCGGATACAATAAAATGATCAAATGCATTCCATACACTTTTATATTTCAGTGTTTCACTATTTGATTTGTCAATGGCAATTCTTAATTCATGTTTTGCAGATTTTAAAAGATTCTTTATGCTTTTATTATCCTGTTCATCGTTGAAGTCACCCATAATGATAATGTTTTGATTTTTTGGTATTTCATTTAATTTCTGAACTAAACTTTGAGAAGCTGTTTCCCTGTGTTTTTCAGATTTTAATTCACCCAAATACCTGGAAGGCCAATGGCATACAAAAACATGAAATCGTTTGTTTTTTATCTTTAATTGGGCATATAAAATATCTCTGGAATATTTTTTATTGGATAATTTTACTTCGATAAATGAATGCTCAATAAGAATAATTTTTTCCGGATTATAAAGCAGACAAACATCTATACCTCTTTTATCCTTTGAATCCCTATGTAATACTTTCAGCTTCTTTTTTCGCAATAAAGATTTACTTATTAGGAGCTTAATAATATTTTTGTTTTCCACTTCTGCCAGCCCTATAATATCTGGAATCTCCCAGTTATTAGAAGCTATAATTGCTTTAGAAATATTGTTCAACTTCTTATTTAATCTATTGTAATTCCAATACCGGTTGCCTTTGGGGGTAAATTCATCATCCAGGCAGGTAGAATCATTTTTTAGATCAAACAAATTTTCAACATTATAAAATAGAATGGAAATAGAATCGTTTTTATTCTGATTGCTTGCATAAGATGAATAGAAACTAAAAATTGAAATGAATAGAATTGAGTAGTAAAAAAAAATAAATTTCATCTTTTAATGGTGGGGGAGTGATTGTTAAAAACAAAATTAAAATTTTTTTACAAATCTTTTTACACTATGTTTTTTTTGTTTTACTTGCAATAAATATATTAAATCTGTTCGAAGTGCTTATTAACTCTTCTTTTTAGAAGATTTAATTTTTTTTTATTATATAATTTTAAAAATCAAGGTTACTTTTTTATTAAAAAAAGAATTAACTAATAACAAGTGACGAAGTTAAAAGTTGAAGAAATACTAGACGGGATTCGTCAGAACGATGTTGAAATACTGCAATATGTTTATAAAACATTTTATCCGCAAGTAAAATACTTTATAAATGCCAATAGCGGAACTGAAGATGATGCACAGGATATATTCCAGGAAGCCATAATCATTATCTTTAGAAAACTAAAAGATGAGCAGTTAGAAATCAGTTGTACGTTTAGCACCTATCTTTATTCAGTTTGTAAATTATTATGGCTGAAGCAGCTTGAAAAAAGAAAAGTACAAAACGAACTTTCAATTGATAAAACAGACTACATTGATCTGCCAGATGATACTCAGACACTAATGGAAAGTTCTGAACGTTACCGATTGTATCAGGACAACTTTAAAAAACTTAGCGAAGACTGCATAAGAGTATTGGAACTTTCACTTCAAAAAATACCATTAAAAAAGATAGCTGAAATTATGGGCTATAAAAGTGAGAAGTATGCCAAAAAACGAAAATTCATTTGTAAAGAAAGATTAATTGAAAAGATTAAAAGTGACCCAAAATTTAAAGAATTAATGTAATGAAGAATCAAAATGAACTAATTGAGAAATACATTGACGGCGAACTCTCCCCCGAGGAACGTCAGGAAGTGGAAAAGCTTATTGAACAGGATGAGCAATTTTCACAGGAGTTCCAACTGCGCCTGAATGTAAACCATGCTATCATGGAAAATGATGTTATGAAACTCCGCGAAAATCTGGAAGAAATTTGCCGTAATAGTAATCAGCAAAAAGGTACGATCATTCGCAGGCTGTATGAAAGAAAGTGGCATCTGGTAGCTGCTTCCACAACTATACTTGTCGTTATTGGTAGTTTTGTTTTGTCAGAGTTTAATACTCCAACTCCCGAGCAATTATTTAATAAACATTATAAATTTGAGACCTGCATAGAAGGGGAGAGGGGAAATAGTTCTTCAATGGATGTTAATATTAAAACTGCCTTAACTCATTACAATAACTCTGAATTTACTGAAGCCATTAAAATTTTGAAAAACTACGAAGACAATATTCTTTCTAAATTTTATCTTGGACTATCTTATGTAGAAACTAAAAAATATTCTAAAGCCATTCGTTGTTTCCAATATGTTTTAGACGATAATAATAATTTATTTCTTGAACAGTCCAGATGGTATAAAGGATTATGTTTTTTGAAACTTAATAAAAAAGTTGAAGCTAAATTTGTTTTTGAAAAGATCATTGAAGAGAAAGAACTTTATAAAGATAAAGCAGCAGAAATCTTAAAGTCCTTATAGCGTATTTCATAGTATAAGTGATTAAAATGAGGGGGGCCTGGCATTATTGCCAGGCTTTTTTTATTTATAGAAGATAGATGTCTTCTTTTATATCAATAATTACATTTTTTAACCTGTAAGCTGCAATCAGCATCTTATAACTTTTTGCCCTTGCCAGTAGCTAATAGCCTGTATATTTCACAATAAAAAAGGGAACCCTCACGGATTCCCTTTTGAAATAAAATAATTTAAGTGAAATTATTTTTTATATGCTTCCATCATTTGAAGTTTTTTAGCTTTTTGCTCTTCAGTTAACTGTTTAACAGCTTTCAGAACTTCAGCAGTATGAATATTTGCTGGCCAGTTATTACCATCAGTTCTTGACAGTCTAACCTTACCATTAAATGAACCATATCCATTTTCTACATACCAAGGATCAGGATCTTCATAGAAAATATCTAAGTGCTCCCCATTAACGTTTGAAATTGTCCAAGTCTCACCCAACTTTCCTTCAGCTTGAACTAATCCACTTAGAAAATCATGAGTTAATGTACCGTCTGAACCGAAACCAAGGAATAAGAATCCAGTTACACTATAACTTCCAGGAGCTTCAATAAGAGTACAAGATATAGTACCATTATCACCCACAGCAATCCCAAACCAATCAGCTACTACATCACTTACTTCTAAATATTCATAATTAAAAGTACCTTCCCATACAGGTGGAGCATAGTCTTGGTATTTAACTTCTACACCCCAACTATTATCAGGATGAGCTTCTTTCCTGGAATCAAAAGAAGTTCCGTCTTTATGATAAATTACCCAGTAAAAATCGAAAATATCACCATCTAATAAATGTGCTGCTGAACGATCATTTAGGAAATCATGTTTAAATAATTCATAAAGATCTTCTGCTTCAATAGAAACAGTTTCAAAAATTTTACTTTCAGGTACTTCATTTATAGTAGTGAATAATTTGCCGGTTTTATTAAATGGAGCGCTGGCATTATAACCATTTGCTTCATAGGCCACGGCATAAATATCAATTTTAGTAAAGCTTTCGGCAACTTCATCAGATTCTAACTTAATGTTTAATTTCAATATATCGTTTAGCCAATATTGATCTAAAGATAACAGGTTGGTCTCCCAGATGAATTTTTCAAATCCAGGAACAGCTTGTACGACAAGCTTAGTCGTGGCTGTCCATCCAATTTCAGAAGGGTCGACTGCAGGATCAAATTCATCATTCTCACTACAGGCTCCTAATGATACGATAAACACAACAGCCAGTATATATTGTATTAATTTAATTTTTTTCATAATTCTTAAATCTTTAAGTATTAATAAATTTGATCGTATTAGTCAATGTCAAGATTAGGATTGAATTTAATGATCTTTCTTGGGATCGGTACAATATACTTATCACTACCCGGAGCAAGCGTATGAACTTGGTCATTGATTGTTCTGGTATATGTAGGTATGATATCTCCATAAGAATGATAACGTTTCAAGTCCTGAAAATTGTTACAAGTAAAGACCAATTCTTTACGTCTTTCGTTTTTAACGGTTTGTAATGCACTGGCATTATCTACGAATGTTAAAGGTGTATTGTTCTTAATTCTTTTATTTCTAAGAATATCAAGCATAGCTAAAGCTCCGGCACCATCTCCGGTTCTTGCTTTTCCTTCAGCACTGATCAAATAAAGCTTTGGAACAGTAATACCACCACTTCTATATTGATAGTATGTTGCATAGGAAGTATATGGGCTAATGTCAGTTCCATAGTAGTCAATTTTTGAACTAAATAAAACATATCTCATATCATTGACTTGATCCATCATATCTTCCAGTTCCATGTTCCAGTAAACACCAGGATTACCATAAATAAACATACTGGATTTATTCCAAATAGTTTCTTTATTAGCAGTTTGGTATCTTAGATCATTACCATTATCTCCTTCAATTCCACCCCATGGATTACCTTCATACTTATGAGTCCATGTAGTCATGTCATATAGGAAACTATATTGAGCTAATGCTGCATCTGCTTTTTGAGCCGCTTTTGCAAATTCACCTTTTCTTAAAGCAATCTCAGCCTGTAAACCCAGAATACTAGCATAACCAGGTCTGAAGTTAGCATGATCATTTCTTCCGGGCCTTTTTTCCATTAAAACAGATGCTGCAGTTTCAAGGTCTCCTTCAATTTGAGTATATATTTCTCCTATGGGTGTACGTGGTAGTTGTGCCTGTAAATTAATTTCTAACGGCATAGGTACACCTGGAGCATCCAGATTATTTGCATCATAGTGGGCGGCATATTCATTAACTAAAATATAAAGATTCATTGCTCTCATCGCTAAAGCTTCAGCTTTAATTCTTACTCTGTCACCTTCAGAAGCGGTTCCAAGAGGAGCATCATCAATCTCACCTAAAATCATATTATGAATATAAATATACTGGTAGTTGTAGTTCCAATCATAATCATTTTCATCTTCATTAAAAATGTGTTCAGCCCATTCATATTGCCTTTTCATTGAAAGACTCCATAAACGTTGATCTCCATTTGGCCCTAATTCAACATCAGGATCCATATAAAAAGTGTTACGGTATGCGTAATATTGGTTACTTGGATTCTCCAATAATTTATCAAAGTCTGCTACCGTTTCTGGAATTAATTTTCCGGTAGGTTTAACATCAAGAAAACTATCTGTATCACATGATGCTAATAAGACTGAAATAAGTAATATAAATATTGTTTTTTTCATGATTTCCTCCTTTTAAAATATTGCTTTAACACCGAATGTAATCGTTTTCATATTCATCCATGGCCTTGGCCCCCAATATTGAGTACTTGGGTCAATTCCATGTCTGTTTTTCGCCCAGAACCAAGGATTTTGAATCTGACAGCTTAACTTTAAACTTTGAAGATGAAGTTTTTGTGCAAAATCTTTTGGAACATTATATGACAAAATAATGTCTCTGATTTTAACAAAGCTACCTGAATGTATATTATCCTGGGAATAATCGAAAAATACATTGGCGTCATAAATATCCCACATATTTTCTTTTAATCCGTTATAAGGGTTAATACCTACATAAGGAATTTTAGGAATTCGAGTGGTTAATTCATCACCCGGTTTTTGCCATCTGTCAAGGTATATTTTGTCGATACGTGATTCACCAGCAAAGGGCATATAAGGAGAGTAGTTAAAGTAGCCACCGAATTTGTAGGTAATATTCATGGTTAAATCCCAACTTTTATAAATCAGTTTAGTATTTAAACCTCCGGTATATGGAGAAATTTTTGCACCATAATAAATAAGCTCATCCTTACTACTTACATCCTCATGCCATGGTTTCTTTTGTTGTTCACCGTTTTCATCTGTATAAATCAATTGAATTACACCGGCATCATCCAACCCACCATAGTTGTATGTCCACATGTTTTCAAGTGGCAATCCTTTTTCTACAGCATATCCGTAAACATATGACCAGATACCATAATTTTGTGCATCTACTTCTGTTACAATATTTTTGTTGTATGCGAATGTAAGGCTTGCACTCCATTTAAAATCTTTAGTTTTAAGAATGTCACCATTTAAAGTAATTTCAAAACCGGAGTTTTTCATACTAGCATAGTTTACATATGCACTAGCAAAACCATTGGTAGCATCCAGCTGACGTGAAGTAATTAAGTCATTACTTTTCCTGATATAATATTCAATTGAACCATTCAGTCTGTTATTGAATAAAGAGAAATCGGTTGCAACATTAAATGTAATGGTTTCTTCCCATCTTAATTGAGGGTTGGCAGCTTGGTTTAATGATAAATAGTTAAACAATGCTCCACCATAACCGGAGATATAATTCCTAGCCTGGGCATATGGGGAGTAACGGTTAGAGGCATTACCTGATAAACCATAAGTTGTTCTTAATTTCAAACGATCAACCCATTCTACACTTTGCATGAAATCCTCTTTATGCATATTCCATCCTATACCTATAGACCAGAGTGGTTTATAACGGAAATCAGGGTCACTGCCAAATAAGTTTTTTTGGTCAACACGATAAGAAGCATTTAAGGAATATTTTCCTTTATAGTCATATCCAAAGTTTGAAAACAAAGAAAACTCACGGGTATCTCCATTATTTGTATCCCAGAATCCTCTATACTCTCTAAATGTATTTCCTCTCCAGTCAAAGACTACGGATCCTCGCAAATCTTTACTATTAATAGGAGTTGCTGTCGTTAATTGTTTATCATACCCTAATGCAAGGCTGTAAAAATCCTCATTATATATTCTTCTGATTTCTGTACCAAAAAATAGGGTCAATTTATGATCAGTCCCAAAGGTTTTGTCATAATTTATTGTATTACGAAATACCCATGAACTAGAATGATAAGTTCTGTTTAAATAACGTGTTCCTACTGGTATCTGGAATTCATCATCTACATAAAAATTTGATATAGTACGCCTCCATTTAATATTATCCATTGATACGAAGGAATCCTCATTTTTATTTCCAAATTCAAATTGGAACTTAGAGCTAAAGGTCAATCCTTTGATTACTCTCAGATTTAATCCAAAACTAGCACGAATATTCAATTGTTTGGTTGTGTTATCCTGAGCTCTTTGATAATCCAACATGTTATAGCTGGTACTAAGTCCTGTAATAGCTTCGCGTTCTGCAGAAACATATCTGTTATATCCGTAAGAGGAAAAATAATTACCATAATAAGAAGGGAAGTAATGAGAGTTATAGTATTGAATTGTTTGTCCATTTTCATCTACTAATAGTTCCCATGGCATTTGACTGTCAAAATAGTCTACACCAAATCCATTATTTTGACTTCTGCGATAAGTTAAGTTCAAACCTGCTGTAAAATCAACTTTGTCGTTGAATTTATAAGTATCCTGAAGATTGAAGTTAATCTTATTATCAGAATCTCCAATTGATGTCCTTAAGTTATCATCGTATTTAAGAGATCCATAAAAACCATTCTTTGCACTACCACCTGAAATTGATAAAGCATAAGATGATCTGATAGACCTTCTAAATAAATAATCTTTATATTGCTCCATGTTATCTGTATTACGTGCATTTTCGACCCAATCCTGAAATTGTGCTTCAGTCCAGACATTTCCATTAGGGAAATATCCTTTGCGGTGCATTATAGCTTCTTCCCAAGTACCTATAGAAACACCTGTTAAACCTTCAGCTTGAAGGTCTGCATTGTAACCTTTTTCATCCATTTCGATCAGGAAATCAATGGTTTCAGAAGAATTCATCCAGTTCATTTTTGAAAAATCAATTTCTTCAGAAATGGTAGTTCTGGCATTGAACTCAATATTTAATCGTTGATTTTGCTTCCCTTTTTTGGTAGTAATAACGATTACACCATTTGCTGCTTTTGCACCCCAGATAGAAGCTGCTGAAGCATCTTTCAATACAGTGATAGACTCAACATCATCAGGGTTGATTGTTTTAAGGTCAACTTCGATAGGGAAACCATCAACAACATATAATGGCTGTGAATCCGTATAGTAGTTACTCATCATCGTAGATTTACCACGAATACGTACGATAAGGTCTCCGTCGTAATCAGTTTCAAAGTTTATCCCGGCAACTTGTGATTCCATTCTGTCAAGTACGTTATCAGAAGCAATTCTTTCTTCTAATTTTTCTTTGCTGATTTTCACGAAAGAACCAGTTGCTCTTTCTTTAGAAATTGTCTGGTAACCGGTTACCACAACTTCATCAAGAGTTGCTGATTCTTCTTTAAGGGTAACATTGATAACAGTTTTATTTCCAATGGTTATAGTTTGAACAGTATAACCAATGTAAGAGAAAACAAGTTTTTTTGCGTTATCAGGAACGTTAAGGGAATAAACACCATTAGCATTAGTTTGAGTACCAACATTGGTGTTTCCCTCAATATAAATGTTTACCCCTGGCATAGGTAAACCTGCCTCATCAATTACCTTACCGGTAATTTCTTTGTTTGTTTCTAATTTTACATTTGTGGCTTGTAATTGTAAACCAGTGCATAAAATCAGGATGATAATTAAGTTCTTGAAAAAGTTTAGTTTTTTCATAGAGCATTTAAATCCTGATAAATTAGAATAACTTCTAATTTTTTCCATAATTTTTAAATGTTTTGATTAATAATTTGGTTTATTTAAAGCGGTTTGATTTCGAAGACGAATATCTCTTCATAGATGTTTTGTAAGTTTCACTTCATATATTTAATTTTTAGTTAGTATTATCCATTTGGTATTTGATGTTCTTTTATGTTCAAAATTTCCTGATAAGCTTAAATCTTCTAAAATTTCTTCCAGACTTTTCTTTTTAGAGAAAGATCCGGTATACATTTGCCCTTGTAATTGTTTATCTGCAATAGAGATTTCGACCTTATAAAAGCGATTAAGTTCGTTTACAATATTAAGTAGCGGTTCGTTTGCAAATGTGAGCTTGTTATCTTTCCAGGAAATAATATCTTCAAAATTTCTTACTTTACTAAAGCTAAGTTTATGTTCGTTTTTTTCGTAATCTGCCTGATCTCCGGGATAAAGTATACGTTTAATTTCACGGTCAACTTTATGACTTAATTCAATTTTACCCGATAGTAAGGTTGCCTCAGTATTTGAATCCTCAATATAAGACCTGATATTAAATACGGTTCCCAATACTTTTACCTGAAGTTCAGAAGCCATTTCTACAACAAATGGTTTGTGCTGGTTATCTACTACATCAAATAAGCCCTCTCCTTCAAGGTAGACATCTCTTGAGGCTTGTTCGTTAAAATTTGCCTGATAACTCATATAACTGTCGGCATTAAGCCATACCTGAGTCCCGTCAGGAAGAATGACCTCTTTTTGTTCTCCTTTAGGAACTTTAATATGAATGATGCGATCAGGCCTCGAATCAAAAATATCTGTATTAAATATGGTAAAAGCACAAATTAATATAGCAGCATACTTTAATAAGCGGATAGCGGTTCTTTTTAAAGTGTAAACAGGAGTCTTTTTTACTTTAGCAGCCGATTCAAATTTGCCGAATGCTTTTTTAGAATTAAACGATTTAAGATGAATCTCTGCAATATGATTCGCAATGATATAATCATGAAGCAAATCAATATTTTTTTTATTTGCTAAAAGCATATGAAAATGATGAAGTTCTTCTTTAGTGAGTTCATCATTAAAATATTTATGTATGTATGTAGTAATAATGCCTTTCATGCAAAGCCTTAAACCGCTATTGTTTTAATCTTTGCACTTATGACAGTGGTTTTCTGGAAAACCCTTAGTTTCTTTTAATTTTTTTTTATTATTTCAGAGAAATTCTAAAAAATGATTGGAGATCATCTTTTTTTGTAATGGAAGATCGTTAAAAATGGATTCTGAAACCAAATATAAGTGATTTCAGATTTTGCCAGGCCATTGAGTTCGGGGCTTCAGGATCAACGCCTAAATTATTTGCAACCCATAAAAACGGATTTTTTATCTGTGCATGAAATTTTACATTTCTTAAAAATGTCCTACTTAGTACTTTTTCAGGAATGGTATATTCTAAAGTAATATCTTTTATCCTGATATGGGCCGCATCAAAAATATTGTCTTGTGAGTAAGCCCAGAAAACATCCGCATCAATATTATCAAACATGCTTTCTCTCTCTCCAGTATATGGGTTAATCCCAACATAGGCGATTTTAGGAATACGGGTTGTTAGTTCATCACCCGGTTCTTTCCATCTGTCTGCCCAGATTTTGTCTACACGAGAATATTGTCCATTGTAGCCATATCCAAAATTATGTCTGAATTTATGTCCAAATTTATAGACCAGACTCATGCTTAGTTCAAGAGCTTTGTATTTAAATGTAGTCTTAAAGCCTCCATGATATGGAGCGAATTTTTCTCCGTGAAAAATTAATTCACTTACACTTGAAACACCCTCATGCCATGGCTTAGTGGTTCCATCTGTATTATACAATAATATATTGCCTCCGGAATCAAGTCCGGCATAATTATAACTAAAAATATTATCGTAGGAGTACCCTTTTTCAATTTTCCCAAAATATATGATCCAGGCAGGTGATTGTACCTGATCATCAATCTTTGTAATCCTGTTTTTATTATAAGTAAAATTTAAATGAGCTGTCCAACTAAAATCTTTTGATTTATGAATTAATCCATTAATCGCAATTTCAATACCTTCATTGCTCATACTGACATAATTTACCATAGCTGATTGAAATCCATTGGTAGCATCCATTACACGGGAACCCAACAAGTCATTACCGTCTTTATAATAGTATTCTATACTACCATATAAACGATTATTAAAAAATGCAAAATCTCCTGCCAGGTTAAAAGTGGATGTTTCTTCCCATTTTAAATTATCATTAGCAGGTGTATTCAGGCTTAAATAATTATATAAATTGGATCCAAAACTGTAAATATAATTGGAAGCTTGTGCATAAGGGCTGTATTGATTACTGGCATTACTAGTAATACCATAAGTTATTCTTAATCTTAAACGGTCAATAAACAGAACGTTACTCATGAAATCTTCTCTTAGTAAGTTCCAACCCAATCCAGCAGACCATAAAGGTTTATAACGGAAAGACGGATCACTTCCAAATAAATTCTTTTGATCTATTCTAAAACTTCCTGTTACTGAATACTTTTTTAGGTATTCATAACTTACATTTGAAAACATTGAGAATTCCCTATTATCAGAATTGCTCGTTCTATAAAAGTAATCATATAATGCATTTCCTGTCCAGCTATAAATTTGTTGATTTATAAAATCTTTTTCATTAACCGGAGTATGGACCGTTAATTTTTTGTCGTAACCATATTTTTTGTCCCGGGTATTTTCTCTATAGACTTTTCGTATTTCCAAACCACCTAGGAAGCAGATTTTATGTTTTTCCCATTCTCTATTATAGTTTAATAAATTCCGGAATGTATAAGCATAAAAACTACTATTTTCAAATTTATATTCTATGCCGGTTGGGATCTGATAAACATTGTTTCTTTCATCATAATACTCATTTACTTTAATTCTTTGATCGGGCATATGCATGGACCTGAATTCGTCATATTTTTCGGTACCAGTTTCAAACTGAAAACTGGATTTTATTTTTAATCCTTCAATTGGTTTAAGAATAAGTCTTGCTTGTGCATTAAGATCGAAATTTTCAGAACTCTTATCATTATTTTGTACGGTAACCAGATCATTATCCCAATATTCAAAGAAACCGTATGAATTTTCTTTTTCCTGTGAAATCCATTTATTATGCATGTCGTAATAATGAATAAGGTTTCCATTACTATCAATCAATTCGTCATAAGCATCTGTATACTTTACACTATTAGGGTTGAATCCATTCTCATAATACTTTCTGAATGTCGAGTTAACACCTAGTTCCACAATAAACATTTCATTAAAATGATATTGATCATTAAAGCTTAATAACATTCTGGTATTTGTGGTTCTGTCAGCATGGAATTGATTATAATTAAACCCGACAGATAAGCGATAAATATTAACGTCTGTACCTCCGGTCAGTGACAAGTTGTTATGAGTATATAAGGCTTGTCTGAATAACAGATCTTCATATTGTTTAAGGGCATTTTTTTGTTTTAATTCATTAATGTATCGGTCGAATTGTTCCTGAGTCCAAACTTCTCCATCAGGAGAGAAGCCTGATTTGTATATGTATGCTTCTTCAACCAAGTTGAAAGAAGCATGACGCCCTAAACTGGCTTCAAAATTTACCCAGCCTTTTTTAATAAATTCCAGATCTAGATCGACTTCTTCGGAAGTACTCATCCAGTTTTGTTTTGAGAAATCGACTTTTTCAGATAAACTGATATAGGATAAAAACTCAATTTGAGTAGGAGTATTGAATTTCCCTTTTTTAGTATTGATTACGATTACACCATTACTGGCTCTCACTCCCCAAATTGAAGCGGCAGCAGCATCTTTTAATATGGTTACAGATTCAACATCATCAGGATTGATGGTAAATAAACTTCTTTCAATAGGGAATCCGTCAACTACCCAAAGTGGATCTGTATTTCCAATCATAGAACTTCTTCCTCTAATCTGGATTTTACCTCCATCCACAACTGAAAGCCCTGGAGCCAGTCCCTCCAGCCTGTCTAAAATATTGAGGTCAAAACGTTGCCTTAAATGACTGTCATCAATCTTACTAAAGGAGCCGGTTGCACGTTCTCTGGATATAGACTGATATCCCGTAATCATTACTTCTTCCAGCTGAATCGTTTTGTCCAGTATTATTTTCCCCAAGTCAGTTTTGCCAACGATATTTATAACATAGGCTTGGTAGCCTTTTTTTACAAAATAAATTTTGTTAATTTCATTAGGAACTAAAACATTGAATGCTCCATTTAAATCTGAATAAAATATCAGGTTGCTTCTTCTATTAAAAATTTTGACGGTTTCTAAGGGATAATTATTTATATCAACTAAAGTGCCGGAAATATATCTGTATTTGGAGGATGTATCTGTAACCGTAAGGTTTTCCTTTGTAATTCTTAATGTATCAAAAATAGATAGTTCATAAACTACATTTTCTTCAATTACAGACTTTAATTCTTCATCAAGTTCATGTCTGCGATGAAATATTATATGGTTCTTACTAACTGTTGCAATTACATTTGTACCTGCAAATAGCCTTTGCAGGAAATATAGCATATCTTCTTCAACAGCTTTTATGGTTATTTTTTTATCTGTATCTATTAAATCATGGTTAAATACAAAATGATATTCAGTTTGAGCTTTTAATTCATTCAGAATATTTAGTATATTTTCATCTACAGCGTCAATGGTTATTTTTTCCTGAGCACTTACTTTTATGCTTATCATTAAAAAAACGATAAGTACATATGATCTATATGTTTTCAATAAGTGAATCATCGCTTTAGTCCTAGAAAAAAGATCCCAGTATCTTAATTCTAATATTAAATAGGAAAGATTTCAATATGGTAATTATCTACATCTTTCTCGTTCGGGTTATGTACATTATCTAAAACTCGTCGATAACTGAAGTCGCCAGATTTTCCTAATGCATCCAATACCTCCTCTAAACTACTGCCTTTATCAAAAGAAGCTGTAAAAGTAAGGTCCTTTTTAACATTATCTTGTAGAACTATTTTTACGTCAAAAAAACGCATTAGTTCATTCATCATGTCAATTAAGTGCTCTTCAACAAATACGATTTCTTTGTTTTTCCATGAAATAACTTCAGAAACATTTTTTGCATTAATAAGATAATAATTATCATTTTCCTTTTTAAAGAAAGCGATATTTCCAGGAACCATCTTAAAAGGAGTGATGGCTTCACTTTTTGGTGTTAGTTCAACACTCCCCTCTAATAGTGAAACCTCAGCATAGCTGTCTTCTTTATAAGATTTTATATTAAAAGAAGTTCCTAATACTTTTACCTTTGTTAAATCAGATTCGACAATAAAATGCTTATCCTTATAATTTGTGACTTCAAAAAAGGCTTCACCTTCCAGATTAACATATCTTTTTTCATTTTTGATAAAATTATTATTATATGTCAATTTGGAACCAGAGTTTAAAGAAACTTTTGTTCCGTCAGGTAAAATATGATTGCTAATCTGCCCTTTGGGAACTTCAATGCTAATAAGATTGTCTGAGAAAAAATAATTGAAATTAATCAGGAATACAGTTGTAACAATGACCAGCAAAATTACAGCTGCATATTTGTAATAAGTTTTAAGTAATTGATGTATTTTAGATGTGTTTGAAAGATCCGTTTTAGCTTCAAATTCTTTGAAGGCTTTTTTACTGTTAAATTCTTGAACACTTAAATCTGCAATATGGTTTATTTTTGCAATTTCGTCAAATGCCTTTTTGTTTTCAGGGTCTTTTATCCAATTTTTAAATTGTTTAATTTCTTTTTCAGAAAGGTCTTGATTAAGTGAATTTAAAATTTTATGTAAAGTATCTTTTTTCAATTTCGTAAACAAAATGTTATTCTTTTTGTAATAAGAATAACTTCATTTCTTTTGCAAATTTAGTATAATATTATATTATTGCATAAAATTGAATCAAAAAAACAGAGATTTTATTTGAAAGAATCATTTGAAGATCAGGATGCTTTAGTTGATGGCTTAAACCAGGGGAATAAATTAGCCTACAAATATTTATACTCATTATATTATAATGAATTGTGTGTGTATGCCAATAGCTTGCTTAATGATAGCTTATCGGCTGAAGATCTGGTTCAAAGTGTAATGGTTAAGATCTGGAATAAAAAGCCCGATTTAATCATTAAAACCTCCTTGAAAAGTTATCTTTATAAATCCGTTTATAATCATTTTATTAATAATTATCGCCTTAAGCAAAAAGAACTTACATTCATTGAAGAAATGAAGGCAAATGCAATTATACATCTTGCAGAAGAAGATGATGATATTATAAATGAAAAGATTCGTAATGTAAAAAATGAAATTGAGAACCTCCCTGCAAAATGTAAAAATGTTTTTTTAATGAACAAAATGAGAGGGATGAAATATAAAGAGATCGCAGATGAGTTAAATCTATCTGTAAAAACAGTGGAAGCACATATCAGTAAAGCTTTATTCCTTATAAAAGAGCGATTGAAAAAATCCCGTAAATAAGTTTATAAATCCAGAGTGCTTAAAAGATCACCTAGTGCTTTTTTAGAAGGCCTTGGAGCATTAGCCGTAATAATTTTTCCTTCGGGATCTACTATAATATATCTGGGAATTGCTTTGATTAAATATTTCTGAATAAAATCAGAATTCCAATCATTATCAGCAAGTAATTGTGTCCAGTTTAGGTTTTCTTCTCTAATCATTTTTTCCCAAACACTTTTATCTTTTTGCTTATCAATAGAAATACTTATAAATTCAATGTTTTTTCCTTTATACTTTTCAATAAGTTTTTTCATGAAAGGGATTTCAATCGTACAAGGGGTACACCAACAGGCCCATACATCAATAAATAAATACTTGCCTCTATAATCCTTGAGTGATACTTTTTTTCCATCAGAACTTTCGTAGTCTTCAAATTTTGGAGAAGGCTTCCCCTTTACAGTAACTTTTAGTTTTTTGTAAGAATTGGTAATGTCCTTTTTAATTTTTTTATCTTTTACACCTTTTTTAAATTCCTTATAAAAATCTTCAAGATCATTGGCAAAGGTGATATTATATTTACTGTATTCAAACAATAGCTGATCCTTAATATATTGATTACTTACTTCTTTGTTTATGAATTTTATTATAGAAATATACCAATCTTTTGTCGTGTCTCGCTGATTATTAAAAGAATTTCCAATGTAATATGAAACTAAATATCTGTAATATTCAGAATCTTTATAGTCCTGTTCATTATTCCAATCAATATTTTTAAAGTGCTCTGAATAATTTTCTGAAATTTTGCAAGTTTTATTTTCACTATAAGCCAGGTGCCTATTAGGATAAATATAAAGGTCTAAATAGTATTTATAATAAATGTTTTTTTTCTCTTTTCTAATAAACTCCTCTGACAAACCACAATTACAACTAATCAGCAAATTTTCAGCCTTTTCTTTATATTGCTTTATATACTTTATAAACTCTTTTTCATGTTTAGAGTATTTATCCACATTGCTTTTGCTTTCTTCCAGGAATAAGTTGTGTCTGTTGGTTAAATAGTTATTAATATCACTTCCGACTCCACTAAATTTTAAGGATAGGGGAAATCTTTTTGCATCGGCAGATAAGATTAAGTTATCACCCGGTTTTAGTTCCAGATAAACTTTATTGAATTTTTCAAATAAAACAAAAGTTTGTTTTATGGTTTTTATGGTATCAGCAAAATAACCTTTTTTGTCAAGCTTTAGCTTCACAGATATTTTCCTGTCTAATGTAGTTAATGTAAATTCTTTTTTCTTGGCATTTTTTATTTTGCCAGAAATGATAACATGTTCAGCGGGATCAAATGCTTGATTGCAAGAGATAAAAACAAATACAATGAAACAGAAAAATAATTTTTTCATGAGGTTTTGATCATTTAATGGCTTTAGTAATAATTAGACGCGAAAAAAAATAAATACCCTTAAGATTTTGCTGTAAAAATGTAAAAAAATCCCTCTGCGTTACTTCAGAGGGATTTGATAAGTTATCCGGAGGAACAACTTTTATGAATCAACCAATTTTAGGAAGGAGTCTGGCAATTATAATATTGGTAAAGTGGCATTTTATCTTATTTTTAAATCTAAGACAGTAAAATTTTAAAATACCCTTAGTTTGAGAGAAAAAAATATAATTAATAGAAGAATAATACACCATCATCATATAATAATGTTCATGTAATATTAAGTCTCTGGTTATTTTTTCTATTACATTTGTTATGAGAAAAATATCTTTAAAAAAACCTTTTTTAACTTAATTGACTATCTATATCATTATTAATTTCAGATGTTAAAATTTGTTCAAAAGGGATCGTAAAATAAAATGCAGCACCTTTTTCTTTTTTAGAATTAACCCAAATTTTTCCGCCCAATAATTCTACTATATATTTACAAATGGATAAGCCTAAACCAGTACCTCCGTATAGCCTGTCATTTTTAAAATCAACTTGCCTGAAACGATCGAATATTATATCCTGATGTTCTTCAGGAATCCCAATGCCTGTATCTTTTACGAAGAATTTTAACTTATTTCTTTCTATAGAATATCCAAAATCGATATTCCCCTGATCTGTGAATTTAAAAGCATTACTCAATAAATTGCTTAATATCTGTTGTAATCTGAATTTATCTGTTTTTATTCGTAAATCTTTATTTGAATGTTTATGAAGTATAAGTTCCAAATCCTGGTTCGTTTGATTATTAAAAGATTCATATAGCTCATTTAATACTTCGTGTAAACTTACCTCTGTTTTATTTATATTTATTTGATTAGCTTCTATTTTTGCTATATCTATTATGTCATCTATTAAACTCAATAATTGCAGGCTATTGCTTTGAATGAGCTTGATGTAATTTTTTTTGGTACCAATAGGTATTTCACCACTCTCCAACAGATCAGAAAAACCAATAATTGCATTCATGGGGGTTCTTATTTCATGTGACATATTGGATAAAAATGCTGATTTTAACCGATCTGATTCTTCAGCTCTTTCCTTAGCTTTTATTAATTCCTGTTTTGTTTTCTCTCTGTTTGTAACATCCTGAATTGTTCCTGAAATTTTTATAGGTGTTAGATCCAAATTATAAACCAACTCGGCCTTAATATCAATGTATTTTACAGACTCTGTTTTACTTAATCTTACCGTTTGTTTTAATTTTACTCCCGATGTTTTTAATTTGCTTATTGCTTTTAATAATTTATTAGCATCTTTTGGATATAAATATTTAAGTAGTGATCTTGGATTTGTATCAGAGGTTTTCTTGTAAATTTTTAAAACTTTATAAGCTTGGCTTGATCCCCAAATTTTGTTTGTTTCCAAATTATATTCCCAGTTTCCTATTTTTGCTACATCTTGGGCTTTATTCCATCGCTCTTCATTCCTTTTTAAGTCGCGTTCAGTTTTTTTATGTTTATCGATCGCATAAGATAAGTTAAGCGTACGTTCAATTACTTTTTCTTCCAGGCTTTTATTATATTTCCTTAAATATCGTTTCGATTTTCTGTTAAAAGTGAAGAATAGTAATATTAATACCATGATACTTAACAAAAAGAGAATAATAAAAATATACATCCTAATTTTATAGTTTAACACACTATTAGCTTCTTCCATTTTTTCATTTTGAGATTGAATGGAAAACTCTGTTGCAAATGCAGAAAAATCTTTTTTTAGTTCATTAGTATGATCAACATCTTTACTAAACCCATAAACTGTAATAAGGCCTATGAAGAAAATAATAATAAAAGAGGCCGACCATTTTAAAAGGCGAATAGTCATATGAATCAATTGCTATTGGGAGCTTATAGTCAAATATAATGAAAATAGATACTTTATTTCTTTTGTTGAAATATGTTTATACACAATGAAATAAGAATTTTTGATGACGTACTTTGCTGTAAATCAGTTATTTTTTTATAATGGATTTGGCTTATTAACAATATGGTTGCCCAGATATAAAAAAAGGTGTTCCTTTTGAAACACCTTTTCATTGTTATTTTATTCTACTAATTCTAATCCAAAATCTTTTCCTTTCTTAACTGCAGGCACTCCATATTCAATCCATACTGGAGCTGGTTTGTCCTTTAAGAAATGGTCGAAGAATTGTGAAAGTCTGATACTGATGTCTTTAGAGTCTGCTCTTCTTGAAAGATTATGTGGTGCTCCATTATAATTTAGCATCCAAACAGGTTTTTCTAACCTTCTTAGTCCACAGAACAATTCAATACCCTGATACCATGGTACAGCACCATCTTTATCATTATGCATAATAGCAAGAGGGGTATTGATTTTGTCTGCAAGAAATATTGGAGAATTCTCAATATACTGACGAGGTTTTTCCCAAAGGGATCCTCCTATTCTACTTTGTGTTCTTTCATATTGAAAGGCTCTATTCATTCCTGATCCCCATCTGATTCCACCATAGGCACTGGTCATATTGCTAACAGGTGCACCTGCCCAGGCAGCAGCATATATATCCGTTTGAGTCACTAAATATGCAACCTGATAACCACCCCAGCTTTGTCCCTGGATGCCGATCTTATCTTTATTAATAAAATCGTATTTTTCAATTAAATAAGTAGTCCCGCTTACAACAGCATTTACAGCACTTTCTCCCGGATATCCGTCTTTATACACAATATCCGGTATAAAAACCAGATACCCATTACTTGCAAAATGAATGAAGTTTATGGATGATCTGCTGGGTTTTGGTATAATATGAGTGAATCTTCTGTTCGACATACGTTCGTAAAAGTAAATTACCATAGGGTATTTCTTGTTGGGATCAAAATTTTCAGGCTTATAAAGTAAGCCATCTAACTTTTTCCCATCCAATGATGTCCATTGAATCAAATCGACAGTCGCCCAGTTATAATTTTTTTGTTGTGGATTCGTATTACTCAGTTTTTTTAAGTTCTTAAAACTTAAATCACTTAAATATAGTTCCGGATAATTTTGAAGGTTTCCTTTTTTGAAAATGACTTCACTGCTATTTTTTGCTTTTGCAATAAAAGATCCCCTTCCGGAAACACTGAAATCTCCAAACATAAGTTTAATCGGACTCTGTGCTTTTTTAGTCTTTATCGTATAAAATCCTGATTGTTTGGTAGCTTCACTATAAGCAACCAATAGGAGATCTTTTTCTTCAATTAAATTTCGTTTATCATCCAAAGCCCTATAGCGTAAAATAGTTTTATTTTGTTTGCCGTATCCATTGGTTAGGTTAATTGCAGCCTTTTCTCCTTTTGGATCAACTTTCCAGATATCATAACGATCATAAATTAAGATGTAACGATCATCTTTAAGCCATCCGGCAACTCCATAAGCAGGTTTAATATCCGGATGATCATCTAATTCATCCCAGAAGTTTGTGTTGATATTTTGGGTAATGTTTCTGATTTTTCCTTTTTCTATATCGTATACATTCCATCCTAATTCTTTATGATTATACCAGTAAATATATTTTTCACCCGGTGAAAGTATCATTCGGGTATGTACCTTTTCAACGATAAGTTTTTTGCTGCCATTTGATAAATCAAATAGGTATAGATCAGCATAACTCTTACCTTCCCATGTTAAAAATTTACCATACTTTTCCGATTCGGTTCCTAATGCATATTTATTAATTCCCTTTGCATTGATCCATACTCTGGTTATTTTCTCATTTCCTAATTGCTTCATTTTCCTATCAGCCAAGTTGAATTTTGCAAGATAAGTGCGTTTTTCAACTTTCTTTCTATTCAGCAATTGCTGAGGCTGCAAATAGTTATCTTTCCAATTCCAAATATCTACACTCACTTTTTCATCAGCAGTTAAAGTATCTTTAGGTGGAGCTACCGGTTTTTGTGCAGTTCCAAAAAATAGGTTTTTACTTTCAGTATCGAAATAGATATTTCCATTTTCACTAACGGCCCAGTCTTTAGGCATTGCCTCATTGTTGAGGTCCACTATCATTTCAGCTACTGAAGCTTTATTTGAATAATACAGACTGTAAACTTTAGTTTTTGCTGTATCGCCTGAAAATACAAAAGCGAGGTTTTCTCCCGATTGGTCAAAACCTAATTTTTTAGAAATACCTTCTTGCTCAAGAATTATTGTAAGTTTCTTATCTTTTGTACTAAAGTAGGTAACAGTGGAAGTTTCAACAGAATCTTTCTTTTGTTGAATAAAACTGATGGCATTTCCATATTTGGATATTTCAAAATCCGTTACATTTTTAAATTGCTTTACTTCCTGGACAATAGGATTATAGATTCTCAATGTATTCCCTTTAGGTTTTCCTTTTCCTTTCTTTTTTTCTTTCTTTTTCTCCTCTTCCTCTTCTTCCTTTTGGGGTTTTTCGACTTTTTCAGAAGTGTCCTTTTTTACAATTTCTTTATATGTAAATGCAAACCAATCTGATTTTTCTTTTGCCAGTTTAAATGATTTTGCTTTAGCAATTTTTTCAATCGACTTGGTTTTAAAAATGTAAATTCCTAAACTGTCTTGAGGAAGTTTATCACCTTTCTTCTTTTTTAGTTTAGCTTCCCGGGTTTCTTTAAAAGTGGGTTTTATTTTAAATACCAAGTAATTTGAGTTGGGAGAGAAACTTGCATTATATCCTCTTGGAATGGAGTCGAGTTTTTGTGTTGCAACTTCGTAAATATAGAGCCAGCCATCTCCTTCCTGTGGGTTTATTTGGTAACTAATAAATTTCCCATCCTGTGAAATTTTAGTCCCTCTTAAATCTTTCCACAGATCGTAATCTTTAAAATCAATTGGTTTTTTCTCAGAAAATGCATTCATGCTAAATATAAAAGCAAATAAAATGCTAAGTAAAAGAGCTGTTTTTTTCATCATACTTTGTATTTTGGTCAAAGAAACAAAGTTAAAATTTATCTGTTATTAACCTATATAGATATGAACCCTTTATGTCGATTAAAATTGGCTGTCTGAATATTTTTTTACATATTTGTATTCCGAAATATGAATAAGAACCTTATTCTCTTATCTGTAATATAAAATAAATTTATACTTATGAAACTATTAGAAGGAAAAACTGCTTTAATTACTGGTGCTGCCAGAGGAATTGGACGTGCAATTGCATTAAGATATGCTAGTGAAGGAGCTAATATTGCTTTTTCAGATATCCGTTATGATGAAGCTTCAGAAAGTCTGGAAAAAGAAATTGGAGCTATGGGTGTTAAGGTTAAAGGATATGCATCAGATGCAAGTTCTTTTGAGGATGGTGATAAATTAGTGAATGAGGTATATGAAGAGTTTGGACATATTGATATTCTTGTAAATAATGCCGGTATTACCCGTGATAATTTATTAATGAGAATGTCGGAGCAAGATTGGGATATGGTAATCGGTATAAATCTTAAATCCATATTTAACCTTACCAAGGCTGTTCAACGAATTATGTTGAAACAAAGATCCGGAAGTATTATTAATATGAGTTCAGTTGTAGGAATTGGAGGAAATGCCGGACAATCAAATTATGCGGCTTCTAAAGCCGGCTTGATTGGATTTACTAAATCTATTGCTCAGGAATTAGGTAGCCGTAATGTAAGATGTAATGCTGTAGCTCCTGGTTTTATTGAAACGGAAATGACTGCTAAATTACCGGAAGATGTGAAAACAGAATGGGCAAAAACAATTCCTCTTCGTCGTTCAGGAAAACCTGAAGATGTTGCGAAAGCTTGTGTTTATTTAGCTTCAGATTTATCTGATTATGTTACAGGCCAAACCATCAGTGTTTGTGGTGGTATGAGTATGCATTAAAAAGTTAAAATCATATTGTTTTGGACAGGGCCTTAAGCCCTGTTTTTTTATATTGAAACTTATGGACGCACACGTATTGTATAAAATTATTATTGCTTTTGTCATTGCAGAATTTTTGATTGAAAGGGTTCTTGAATATCTTAACGCTACATATTGGTCAAATATTCTTCCAGTAGAACTAGAGGGTATTTATGATGAAGAGAAATACAAAAAGTCTCAGGATTATGAAAAATCTAAGCAGAGGTTTACATTGATTAGTTCCTCATTTTCTCTTGCCCTTATTCTTCTTATGCTATTTTTTAATGGATTTGCATTTATAGATCATTGGGCCAGGGGGGTAAGTGAAAATCCAATTTTATTGGCACTGATCTTTTTCGGAGTATTAGCTTTTGCGATGGATATTTTAAATATCCCTTTCGATTTATACCAGATTTTTGTTATAGAAGAAAAGTTCGGATTTAATAAAACGACGCCAAAGGTTTTTATACTGGATAAATTGAAATCCTGGTTACTGACACTAATCCTTGGTGGAGGTCTATTAAGTTTGATCGTATGGATTTATACCATTTCAGGCAGTTCCTTCTGGTTAATTGCATGGGGAGTATTCGCTGCTTTCATGATTTTCATAACGATGTTTTATTCCAGTTTAATAGTTCCTTTATTTAATAAACAAACTCCATTAGAAGAGGGTGAACTGAGAACAGCCATTGAAGAATTTGCAAAAAAGACAAATTTTAATCTTCAAAATATATTTGTAATAGATGGATCCAAAAGATCTTCAAAAGCAAATGCTTATTTTTCAGGTTTAGGCCCAAAGAAAAGAATTGTATTATTTGATACCCTTATTAAAGATCATACTGTTGAGGAATTAGTAGCAGTACTGGCCCATGAAATAGGACATTATAAGAAAAAACATACTTTAAGCGGTTTAGGGCTATCCTTACTTCAAACCGGGCTCATGTTATTCATACTGTCCTTCTTTATTGGAAATCCAATATTGTCGGAAGCACTTGGTGCTCAAAAAGCCGGTTTTCATTTGGGAATATTAACCTTTGGGATTTTGTATACTCCGATTTCTTTGATTTTGGGACTGTTTACGAATATGTTATCCAGAGTGAATGAATATGCTGCTGATACCTTTGCAAAGGAACAATATAATGGGGAAGCACTAGCTTTAGCTTTGAAGAAATTATCCGTAAATAATCTAAGTAATTTACGCCCTCATCCGGCTTATGTGTTTTTCTATTATTCACATCCTCCATTATTAGCAAGACTAAAAAATATAGAGAAATGAACTAGGGAAGCCATCCTTTCACTTACAAACAATTGCTACAGTTTGAATACCAGGCATTACTTAAAAATAATTAGGATGGCTTCCCATAGCCGACTATCATTTAGGCATCTTCTTTTTTACGGAATACTGCCGGAATAGTAAGTATGATTAATTTTATATCACTCCAGAAAGAGGCATTCAAAGCATATTTATTATCCAGGTTCTTGCGTTCTTCTTCTGTATATTTATTATTGCTTCTTTGAGAAACCTGCCATAATCCTGTAATACCTGCCGGAGCTAAAAAACGTAAGGCCCATTGGTCGTTGGTTAGCTTTTCTGCTTCATAAAGAGGCAGAGGCCTGTTTCCTACAATCGACATATCCCCTTTTAACACATTGTAAAACTGGGGTATTTCATCAATATTAAAAGCTCTGATGAGTTTTCCAACTTTTGTTACCCGAGGGTCATTAACAATTTTGAAAAAAGTTGGACTTTTTTCCTGAAGGCGTTTTTTATGAAGGTAAAAATATTCACAAATCTCAGCACCGTCAATATAAAGAATAGGTGAACAGTTTCTTTCTAATCTGTTACATTCAGGGCATTCAGAAAAGAATTCGTGGTTTTCGCCTTTTTTATGCTTATCAATTAAGTATTGATTCAGTTCAGATAATTCTCTTCTTTTTTGATCTGAACCCATATGCATAGATCTGATTTTATAAAAATCGAAGATATCATAACCAGTTCCAACTCTTCTGGAAATATAAAAGGCCGGTCCTTTAGATTCCAGTTTAACAAGGATAATAGATAGTAAAACCAATGGTGAACTTAAGATGAGCGCAAATAATGAAAATACAATGTCAAAAATCCTTTTAAGTATAGGTATTCTGAACTTTTCAAATGATTCCTGATCATTAACTTTGAATTTTTTTTTCATTTTTAGGGCTTTCTTAATCAAATATACGTGAATTTATGGAAATTAAAAATTCACCTCTTTTTTAATTTTCAAAAAAAGATTTAAAATCGAAGCCCGCCTCAAAAAAGGTATCAGAATGACTTTTGTGAAAGTTTTTTAGTTGCTCTACTGTTAAGGAATAAGTAATGCCATAGTTAATGATTTCTTTAACATTCACATTTAGCTCTCCTTTATAAGGTAAGTTTTTGTTAAAAACCATTTTATTATTCGATAGGTGAGGGATTATATAGTTTATATATTCGGCTGATGCGGATTTTGCGATCCCTACCAATTCAAAATTAGGGACACCATCTCTTACACCTAATACCAGGCCTCCACTTATACCATGATTAAAAACTGCATCAATGATAAAAGTGCCCTTGGCTATCTTTTGAGGACTGCTGACAATACCTCTTGTGATCATTGGTAAGCCGAGCGGATATCCCATTATGTAAACAAAACTTCCCCATTCCAGTTCTTTTGAATTTCCTAATGGATAATTGAATTTAGGGAAAGATAAGAAATTTTGAGATTCGGATTCCAGACTAATGATAGCTATATCTTTATCGCTGTCATGAGCCAGTAAGTTAAATTTTTCTCCAATTGCAATGTCGGGTACATATATATTTTGTTCCTGCTTTATAGCTATACTTTGAATATATGTTTTATCTGAATTTGTATTTTTAAAATAAGAATAAAGTGTGTCTTTTAAATGAACAACATGTGAACAGGTAAGTAAAGCTATTTTATTTATATCTGTGTAAATTATAGTTCCTGTTCCGTTAAATGATTCGGAGCTTATACTTGAATTTTTTGAAAACTTTTCTAGTAGGGTATTGTTGATTTGATCTTTTGTTATGCTCTCTGAAGAGCTGAATGTGTATATTTTATAAAATACAATGCTTGAAATTTTCTTTATAGAATGAGAAATCTTTTCTAACTGATCAGAACAGTTTTTATAAGGGAGTTCACTGTCGTATTTTCCATCATGTAAGGTAGGATAAACGGCCTGATATGTAGATTGACTACATGATATTAGGCCAGTTATAATAAGTGTGTTAAGTATGTACTTTACATTTTTCATATTACAAATATTTGAAAATGGTGTTACACCTTAACTAAGATACTAATAATCTTAAATCCCCTATAAATCTCTTTTTCTTAATACCAGATAACTGCAATAGGTAAACAGAACCGAATAGCCAATAATGATGATTACACTTACTAACTCAATATTTTCATTAATGTTCATACCGGCGGCTTTTAGAAAATCTGTTAGCGTAGAACTAGGCATGTCAATTAAATGAGCTATTTGCTGAAGTGGTAGATAGCTTCCAATATCATTAGGTAACTTATAATTAAGGAATGGTTCTACCAGGTAATAGTATAGAAGTAAAATCCCTAAGGTTAATCCTGATTTTCTGATCAGGAAAGTAAGCATCATTGCAAAAGTCATGAAAGATATAAGCTCCAGAAAATAACCCAGCAGGAAATGTGCTTTTTGAAAAATTATTCCAAAACTGATATCGCTTGTATTTATAAATCCCAGAATAAGCCCGTTTAAGAAGATGAATAGTGTTGCTATTCCTGAAATACAAATAATAAATAATAACTTTGAAGTCAGGAATTCAACCCGGGATAATCCAGTGATTATATTTTGTCTGACTGTTCTAAAACTGTATTCGTTAGAGATGAGAATGACAACAATTATGGATAAAATCAATTTTAAATATCCCGAGATAAAAGTAAGGTTATGCCAAATACTTGGGAATTCATATATCGGAATATTGGTTACAGGTATAGGGGCATTTTTTCCTATATCCTCAACTATATCATCCAGAAACGACTGAATCCCCCAGTAAATAATGGCTATGATTAAAGCATATAATCCAAAAAGTACCCAAAAGGTTTTATTATAAACTGCCTTCTTATATTCTATTTTTAATAACTTGATCATTTTTCTTCAGCTAATAATTCTAAAAAATAATTTTCTAAACTTTTTTTTCTTTGAGAAATATGTGTGATTACTATTTTGCTGTCTGCAAGTATCTGGCTTAATTGAGCACTATCTGTATTATCTTTCAGGTTTACCAGGATAATATCGTTTTCTTCTTCAAATTTTTCAACAAATTCACAGTTCTTTAATACAAGCTTAATGGAGTCATTATCTGTTCCGGCCAATTCTACCTGAACAGAATCATTGAGTACATCATGAACTCGGCCATTAAAAATAGATTTCCCTTTATTCAACACTGAAACATGAGAACAAACTTTCTGAACTTCATCTAAAAGATGGCTGGCAAGAATAATGGTTATGCCTCTTTTGGCTACTTTTAGGATCAGATTTCTTATTTCTGCAATCCCCTGTGGATCTAAGCCATTGGTTGGTTCATCCAGAATCAGCACTTCCGGACTTCCTAGCAAAGCTGCAGCAATAGCCAATCGCTGCTTCATCCCTAAAGAATATGTTCTGAAACTGTTTTGCCTTCTGTGTGATAAATCAACAATGTCCAGTACTTCATCAATTTCCGAATAATCCACTTCTTTAATATCAGCGATAATTTCGAGATTCTTTTGAGCGCTTAAATAAGGATAGAAATTAGGCGTTTCCAGTATAGCTCCGATTTTCTTTCTGTTAGAAATATCATTACCATTATTGAACCATGTGTAATCTCCGCTGGTTCTGTTTATAACATCTAAAATTAAGCCAAGAAAAGTTGTTTTTCCACTTCCGTTAGGCCCTAATATTCCATAGATATTTCCTTTTTCTATGAATAAGGATAATTCATCTACTGCTTTTAATCTGCCGAAATGTTTTGACAGATTCTTTACTGATAATACGGTTGAATTCAAAATGTAGGATTTAAATTATTTTTCGGTTAGACGAAGGTAAGTAAAAAAAAATTACATTTTCGGGCTAAAAAATAATTTGCATACTAAATGATTGTATATTCGTAACCTGATTGGAATCTGAATTATTAATAAAAGTATTTATAATGAAAATTGGAAAGCATAAGGTTGTTAGCCTTACCTACGAACTTAAACTGGATAATAAACAAGGAGAATTAGTACAAAAAGTGGAAAAGGATCGTCCTTTTGTATACTTGTTTGGAGTGGGAGGCTTATTGCCATTATTTGAAAAAAATCTTGAAGGAAAAGTTCAAGGAGACAAGTTTGAATTTGGTTTAACTTCTGATGAAGGCTATGGGCCTGTTAGTGATGAAGCTATTGTAACTCTTGAAAAAACTATTTTTGAGGTTGATGGTAAGTTTGATGAGGAAATGGTTCAGGTTGGAAATTATATTCCTATGCAGAATGATCAGGGACAACCATTAAATGGTAAAGTCGTTGAAATTATGGAGGATGGTATTGTAATGGATTTTAACCATCCATTAGCTGGTCAAGATCTTTATTTTTCTGGGGATGTATTGGAAGTCAGGGATGCCAGTGCCGAAGAAATAGAACATGGTCATGCGCATGGCCCTAATGGACATCAACATTAATGGTTTTTAGATAATAAGAATACTACAGGTTTTTTATGAATTGGAGGATTTATTTTCTTCCATTGCGATATGCTGAGTGTTTTTATATACTCAGAATCAAGTGTTAAATCACATGCAATACATAATAAAGTTTCAGCTTTACAGCTTTTTAAAAGACTTTCGAAAAGTTTTAAATTCCTATAAGGAGTTTCTATAAAGATTTGGGTCTGATTGTCGAACCAGGCCTTTTTTTCCAGATTTTTAATCCGGCGTGTTCTTTCATGCTCTTGAATTGGGAGGTAGCCGCAAAATGTAAAATGCTGGCCATTGAATCCGGAAGCAGCCAGAGATAAAAATAAGGACGAAGGGCCAATTAATGAAGTAACCTTGTAATTCTTTTTGTGAGCTTGTTGAACCACTATATTTCCAGGGTCTGCAATACAAGGCATGCCTGCCTCAGATAAAATTCCTACATCATATCCCTTTTTTATTTCGTTTAAATAATGGATGGTGTCTTGCTCTTTAGTATGCTCATTTAATGTGTGAAAGGTCACATCATCAAAATTGCCCGGATATTTTAAACTCTTTAAAAACCTTCTGGCGGATTTTATATCTTCTATGACAAATATTTTTATTGATAGAATTATTTTTTTGTTCAATTCCGGGAATACGGAGCCATAAGAAGATTCTCCAAGTTTTGCCGGGATTAAATAAAGGGTTCCTTGTTTCGTATTATTCATTATAACCAGGGTAATTTTGTTAAGTCTACGTTTCCTCCCGACAAAATTACACCAATTTTTTTCCCTTTTATATCTAATTTATTTTCCAGCAATGCTGCCAGCGGAACTGCTGATGAAGGTTCAATAATAATTTTCATTCTTTCCCAAATTAATTGCATAGCTTTAATCATACTATCTTCATTAGCAGTTACAATTTGGTTAACATATTTTAGAATAAGAGGGAATGTGATACTGCCTAAAGAAGTTAGCAAGCCATCGGCTATCGTATCAGGTTTTATACTGGGTACAAATTTCCCTGTATAAAATGAGCGGAATGCATCATTTGCATTTTCAGGTTCTGCTGCTATAACTTTTGTGTTGGGAGAAAAATATTTAGTTGAAAGTGCAGTTCCACTCAATAATCCTCCGCCTCCTACGGGGGCCATTATAATATCCAGGTTATCTATATCTTCAAAAACTTCTTTAGCAGCAGTTGCTTGTCCACATATAATATTGTAATTATTATAAGAGTGGATTTCTACTGCTCCCGTTTTTTCTATGACCTTTTTTAAAGTGCTTTCTCTAGCTTCAAGTGTGGGTTCGCAAAAAGTGACTTCTCCATTGTATTGTTTAACAGCAGCAATTTTAACAGAAGGAGCATTTTTCGGCATTACAATATAAGCTTTAATACCAAGTAGGTTTGCAGCTCTGGCTAAAGCTTGTGCGTGATTCCCGGATGAATGTGTGCATACTCCATAAGATATTTTGTCTTTGCTTAAAGATGTAATCGCATAAGTTGCTCCTCGGGATTTAAAAGCTCCGGCTTTTTGAAAGTTCTCACATTTAAAAAATATTTCACATTCCAGTTGTGAGTTTATGATTTCAGAGGTCATTAATGGCGTTCTGTGTATCAGGCCTCTGATACGGTCGGCAGCTTTTAAAATATCTTCTTTAGTAGGAATGCTTGCAGATTCAGAGTTCAATTTTAGTTTCTTTTTTAGATTTTATCAGGTCAATAATTTTATCACATGCTTCGTTGATTAAATCGAATACATTTTCAAATCCACTTTCGCCACCGTAATATGGGTCTGGTACGGCTTTGTTTTTGCCGTCGATTACGCTTAATAAATATTTTACCTTCTCCATATCTTCATCGTGTCTTGAAAAATACTGAACATCTCTGTAATTTGAAGAATCCATTACATAGATAACGTCAAATCTGTCAAAATCTTCAGTAGTAAACAGACAACATTTATTTTTGCTAATATCAATTCCATGCTTTTCAGCTTGATTTATAGCACGTGGATCAGGAGGCTCATTAATGTGATAAGACTCAAATCCTGCTGATTCTACTTCCGCGATCAGATTTTTTTCTTTGAGTTTTTGTTTTAAAATTCCTTCGGCTAATGGTGATCTGCAAATATTCCCCAGGCAAACAAATAAAATTTTCATACTTCTAGATTTAGATTAAACACCATCTAGTGAGTTGGTTTCACTATTGATCAGGTTCTATTAAAGTTATATAAAAAAGTTGAAAATTACAAGTAAAACCTGTGCTTTAAATCTTAATCTTCTTGTCCAGTTCCTCTACATAAATACGGAATTGCTTGTCAGTTTCAACTAGGTTATTTATTGTTCGGCATGCATGCAATACTGTTGCATGATCTTTATTCCCACAATGCAATCCTATCGTAGCCAAAGAGGATTTAGTGTGTTTCTTAGAGAAATACATCGCTAGTTGACGTGCTTGAACAATTTCTCTTTTTCTTGTTTTTGAGTTGATAATATCAACAGGTAAATTAAAGTAGTCACAAACAACCTTTTGAATATAATCTATAGAGATTTCACGGGTTGTGCTTTTAACAAATTTGTCGATCATTGATCTTGCAAGATCAAGGGTAATTGCTTTTTTGTTTAAGGATGACTGAGCCATGATTGAGATCAAAGCGCCTTCCAGTTCTCTTACATTGTTAGTAATGCTGTAAGCCAGATATTCCAGTACTTCATATGGAATGTCGATGCCGTCATTATAAATTCGTTTCTGTAAAATTGCAATTCTGGTTTCCAGGTCAGGCATCTGTAAATCTGCAGCTAAACCCCATTTGAACCTTGAAAGTAACCTTGGTTCAAGGCCTTTCATTTCAACGGGTGGTTTGTCTGAAGTAATAATGATTTGTTTGCTTTTTTGATGTAAGAAATTAAAGATGCTAAAGAATACATCCTGTGTTTTTTCTTTTCCCGCTAAAAACTGAATATCATCAACGATCAAAACATCTATCATTTGATAAAAATGTACAAAGTCATTTTGATTGTTATTTCTTACAGACTCAATGTATTGTGCAATAAATTGTTCAGTTGTAACATATAAAACAGTGTGGTTTGGATAATTTTGTTTTACCTGTAGCCCAATTGCGTGGGCAAGGTGGGTTTTTCCTAAACCTACATTACTATATATGTATAATGGATTGAATGATGTTTTTCCCGGGTTCTCTGCAACAGCATAACCTGCAGATCTTGCTAATCTATTACAATCGCCTTCTACAAAATTATCAAATGAATAAGTGTCGACTAATTGAGATTGTACTTTTATTTTTTTTAATCCAGGAATTACAAACGGATTAGGTATATCTCTGGATTTATCTGTATTTAAATCGATAGGCATATTAACCATCGGATTTTTAGTATCCTTTTTGTTTGATGTGGGTACCTTAATTGAGTAAGGCGTTTTTGAATTTGCTGTATTGTCCATAATAATGCTATATTCCAATCTTCCTTCCGGGCCAAGTTCTTTGGTGATGGTTTTTTTCAAAAGACCGATATAATGTTCTTCAAGCCATTCGTAAAAAAATTGACTTGGTACTTGAATCGTAAGTACACTGTTTTCGATCTTCAAAGGTATAATTGGCTCAAACCAGGTTTTGAAGCTTTGGTAATGTATATTGTCTTTGATTATTTTCAGACAACTATCCCATACTTCAACATGATTCTTTTTCATTAGCATTAATTAGTTAAAGCTTTGTGTTAAATTATAATATGTTTTAAAAATTCCAGTCTTGCAGCTAGGCTGAAGTGAAAAAAATGAGTAGTTATTGAATTTCACCTATTTGGGAAACCATACATTTAATTAACAAATATGTGATTAAAAAAGTTTAAAAAAAAACATATTTTGACTTGATTTTTATCTTTTTTTGTTGTATATGAGAAAGTAAGCTTGTAAACTGTGATATCTTCTGTAATGCTTAATATTTAAGAGATTATTCAGTTCTGATATAGCTTATTTGTAATCCGTATATTTTAGAAAATTTTTTATATAAAATATTCGCATCATTTTTTCTAATTGAGAATTTTAAACTGCATTCCAGTTCAAAGTTTTGTTGCATAGGAGATAAGCCATGATCTTTCAAAATTTTCATGACCTCATTCATGTGGGGGTACTGAAAACAAACCTCATAAATTTCATTTACGGTTTTTGAAATTATATTGGCCGAATTTAAGGCATCTTGTGTAGCTGATTTGTATGCATTAATTAAACCACTAACTCCTAATTTAGTTCCTCCAAAATATCTTATTACAACAATTAAAATATTTGTAAGATCGAATGATTGTATTTGTCCAAAAATTGGTCGCCCTGCAGTGCCTGATGGTTCTCCATCATCATTAATTCTATATGCCGATTTATCAAAGCCTAACTGGTAAGCATAACAATGATGTCTTGCATCATAAAACTCCTTACGTAGTAAAGCCAGCTTTTCTTTAACTTCATCTTCTGTTTGAACAGGGTAAGCCCTGGCAATGAATTTACTGCCTCTGTCTTTAAACAGTCCGTCAGAAGGAATAGTGATGGTTTTATATGAATCGTCGAAAAGCATTTAAAAATAATATTTGCAAGCAAATGTAAGAAATAGATTCCTTCAAATTAAGCAAAAGCGATCATTAAAATTGCCATAATGGCTAAAAAAATTCCTAACCAGTTTATTAAGGATAGCTTTTCTTTGAAAAAAATAAAACCAGCTAATGCTGAAGTAGCAACAATACCTACATTTTGAACAGGAAAAACAACATTGCTTTGATAAAGACTCATTGCGATAAGCATAAAGTAAGTGGTACTATAATTTAGTAAGCCCAAAACAATCCCTCCTATAAGGTTTCTCAACGCTATACGCTTTCTGTTAAGTATGTACCTCCCTATTGAAATAAAGACGCCACAAACAAATGCTGTCAGGAAAATAAAAGTCAGGAATTCGTTATAATCTCCATTAATATGATGATACTCTATATATTTTAAGAGTGTATCTATAATTCCATTACCTAAAAATATCAATAAAGGAAGGAAGATTAGTGCCAGGTTGAGTTTGCTTTTTTCTTTTTTATAAAAAATTAATATAAAGGCTACGAGCGTCGCAATAACTCCTAAAATCTTATAAATATTTAATGATTCTGAATACAACAATATTCCGGCAATTACAGGAATAATTACGGATACTTTGCTGAATACAGCCGTAATTGCGACCCCTGCCTTTTGGGAAGATAATGCAAATAATACGAAAGTAAGGATGAATATAAATCCGATAAGTAATGCAAATGGGAACCAGCTATTCGTAGTGATTGTGCTTATTTGAATATTGGCCCCACAAATTAATAATCCAAAAACAGATGCAACAGCATAATTAATCGTGATTGCCTGGAAATTATCTATATTATATTTCTTAAATAACTTAAAAGTTATAAATATTGAAGAGGAAATCAGGATGACTAAAGCTATATAAATCATAGATGTTCAAAATATGGTTCTGTAAATTTAAAAAGAATTTGAGTTGTTTAAATTTATTTCTCCCGGATCAACTGATTCATTTAAACTAGTATTTTTGCAAAAAGTTTGAAATATGAAAGTGCCCACAAATAAATTAACTGATATTATAAAGCATTACAGGGATAAGCTGATATTTGCCGAGTACGAAGAGAAAGAAGCTGATTCTTTGTTATGGATTTTAATTCAGCATTATTTGGGATATTCCAAAATTGACCTGGTTAAAGAACCTGATATTAGATTGAGCGAATCAGAACTTTTGAAAGTGCATTTTGGAGTAAAAGATCTAATTCATAAAAAACCTGTACAATATATTACCGGAACCACGCAGTTTTGCGACCTGGAGTTGGAAGTAGGTGAGGGGGTATTGATTCCACGTCCTGAAACGGAAGAATTGATCTTTTTAATTAATAAAGATCTTAAGTTAAATAGAAAGTTAAAAAGTATTTTAGATATTGGAACCGGTAGTGGATGTATCTCTGTTTCTTTAAAAAAGAATAACCCTCAAATAGATATTTATGCCATAGATGTTTCGGAAGCTGCCCTAAAAATTGCTCAAAAGAACTCAGTAAAATATAAACTTGATATTAATTTTTACAAGATTAATGTTTTATCAAAAAAGGACAAAGGCCTTATCCCTAAGGTTGACATAATCGTTAGCAATCCTCCTTATGTCAGAAGTTCTGAAAAAGTGATGATGGATCGTAATGTTATAAACTACGAACCGGAACTGGCTTTATTTGTTACTGATGATGATCCATTGATTTTTTATAGAGTAATCGCAGAAATAGGTTTACAGAAACTAAATCGTCCGGGAAAGATCTATTTTGAAATTAATGAGGCATTTGGTGAAGATATGATTGGAATGATGAAAGCGATGGATTACCAGCAGATTGAGGTAAAAAAAGATTTCAAAGGGAAAGATCGTTTCTTAACTGCAAGTTTAGCGTAATAATATATCTGTTAATATCTTATAAGATTTTTGATATATACCGGGATCATTGCTTTCTCTTGGACCGGCAATGTTTAAAGTTTCAATATTGTTTAATGCCAGCCAGTGTTGAAATTCTGTTCCGGAATATCCTTTATTGACTTCTATAATAAAATATGGCTTTTCGAATTGTGAACAAAAAGCTAAAGTTTGCCGGGTTCCTTTATCAATTTTTTGATAGATAATTAAAGTGCCGGCAGCATTTTCTACATTAAGTTTGGTTCGAACCTGAGGATCTTTACTATCAGTTTCTGTAAGATTATATTTGGGGGCAATTATTCCATCCTCAGCCCATCTTCCATTTGGGCAATAACCAGAATGGGGAATATTGTGCTTTATAGAAAAGTCAAGGGCAGAACGGTCAACTCCGCTTTGCCCTCCACTTATTATGTGCTTAATTTTTCTTGTTTTCTTCATCAAACACTGCGAAATCTCTTTGTGACTTCAATAAATTTACTGAATTTAAAATGAGGTTTTTGGATTCATTCATTATGGTTAGGTATAATAAACTATTTTTCGTTCCAACTTCCACATGTTTAATTCGTTTGATTTGTTTTTTCTTAATTATTTTAAGCAGGTCAAGTATTTGCTGTTGTTTGCTAATTAGTTCTTCTATGCTTGTAAAATCACTATTTGAAATAGCATCATTAATTCCATTTAATAGATCATGAACAGATAATTGGAGTTCCTTTAACTCTTCAACCTGAATCTCTATCAATCCTTTATGATTATTGTCGACATGAACATAACACGGGTTGGCAAGGAATGAAATATTGTGAGCTGTTTCTCTTAAGTAATCAATTACCTGAACATAAAAATGGCCTGTTTCAATTGAATCTTCCTGAAGCTTACCAATTGTATCTCCAAGTTTATCTTTCATTTTCTTGGCATCCTTGTTTAACTCATGAATATTTTTATTTACTTTCTTAAGTTGTTTTAAGTTTTCACTAGTGATTCCTTCAATGATTTCTTTATAATAAATATTTAATTTAGAAATAAATGAAGTTACTTTGACATTACATTTATGCAGAATATTCGATTCGTCAACATCCGTTAAATCTTCTGTTGAATCTACTTTTTCATCTTCACGTTTTTTATGAATAGTATGTGTTCTTCTAATAACAAGTAAAGCAATAATGGCCATAATTCCAATTGCAATAAAACCTCCCCAATAGAATAGCATTGCCAATAAGAAAGCTACTGTAAATGCAGAGAAGGCTGTAAAGAACCATCCGCCAATTACACTTAATACACCGGTAATCCTGTAAACGGCACTTTCTCTTCCCCATGCTTTATCAGATAATGAGGTACCCATTGCTACCATAAAAGTAACATAAGTTGTTGAAAGAGGAAGTTTCAAAGATGTTGCAAATGCAATGAGAATACTGGCAACGGTTAAGTTTACAGAGGCTCTGATCATATCAAAAGCTGGTGCATCCGGTGATTTGTCAACTTTTATATCCGATTTGTCAAATTGTTTTGCAATTCCGTTTTTGACATTTTGTGGTACAATAAATCCTAAAGCTTTTCCAAAATTTAATGAACCTCTTACTAATGACCTTGATACCATTGAAGAGCCAAATCTTTCACTTCCTTCATCCTGACGGCTTAAGTTAATTTCGGTTTTAATAACAGTTCTGGCTTTTTTATTTAACCATAGCGTTAAAACCATTACAAATCCTGCAATGAACAAATACAATGTCGGTGTGCTGACTTTTCCTTGTAAAGAAGTCATCAGGAATAAATTAGGATCTGCACCCGGATTAGCCTGAAATGCTTTAAAAGATTCCAAACCTGCTAAAGGTACACCGATAAAGTTTACAAGGTCGTTTCCTGCAAAAGCCATTGCAAGAGCAAAAGTACCTATAATTACAATTAATTTAAGGATATTGATTTTTACAAGCCAATTCAGGATTTGTAAAATAAAAGTCCATACAACAAAACTTCCAATAATTATTATGATTGAGTTGTCTTTAATAAAGTTCTTCGTGTCTGAAGTCATGAAAGAAGCCCCTTTTGCACCTTTAATTAAAATGAAGTAAGTAATAGCAGTAATGGCTATCCCACCCCAGATTGCTCCAAAATATTTTAATCTCTTTTCATATTTGAATGAAAAGAGAATACGTGTTATGTATTGAACGATAGCACCGACGGTGAATGCGACAACCACCGAAAGCAGGATCCCTGAAATGATTGCCAAAGCTTTCGCCGAATTAATAAATTCACCTAGTTCCCTTCCATCATTTGATCCGGCTATTTTTAAAATAGCAATTGCAACAGCTGCTCCCAGTAATTCAAATACAATAGAAACTGTAGTGGATGTTGGTAGGCCAAAAGTGTTAAACATATCTAATAATATCACATCAGTGATCATTACGGCCAAAAAGATGAATAAAATTTCAGAGAAGAAAAATTCTTGCGGATGGAAAATCCCTTTTCTTGCAACTTCCATCATTCCACTTGAAAAAGTGGCTCCTACTAAAATACCTAAAGCAGCTACAATCATGATAACACGAAATGGGGCTGCTTTGGATCCAATGGCTGAGTTTAAGAAGTTAACTGCATCATTGCTAACTCCTACAATCAGGTCAGAGATTGCTAATAGAAACAATAATCCGACCAACGCAATGTAAATTGAGTCCATTAAAAATAGTTGTTGGTTTATAATTAAAATTCGGCTGCAAGATACTACGAATTATTATCGGATGTTACATTTATGTTAAGAAATCATTAACAAATTATTTAGAAAATGTTAAGGGGTTGGTTTGAATTTCTACAAAATTCCCTTCAGGGTCTTTGCAGTAAACAAATGATAACTGACCTACATTTTTTATATCCAACTTTGTAACTTCTCCAATTTGCTGGCCGCCATTTTGGGTAAGCTTATTTAAGTAATGATCCATATCATTAACTAAAAAAGCGATATGAGCAAATCCATTTGAATTTATCTGTTTTGACGATTTTTCAGGTTTATTATATTCGAATATTTCAAGTGTTGGTTCTTCTTCATTATATCCGGGTAGTAACAAATGAATTCCTTTTAAGCTTGCGTTTTTAATTCCGGTGGCTAACTCAATTTTTTCTCCGGATAAATCTCTTTCCGGAAGTAAGGGCTTGCAATTGAATACATTGATATAAAATTCTGCTAATTTTCTCCAATCTTTTGCAACGATATTGGTATGAATATATTTAACCATATTATTTTTGATTTAAAGGAATAAATTCCAATGCTCCAATATCGGGAAGAGGCAGGCGTTTATTTCCTAATAAATCTTTAGGAAAAAGGATGGATTTATCAGGATTGCCATTATTTATAAGAGCAGAGCCTTCTAAAGGACTGAAATTATTTTCTTCTATATTGACAAAAAGATCAGTTGGATTCATTATGCAATTAATGAATGATACTTCATTGGTCTGAGTTTGTGTTTTTAAAGTACAATTTAAAAAGCTAATGTTGTTGCTGACACTATGATTATAGTCATAAGATAGCTCTTCAGTTTCGTCTCCATCCAAAATACAATTCGCAAAATTAATAGCGAGAGAGTGTATCGTTGTTCCTCCATCATTGTCTGAATAGCTTGAACTTAAAAAAAATGATTCATCCAACCGAAATGATCGATTCCAATAATTTACGAAACTACAATGCGTAAAGTTGTGAATGCCGCCACCCTGAATTTTTAAAAGTCTTTCACCACTATTAACAATAAGTAGGTTAGAGGCTTCTGTATTGTAATTATTAATTTCCAATGCCGATTTTGTCATATTTCTAATGATGGTATTATTTATGGATAGTGTACCATTGTAATATAACTTTCCGTTTGCCCTTATTCCATATTCTGCATTTTCAATTTTAGCATAATTAATATTTATAGGATTAAGCGATTCTTCTATTAGAATCCCTTTCCAATATCCTGACATATTCCGGTATTGCTCATCAAATCGATCTCCTCTGAAGATTACTTCTTTCCCTAATTCGCCATTAATATTTAATTGAGCTGTTGGAGCCATGTGAATACCGGATTGGTTATGGAAATATATTTTACAGTCAGCAGGAATGTTCAGTACTGCGTTTGAATCAATATAGGCCATTCCGTATATTACATAGGGGCGATCAGCTATCCAGTCTATATTTTCGTTTTTTTGAACTATGGTTTTGTAAAGCAATCCATTTCTTTCAATATTACCGATTATATAATTGGCATTTTGTCCCCAGGCAATTATTTTGACTTCCTGCTTATTTCCATTTACATTAAAGTCTAAAATATCTTCAACAATAAATGGTGTATTTTCATCTGTTGGGTTTATCAATACTTTTATGAATATATGCAGGCTATCTCTTGGTGCAAGCTCTACATTTATGGCATTAGCTGTTGCAAGCCCATCTATATTAACTCTGTATTGTGAATGATTACCGCCTTTGAGATTTATATTTGAAATGTTTATGTGTTCATTTGCAGGATTATATACTTTTAATGTTTTTGTTATTGACCCAATAGTTGTAAGAACAGTATCAAACAGAATGGTATCATTGGAAAATTTTAGTTTGATATTGGGCTCTATTGAATACTTTTTTTCTTTATGGCATGAAAGTAGTATTAAAAAGGCCAATAAGAGGTAAATGGGTAAGTAATTATGGATTCTGTTTGTATTCATCATTAATTCAAATATAGCGAATCTTCTAAAGTATACGCATTGAATTCATTAATATTGTATTTTTATTATATTGAAATTTATAAAATGAAAGCATTAAATCATAATTGGAAAGTACTTTTTGTCTTTGTAGCCATTCTTTTTATATTTCCGGATAGCGGAAAATCACAGTATTATACTTCTTATAATGCACCTGAAAACCGGGTATTTTTCGGAGGCCACTTGGGATTTCAATTCGGTTCAGAATCTGTATTTGACATATCCCCATTGATTGGTTTTAAGGTAATGCCTAATGTATCAATAGGCATGGGGTTGAGTTATCAGTGGTACAGCCGGGATAACGGAGGGATTGATTATTCAACCAGCATTTATGGAGGAAGGTTGTTTACAACTTTAGACTTGATAGAGAACATCTATGTTCAATTTGAATATGAATATCTGAATTATGAAGGGAGTAATAATAACCGGATACAGGTCTGGAATTATTTGTTGGGTGGAGGCTATAGACAATGGATAGCTCCGAATGTTTATATGAATTTCATGCTTCTTTTTAATTTGAATGAAGGGAACAAATCTCCATATGAAAATCCATTTTATAGAGTAGGGATAGAAGTTGGGATTTAATTAAAAAATGAATAGTAAAATGTTTCTACACTAATCCAATCGTTTAATTGGATTAGTGTAGAATGTACTTAATTAATTCCTTCCAGAACATGAATTAATAAATCCCAGTATTTTTGTGTACTTTCAATATGAAGTCTTTCATCGGGTGAATGTGCTCCTTTAATGGTAGGTCCAAATGAAATCATATCCATACCTTCATATTTATCACCAATCAATCCGCATTCAAGTCCGGCGTGTATAGCTAATACTTCCGGTTCCGTATTAAATAGCTTTTTATACGATTCAACTGTTCTAGCTACAATTTTTGAATCAGGATTAGGTTGCCAGCCCGGATATGAACCTGAATGTTTAACTCTGGCTCCTGCCAAAGAAAATACACTATTTACCATATTAGCTGCATTCCATTTTTGATTTTCTACAGAACTTCTTTGGCTGGTTGTAATTTTAAAGTATTCATTCATAGTTCTGATTGCAGCCAGATTAGTGGAAGTTTCTACAAAATCCGGAATCTCTGCTGAAAATGCAATTACTCCATGCGGACAAGCATAGACAGCATTCAGGAATTTGTCTCTCGAATCTTTGGTTAATACTTTTTCAGGCAGATCTGTAGTATCTAATAAGAAAGTTACTTTTGAGTCAGTTAACTTGAAATGAGTTTTTATATGCTCTCTGAAAAGGTCTACAGATTCTTCGAAATCATCTTTATGTCGTTCCGGAATACAAATAATTGCATGTCCTTCTCTGGCAATAGCATTGCGTAAATTGCCGCCTTCAAAATAGGCTAAGCCTAAATCAAAACGTTTAGCAGATTCCCATAAGAACCGATTTAATATTTTATTTGCATTCCCTAATCTTTTATGAATTTCATCTCCTGAATGCCCTCCTAATAAACCTTTGACATCAATTTTATAAGCTTTAGAGTTTGATGGAGTAGGAGTCAGTTCAAATGGAAGTTCAATGCTGGTATCCATCCCTCCTGCACATCCTATAAATAACTGGCCTTCATCTTCTGAATCAAGGTTAAGAAGGATTCTGCTTTTTAAAAAGTCAGGCTTTAATTCAAAAGCTCCTGTCAAACCCTGTTCTTCATTTACGGTGAATAAGCATTCAATGGGGCCATGAGCAATATCATTGGCTTCTAAGACTGCTAATTGTGAGGCTACGCCAATGCCATCATCAGCTCCAAGAGTTGTTCCATTTGCTTTTACCCAATCACCATCAATATAAGCTTCAATAGGATCATTCTCAAAATCATGGACTTTATCATTGTTTTTCTCACAAACCATATCAATATGGCTTTGCAATACAATGGAGGGAACATTTTCTTTTCCTTTGGTGGCAGGTTTTCTTATTAATACATTTCCTGCTTCATCTTTTAATGTTTCAAGATTTTGGGATTTACCAAATTTTAGCAGATATTCTATAATTTTTTCTTCTTTATTGGAAGGTCTTGGGATATCAAGTATTTCTACAAAATAATGCCAGATTCTATGTGGCTTAAGGCTTAATAATTCTTTATTCATGAGTATATTCTTTTAACAGGAACAGCAAATTTAACAAAATCCTAATGTGAGTGCTTGCTAAAATAGAATATTTTTATATATACTTTTCCAGTTTTTTATAAAGCTTATTAGCTCTGATCGGCTTTGATATATAATCACTACAGCCAGCCATGAGGATTTTTTCCCGATCGCCGGCCAAAGCAAAAGCTGTTTCTGCAATGATAGGTATTTCCGGATATTGCTCTTTTATTCTTTTAGTGGCTTCATATCCATTTAGAACTGGCATTTGCATATCCATTAAAATCAGGTCGATTTTTATGTCTTTATTACAAGTCTCAATAGCTTCTTTTCCATTTTCAACCCAAATAATATTTGCTTTGGTCTTCAATAAATATGATTCTAATAATTGATAGTTGGATTCTACATCTTCAGCAATAAGTATCGTTTTACCAGATAAATCTATAATGTCAACATCTTTTTTAGGAAGATAATCTGTCTGTCTTTTTATTTCCAATTTCGATTTTTCCAGAGGAATATAGAAATAGAAAGAAGAGCCCTTACCTTCCTCAGATTCAACTTTTATATCCCCATCTAATAAATTAGCAATGTTTTTAGATATTGCCAGCCCAAGCCCGGTTCCTCCATATTCTTTTGTATACGAATCATCACCTTGTCTGAACCTTTCAAAGATAATTTCTAATTTATCAGTAGGAATACCTATACCGGTATCTTTTACGAAAAACTCAATGATTGGAGTTCCTCCCAATTTTTTTAATTCATAGCCAAAATCTATAATTCCTTCATGCGTATACTTTACAGCATTGTTTAATAAATTGGTAAGTACCTGATTAATTCTGTTAATATCTGAAACAATAATAAGGTCATCAGTATTATCAGGAATATTTTTATTGATCGAAACATATGATTTGATCTCTTCTTTCTTTTTCTCTTTATGTATGTGATATAAATCATCAATAAGTTTGTTCAGAGAAAAATCACTTTTATATATTTTTAATTGTTCTGCTTCAATTTTTGCAATATCAATAATATCGTTAATAAGGTTTAATAAAGAATTGCTGTTCCCCTGTATAAGCTTTACAAACTCTTCGCTTTCTTTACCTGTAATGTCAGGCATTGTTAATAACTCAGAAAAACCAAGAATGGCATTCATAGGAGTTCTGATTTCATGCGACATATTTGCCAGGAATGCGGTTTTCAGTCTGTCTGATTCTTCTGCTTTTTCCAGTGCTTTTTTGAGTTCAAATTCAGCCTCTTTTCGTTTGGTTATATCTCTGATAAAACCAGTAGCATGCCAACGGCCCCCTCTTTTAAATTTCGAAACTGCTAATTCAACCGGAAAAACAGAACCATCTTTTCTTTTCCCAATTAATTCATGAGTTTTTCCAAAAATACTACCTTCTCCTGTTTGCTTAAAATCGAGAAGCCCATTATAGATAAGTTCATGGTATTGAGACGGAGTAATTACATCATGCAGGTATTTTCCAACGGCTTCGCTTTTCTTGTATTGAAAGATGTTAGTAGCTGCTTCATTCCAGAATATGATTTGTCCTTCATCATTAATGATGATAATCGCATCACTGGCAGTTTGAGCCAGGCTTCTGAACTGTTCTTCACTTTCAGTAATGGAAATTGCAGCTTTTTTTCTGGCAATAAGTGTTCCAATATTTCTTGCAACAAATTCCAATAGTTCTACATCTTTATCTGAAATAGCATTCTCATCTTCAAAATTTTGAATAGAGACTACCCCAATTGTTGTGTTGGTAGTAGAATCAATTAAAGGTGCTCCGGCCCAAACTTTTGCCGGAAGCCCGAATCGTTTGATGGTATATTCCTTTTTTAGCTCGCTTTCAATTTTTTCATTGACCCTGATAGCTACATTGCTTTTCCTTACGAAATCTGTTAAAGAATGAGTCAAGTCATATTCATCTTCAGGGTTGTAATTGGAAGATTTATCTTTTATAAAAACAAAATTATAAACTTCCTTTTCAGGATTGTAAATCGCAATATAAAAGTTTCTGTTATCTATAATTCTACCAAGTTCTTTATGAATAATTTTTGAAAGAACTTCTAAACTTTCTGAAGTTTCTGATAATTCAGAAATTTTCATTAGAACTTCTTTAGTATCTTCAGCTCTTTTTCTTTCCCTGGCTGATTCAGATTGCTTTATAGCTCCTTTGATTGCATGAATTAGCCGTGGTAAATGCTCTTTAGTAACGTAATCGGTTGCTCCGGCTTTAATGCAATCAACGGCAATTTCTTCATTTATTGATCCGGTTACTATGATAAACGGAATTTCCGGTGCAACTTTTAAAGTATGCATTAATGCAGACATCCCATCATATTGAGGAAGGCTATAGTCAGATAGGATGATATCGGGCTGAAAATCCTTTATTTCTTTTAAGAAGTTTTTTTCATCGGAGACTAACTTAGATGTGTAATTAATGTCGGAATTATCCAGCTCTTGTTTAATTAATTCATAATCATAAATCACATCTTCAAGCAATAGAATTCTCAGAGCTTTGTCCATAGTGCTTCCTCCTTAATGAATCATAATTATCCTTTTATATGAATTTGTTGATTTTGAAAATTAGTTCATCTGATTTTATTGGTTTGGATATGTAATCATTACATCCTGAAGCAATAATCTTTTCTTTATCTCCTGCTAAAGCAAAGGCTGTAACAGCTAAAATAGGAAGATCTTTATTCATTTCCTTAATGATTTTTGTAGCTTCAAAACCATTCATTATAGGCATTTGCATGTCCATTAAAATTAAATCTATATTTTTATTTTGCTGAAATTCTTTAACGGCTTTTTCTCCATTATTTGACCAGATAATATTAATTTTGGTTCTTTTGAGTAAAGTTTCCAATAAATAAAAGTTTGACTCAACATCTTCTGCAATTAATACTGTTTTATCTGACCAGTTAATTTCATTATAATTGATTTTAGGTCTTTTCCCTTTTCGAAGTTTGTTGCTTTTGTCTATGATTGGAATCGTAAAATAGAAAACAGAACCTTTGTTTTCCATAGAAACAACATTGATATCACCGCCAAGTAACTGAGCAATGTTTTTCGAAATTGCGAGTCCCAGCCCTGTTCCTCCAAATATTCTGGTATGAGAGTCATCAGCTTGTCTGAATCTGTCGAAAACGACATTCAGTTTGTTTTGGGGAATTCCGATCCCTGTATCTCTGACATAAAATTGCAACTTCTTTGTTTTTTCTCCAATATTTATGTTTTTCAATACTTTATATCCGAAATGAATTTCCCCTTCCTGGGTGTATTTTATAGCATTTTCAATTAAATTAGATAAAACCTGTTTTAAGCGATGAGGATCAGTACTTATTACAGAAATATTATCGGTTTCATTTTTATCCCAAATTAGTTTAATACTATCTTCATTTTGCTTTGTATTTATTTCCTGATAAATAGTATTAATTTCACTCAGCAATTCATTGATATCAAAATCTTTATTCGTTACATTAAGCTGTCCTGCTTCAATTTTGGCAATATCGATGATGTCATCTATCAGGTTCAACAATGTATTACTATTACTGTTAATTAATTGAATGAATTCGTTTCTTTCTTCGAATGTGAGTGAATCGTCAGATAATAAACTGGAAAACCCCATTATTGCATTCATTGGAGTTCTGATCTCATGCGACATATTTGCCAGGAATGAAGTTTTCAAATTATCGGATTCTATGGCCTTTTCTTTAGTCAAAATTAATTCATTTTGAATTCTTTTTTGTTCTGTAATATCATCTTTAATTCCAACAAAGTGAGTAATGATTCCATTACTGTCTTTAATAGGTGCTATTTTGACTGATTCCCAATATAATTCTCCACTCTTTTTACGGTTTAGTATTTCACCAACCCACTCTTTTCCTGAGGTTATCGTAGTCCATAAATCTTTGTAAACTTCGTTTGGAGTGTGGTTTGATTTCAATATATTGGTGCTTTTACCTATAGCTTCTTCAGCAGTATATTCTGTTAAATCAATGAAATATGGGTTAACATATTCAATGATTCCTTTTAAATCCGTAATTACTATAGAAGTTGGGCTTTGCTCCACTGCCTGACTTAATTTTCGTAATCTTTCTTCTGCGGCTTTCTGTTGTGTAACATCTTTAAGAACTCCCTGAATAGCTGGTTCGCCGTCTAAGAGTATTATACTACCTAAGGTTTCGATTTCAATAATTTCCCCATTTTTCTTTTTAGCCAAAAAGTTATAATGAGTAATTTTTTGTTTTTCGTCTATTCTTTTTTTAATGTTATATAAAACAGTTTCCAGAGAGCTTTCATGGACTAACTCTATAATATTAAGGCCATTTATTTCTTCTGCACTATTATATCCAAAAATATTTGCCATTTTTTTGTTGCAGAAATGAATTTTGCTGTCTTTAAGAATATAAAGGCCTTGTAGACTGTTTTCAATAAGCTTTCTGTACTTTTCTTCACTTTCTTTCAAGCTTCTCTCAATCTCTTTCTGTTTTGAGATGTCAATGATCATTCCTTCTAATATTTCTATTTTACCATCTTTATTAAAAATGGCTACCCCCTGTTCCCAAACCCATTTTATTTTTTTTGATTTGGTAATAATTCTATACTGAAGAGTGTATGATTTTTGATTAATATTTGTTTTCTGAATGGTTTTGGTTATATGTTCCTGATCATCAGCATGAATAATGCTTTTGAAAGTTAAATTTTTATTGTCAATAAAATCGGAAGGAAGGTATTCTGTTAAGTCAAAACAACCTTTACTGATAAATTTCATGGTACAGTTTGGGTCGTTTAAACAAATATATGCCATACCAGGAAGGTTTGAAAGCAAGGTGGAGAATTTACTTTCATTTTCTTTAAGAGCTAGTTCTGCTTTTTTTCTTTCATCTATATTTCTGGATATTCCTAAAATTCCAATTGTTTTTCCTTCTTTATTATAAATTCCTTTTAAAATAGATTCCACCCAAACTAAAGATCCGTCTTTACATGTATGTTGGATCTCTAATGTGTTAGTGTATTCTTTAACTCCCAGTTTTTGCTGCTCTTCACTTTTCTTTATTGCAATTTGAAGCTTCTCAAATGATTCCTTGGTCATCGAATCCTCAACTTTTTCTTTTAAACCTTCTTCAGGAGTGAACCCTCTTAATTGTTTTATTGAAGGACTGATATAAACATGATTTCCATCTTTATCCAAGATCCAAATATAATCTAAGGAATTCTCAGCTATAAAGCGGTATTTTTCGTGACTGTCCTCAATGATTTTAAGTAAATCTTTATCAGGTTTTGCCATTTTATCGCTCATAAGAAAGGGTCGTTTGTTTCTTAATAATTTATTTATCAAAATTGAACTGAAGAGTTAATTTTTATTCTCAAAAAAGATACAAAAATATTTTTTGTATTTATTTAGGTATATTACTTAGCCCATTATTCAGATTTTAGGGCGGGAAATTAATAGCATTTACCTCTAAACCGAAGAATAAGTTGCCCTTATAGAAAGAATTTCCGAAGCAATTTCTTCTATTGATTTTCCACTTACTTTGATTATGGGCCATAAGGATTGACGATTGTAAATGGAATCTGCGTATAATAGTTCTTTACGAACATGAGGAAGCGATGCATAGTTTCCCGTAAGTTTTCCCAGGTGTTCTTCCCGTACTGATCTTAAGGTGCTTAATCTGCGGGCAGTATTGGTTAGGCAAAATACTTTTTGTGGGTTTACTTTGAAAAGTGTTTGAGGAGGTTCTATACCAGGTACAATGGGAATATTTGCAACAAACCATCCTTTATATGCAAAATAAATACTTAGGGGAGTTTTAAAAGTTCTGCTAACACCTATCAAAATAATTTCTGCTTTGTCAAGTTCATGAGATCTTAATCCGTCGTCATGAGCAAAAGCAAATTGCATGGAATCAATTCGTTTAAAGTATTCCTTTTTTTGATTATGAAATAAACCAGGTTTTTGGCTGGGATGGTTTTCAAACTGAATGCCTAATCTTGATAACAGGGGGCCCATCAGGTCAATGGTCTCAATATTCCTTTGACGTGCTACCCGGATTAAATAATGACGAACTTTGTCTTGAACAATTGTATGAAGAATAAATGCTTTAGCACATACAACTTCATTTAATATTTGGTCAACTTCTTCCTCTGTTCTTAAACCTGACCTGACTTTCACATCAGTATCAATATTAGAAAATTGAGTTAATGCAGCATCTAATGCTTGTTGGGCAGTTCGCCCTGTTCCATCTGATACTACAAAAACTGAATATTTCATATTATTTACTTAAACCTTTCAATGATTTAATCATTAGGGTTGGATTGGGGGCTGAGAAAACAGTATTACCGGCAACCAAAACATCAGCTCCTGATTCTATAAGTTTTGGAGCGTTTTCTAAGTTTACTCCTCCATCTATTTCAATTAATGCTTTTGATCCTGTTTTAGTAATAAGTGTCTTTAAATCCCTGGTTTTTTTATAAGTGTTTTCGATAAATTTCTGTCCGCCAAAACCAGGGTTTACCGACATAAGTAATACTAAGTCTAGTTCAGTGATGATGTCTTCCAATACATTTACGGGTGTATGTGGATTTAAAACAACACCGGCTTTAATATCTAAAAGTTTGATTGCCTGTATTGATCTGTGCAAATGTGTACAAGCTTCATAATGAACAGTAATTATATCTGCACCTGCCTCTTTGAAATCTTTGAAATAACGATCGGGATCAATAATCATTAAATGAACATCCATTGGTTTTTTTGCATGTTTATTAATATGCCTAATAACAGGTTGACCAAAGGAGATGTTAGGAACAAAAACCCCATCCATTACATCAATGTGAAACCAGTCAGCTTCACTTTTGTTAATTATTTCGATATCTCTTTCAAGATTTGCAAAATCAGCTGACAATAAAGAAGGTGCTATTAAATGGTTCATAATAAAAACTTATTTTTCAAATATAATATAAATTAAGAGACTTTTTTGAAGATAGTGATTATTAGTTGTTTGATAGTTATTCAATTGTTATCCAGTTGTTATTCAATTGTCATTCAATTGTCATTCAATAGCCGTATTGAAAAATCTAACAACCATAGAATATCTATCGAATGTCTATTGAATGACAATTGAATGTCTATTGAATGTCTATTAAAAAAGGCTGCCTTATTGAGACAGCCCTTTGATTTTATCCTAAATAGGTTTTTAGTATTTTACTACGAGATGTGTGTTTCAACCTGCGAATTGCTTTTTCTTTGATCTGACGTACCCGTTCTCTTGTTAAATCAAATTTTTCTCCAATTTCTTCCAGAGTCATCGGATGCCCACCATTTAAACCAAAGTATAAGCGGACCACATCGGCTTCTCTTGGAGTTAAAGTAGAAACTGCACGATCAATTTCTTTTCTTAAAGAATCATATAATAATTCTGTTTCAGGAGTAATGCCTTCATCATTGCGAAGTACATCATACATATTATTATCTTCATCTTGCACTAATGGAGCATCCATCGATACATGACGTCCTGAATTCTTTACAGATTCTTTTACCTCATCTTCAGAACACTCAAGTAAGTCTGCGATTTCATCGTGGTTTGGCTCACGTTCGTATTCTTGTTCCAATTTTGCATAAGCTTTATTGATTTTATTGATCGCTCCAATTTTATTTAAAGGTAAACGTACAATACGTGATTGCTCTGCTAATGCCTGAAGAATAGATTGACGAATCCACCATACTGCATAAGAAATAAATTTAAATCCACGTGTTTCATCAAAACGCTGTGCTGCTTTTATCAAACCTAAATTACCTTCATTAATTAAATCCGGTAAACTTAGTCCTTGATTTTGATATTGTTTAGATACCGATACAACAAAACGTAAATTAGCTTTTGTTAATTTTTCAAGAGCTATCCTATCTCCCTGCTTAATACGTTGTGCCAATGCAACCTCTTCTTCAGCGGTGATTAGTTCAACTTTACCAATTTCCTGTAAGTATTTGTCTAACGAAGCGGTTTCACGGTTCGTAACTTGTTTAGTAATTTTAAGCTGCCTCATTTTCTTCCAAGTAGATTTTTAAAATCTTGATGTTTTACGATTAAACGATATCAGGGTTACAATTATCCTTGTTTTTTTTCCGGTTTTGGTAAAAGTACTTTTCTTGACAATTTTAGTTTTCCTGTTTTGCTATCAATTCCAATAAGTTTTACTTCTACTTCATCGCCTACTTTAAATACTTTTTCAACATCATCAGTGCGTTTCCAATCTATTTCAGAAATGTGAAGTAATCCATCTTTACCGGGAAGTATTTCAATAAATGCACCAAAAGCTGCAATATTTTTAACTTTTCCCATATATACTTCACCAACTTCCGGAACTGCAACAATTTGTTTTACTCTGTATTTAGCAGATTCGATATCTTCTTTATTGTTTGAAACGATATCAATAACACCCATATTGTCAATTTCTTCAATGACAATTGTAGTGTTTGTTGTTTCCTGAATTTCCTGAATGATTTTTCCTCCGGGCCCAATAACTGCTCCGATAAATTCTTTAGGTATTAGAATCTTTTCAATTCTTGGAACGTGATCTTTATAATCTCCTCTAGGTTCGGCAATCGTTTTTGCCATTTCTCCAAGAATGTGTAAGCGTCCCTGACGGGCTTGTTCAAGTGCCTGTTCAAGTACTTCATATGATAAACCATCCACTTTGATATCCATCTGACAAGCAGTGATACCATCTTTAGTACCTGTAACTTTAAAATCCATATCTCCCAGGTGATCTTCATCTCCTAAAATGTCTGAAAGAACAGCATACTTTTGGGTATTTTTATCCGTGATTAATCCCATTGCAATACCGGAAACCGGTTTAGGGATTTTAACTCCTGCATCCATAAGTGCTAAGGTTCCGCCACATACTGAAGCCATAGAAGAAGATCCGTTGGATTCAAGAATATCAGAAACTACTCTGATTGTATATGGATTTTCAGTTCCATTAGGAATTACAAATTTCAAAGCACGTTGTGCCAGGTTACCATGACCAATTTCACGACGGCTGGTGCTGCGAACAGGACGAGCTTCTCCAGTAGAGAATGAAGGGAAGTTATAATGTAACATGAAATTGCTTTTTCCTTCAATAATAGCTCCATCAATGGTTTGTTCATCCATTTTGGAACCTAGCGTAACCGTTACAAGCGATTGTGTTTCTCCACGTGTAAAAATCGCCGAGCCATGAGCTGATGGTAAGTAATCAACTTCACACCAGATAGGACGAATTTCATTCAGTTGACGACCATCCAGACGTTGTTTGGTATTTAATACACAATTACGAACAGCTTCTTTTTCAACATCATGGAAGTAACGACCGATTAAACTTGCTTTTTCTTCAGCTTCTTCTTCCGGAAGAGTGTCGATAAATTCCTGTTTTATTTCACTAAAAAGCTCGGCACGTTTATGCTTGTCTGCACACCCCATTTCAGCAACTTTATAACATTTGTCATAAGTCGCTTCTGTAATTTGTGCTTTTAATTCTTCATCATTGTTTTCGTGACAATATTCCCGTTTTTCTTTTGCTTTTTCAATTTCAGCAGCTAAATCTAACTGAGCCTGACATTGAATCTTAATTTCTTCATGTGCTATTTTGATTGCTTCAAGCATTACCGCTTCCGAAACTTCTTTCATTTCTCCTTCAACCATCATGATGTTATCCATGGTTGCTGCAACGATAATATCTAAATTAGCTTTTTCAAAATCTGAAATAGGAGGGTTGATTACAAATTCTCCATCAATACGGGCAACTCTAACTTCAGATATTGGTCCGTTGAAAGGAATATCTGAAACTGCTAAAGCAGATGATGCTGCTAATGCAGCTAAAGCATCCGGTGCTGTTTCTGTATTCCCGGAAATGAGGGTTATGAGAACCTGGGTTTCTGCGTGATAATCATCGGGGAATAATGGACGTAAAGCACGGTCAACTAATCGGGCGATTAGAATCTCATATTCTGAAGGTCTGGCTTCACGTTTGAAAAAACCACCTGGAAATTTTCCGGCAGCTGCATATTTTTCTTTGTATTCAACAGAAAGAGGCATGAAATCTACATCTTCTCTTGCTTCTTTAGCAGAAACAACTGTAGCGAGAAGCATCGTGTCATCCATTTTTACGACAACTGCACCGTCCGCTTGTTTAGCTAATTTCCCGGTTTCGATGCTTACGGTTCTACCGTCTTTAAGCTGAAAGGATTTGGATATACCAATTTTTAACATAATTTTTGGGTATTATAAATTTAATCTAAGGTAAGAAGAAAAAAAAAGGCAATTTTATGTAATTGCCTTTGAAAAGTTTCTTGATTATATCTTCTTATTTTCTTAGACCTAAAGTCTTGATAATTGCACGGTATCTTTCAATGTCTTTTTCTTTTAGATAATCTAAAAGTTTTCTTCTTTTTCCTACCATACGAACTAGAGATCTTTCAGTAACTCGGTCTTTTTTATTTGTTTTAAGGTGGTTGGTAAGGTGTTTGATTCTGAAAGTAAACAATGCTACCTGACCTTCTACTGTTCCACTATCGAGTTCTGATTTACCGTACTCTTTGAAAATATTCTTCTTTATCTCAGATGTTAAATACATATTAATTTATTTACGTTCTTATTTTCGGGCTGCAAAATTAAAATTTATATTTCATATAACAAAATTATTTATTAGAAAAATTTAAATTTCAATGCTCTCTAAAGCCGATGCAAAAATAACTAAAAATCAGATAGGAAACCAAGAAAAATATTAGCTAAAATGTGTATTTTAATTTTAAGTAATACAGACTTCCATAATCCCCAAATTCAGTAGAATTTTTCCCGGTAAAAATTTGACAAATAATCCCTAAATCTAAATTTTCTGAAAGGGAAAAATTACCGGAGGGCCCGAAATATTTTGATTGGTCCCCAGGATTGTAAATAACTGAAAAATCAGCATTTATAAGAGGGGTAATTGGATATGAAGCCTGAGCAAAGATTGAATGCATCGCTTTTGTAAAATTTTTGACTGATATTTGTCTTCCAAATAAGAACTGATTGTCGGAAGCATTATCATTTGTACCTCTGCTATTAAACAAATATGATAACTGAATGAATAAGCTGTTTTTGAATGTATAATTCATGCTTACACTTCCAACTAAAATATCTTTTCTTTTAATCCGGTTATTTTTCTTTTTAAAGTATGAAAATTCCCCCATAAAAGCAGCTCCATAGATTTGCCCTGACCAACCAAAGCCAATTACATAATCTTCACTATCTAAAACTCCGGTAAACATTTGAAAATCATAGTCCCATTTGTTGAATTTATACATTAACGCATAGGTATATTGATTTAAATGATCCATTTTGATCGCAAACTGCAATGAGGATGTCATCCCCGTGTAGTATTGAACATGTAACGCATCACAGCCCGGCCTTTCTACATAATCAAAATCGAAATGATTGAATGCATTAAAAATATCATTGGGATTCCAGACCAGATTCAATCCCCAATTAATCCGTTGACGCCCAACTGTTATTTCAAGATTATTTTTGTTGAATTTTAGATTGGCTCTGTCGATATTTGAATATAAAAAAGATGATGTTCCATTATGAATGAGAAATGTTAAATCCATTTTTCCAATATCAGAAGCTGAAGAGTTTGATATATGAGGTTGGTTTTCTGTTACAAGATCTCCAAAATTGTAGATATTTCTTACTCCGACTTTTGTAGATAGATTATTAGTGATATCCCATGTAAAATCAAGCCTGTTGGAAATCGTCCCCATGTTTTTCCAGTTTAGTGGGGTTTTGGGATTCCAAAATAATCCCATAGCCTGGACATATCCGCTTAAACTATAACTTTCCTGTTTAAACTGGGCAAACGCCTGTAGTTGTATAAGACAAATCAGGATGACTATTAATTTCCTCACTTTTTAATTTTTTGAGATATCACTAGCGATTTTGCCATCTTCAATGGTAATAATTCTTCTGGCTTTCTCCATCACTCTCTGGTCGTGGGTGGAGAAAATGAATGTCGTACTACGTTCCAAATTCATTTTAAGCATCAGGTCAAGCAATTCTCCGGTAGATCTTGAATCCAGGTTTGCTGTTGGTTCATCTGCCAGAATAAACTTTGGGTTTGAAGCCAAAGCCCTTGCAACAGATACTCTTTGTTGTTGCCCTCCTGAAAGATCTCCCGGACGCCTGTTTAATTTATCACCTATCCCTACTTTATGAAGTAACTCGCTGGCAATATTGTTTCTTTCCTTTTTAGATACACCTTGAAGTTCTAAGATAAAAGCCACGTTTTCCTGGGCTGTCAGGACAGGAATCAGATTGTAAGCCTGAAAAACGAATCCGATATTGTTTAAACGGTAATCGATTAATTGTTGTGATTTCAAATGCCCAATATTAATTCCTCCTATCACAATTTTTCCATTGCTGGGCATGTCTAATCCTCCAATCATATTGAGGAGTGTTGTTTTTCCCGAACCGGATGGTCCAACAATAGCTGTGAATTCTCCTTCAGCAATTTTTAAATCAATTCCGTTTACTGCTTTTACCGGAACTTTAGATTCATATATTTTATGCAAATTTGAAATTTCAATGATTGCCATAATTCAACTTTTTAATTATTGTCTCGAATTGCACTCGCAGGATCCAGTTTTAATGCTTTCCTTGAAGGATAAATACTGGATATAATTGCTGTTACAATTACTAATAAAGTAGTTATTAAATAAAATGCAGGGTCAATTTTAATATATACGATTGAACTAAATCCTAATGAATTGTAGCCCTCTTTAAAGGCTTCCAGGCTAAAACCATATTTCCCCCAATATTGTGATAATCCAAAACTTATGAGAAGTCCCATTATTCCTCCGCATAAAGAGAGGAAAACTGTTTCCAGCATAATCATATTAAATAATCGCTTGTTGTTCATGCCTATCGCCTTAAGCATTCCCAGTTCTTTGATTCGTTCCATTACGACCATCATCATTGTATTAACGATCCCGAATGCCAATGCAATTAAAATGATAATTAAAAATATATAGGAAAAATAATCCATCATTTCTATCATGGCATATAAAGTCGGAGTAATCTCTTTCCAGGGCCTGACGGTAATCTGATTTTTGTCTATACTATTTTTGTATAGCTCTTTGATTTCCTTAGTTAATTGATTTGTTTTATTATTGTTAAATAAACTTATTGCAATTTCATGAACTGCATGATTATTTAAACCCAAGAGTTTAGATAGGTCTGTTTTTTTTACAAAAACATTCACTTCATCAAATAGATCATTTTCTGTATGATAAATTCCTTTTACCCTGAATGCTCCATAAGTAATAACCCCTTCTTTGTTGGCTACAGTAATAACGATTTTGGATTTTATCTTAGCATTTAATTTTATTGCAAGTTTTCGTCCGATAATAATTGGGATTTTATCTTTTTCATCCAGATAGGAGCCCTCTTCAATTAATTTATGAATATTTGTTACTTCCCTTTCCTTTTTATGATCTATTCCATTAATAATAACTCCTGTGCCTGTTGATGCTGTACTTGCCATAGCAGTTGTCCTGATTCTACTGCTGACAGCTTTAACGTCCGGAAGTTTTTCTATTTCTGTTATGATTGCCGATTCATTTTTTACTTGAAATTTGATTTCTTCATTCATTAAATATGAAGGATGGTGAATTTGAATATTGGAAATTTCATTATCAATGGCTGCATCAATTCTTTGCTGCATGAATCCGAGCATGAATCCATAGGACAGTATTCCTCCGGTTAAACCAACGGTTATAGCCAGAATAATGATAATACTTCTGACTTTATTTCTCCATACATTTCTCCAGGCTATTGACCAAATCATAATTCATGCTTTTAGGAGCGCATAGCTCTTAATATTTTAAAAAAGAAAATAAAAGTTATCGGAAACAGGGCAACAAGCAATGTGATGATGAAAATTGTTAAACTCTGATTCGTGAATATAAAAGTATCAAGTGAAAATGGGATTACAGGCTCTATGTTGTATTCAAGCATCATTTCTGCCATTTCATCTTTAAGAGGGATCGGATTATGGTATAAATATTTTAAAATAGGTATGATTAATATAATTCCGGAAACAATTCCTATTAACCCAATCATTAAGGATTCAAAAAAAACAACAATTGCCAGCTTCCACCTTTTCATTCCTACGGCTATCATAACTGCAAATTCTTTTTTACGTTCCATGGCCATCATTAAAATGGTGCCTAAAATTCCAAAACCAACAACTATATACAGAATAGCCAGCATAACAATCCCTCCGATATTATCACTATCAATCTGTTGTACAATTTCAGTCAGTATTTTTGTCCAGGGTCTGCAATCGTATTTGTTTTCCAAAATTGCATTAATTCTTTTTGCTTCAGCCTCCAGGTTTTTAGGATTCTTTAAGTCAATAAGTAAAGATGTTGTTAGTCCCGGTTGATATGGCGCAACGAAATTTCGACATGATTCGATATTCATGAAAACCATCAAATTATTAAGTTTCGGGATAGGGAATTTAATAATTCCTTTTACCTGAAAAACTTCTGCAGCAGATATTCCCTGATAGCCCTGACTTATTAAAACCAAGGTGTCATTCACATTTAACTTAAAGTAATTAGCCAAGCCTTCAGCAATAACAATCCCATTATCATTTGACTTCAGAAATTCTCCTTTCACAATTTTATCAGATAGATTTTTTCTTTTATCCTCAAGTTCCGGAATAAGGCCTTGTACAAATAAACCTTTTGTTAGTTCGCCAAAAGATCCCAGAGCAAATACTTCAAGCCTTGGAGTTACAGATTTGATATTTGTGACCCGGCTTAAAGAATCTTTCAATCCCTTTGAATATTGGAAGGCCTGATTAATTGACTTCTTTTCCCAATAATCCTTAGATAATATCTGGATATGGCCTGCTTCTTTGATAGCGCTGTTGATCATCATGTCATACTGGCCAATTTGCATCGATCGCATAAACAAGGCCAGAAAAATGGCCAGAAATACCGAAGTACAGGTGATAATAGTTCTTCTTCTATTTCTCCACAGACTTCTCCATGCTATTTTTATTAAACTATTCATGTTCTACTTTTTGCGTGGTCTGATTCGTTTGATATTTTGCTGTGAGAAAAAAGATTCTTTTATATATGGAATATCGAATTGCTGAAATTCAATTTTTAATTCTGTTAAATGTTCAGGTTTGTTTACCGGATGAATTCTTAGTAAAGTCGGTAATTCTTTATTCCCAAATTTTTTGATATCACTTGCAGTCGAAATATTGATCAATGCCATGTCGTCATCGTAATATTTAGCTTTTAGTTGAAAATATTTTTCTTTGGCAATCCACATAATAATTTTTCCCCAAACTACCGGAGCATCCTCTAATGGAATAAATTCAATTTTGTAGCAATCTAAACCTTCAATCTGATCGAGACCTATAATTCTATGCGAATAATCGTTAACGATTGAATTTGCTCTTACGACATCGTCATTGGTGAAATCGGAGCCCATCCAGGATTGCATCATCATTGAAGGAGGGATTTTAACCATACGTTTAATTCTTGGAACCCAGTTCCACATATTGTTTTTTCTTTTTAGGAATACTTGTCCTTTATCTCTGGCAGGGGAGAGAATATAAATAATATAATAGTCATTCCCCATTGACCAGGATTGCATGCTGACACTTCTGTTCCATCCCGGACGTTTGATCGTCATTGTCATTGTGCTGATACTCGATTTTCCAAGAAACAAATCATTTGATCTTTTTACTATTTCCTTGGCTTTAATATCCTGAGCTGTGCTTATTTCTGTTGTAAGGATTGCTACTAAAATTATACAGATGTATTTATAAGTTTTCATTGAAGCTTATTTGTTTAAATAACAGAATTTTTGGATAATAATTTTTTTAATCTTCTCAATTGATATTACTTCCGGGTTGAGAACATAATTGAATGCGATTCCATCCAGCAAGGCTCCAAATAATAATGCTTCCTGTTCCGGGTTATCAACTTTGTGAGATTTATAATAATAGGTCAGCATTCCATAAACCTTTGAGTAAACTTCATGTAGTTTATTTGATAATAGTTTTAAAACTTGAGGTTGGAGAAGTACGGCAAAATAAAGTTTCCAATGCTGAGTATTTTCTTCGAGCATATTGAAAGCTTTATGAATGAAATCAACCATTTCTTCTTCTGATAAAACTCCGTCATGATTCGAATCAAAAGTATTTAGCACTTCTTCTAATCCAACGGACATAATTCTGATAAGAAGGGCTTCTTTACTTTCGAAATAATTATACATCAATCCTTTCGAGATTCCAGCCTTCTTGGCTATCTTACTGATTGAAGTTGTAAAATACCCTTCATTGGCAAACAGCTCTAAAGCAGTATTCATGATGAGATTTATTTTGGCTTGCCTGATTTCTTCAAACTGTTTTTTGTTTCTGGGCATATATTTATGATTGACTGTTCGGTCAAAATTAAAATTTACAAATTATTTTGTCAAGCTTTTTTGTAAATTTTTTTATTTATCAGATCTAAACTTAAGGTTCAATGTAAAAATCATTACATTTGCGTGCACTTAAACTAAAACGAATGGCAAAGCAGCAAGTTGTACTGGTTGATAAAGATGATAATCCTTTAGGTACTATGGAAAAGATGGCGGCTCATGAAAACGGCAGCCTTCATCGTGCATTTTCTATATTTATTTTTAATTCCAATAAAGAATTAATGATCCATCAAAGGGCATTGTCGAAATATCATTCTCCAGGACTATGGACAAATACCTGTTGTAGTCACCCACAATTAGAGAAAAGTATTGAAGAAAATGCTCATCAGCGTTTGCAGGAGGAAATGGGTTTTGATTGTGAATTTGAAAAAGCCTTTACTTTTTTGTATAAAGCCGATGTTGGTCAGGGACTGATAGAACATGAATTTGACCATGTGTTTGTAGGTGTTTCAGATACTCAGCCTCAAATAAATCCTGAAGAAGTAGAAGCCTGGAAATATATGAGTATGGAAGCCCTTCGGGATGATATTGAGAATAATGAAAATAATTATACCGAATGGTTTAAGATTGCTTTTGAGAAAGTGGAGGATTGGTTGGCTAAGAATCCATTGTAGAGTAGAGAACTCTTTTTTGACATGTCATTCTGTCCCGATAGCTATCGGGATTGTTTCAGAATCTCATTAATAAACTTCAATCGTATCAGAAGGAGAACCTTCACTACGTTGCCAATGATAGATTTATGCAATAAGCTTATTATTAATGGATTGCATTTTATATCCAGATGCGGTTTTTTAGAAAGAAGCTCTGTTTATGAAGCAAAGCCATATTGGAA
>JANQLW010000089.1 GCA_028280405.1 Bacteroidales bacterium
ATACCCCGGATTTTGGGTTAGATTTGCATTCACATCAACTTCCGATTGTGGGATGGGATACAAGGCATCTGCCGGCTGCCAGTCTGTTTTTAATGTTCCCAGCACAGCATCAGCCCTACCTGTACGTTTCAAGTCCAGCCAACGATGGCCCCACTCGGTAAATAACTCTACAAATCGTTCCTGCTCTATGGCTGCCAGTAGAGAAGCCTGATCGTTTGCCGTTGTGTTTTCTAAGCCTGCACGATTGCGAATCACATTCAGATCGGCTTGAGCTCCGGTAACATCTCCTTGTTGTGCCCTGGCTTCTGCACGGATTAAATACTGTTCTGCCAATCGTAATAGTGTGGTGTATTCCGTAACTGGTTCTCCTGATTCCCGGATTTTATACTTGAAAGGATAATAAAAAGTATTTCCATCGACTTCAACGCTATCAATCCAGTTTAGTTTGCGCTGATCTCCATCCTCAAAGGCATTAATAAGCTGAGAACTTAATTCCTGTACGATTTGGGTACTACTACTAAGCACGTTCGGAATAAAAACCCAGCCCTCAATAGGATTATCCGTAGGGTTCGAAAATTGCCAGATCGCTTCATTGCTATTGGTGAGAAAGACTCCGTTTAAGTCTGTCAGGAGGCTATAGGTTGTCGTATTATTTATGACTAAAGAAGCCTCTGCTTCTGCCTTTTCCCAATCCTCTAGAAATAAATAGATCCTTGCCAATAAAGCATGTGCAGCGAATTTATTCACCCTTACCCGTTCACCATCGGAAAAACCATAGTTGTCTGATAATAATTGTTTAGCATCCTCCAGATCCGAAATGATTTGTTCATACACTTCGTCTTTTGATGTTCGATAGGCCAGACGGTTTTCCTGAGGGTCTGTTGAAAGAATCAGGGGAACATCACCGTATAGATTTACCAGATAAAAATAGCAAAACCCTCTGATAAATTTTGCTTCACCTTCCAACTGATTTTTTATTCCCTCATTAACATTGGAAGTATTTCCCAAGCCTTTCAACGCAGCATTTGTATAAAAAATATATTTGTAAAATTTTCCCCAAATCGTAAATACACGACCATTATTTGATAATAATGCATTGGTACTAAATTCAATGGTTCCTAAATCAGTGGAAAGATAATTTAGCTCATCTGCCGAGAATGAAGACAGATAGGCAACACTTGAACGCCCTCCACCGGCAGGACCGTTAATATCAGTCATTTCTCTATAAATACCCATAATGGCTCGCTCTGCAGATTCATCTGCTGAAAATACATCTTCATTAGCGATTTCAGTGATGGGCGGATCAATATCTATAAATTCTTCACAGGAAGAAAAAAGTATACATAAGATTGCTATACAAATTTTTCCACTGGTCCAAAAGCGGTTTTTTAACTGTTTTTTGATTGACCAGCTAACGGGAAAAAGAACGTTTGTTAAAGCAGTTATATTGTTTTTAATTGTTTTCATCATTGATATTTATTTTTGAATTAAAATGTCAGTTGCATACCTACAGTTATCGTACGCAATGGCGGAAGTCTTAGGCTTTGGGATTCAGGGTCCAGGCCTAAATAATTTGTAATAGTGAATAGATTTTGTGCCTGAATATACACCCTGAAGTTCTGCAGATTTAACTTTTCTGATATTCTACGAGGCAATGTATAAGAGAGCGACACATTCTTTAGCCTGATAAAAGAGGCATCAACGATGGCAGCATTACTATTTCGAAACAGTTGGTAGTCACTGGATGACATAAACAAGGTATATTTTTGAATTTCAGTAACATCTCCGGGCTTTTGCCAACGATCAAGTACTACAGTCGGTTGATTATTACTGTTTACGGCCGACGATCCTGGGTGTGAAAAAAGCTTCACATAGCTTGGCCCGGTCTGTTTTTTAAACTGAAAGAAAAAATCCAGTTCAATGTTTTTATAGCGGATTGTATTTTGGAATCCACCAAAATAATCCTGGGTGATCTCTTCAGAAAAAAAGAGATCATCACCATAAGTTATCTGACCATCACCATTCATATCCTCGAATGTATACTTACCCGTTTCCGAATCAACACCCAATGCATTAAAAATCCGTTGAATGTGAAGGGATTTACCAATTTGGTAAACATTAGAATATTCGGAGTTTTCAAAATCCGGGAATTCAACCAATTTATTACGTTGTATGGATAGATTTGCACGGCTGCTCCATTCAAAATCATCCGATTGTATGTTTATCGTACTTAGTTCAAATTCCAGCCCTTTATTCTGGATTAAGGCCGGAATGTTGAATTCAATCCTTCGATCTCCGGTGATTAGGGGTAAAGGCAAGCCCGTTAACTGATCGGAAGAGCGGTGCAGGTACCAGCTTGCAGAAAACAATAGCCGATCGTTGATAAAACCGAGTTCGATAGCCAGTTCCAACTTTTTGGTTGTTTCCCAGGAAAAATTATCATTGGGTAAGCGACTGGGTATTAATCCTATCTTATTCTCTTGGTAAGGGAAACTACCGAGTTTATAGGTATTGAGATATTGATAATCTCCAATTTGATCATTGCCTGTAGTCCCATAGCTTCCCCTCAGTTTTCCATAACTTAAAAAAGAAAGACTTTCTGTAATAAACTTCTCACTAGAAAAAATCCATGCTGCTCCGATAGCTCCGAAATTGGCAAAACGTTTACCGGGCCCAAAACGGCTCGAACCGTCCCTTCTGGCTGTCAGGTTCAGAATATATTTGTCTTTCCAATTATAATTTAAACGGGCAAAAATGGAATTATAACGATATTCGGCAAAAACAGGACGTATAGAGAGATTATCTGCTGCCTGCGGATTTTCAATCAAAAGATCACTTGGAAATCCCCATGCATAAATAGTTTCCCCTTTGTTTATCGTTGAGTGAAAGGAGACACCAATTAAAGCAATTAAATGGCCCCTGCCAATATTTTGGAAGTACTCCATTTGGGGTTCGATAGTCCATGTCTTTTTCCTGTTATCGCTAATATCTAATGATGCCTGCCAACTATCCCTTGTATCAGGCCGACGAGCAGCTAAAGGTTCAGTACTGATTTCTTCCACTTGCTCGTCCACATAGCCGAGCCTGGCTTTTAAACTTAAATTATGCAGTATTTTATAACTGAGAGAGGCATTGGTAATCAGAGCGCTTGTTTTAGCCTCATATTTTCTCAGTTCAAGGGCAGCTACCGGATTATAAAAGGTATTATTCTCCCAATTGATTTCACCGTTCTCATCATATAGCTCGGGAGCATTCGGAGCCAATTGAACGGCAGTTTTCGTAAGATCGTATTCGGGTAATATATTCTTATCACTTGAAACGTTTACCGAAATGTCAACCTTAAATTTAGAATCATCGGATACATGTTTTACATTCAATAAACCCGAAAACCTGTTGTAACTGAAATTACCGGGAAAAACAGTCTCTTCCGTACGATAGGTACTACTAAGCAAAAATTGTGTATTGGCATTGCCTCCGGAAACAGAGGCCTGGGTGTTTGTTGTGAATGCAGTACCGCCAATTAATTCCTCCTGCCAATCTGCATTTCTTGTAGAATCCCACGCAAATAACTGCGGTAAAAACGGTTTAAAAAAATCGGGTACCGGGTCAAATCCATCATTTGCAAGGCCTTCAAACATCATTTCCCTGTACTGTTCGGTATTCAATACGTCGATCTTATTTGCAACCTGTGCTATGCCCGTAGAATGATTAATAGTATAAGTTGTTTTACCGGCTTTCCCTTTTTTAGTGGTGATCAAAACAACTCCATTGGCGCCCCTTGATCCGTAAATGGCCGTGGCATCTGCATCTTTTAAGATCTCAATGCTCTCAATGTCGGAGGGGTTAATACTGTTTAGGGGATCAATTTTCCGTTCTAACGGCCCTCCTACAGCTCCCCCTAAGCTGGTTGAAGAATAAGGAACACCGTTAATAACATAGAGAGGAACATTTGCCGTTAGCGATCTTCTTATACTGTTTTGTCCACGAATTTGTATTCTAAATCCACCTCCGGGTAATCCCGTGGTTTGCTGTATATTCACCCCGGGCATTCTTCCCTGCAGGGCCTGCAAAGGATTTGTTACCGGTTGCTTATCAATTTGCTTAGCATCTAATTTTGAGATGTTCCCGGTCTTTGTTTTTTCGGTTACGGTATAATACCCCGCATTAATGGTTACTCCCTCCAGTTCCATAGCAGATTGTTCCAGTGTAACGTTAATGCTAGTTTTATTCCCTACTACAATTTCTTTTTTGGCAAAACCAATATAAGAAAATACTAATATTGCTTTTGAATCAGGAACTGTAATGGAATATTCTCCGTCAACATTAGTGGTTATACCCTTGAAGGTTCCCTTTATCATTACAGTAGCATTGGGTAAGGGCTTGCCTTTTGAGTCGGTTACTTTACCCTTAATAGTTATCTCAGAAATATCCGGAGATTCAGGATTATCTTCCGCTTCTTCCACTTTGCTGATAATCACCATTCCGTCTTCAAGCGTAAAGGTATAATCATTTTCCGCCAGGCATAAATTAAGCACTTCACGGATAGGAGTATCTTTTACATCAATGGTTAAACGTTCAGCATTGTCAAAATAGGATTCGCTGTAGATAATCGAAATACCGGTTTGACGAGAAATTTGTTTTAAAACCTCCTGAACCTGTACATTTTTTACAGAGAGGGTTACATTTTGCGAAAGTCCACTGGCACTAATTTGTAATGTAAAAGCCAGAAGTATGAATGTTATTAATTTCATCACGCGCAAAATTTTAAGCCGGAGGCTAGAGTTTTTACTAATTATATTCATAAATTTACAGTGTTTTAGGGTTTAAATCATTGTTTTAGCTACTTACAAATTTTGATGGCAATCCTGAACATAGCCGGGCCTTGCTGTAACTTGGCCCGGTATTTTTGGGGATCAACATCTTTGTTAAAAGTTATGTTTCTTCCATAGGCATTTTTATTTTAGGGTTTATATTTATAGTCATTTTGTTTCGCGGTTATTCAATTGTCATTCGATAGTCATTCAATAGTCATTCAATAGTCATTCAGTGGTCATTAAATAAAGAGTCTTTTTAATATCTTCTTACTCATCATTTTCAAATTATCTAATTTTCAAATTAACTATTGTTTTACAATAAGCGTTTTGCCCTCAAGCCTGAAATGAATGTCATTAGCTTCAAGCATGAACAATATCTTTCCGAGATTTAGTTTCTTACTAAAACGCCCTCCAAACTTCTGCTTTGTAGGTTCGCCTTCGAAACGAATGTCTACATCATACCATCGGCTGATCTGACGCATGATGGAAGGTAATTCGGTATTATTGAATTCAAAGAACCCGGCTTGCCAGGCCATTGTTTTCTTAACATCAGCTTTTTGTATACTTAATTTATTGTTTGCATCCAAAGTGGCTTCCTGTCCAGGACTAAGAGACTGAGAGACGAGGGGACTGAGAGACGAAGAGATGCTAACGCGACCTTCCAACAGTGTGGTTCTGATGATCGTTTCGTCATCATAAGCGTTTATATTAAAGTGAGTACCAAGCACTTTTACTTTGGCTTTGTTGTTTACATTGACCATAAAGGGCATCTTTTTATTTTCTGCCACTTCGAAATAGGCTTCACCGGTGAGTTCAACAGTTCGCTGCTTGCCCGAAAAAATAGCCGGAAAGCGAAGTGAAGAAGCAGAGTTCAACCATACGACCGTACTATCAGATAATACGAGTCGGTATTGGTTTCCCCTAGCAGTCTTCATTGTATTATATAGAATGGGATCGTCTTCATTTAGCTTTTGAGGGATATAAGCCACTTGTCCTCCTTCCCTGTTAATAATGGCCTTTCCCTGGGTAGCCACTTTCCCGTTAGCAACAGAATCCAGCTTAATTACCGAACCATCGGCCAGGGTCAGCGTTGCAACCTCACTACCGGGAGGGATGTCAATAAGGACATGGCTTTCACGGTTCATCAAATCGGATAAAGGTTGCTGAAACAACAGGAATCCAAGTGTAAAAAGAATAATCACCGCTGCTGCTGCAGTCATCCATTTGTATTGTTTTTGCCTGAATGTTTTTACAAACTTTACATTTTCCTGACGGCTTTCGCTTTGAATCTTAGCATGAATGGCTTTTAAAAGTCTGTTTTTTAACTTTTTTTCATTGGCATCACGGCTCCATTTTAAGGATTCCCCTGCCTCCTGCTCATACCATTGCTCGAAATATTGTTTTTCTTTTTCGGTAATTATCCCCTTCAGCCACTTATCAGCTAATTCGTATATTTTGTTTTTATCGGTCATCATGAATTTATCCGTTTATATATATAGTGTCAAAAAAAGGAGATACCCCTGAACGGAGATCAAAAAAAATTGAAATACTCATGGAATGACATCCCATGGCCGTCAAGTTAAGAGATATTTTTCATTTGGGATATTTTATGTATTCCCAGTCTAACAAGCTCTGTGAAACTCAGGGTTTCTCTGTGCAACTCTGTGGTATAGCTATTACACAAAGAGGTAATGTTTAAATACTGACAGTCGTAAATGAGCCTTCCATGTCATCCTGAACTTGTTTCAGGATGACATGGAAGGCTCATTGGCTGCAGTGATTAAGATGATTATAAGGGTGCATTTTCCTTTTGGGGATTTGGGAAAGACATCCTTTTTAATTAGATTCATTGTCCAATGACCTGATAAACCTTATCATTCAAATAAACAGATTCACATTAATTAACTTGAGAACCCATATCTTTATCTGAGTAAATACTCAAATAATATTTTATTCCTTCCTCAAAATCTTCGACCTCGTAATTCGACATCACTTTCTTTGCATATAGGTCCAGTGCCTTGTTTTTTATTTCAGGAATGTTAAATGTTTTTTCAATAAGTTTAAAACGGTTCAGTATTTCTTCTGAATTGCCTTCCAATTTATCTTTGCTTTTTCTAAATAAATAAGCTGATGTATATGCCTCCAAGAATTTATCAACAATATCTGAATCCGTTTGATACATAGCCTCTGAATTAATATCAATATCTGATAAAAAATCCCAGTAAGCTGTAGGAAGTTTAAGGCTCTTTTTATTTAAACTCTCATACTTCTGAGGATAATTTAATTGAGCAGTAAGCTTCCTTAAATGCTGCTCATGATAAGCTGATGCCCAGAAATCACTCCTTTTGTATTTACTCCCTATCATTTTAAAATAAGGGGAAAATGATTGATCCAAAGCTTTGTTAAATTCAGCAGGCTTCAATCTATAACCGGAGTAATTATGCTTTACAGAATGATATTTATTCCTCAATAAATACTCATTCTCATGTCTACCTTTGCCTTTAAAACTAAATCGGGTTCGTTTACTTATACATATTTGCAAATTAAATCCTGCTTCCAGGTACAATGGGACTCCACTCTTCTTATCCAATTGTAAAAAATAGATACCGGGTTTAAAAAGCTTAAACTCTTTGTTGTTTGTCCATTGTTTTCTAAAAATTGAGTCTATAAGAATATATTCTTTTCCTATAATCTGCTTTAATGCTAAACGATTTATTTTTTCATTTTTTACCTCTAGACTAAATTTAATGTCATCACTTTTAAAAATATTACATCCTACCAAAAGTAATAAGATGAATAAATAAAATACTCTTTTCATTTCGTTATTTAATAAATTTTGGAATTATATGAATTGCTTATTCAAGTCAGGCCTAAGCAGGTTTTCCTATATTCCGTCAGTACTTAATCATGTTTTCAAAATTTAATTTTAAATGATGATGAATTGGTATTGGTTTTTGTTTTCTTCCTGTCTGATTATCACACTAAACCTACCATGATATATTTGATGAAAGCAAAGCCTTCCTGAATAGTTTATTCTTACAATTCATAATCTCTACATTAATAAGACAAATGAAAAGCAAAAACGAGTGACTATTTTTCCTAAAAAAATAAAATTATTTTTTTCTGTGAGGTTGTCCAAAAAGTCAGGGTGTGAATTTACTTGCAAAATTTTTCAAAAGATAAAATACATGTATTTAATCAATTAACCATTCACACCCTGACTAAAAATCAATTTTTTAACACTTTTTAGACAGCCACTACTTAATAAGAGAAATACATGCTTTTTTTGAGGGGAAGCACAGTTTTCACATCATTGATTCATTACTCAAAATGCTTATTTGCAAATTAATCTGTCAATTCACCTTTAATCTTATTAATCAGTTGCTGAGTAACTTTCACATCAATCTTTTTGTCTGATTTTGAAGCCAGTTCGATTGCTTTTTTTGCTGCATTCAAAGCTTCTTTTTTACGGCCAACTTTGAAAAGCAAATGGGCATAGGTATCGTTATTGTAATAGTTACTATCAAGTTCAATAGATCTTCTTGCCCAATTAATGGCCTGTTCAAGGGAATTTTTGCTGGTTATTTTTTCATTTTTATAAAAAGACCAGGCATATTGGTTTAATTCTTCCCAATTATCTTGCAGGTGAGTATTTACATATCGGATAATCTCCTTTTGATAGGTATTAAAATCTTCTGATTTCCTGATTTTCATTAAAATCATTTGGGCAGCTACTTTGTCATTGAGTTTTTTCTCTTCCGGTGTAGGCTCTCTTTCTATATATTCATACCCCTCCGGATCTGTAACAACAAGGACTTTTACTATCCTTTTTTCCATTTTAAAACGCATTTTATATTTTTTAAGTGCCTTGTCAAGGGCCTGATAACCTTCTCTAAGATTCACATTTAGCGAAATATCTCCCAAATTTCCTTTCAATCCGGTTTCATTTATTATAGGGTAATCAGGATAGACATTATTTAGTTTAATGAGCCAATCGTCCAGTCCAATATTATTTAATATCAATATTGGCGGGTCTGAGTAATACTCCTTTTCACCCTTTTTATAACTAATCAGGCTTGTGTCTTCTGCAGTTAGAACCAGGCAATCCATTTCTCTATTCTCCCAATGGAATTTTATATCAAAATACCGTTCCAGGTCGGCTTGCATTAGTTGCTTTAACTTTTTCTTTGTCTTAGGTAATTTAGAAAACAATTGATAGCTATAATAATTTTGAGCCCGAAATTTACCATCACCTAATCCCTCACCATCATAAGCAAATAATCTGGTTCGATCTTTTACTTGCAGGTCGATTCTACAACTTGGAAAATTGTTTAAAAAAAACGGACCTTCATTAAACACAAACTGAATCATTTCATATATGCTATGTCTACCCTGCGTTATGAAATAACCAACGGTATCATTAGCGAATATTCCTTCAGCATGTATTACATTTTCGTTATATCTGGAAACCACAGAATACCATAGCATATGCTCTCCGTTTCCGACATTTCCATCCAGATAAAAAGGTTTTTCATATATAACATTTTTTTGGGGCTTTTCCACTCTTGCTTGCTTCATTTTTACGTCTTGACCATTTAACATGGCTTCAATATTTTCATTAGTTAGTGAGCCTCCTCCATAAGCAATTGATTTTACGATACCATTTTTATCTATCCAAATAATTCGAGGAAATGAAGAGGTAGGGAACAATTCATCAATTTTAGAACCTTTAAAAAAAGAAGGTAAATTCATATTAATTTTTGAATAGTTCCTTTTATTTTCAATATATCTTAAAATGGAAGTTTTATCATTTTTAGGATTGACCAGCATGATTTGTATTTTCCCTTCAAATTTTTGTTGGAGTTCCAATAGTTTTGGCCAGGTCTTAATACAATGCGGACAGCCCAAAACCCAAAAATCCAAAATCAATAACTTCCCTTTAAAGTCAGATAGCCTAACTGATTCAGTTTTATAATTAATAAGATTGTTAAAAACATCATTTGGGACTGTATCTCCAACCTTTAATGGCTGGTAAGTTATTTCTATTCTTTGGTTTTCGGATTGAGTAAATCCCTGTAAAGGAAAGAACATACAAATAAGCACTATTGAAATTGTAATCGGAAAATATTTCATTGTTTTATTGTTACGTTTAATTATTTTATTTAATGTGAACCTTAATAGTGAATTTTTCTTTAATTGGTGGAAGGCACATATTTTCGTTACATGTCTGATAACGAACCTTAGCTTTAATTCCATATGAACCCGATTTTAACCTGGGTTTTGTTACGAAAGCCTGGCTTATTGTTATATCCTTTCCTTCATACACCTCGTAAGAGCCTTTGGAATATGGTTTTGGCCACTTTATTTTTCTAACTGTTGTAATACCTTCCGGCAATTCAAAATTGATCTTTGTTTCCACCATCCCCTGGGCTGTATTATTACCTGTGGGAGCATAGATATACCAGGACTCTGCAATATCAAAGACAATGGAAACAAGAAATTGTTCACCGGCCATTACAGTATCAGGCACTTGTACCGTATAGCTAACCGGCGGCCTTTCTGATTCCTTTTGTGCCCGGGCCGGATTGATGGAACCAAACGATATCCAGAATATAAATAAGCTTAACATCAATATTCGATAGTGTTGTTTTTTATAAATCATAGGTTTTTATTGCTGAATTGTTACTGATTGT
>JANQLW010000001.1 GCA_028280405.1 Bacteroidales bacterium
TTTATGCTACCTTGCCCGTTTAGGACATTTTCTGTCATTTTCTCATTATGCCTAATAAAATTAGGTGAAATCTCAGGATGACATGGGTTACTCATTTACGATTGTCAGTATTTAAACATTACTTTTTGTGTAACGCCATTTCAGGACGGGACACACATCAAACAAAAAAGGCCATTCCAATAAATCGGAACAGCCTTTCTTCATAATTATATCAAAAAAATTATTCTTTTTCTTTAGTTTCTTCCTCGTCTTTTGAAGCTTCAGCGGAGGGAGATTCTTTCTTTTCTTCCTTGGCCTCTTTAGCTTCAGCAGTAGGAGCAACTTCTTCAGCAGGAGTTTCAGCTTCAGCTTTCACTTCTTCTTTTACCTCTTCTACTTTTTCTTCAACTGCAGGAGTTTCTTCAGCTTTTGTCTCCTCGGCAGCTGGGGCTGCTTCAGTAGCTGGTGCTTCTTCAACCGGAGTTTCAGTTTCTGCAACTGTATTCTCAGCAGGAGTTTCAGCGGAAGTAGATTCTTCTACAACAGGTGCTTCAGCTACAACTTCAGTAGTAGTACTTTCAGCAGCTTTTTTGCTTCCACCTCTTCTACGACGAGTAGATTTAGCTTTTGGCTTCGCTTCTTTAAGAAGATTTTCGTTGTAATCAACTAATTCAATATAGCACATCTCTGCGTTGTCACCTAAACGGTTTCCGGTTTTCAATATACGGGTATAACCTCCCGGGCGATTCGCAACTTTTACCGAAATTTCTCTGAACAATTCAGTAACGGCTTCTTTATTTTGTAAATAACTGAATACAACTCTGCGCGAATGTGTTGAATCGTCTTTAGATCTGGTGATCAAAGGTTCAACATATACTTTCAACGCTTTTGCTTTAGCAACAGTTGTCTTAATCCTTTTATGTAAAATTAAAGAAGCAGACATATTTGAAAGCATTGCTTTTCTGTGAGCACTCTTTCTGCTTAAGTGATTGAATTTCTTACCGTGTCTCATTTCGATTATTCCTTATCTAATTTATACTTAGCTGTATTCATCCCAAATTCAAGATTCTTCGATTTTACTAAATCTTCAAGTTCTGTTAAAGATTTTTTACCGAAGTTTCTGAACTTCAATAAATCGTTTTTATTAAATGCAACAAGATCACCTAAAGTGTCAACATCAGCCGCTTTCAAACAGTTCAAAGCACGAACAGAAAGATCCATGTCAACAAGTTTAGTTTTCAACAGTTGTCTGATATGAAGTGAATTTTCATCAAACTCTTCAGTCACTGCTTTTTCTTCCGAATCCAAAGTGATTTTCTCATCTGAGAATAACATAAAGTGGTGGATTAAGATCTTTGCAGACTCTTTAAGAGCTTCTTTAGGATGAATAGATCCGTCGGTTGTAATTTCAAAGACGAGCTTTTCGTAATCCGTTTTTTGCTCTACCCTGTAATTTTCAACGCTATATTTTACATTTTTAATAGGTGTATGAATAGAATCTATAGCAATGGTATCTACAGGAGCATTTACTTTCTTATTTTCCTCTGCAGGAACATAACCTCTACCTTTTTCGATGGTTAAGGTTAAAGAAAGTTTTACTGAAGAATCCATATTACAGATTAATTCATTTGGATTTAACACTTGGAATACCGATAAAAATTTGTTGATATCACCGGCTCTAAACTCCTCCTGGTCTCCAATAACTACATGTACTTCTTCACTGTTCTCCGTTTCAATCTGACGTTTGAAACGGATTTTTTTCAGGTTAAGAATAATTTCAGATACATCCTGAACTACCCCCTGGATCGTTGAAAATTCCTGAACAACACCTTCAATTCTTACAGAGGTGATTGCATAACCTTCTAGTGAAGAAAGTAATATTCTTCTTAAGGCATTACCAATTGTTATCCCGAAGCCAGGTTCTAATGGACGAAATTCAAAGATACCTTTAAATTCATCTGCTTCGATCATTATAACCTTCTCAGGTTTTTGAAATGCTAAAATTGCCATAAATAGCTTTTATTTGTTGTCAAATAATTAATTATAGTAACTATTATTTAGAGTATAACTCTACGATTAATTGTTCTTTGATATTCTCAGGAATATCTTCCCTAGCAGGATAGTTCACAAATCTACCTGTCAACTTCTCTTCGTCCCACTCTAACCATGCAAATTGATTAGCTCTAGATGCTAATGAATTTGTAATAGCTTCCATTGATTTAGATTTTTCGCGAACTCCAATTATGTCACCTTCTTTAATTTGATATGAAGGAATGTTAACAATCTCGCCATTCACAGTAATGTGACGGTGAGAAACCAATTGACGTGCACCGCTACGAGTAGGAGCAATACCTAAACGAAAAACTACGTTATCTAAGCGAGCTTCAATTAATTGAAGTAAAACTTCACCAGTAATCCCTTTTTTCCTACTAGCTGTTTTAAAGATATTACGGAATTGTTTTTCAAGAATACCGTAAGTATATTTTGCTTTTTGCTTTTCTTGCAACTGAATACCGTATTCAGATTGTTTCTTTCTACGTTTAGAATTCCCATGCTGCCCCGGAGGATAGTTTTTCTTTTCAAACGCTTTATCTGGTCCGAAAATAGGATCTCTGAATTTTCGTGCAATTTTTGATTTTGGACCTGTATATCTTGCCATCTTCTATAAATTTACTTTAATTTCAATAATAATTGCTTTTAAGTGCAAATAAAATTATACTCTACGTCTTTTGGGTGGTCTACAACCATTGTGAGGTAGTGGAGTCACATCATTAATTTCAGTAACTTCGATACCTTTTGAATGAATTGTACGAATTGCAGATTCACGTCCGGCACCTGGTCCTTTAACGTAAACTTTCACTTTACGTAAACCTAAATCGAATGCAATTTTTGCACAATCTTCAGCAGCCATTTGTGCTGCATAAGGAGTATTCTTTTTAGAACCTCTAAATCCCATCTTCCCTGATGATGACCAGGAAATAACCTGACCAGCATTATTGGTTAATGAAATGATGATGTTATTAAAAGATGCCTGAATAAAAGCTTTTCCAATTGGGTCAACCTTTACTACTCTTTTTTTAGTATTTCTGGTAGATTTAGCCATAACTATTTTAAATTATCTTTCAATGTTTTTTATCTATTATTAACCTTTAGGTGCTTTCTTTTTATTAGCAACAGTTTTCTTTCTTCCTTTACGTGTACGTGCATTGTTTTTGGTACTTTGTCCGCGCAATGGTAAACCAATACGGTGACGAATACCTCGGTAACAACCAATATCACGTAAACGTTTGATGTTCATCTGGATTTCAGAACGTAAACCACCTTCAACTTTATAATTGTCTCCGATGATTGTACGAATTTTACCTTGTTCTTCATCAGTCCAATCCTGAACTTTCTTGCTCCAGTCGATACCAGCTTCGGTTAATATTTGCTGTGCAAGGCTTCTACCGATCCCAAAGATGTAGGTCAGTCCTATCTCGCCTCTTTTATTTTTAGGTAAATCGATACCCGCAATTCTAGCCATATATCAATATATTGTTTTGTTACAAATTAATTTTTTACTATCCTTGACGTTGTTTGAATTTTGGATTTTTTTTGTTGATCACATACAACCTTCCTTTTCTGCGAACAATCTTACACTCGGAAGATCTTTTTTTCACTGATGCTCTTACTTTCATGTTTTCTTAATTAAAATATTATTAATCCAGTCTCTTATCGTCTTTTTATTTATATCTGAATGTGATGCGACCTTTTGTTAAATCGTAAGGCGACATCTCCATTTTTACTTTATCACCAGGCAAAATTTTAATGTAATGCATTCTCATTTTTCCGGAAATATGAGCCGTAATGATGTGCCCGTTTTCTAATTCTACGCGGAACATTGCGTTTCCTAATGATTCAATTACAGTTCCATCCTGTTCAATAGATGATTGTTTTGCCATAAAAATTTTATTTATTAATTACTTCTTCTATAAATTCAAATGTTGACAGTATTTCGGCTTTTCCTTTACGAATTGCGATATCGTGTTCGAAGTGTGCACTTGGTTTACGATCGGCAGTTCGAATGGTCCAGCCATCCTTTTCCTGTATTACATCTTTAGTTCCGAGGTTGATCATTGGCTCTATTGCTAAAACCATTCCTTCTCTCAATTTTACACCTGTACCTCTTTTCCCATAATTAGGGACTTCCGGTTTTTCATGTAAATTTCTTCCCAGACCATGGCCCACTAAGTCACGAACAACTCCATATCCAAAACTTTCAACATGGTTTTGAATTGCAAAACCAATATCTCCGATTCTTTTCCCAACAATTGCCACTTCTATCCCTTTATACAAGCTTTCTTTTGTACGTTCCAGAAGTAATTTTACTTCTTCGTCAACTTCTCCAACAGCAAATGTATAGGCAGAGTCTCCATAAAATTCATGTTTTACGGCTCCACAGTCTATAGAAACAATATCGCCATCCTTCAATTCATATTTACCGGGTATTCCATGAACAACTTCTTCATTCACAGAAATACAAAGTGTATTCGGGAAACCTCCGTAACCTTTAAAACCGGGAACTGCTCCATTATCGCGAATGAATTCTTCCGCAACTTTGTCCAGTTCGAGTGTAGTTACACCCGGCTTTATCAGTTTTGCCACCTCGGCTAAAGTTTTTCCAACAAGTAAAGAACTTTCTTTTATTAAACGAATTTCTTCGTCTGTTTTATACTGTGTATCATTATACATATTAATTATCCCATTATACCGGCAGTACGTCCTTTAATACGTCCCGATTTTGTTAAACCATCGTAATGACGCATTAATAAATGGCTTTCTACCTGTTGTAATGTATCCAATACTACACCAACCAAGATTAATAATGAAGTTCCTCCATAGAACATAGCAAATTCATTAGACACACCTAATAATCTTGCAAATGTTGGCAACAAGGTAACTAATCCAAGGAAAATAGATCCCGGAAGAGTTATTCTTGATAAAATGTTATCAATAAAGTCAACAGTCTTTTTACCCGGCTTCACACCTGGAATAAACCCACCGTTTTTCTTCATATCATCAGCCATTTGTTTTGGATTAATTGTAATAGCTGTATAGAAATATGTGAACAATATAATCATCACAAATTGGGTAAGGTTATAAGCAAACCCATCAATATTTGTGAATGATGCTATGAAACCAGTTACTGATTCAGAAGAAGAAAATCCGGCCAATGTCATAGGCAAAAACATGATAGCCTGTGCAAAAATGATCGGCATTACCCCTGCAGAATTCACTTTAAGAGGGATGTACTGACGAACACCACCGTATTGTTTATTTCCAACGATACGTTTTGCATATTGCACCGGAATTTTACGGGTTCCCTGAACTAATAAAATGGTTAATAGTATAACGAAAACCAATATTGCAATTTCAACAACGAAGAATACCAGTCCTCCGCCTTGCTCTTCCATTTTAGAAGCAAATTCACTGAATAAAGCAAATGGTAATCGGGCAATGATCCCGATCATAATAATCAGTGAAATACCATTACCAATACCTTTATCGGTGATCTTCTCACCAAGCCACATTACAAACATGGTTCCCGATACCAAAATAATGATAGAGGAAATCCAGAAGAATGTAGTAGGAGTAGTAATTGCCGGGTCAAATGGAGAAATGGCTCCTGCAGGTAAATTATACACTACATTTTTTAAATATGCCGGAGCTTGTGCAGCAGTGATTATTACAGTTAAATAACGAGTAATCTGATTGATTTTGCGACGACCACTTTCGCCTTCACGTTGCAACCGCTGGAAATAAGGAATGGCCATCCCTAATAACTGAATAACAATTGAGGCTGAAATATAAGGCATGATCCCTAATGCAAAAATAGATGCATTTGAGAAGGCACCACCTGAAAACATATTTAAAAGTCCTAAGATTCCACCTTCAGCTTGTTCCTGAAGAGCAGCTAATTGGTGAGGATCAATACCCGGTATCACTACTTTAGAACCTAAACGGTAAATTAAAAGGATACCAATAGTATACAAAATACGATTTCTAAGATCATCGATCTTATTAATATTTCTAATTGTTGTGATTAATCGTTTCATTAAAAATTATATTAGATTTTTGTTGCTACTCCACCTTTTGCTTCAATTGCTTTTACAGCTGAATCTGAAAATGCATGAGCTTTTACTTCAAGCTTTACATTTAATTCGCCACGACCTAAAATTTTGATTAAATCGTTTTTAGAAGCCAAGCCATTATCAACAAGAACAGCCTGGTCGATCACTTCTAATTTTTTGGTTTCAGCTAATTTTTGCAATACATCGATATTAATTCCGTGGAATTCTTTACGATTGAAGTTTTTGAAACCGAATTTAGGAACTCTTCTGTAAAGAGGCATTTGTCCGCCCTCAAAACCTAACTTTCTGCTATATCCGGATCTAGACTGAGCACCTTTATGGCCTCTTGTAGAAGTACCTCCACGTCCTGAACCTTGTCCGCGGCCTATTCTTTTTCTATTTCTTACAGATCCTTCTGCTGGTTTTAGATTACTTAAATCCATCGTATATAAAATTATTTTTTAGTCAATTAAACTTCTTCGACTGCAAGTAAATGTTTTACTTTTTCAATCATTCCTAAGATTTGTGGTGTAGCTTCAACTTCTAATGTCTGATGCATTTTTTTGAGTCCTAAAGCTTGTAAGGTACGTTTTTGACGAACCGGACGACCAATACCACTCTTAATTTGTTTGATTCTAACTTTTTTCATCATTCAGAAATTTATCCGTTGAATACTGTATTTAAATCTACACCTCTAAGTTGAGCAACTGTTAAAGGATCACGCATCTGAGATAAAGCATCGATAGTAGCTTTAACTACTGAGTGCGGATTTGAAGATCCCTTAGATTTTGCTAAAACGTCTTTAACACCAACGCTTTCCAAAACAGCGCGCATCGCACCACCGGCAATAACACCGGTACCGGGAGCAGCAGGTTTCAGGAATACGTAAGCTCCGCTATATTTACCATATTGTTCGTGAGGTAATGTACCTTTAAGAACAGGAACTTTGAATAAATTTTTCTTGGCATCATCAATACCTTTAGCAATAGCAGAAGTTACCTCTTTAGCTTTACCTAAACCGTATCCAACCACGCCGTTTTCATTTCCAACAACAACAATAGCAGAAAAGCTGAAAGTACGTCCACCTTTGGTAACTTTAGTAACTCTTTGGATGCTAACAAGTCTATCTTTGAATTCGATCTCGCTAGACTTTACTCTTTTTACATTTGTATTTGACATATCCATTAAAATTTAAGACCTCCTTCTCTAGCTGCTTCAGCTAAAGATTTAATTCGACCATGATATAAATAACCGTTTCTATCAAAAACTACATTTTCGATACCAGCATCTTTTGCTTTTTCGGCGATTAATTTACCAACTAATTTCGCTTGCTCTATTTTGGTAATTTTTTGCTCAGCGATACTCTTTTCAGTAGAGTTAGCAGCTAAAAGAGTTTTACCTTCAGCATCATCAATTAATTGAACATAAATTTCTTTATTACTTCTATATACAGTTAAACGAGGTCTTTCAGAACTACCAACAACAATTTTACGAACTCTGTTTTTAATTCTGAGTCTTCTGTATTTTTTTTTATCTTTTATTTTCTCCTTCATTCTTGTATGAATTTAGTATCCATTAAAAATGTTATGCACTGGCTGCTTTACCAGCTTTACGTCTAAGTTCTTCACCTTGATATTTAATACCTTTTCCTTTATAAGGTTCAGGTTTTCTGAACGAACGGATTTTAGCTGCAACCTGGCCTAACAATTGTTTATCATAAGAAGTTAAAATCACAAGTGGGTTTTTACCTCTTTCTGTTTGAGTTTCCACTTTAATTTCAGGAGGTAACTCTAAAAAGATATTGTGAGAATAACCAACAGATAATTCTAAAACTTGTCCTCGGTTAGAAGCTTTGTAACCAACACCTACTAATTCCTGAACAATTTTAAAACCTTCAGAGACACCTTTTACCATATTCGCAATCAATGCACGGTATAAGCCATGTTTAGCTTTGTGAGGCTTACTGTCAGAAGTTCTTTCTAAAACAATAGTACCTTCTTCAATTTTAAGGGTAATAGCAGGATCAACTTGTTGAGTAAGTTCGCCCAATTTCCCTTTTACAGTCACTATATTTTCTTCGTTAACTGTAACCTGAACTCCTTCAGGAATACTTATGGGTAATTTTCCTATTCTTGACATGGTATTTCTCCTCTATTAACTAATGTAACATAAAACTTCACCACCAACGTTTAGGTTTCTGGCTTCTTTATCAGTGATCACACCTTTAGAAGTAGAAAGAACGGCAATTCCCAAGCCATTCATCACTCTAGGTAAACTACCGGCGTTTACATATTTTCTTAAACCCGGGCGGCTAACTCTTTGGAGTTTTGTTATTGCAGATAACTTACTTACAGGATGATATTTTAATGCAATCTTGATCGTACCTTGTGCGGTATCATCTTCGAATTTATAATTTAAAATATATCCTTTATCAAAAAGTATCTTAGTTATCGCTTTCTTTAAGTTCGATGCAGGAATCTCAACCACTCTGTGATTGGCTTTCACTGCATTTCTAATTCTGGTTAAATAATCTGCAATCGGATCAGTAAGCATTTTATTATTTTTTAATGTTTATTTTTTATTGATTATTTCTTATCAACAACATTATGAATTTAATCATCAATAATCAATCATCAATAATCATTTGATTTACCAACTGGCTTTCTTTACTCCAGGGATCAGGCCGCTAAGCGCCATTTCACGGAAGTTGATACGAGAAACACCAAATTGACGCATGTATCCTTTAGGACGTCCAGTTAATTTACAACGATTGTGCAGACGTACCGGTGAAGCATTTTTTGGAAGTTTTTGTAATCCAATATAATCACCTGCAGCTTTTAATTCAGCTCTTTTTTCTGCATATTTATCAACGAGTTTTTGTCTTTTAACTTCTCTCGCTTTCATTGATTCTTTAGCCATTTTCTATTTCTTTTGGTTTTTAAATGGAAGTCCGAATTCTTTTAATAGTGCCAATGCTTCTTTATCAGTATTGGCAGAAGTAACAAATGTAATATCCATACCATTGATATGGCTTACTTTGTCTATATCAATTTCAGGGAAAATGATTTGCTCTGTTACACCAAAGGTGTAATTGCCGCGGCCATCAAACCCCTTATCGTTAATTCCTCTAAAGTCACGAATACGTGGCATTGCTACTGCAACTAAACGATCAAGAAACTCATACATATTATCACCACGTAAAGTAACACGTACACCAATCGGCATATTTCTACGTAGTTTAAAGTTTGAAATATCTTTCTTAGATGTTGTAGGAACAGCTTTTTGACCTGTAATTAAAGTCATTTCTTCAACACCGTTATCGATCATTTTTTTATCAGTAATAGCAGCACCTAACCCTTGATTAACACAAATTTTAACCAATTTAGGTACTTGCATTACACTTTTGTAATCGAACTGTTTCTTCAGTGCAGGAACGATTTCATTTTGATATTGTTCCCTTAATCTAGGTGTATATTCCATTACTTAATTACCTCCCCTGATTTTTTTGAATAGCGAACATTTTTGTTTTCTTTGTCATCCCAACGTTTGCCGACACGGGTAGCATTTCCAGCTCCATCAATAATTTTCAGGTTAGAGATGTGAATAGGAGCTTCTTGTTTAAGGATGCCACCTTTAGGGTTTTTAGCGTTAGGTTTAGTATGTTTGGAGATCATATTAATACCTTCCACGATTACACGTCGGGTATCAACATTTACTTTTAACACACGGCCTTGCTGACCTTTAGATTCACCGGAAATAACTTTTACGGTATCACCTTTTTTAATATGTAATTTTGCTTGCATGATCTTAAATCTTTTTTAAAGCACTTCAGGTGCTAATGATACTATTTTCATATTGCTATCACGCAGTTCTCTGGCAACAGGCCCGAAGATACGGGTTCCTACCATTTCGTCAGCGTTATTTAAAATAACAACTGCATTATCATCGAAGCGGATATAAGACCCATCACTTCTTCTGGTTTCTTTTCTAGTGCGAACTACAACAGCTTTAGTAACGGTACCTTTTTTGATATTTCCAGAAGGGAGTGCACTTTTTACGGTAACCACAACTTGATCACCAATTCTGGCATATCTTTTTTTCGTCCCACCTAAAACTCTAATACAAAGTACTTCCTTAGCACCACTGTTGTCAGCTACAGCTAATCTTGATTCTTGTTGTATCATAATTATTTAGCTCTTTCTATAATTTCAACTAATCTCCAGCATTTATTTTTACTCAACGGTCTTGTTTCCATGATACGAACAGTATCGCCGATATTGCAATCGTTCTTTTCATCATGAGCCGTAAATTTGGTAGTTTTTTTCACAAACTTACCATAAATAGGATGCTTTTCTTTACGCTCGATTTCCACAACAATAGATTTCTCCATTTTGTTGCTTGTAACCAATCCTATTCTTTCTTTTCTAAGGTTTCTTTCCATATTGCTTAATATATTAATCCGACCTGCCGGATTTACTGCTCTAATTCTCTTTTTGTTAATTCAGTCTTGATTCGGGCTATCGTTCTCCGATATTCCTTAATCTTATTTGGATTTTCCAAAGGAGACACTGCATGATTCAGCTTAAGCTTTGTTAATTGCTTTTTTTCTTCTTCTAAGCGATCTTTTAAATCCGCTGTCGAAAGCTCTAGTATAACTGATTGTTCCATTTTTCTACTTTTTATTCAGTGTAATCTTTTCTTACAACAAATTTTGTTTTAATTGGAAGTTTTTGAGCAGCCAAACGCATTGCTTCTTTAGCAATTTCCAATGGTACACCTTCTGCTTCAAAAAGAATTCTTCCTGGTGATACACGGGCAACGAAGTATTCCGGAGAACCTTTACCTTTACCCATACGTACCTCTGCAGGCTTTTTAGTGATTGGCTTGTCTGGAAAAATATTAATCCAGATTTGACCTTCACGTTTCATATAACGAGTAACTGCCTGACGAGCTGCTTCAATTTGTCGTCCGGTAATCCAGGTTTCTTCCAGGGCTTTTATTCCGAAAGAACCAAATGCTAATTGGTTCCCACGGTTTGAATTCCCTTTCATTTTACCCTTTTGTACTCTCCTGAATTTTGTCTTTCTAGGCTGTAACATCTTATATAATTATTATAATTATTAAACCGATTATCTTCTTTGACGAGGGCCTTTACCACGAGGACCACCTTTACCACGTCCACCAGCTTGTTTAGCTTTAGAAGCAATACCAGCTGCAGGTACCAGTTCAGGTTTACCATAAATCTCGCCTTTACAAATCCATACTTTTATACCGATACGTCCGTATGTAGTATGTGCTTCACATAAAGCATAATCAATATCAGCACGCAATGTATGCAATGGAATACGGCCTTCTTTATACATTTCACTACGTGCCATCTCAGCACCACCAACTCTACCGGAAATCATCACTTTAATTCCTTCTGCTCCAACACGCATCGTAGAAGCGATAGCAGTTTTAATCGCTCTACGGAATGAAATTCTACCTTCAATTTGACGAGCAATTGAATTTGCAACGATTACTGCGTCAATTTCCGGACGTTTAATTTCAGAAATATTGATTTGGATCTCTTTTCCTGTAATTTTCTTTAACTCTTCTTTTAGCTTATCTACTTCAGAACCACCTTTACCAATAATAATACCTGGACGAGCAGTAAAGATAGTAACCGTAACCAGCTTAAGGGTTCTTTCAATTATGATCTTAGAGATACCTGCTTTCGCTAAACGGGCATTAAGGTATTTTCTGATTTTATCATCCTCGATAAGTTTGGTATCAAATTTCTTTCCACCATACCAGTTAGAATCCCATCCGCGGATGACACCTAATCTAAGACCTATTGGATTTGTTTTTTGTCCCATTAATTTATCAATTAAGTTTTATGCTTTCAATTAATTCTCTTCAGTGCTGTTATTAACTTCGGTTCTGCTATCCAAAACGATAGTAACATGGTTCGAACGCTTACGGATACGGTGTGCACGACCCTGAGGTGCAGGTTGAATACGTTTCAGCATTCTTGCGCTGTCAACAGCAACTTCTTTTATATATAGATTACTTTCTTCAATACGTACACCTTCATTTTTAACTTGCCAGTTAGCAATTGCTGAAAGTAAAAGCTTATACATTCTGTTAGAAGCTTCTTTTGAAGAATGTTTCAATATATTTAAAGCCTGTTCTACATTAACTCCTCTGATTAATCCTGCGACTAATCTCATTTTTCTGGGCGATGTCGGACAATTATTAAGCTTGGCAAAGTACTGCGACTTTTTGGCTTCTTTCAATTGTTCAGCTGTATTATGTTTTCTTACTCCCATTGTATGTAATTTTTAATGCTTTCTTTTATCTTTTGCCTTTATCTTTATTACCTGCATGTCCTCTGAACATACGAGTAGGAGCAAATTCACCTAATTTGTGACCTACCATATTTTCAGTAACATAAACCGGAATAAACTTATTACCATTGTGAACAGCGATCGTTTGCCCAACAAAATCCGGAGATATCATTGAAGCTCTGGACCAGGTTTTGATAACAGTTTTCTTTCCTGATTCAACATTTTCCATTACTTTCTTATCAAGTTTGTAATGAATAAATGGACCTTTTTTTAGAGAACGACTCATTATCTTTTAATTTAAGTTACTATTTCTTTCTTCTTTCAATGATATACTTATTCGAAGCCTTTTTCTTAGCACGAGTTTTGTATCCTTTAGCAGGCGTACCTTTACGTGAACGTGGATGTCCACCGGTAGCTCTACCTTCACCACCACCCATTGGGTGATCAACCGGATTCATTACAACGGCACGGGTTCTTGGACGACGTCCTAACCAACGGCTACGACCAGCTTTTCCAGAGCGTTCAAGGCTATGGTCAGTGTTAGAAACCACACCGATAGTAGCTTTACAAGATTGTAAGATCATTCTGGTTTCTCCGGAAGGTAGCTTAATGATCGCGAATTTGCCCTCTCTTGTCATTAACTGAGCATAAGAACCTGCACTTCTTGCCATTTTTGCACCTTGACCCGGACGCAATTCAATATTATGGATAATTGTACCAAAAGGAATTTCGCTTAAGTAAAGAGTATTTCCTAAATCTGGTGCCACACCTTTACCAGAAACAATCTCCTGACCTACTTCTAATCCGTTTGGAGCCACGATATATCTTTTTTCTCCATCAGCATAGAAAACCAACGCAATACGTGCGGTACGGTTTGGATCGTATTCAATAGACTTTACAGTTGCAGGAATACCATCTTTATCACGTTTGAAATCGATGATTCTATACTTTTTCTTATGACCACCACCCATATATCTCATGGTCATTTTACCTTCACTGTTTCTACCACCAGAACGCTTCTGAGTATCCAACAAGCTTTTTTCTGGTTTGTCAGTTGTGATGTCGTCAAATGCGCTTATAATTTTAAAGCGTTGACCGGGTGTTGTCGGTTTATATTTCTTTAAAGCCATCTATTTAAATATTGCTATAAAAATCAATTGTTTCACCTTCAGCTAGAGTAACAATAGCTTTTTTATATGAGTTAGTTTTTCCAGTAATAAATCCTGCTTTAGTGTAGCGAGATTTACTTTTTCCTGAATAATTCATAGTGTTTACAGTAGCTACTTCAACACCATAGATTTCTTTAACTGCAGTTTTGATCTGCAATTTGTTTGCACGTTTATCAACGATGAAACCATATCGGTTTTGATTTTCGCTGATCTCCGTCATTTTCTCAGTAATTATCGGCTTCTTAATGATATCCATCTTACTATATTTTTATTTATTATTGAGCAAACATTTTTTCAACTTCTGCTAAAGTATCTTCAGCAAAGATCAAATTGTTGGCATTCAAAATATCATATGTATTTAAACTTGACGCATTAACTACTTTTGCTTTTTTCAAGTTACGAGCTGATAAGTAGATGTTATCTTTATTGTTAGTAACAACTAATAGTGTTTTTTTATCAGATAACTCAAAGCTGTTTAAGAAATCTTGATAATTCTTCGTTTTTGGAGCTTCAAAATCAAAAGCTTCAACAACTAAGATATTTTTATCCTGAGCTTTGTATGATAATGCAGACTTGCGTGCAAGCCTTTTAAGTTTTTTATTCAATTTGAAGTGATAGTCTCTTGGTTGAGGACCAAAAATTCTGGCACCACCTCTTAAAATACCAGACTTAATATCACCTAAACGGGCAGTACCTGTTCCTTTTTGGCGTTTTAATTTTCTGGTACTACCAGAAAGCATACTTCTTTCTTTTGAACTATGAGTACCTTGTCTTTGATGCGCCATATATTGTTTTGCATCTAAGTAGATCGCATGATCATTAGGTGTAACCCCAAAGATTTCATTTTTTAATGTAACCTTTTTGGTGGTTTTCTCTCCGTTAATTTTATGTACTACTAACTCCATCTTTCAATAATTATATATGAATTTTTAGGACCTGGAACAGCACCTTTAACTACAATTAAATTTTTCTCAGGAATGATCTTCATAATTTGAAGGTTGATCATTTTTACACGATTACCACCGGTTCTTCCTGCCATGCGCATTCCTTTGAATACTCTAGAGGGATACGAAGAAGCACCAATAGAACCCGGAGCTCTCAGGCGGTTATGTTGTCCGTGAGTTTGATCGTTAACACCTCTAAAGTTGTGACGTTTAACAACACCCTGAAAACCTTTACCTTTTGAAGTTCCGACTACATCTATAAATTCACCTTCTTCGAATATATCAACTCCAAGTTCCTGGCCTAATTCTTTACGATGACCTTCTTCAAATCTACTGAATTCGCGAACGATTTTTTTAGGAGTAACGCCAGCTTTAGCAAAGTGACCTTTCAAAGCGCTGGTAGTATGCTTGTCCTTTTTGTCTTCGTACGCAATTTGAATTGCCTCATAACCATCTTTTTCTTTTGTACGAATTTGGGTTACAACGCATGGGCCAGCTTCGATAACGGTACATGGAATGTTTTTTCCACTCTCGTCAAAAATGCTGGTCATTCCTATTTTTTTTCCAATTAATCCTGACATCTTATATTCTTTTTAAGCTTTCTGCTTACTAAATAACTTATACTTTAATTTCTACTTCAACACCACTAGGTAGCTCTAATTTCATTAAAGCATCAATCGTTTTTGAAGTTGTACTGTAAATGTCTAAAAGTCTTTTATAAGAGCAAAGCTGAAATTGTTCTCTTGATTTCTTATTAACAAAGGTAGCTTTGTTCACTGTAAAGATCTTTTTATTTGTTGGTAATGGGATTGGACCATTCACCACTGCACCTGTTGATTTTACAGTTTTTACGATCTTCTCAGCTGATTTATCAACCAGGTTATGATCGTATGATTTTAACTTAATTCTAATCCTTTGACTCACGTTCTTTATTTTTTAATTACTCAATTAAGAATTAATTACGTATCCTCTAATTTTATACAGTACATCTTCCTGAACATCAGGTGGAGTAACTGCATAATGCGAAAACTCTAAATTTGAAATGGCCCTACCTGAAGTTAAGGTACGTAAACTGGTTACATATCCGAACAATTCAGCTAATGGCGCTTTTGCTTTAATTACTTGTGTACCAATTCTCGAATCTACATTCTCTAATTGTCCACGACGACGGTTTAAATCGCTACTTAAGTCACCTACATATTGATCAGGAGTATTGATTTCAACTTTCATGATTGGTTCCAATAAACCTGGGGCAGCTTCTTTACATGCGTTTCTGAATGCAAGGTTTGCAGCTACTTCAAATGATAAAGCATCGGAATCAACACTATGATAAGCACCATCCAATAAACGAACTTTAAGGCTATACATCGGGAATCCAATCAGCACACCGTTTTGCATTGCCATTTTAAGTCCTTTTTCAATTGCAGGAATATATTCTTTAGGGATATTACCGTCTTTCACTTGATTTACAAATTGTAAACCTTTTACCTGGTCATCTGCAGGGGAAACTTCAATTTCCAATTCAGCGAAACGACCTTTACCACCGGTTTGCTTTTTATAAACTTCGCGATAAGTAACGGTTTTAGTGATGGTTTCTTTATAAGCAACCTGAGGTTTACCTTTGTTTACTTCAATGTTAAATTCTCTTTTTAAACGGTCGATAATAATTTCAAGATGAAGTTCACCCATTCCATTAATTACAGTCTGGCCGGTTTCATCATCAATTCTAACATTGAAAGTAGGATCTTCTTCACTTAATTTAGTAAGTGCCAATCCTAATTTATCTACATCATCCTGTACTTTAGGTTCAACTGCTAAACTTACCACCGGTTCCGGGAAATCAATAGTTTCCAGCACAAGAGGATGTTTAATATCAGTTAAAGTATCTCCGGTACGGATTTGTTTAAATCCAACAGCTGCGCCTATATCTCCGGCCTCAATAGTTTGAAGAGGGTTTTGTTTATTGGCATGCATTTGTAAAATACGGGCAATTCTTTCTTTCTTATTAGTGCTTGCATTTAAAACCATTGATCCGGCATCTAACTTGCCGGAATATGTTCTGAAGAAAGCAATTCTTCCAACATAAGGATCAGTAGCAATTTTAAATGCTAAAGCAGCAAAAGGTTCATTGCTGTGCGGATTTCTTAATTCTTCTTTATCTGTAAATGGATTAATGCCTGTAACGGGAGGAACTTCTAATGGAGATGGCAGGTAAGCAGTAATTGCGTCAAGTAAAAACTGGACTCCTTTATTCTTGAATGAAGATCCGCAGAATACGGGAGTGATTCGCATATCAATAGTAGCTTTGCGTAATTGGCTTCGGATATCTTCTTCAGTAATTGAATTCGGGTCTTCAAGGAATTTACTGAATAATTCATCGCTTTCTTCTGCAACACCTTCAATTAATTGATTGCGATACTTTTCTACTTCTGCTTTTACTGAATCAGGCATTGGTACTTCAAAATATTTGGCACCCATGCTTTCGCTATCCCAATTGTAGGCTTTATTTGTAATAAGGTCTACAATTCCTTCATAACCTTCTTCAGCTCCTATTGGGATTTGTACAGGAATCGGTTTCGCTCCAAGCTTCTCTTCTATTTCGTTCATCACTTTATAGAAGTCGGCTCCGGCACGATCCATTTTATTTACGTAGCTAATACGAGGGACTCTGTATTTATCAGCTTGTCTCCATACTGTTTCAGATTGAGGTTCTACACCACCAACTGCACAGAAAATAGCTACAGCACCATCCAATACTCTTAAAGACCTTTCAACTTCAACGGTGAAGTCAACATGGCCGGGAGTATCGATGATATTAATTTTATGTTCTTGATTATTGTATTTCCAGAAAACGGTTGTAGCAGCGGAAGTAATGGTAATACCTCTCTCCTGTTCTTGTTCCATCCAGTCCATAGTAGCGGCACCGTCGTGAACCTCACCAATTTTATGGTTGATACCTGTATAATACAAAATACGCTCAGTCGTCGTGGTTTTACCCGCGTCGATATGCGCCATGATGCCGATATTTCTGGTATGTTGTAATTTTTCTGACATCTTATGTATTATACTATTAATAATCAATGTGTGTTTTTGTTTAATTTAAAATCTGAAGTGTGAGAATGCCTTATTTGCTTCAGCCATTCTGTGTGTATCTTCTTTTTTCTTGAATGCACCACCTTCATCTTTGTATGCCGACATAATTTCTCCAGCCAATTTCTGACCCATAGATTTTTCATGACGTTTACGTGCAAAACCGATAAGGTTTTTCATTCCGATTGACATTTTACGACCAGGTCTGATCTCTGATGGAATCTGGAATGTTGCACCACCAATTCTTCTACTTCTAACCTCAACAGCTGGAGTAACATTAGCTAATGCTTTTTTCCAAACATCTAATCCATCTTCACCTGTTTTTTCAGATACAATATCAATTGCATCATAAAAAATTTCGTAAGCAAGATTCTTTTTACCTGCTAACATGATATTATTAACAAATTTTGTCACCAAAGTATCATTGAACTTTGGATCTGGAAGAATAAGTCTCTTTTTTGGTTTAGCTTTCCTCATTACTATATATAATTGAGTTGTCTATAAATTCTTTTTATTTCTTAGGTCTCTTTGTACCGTATTTTGATCTTCTTTGATTTCTACCTTCAACACCAGAAGTATCTAATGCACCTCTAATAATATGGTATCTTACTCCCGGAAGGTCTTTTACTCTACCACCACGGATCATTACGATGGAGTGCTCCTGAAGATTATGGCCTTCACCCGGAATGTATGCATTCACCTCTTTACCGTTTGTCAATCTAACCCTTGCAACTTTTCTCATTGCTGAGTTAGGTTTTTTAGGAGTTGTAGTATATACCCTTACACAAACGCCTCTTCTTTGCGGACATGAATCCAGAGCAGGAGATTTACTCTTCTCTGTTAACTTTTGACGTCCTTTGCGAACTAACTGATTAATTGTTGGCATATTACGCTTTATTGTTTGTTTTTTATTTTTTTATAACACCCTGTTTTAAAAGGTGCGCAAAGGTAAAAATTATTTTTTGACTGACACTTACTTACAATGAATAAATTTTACTCTTTGGTTACAATAAATATTTTTCTGAAAAATCGAAGGAGATAAAAGTTCGAATCAAGACTTTTAAATTTTAACTTTTATTGAGAGAACTTTCATTTTTAAGTTAAAATCGAAAACCTTTAATCGTCTTCTTTTATCAGGTTTCCTTACTCTTTTTCAGTATTTTCTTTCAAATTTCCCTTTTGGGGCTGCAAAGGTAAAAAATTATTTTATAAAAACAAGGAGGAAATGGTAAATAATTTAAAAAAAATAGGCTATTATAAAAATAAGCGGTTAAATGTACTGATTAATAAAGAAGATTATGAGTTGAGGGTTACAAGAATCCTCTCAATCATTTATATAAAATTTGCGATTACAATCGCAAATATAGCGTTAATTTTGCGATTGTAAACGCAATTTTACCGTTTGTCAAAAGAAACTATGCTCCACTATCAGGATTTATAGGGGGGAATCATCCCATCAATATGTTAGAGCAAAAACCTGACATCGGAAAGCTCTCTCCCTATTTGTTGAACGCCTTGCAAAATACGTTTGGTTTGTGTAACAGAAGGTTTTTTTATGCCCTTAATATATTGAGCCAATAAACTTTGGTTCATACCTATACGTTCGGAGAGTGCTTTTGCATTAATCACCTTATAAAAGTCAAAAAAACTTTCAAGGTCATATTCAAATTGCATTTCATCAATGACATAAATAAAGCCCACATCCTCAAAAGAAAGGTTTATAGCTTCCAGTATCATTTCTTTAAGTTCTTCAAAGGTTTCCGCTTCGGTAGCAATAAAATTATCATTTACCAAAGCAGTAGCACTATATCCGATATCCTCTTTTGTCACCTTAACTTTAATCTTTGGCTTTTTCATCTCTTTTTAGTTTTAATATTTGCCTGTTTTAATATTGCAGCTAATAATCCTTTTTTAATACCGATTGTTATTCAAAATGCGGCTTAAATTCGCTTCACTCTTTAAGCCGCCTTGAATATACATCGGCATTATACAAGAAATGTTACAGCTTTCTCAAATAATTTGGAGTTTTAATTTAGTATAACTTCTTTTCCGGCATGATAAGGTACTGTTAATTTTTCCGTTTTTGTGGGGTGTTTCATAATAATATGGCTACCTTTTTGCCTTAGTTCAACCCAACCGTCCTTTTTTAATATCCTGAAAAGTTCATTGTATTTCACAAGTACAAAGGTAATAAATATATTACTTATTGCAAGTAGTTTAATAAAAAGTTTCAATGAATGAATATTAATCCTTAAATTTAAAGGGGGTTATTTTTTATACGTTGGAAAAATATTCATCATATAGTGATACGGAATTGGTCGGGTACCTCAAAGGGAAATTTGCAAATGCAGCTTTCGAAGAACTTTATAAGCGGTACTGGAAGAAACTACTTATTCAGGCATTATTTAAACTAAGTTCTGAAGTTGAAGCAGAGGAAGTTGTTCAGGATGTTTTTACGGATTTATGGGAAAGAAAAGAAACCATAGAAATCAGGAACAGTTTTCATACCTATATTGCTTCCTGTGTTAAATATCAAATACTCTCAAGATTAGCACGAAAAAAGAAGGACAGGAGCTTTGAACAGGAAATTAAAAAGTCCCAAAGCAAGGATGCAAATGATACGGAAGCCTGGCTTGATTATGAAACGACCCGAAAACAAATAGAAGATACCATAAAAAGTTTACCTGAAAAATGCCGCCTGGTTTTCCGTTTAAGCAGAGAAGAAGGTTATTCTCAAAAAGAAATTGCAGATGAATTGAATATTTCAACAAAAACGGTTGAAACCCATATCACCAAAGCACTCAAGAAAATTCGTTCTTCTTTTAAACAGTTTTTCTTTTCTTTTTAATACAGGTTGCGGGTGCTATGGGAACGCATCCTCATAATTAGCTGATATTCCCCTTAGATCTAATTTTTGTATATTCTTTGCAAAGCTGAGGATGCGTTCCCAGGTCAAATGCATTGGATTTATTTCATTATTACAAATTCCCTGAAGTTGTCTCGGGTAATGACCTTACTGGCTGCACCATAAGTCTCGACAAACGTTTTGGGAAGTTTTGTTCTCTTTCTATTGGACCATTTAAACTCATATCCAGATATTTTGCCGCCCTCTTCTTCAACAAAGTCAACTTCCTGTTGCTGTTTCGTACGCCAAAAATACGTACGAGCCAAACTCTGTTTATATTCAATTTGTTTAATTCTCTCTGAGATTAAAAAGTTTTCCCATAGTGCGCCCTTATCCGTTCTTAAATCTAGAGGATCAAAATTCCCTATGACGATATTTCTGATTCCATTATCATAGAAGTAGATTTTCTTATTGAACTTAATTTCATTTCGAATATTTCTACTAAAACTCCCTAATCTAAAAACAATGAAAGCCTTTTGTAGGATATCGATATATTTGCTTATGGTATTTTTATCGACATTAACAACCTGTGCTAGTTCTGAATAGTTAACTTCACTTCCTATCTGAAGTGCTAAAGCCTGGACTAATTTGTCGAGTACTTCAGGCTTTTTAATATTGGAATAGGATAAAATATCCTTATACAGGTAACTACTAACAAGATGGCGCAATACACTTACTTCATCGTCCGGATTATTCAGCACATCAGGATAAAAACCATATAACAATCGGTTTTCTAATTGCTGTTCTGAGAATAAGAAACCATGGTGACCTTCATATTCTTCCCAAGATATTGGATATAGATTATACTCCCATTTCCGTCCAGTCAAGGGCTCACTTACTTCATTTCGCAAATCAAATGAAGAGGATCCACTCGTAAATAGTTGCACATCCTTAAATTGATCCGTGATTATCTTTAATGTAAGTCCTATTCCCTTGACTCGTTGAGCCTCATCAACAAAAACGATCTTATGATTCTTCAGTATTGTTCTAATTTCCTGGGTATTGGATTCTGTTAACAAGGTCCTGGTTTTGGGGTCATCACAGTCAAGAAATAAATACTCCTGACCTTCAAGAATGGACTTGAGAAGAGTGGTTTTCCCAACTTGTCTGGGCCCAATTAAAACGATGGCTTTTCCAGAATCCATCCTTTTCTTTATCTGATCTCTTAAATATCTTGCGTACATGTTTTTTGAACAAAGATATAACTTTATGTGATTCTATTCACCATAGGTTATACTTTTTTGTGATTTTAATTTCTTGCAGGTGAGTATTTACATATCGGATAATCTCCTTTTGATAGGTACTTAAATCTTTTGATTTTCAGATTGTGTAAATCCTTGTAAGGAGAAGAATCTACAAATAAGTATTATTGAAATTGTAATCCGTAAATATTTCATTTTTTATTTAATATGAACCTTAATGTTGAACTTTTCTTTTATCGGCGAAAGGCACATATCTTCATTACATTTCTGATAACGAATTTTAGCTTTAATTTCATACAATCCCGGTTTTAACTTAGTGCTTGTTACTAAAGGTTGGCTTATTTTTATACCCTTTCCTTTATACACTTCGTAAGAGCCTTTGGGATATGGTTTTGGCCACTTTATTTTTCTAACTGTTGTAATACCTTCCGGCAATTCAAAGCTGATCTTTGTTTCCACCATCCCCTGGGCTGTATTATTACCTGTGGGAGCATAGATATACCAGGATTCTGCAATATCAAAGACAATGGAAACAAGAAATTGTTCACCGGCCATTACAGTATCAGGCACTTGTAACGTATAGCTAACCGGCGGCCTTTCTGATTCCTTTTGTGCCCGGGCCGGACTGATGGAGCCAAACGATATCCAGAATATAAATAAGCTTAACATCAATATTCGATAGTGTTGTTTTTTATAAATCATAGGTTTTTATTGCTGAATTGTTACTGATTGT
>JANQLW010000043.1 GCA_028280405.1 Bacteroidales bacterium
AAGTAAAATGCTGATACATAAAAACGAAAGTCATGTTTTTTAGCCGTGGTTTTTGTGTATATGGCTTTACTTTATTATGTATAATTTCTTAAATTTACCTCAGACAATAACAAAGTCTGGAAGTTCTTTAACATATTATTATAGTGCAACAGGAGAAAAAGCCTGTAAACAGGTTGGGGCTGTTAAAAGGTATTATGCAGGTGGCTTTGAATATGATAATTCTAAAAACCTTGTTTTAATCCACCACCCGGAAGGGGTTGTAGAGAAAAGTGGTTCAACATTTACTTACGAATACTTTTTAAAAGATCATTTAGGAAACACTCGTATAGCTTTTAGACCAAATGGTGCGAACAAAACACTTACACAACGTTTAGTTTATTATCCATTTGGGCATACTGCGGAACAGGAAAACTCTAATTCCAATCAATACAAATACAATGGAAAAGAATTACAGGAAGATATAGGTTTGAATTGGTATGATTATGAGGCGAGGTTTTATGAACCTATCATAGCTAGGTTCCATTCACAAGATCCGCTTGCAGAAGATTACAAATTTCAAACTACTTATGCTTATGCAGCAAATAGTCCAATTAAATTCATAGATAAACAAGGAATGAAACCTGATGATTATATTATAAATGATGAGGGAGTTATAGTTGATATCAAAAAGAATAATAAACCTCCCAAACTAATTATGAGAAATCACTCAGGAGAAGATAAAGAGCTGAATTTCAATGATCCTCCAAACGACCAAGCTCAATTAAGAACGTTTAAGAAAGGAGAAAAAATTCTTAATTTTATTTCTGATGATCATATTGATGGTTTTATGAAAGATTCTAAAGTTGAAAGGAAGAATTTCTTTAAACGAAACTGGAAATCACTAACTGAAAGTAATGCTGGTGATTTAGATTTTGGTTTAGAAAAATTAGGGTTTAACCCGACTCAAGATATGACGGGGGGATTTGTTTTGTTTGGAGATAAAGACAAAGTATACAATTTAGGTGATGGAGGAAATTTTTTATGGGGATATGCTGCGAGTAAACTTGGTCATGGTCTCGGCTGGTCAAAATTTTGGGCTGATGCAAATGAATGGTTTGGAGACACTAAGGAAGATCAACAAGCGATAAAAGATGGACATAATTATGAGACGGAAAGAAATAAAAGAAAAAGAAAAGATGAAGAAGAAATCGATTAAAAACAATTATTATGATTTTTATTAATAACTTTTTTAAAGACAAAACGACAACTCTTCAAACATCAGTTATAAAATGGTGGGAAAAGAGAAGAATTACTTATAATCTCTTAAATATTATTTGTCTAATTATAGGTTTGCTTTTAATTAAAATAATTACTCCAAATGCTTTTCATGCAATGATAGCAATCTTTGCATTTATTTTTGGATTCTTTTTAAATTTGTTTTATACAATAGGGTGGATTGTTTCATTAATTATAAAAAGAAATAAAATTGTAGTTAACATATGTAAGATAAATTCATTATTGCTTATATTTATTAGCGTGTTTTCTATGTTTACTACTTTTTTATCCTGTTTAATTTATATTTTACTAAATATCCCTTAGGATTTTTTATTGCAACTTTTAACAGAGAACTCATAATTAGCTCACTCTGACCAAAAATAAACTTTGAAAAAAGCTGACGCGGAGCTTTGTTCCGTACTTGGCTAACATTACGAAACAAGCCTGCATTTATAGCAGGCTTGTTTTTTTCAAGAAGCCTCATAAATTGCTTTACATTATTTTCTATAATTTCTTAAATTTACCCCAGACGATTACAAAATCAGGAAGTTCTTTAACCTATTATTATACGGCAACAGGAGAAAAGGTCTGTAAACAGGTTGGGGCTGTTAAAAGGTATTATGCAGGTGGCTTTGAATATGATAATTCTAAAAACCTTGTCTTGATCCACCATCCAGAAGGAGTTGTAGAGAAAAGTGGCTCTGCTTTTAATTATGAGTACTTTATCAAGGATCACTTAGGAAATACTCGTATAGCTTTCAGACCAAATGGTGGCAGTAAAACGCTAACACAACGGGTAGTTTATTATCCTTTTGGCCATACCGCTGAGCAGGAAAACTCCAACTCTAACCAATATAAGTACAACGGAAAAGAGTTACAAGCAGGATTAGATTGGTATGATTATGGGGCTAGGTTTTATGATGCTCAGATTGGGAGGTGGCATGTTATGGATCCGTTGATGGAGAAGTATTATGAATGGTCACCTTATAATTATGTAAGTAATAACCCTTTACTTTATTTTGATTATATGGGGTTAGAGGGTAAAAAATATTATAAAAGATTTCCTAAGACAACACAACAAGAAAAGAGATTTATCTATGACAATCCTTTTAAAGCAAAAAAAATTAGGAGAAATGCAAATACTGCACATGCTAAGACAATCGAGTATTTTGGACCATACAGTAGTGGAATAGGTCATAATGATGCAGCTGATGCATTTAGACACGTGTTATGGCAAGCTTTAAATACTCAAAGTGTTGGAAAGCGTAAAACGAAACAATATGGCGATGCCCATGAAAGTGAAACTCCAAAGGAACGAGAGAATGAAAAAAAGATGGATATACATAATAATAGCATCGGTATCTTAATAGGAGTAAATAATCCAGATGCAAGTATTGAAAATATTATTACTATGATATTTAATAAATTTGAAAGTGGTGATCTGCTTGTGATTGATTCAAAAACTGGAGAATTAGTATTAGCTCCGAAAAAACCTAAGACGATAAAGTCACCTCCCAAATTAGAACAACAACTTAAAGAAGAAATAAAGAAAAAGAAAGATGATGATGAAAAAAATAAGTTGCGCTAAATCAATATATATTATACTATTTTTAGTATTAATTTCTTCTTGTAAACAGAATTATGAAGAGATAGAAATATTTGGTATAACTAATATGAAAGAAATTTCGTTATCCTGTGATAAAAATAAGGATTATGTAAGTGGCATTGAACTAATAGTTACAGGATTTGTAGATGGTGATATTATTATAGAACAATCTAATAAATCAAATGTGACTTATAATCACAAAATTGATAGTGGACAGGTTAATGAAAATTATAGTGGGGACTGGTATGCTAAAGAATGTTTATTAAGAATATTACCCCAAAATACGGATAGTATTTATTTAAAAATTAAGTACCGTTTCTATTAATTTTTCATATAAGAATAGCAACAGAAAATAGGAATAGACATATAACCAGCTGGCAGAGACAAATAAAGTAAACTATTAAAAGAGCCGGTGCTCCTCGGCCGTACTTTGCTAAAACATATGCAGCAAGCCCCGTAGGGCTCAGGCTATAATTAAAACAACAAAAGTTCGGCGGCGGTTCTACCGCCGTCGTGCTATTTTAGCAGGCTGTGCCTGCAATAAAAAATATATAGTATCACTTTCAAATGAAGGAGTTGATAATTCTTTAACGATATTTCTTAAATTTACCACAAACAATAACAAAATCAGGAAGTTCTTTAACATATTATTATACGGCAACAGGAGAAAAGGTCTGTAAACAGGTAGGTTCGGTTAAAAGGTATTATGCCGGCGGTTTTGAATATGACAACTCTAAAAACCTTGTTTTAATCCACCACCCGGAAGGAATTGTAGAGAAAAGTGGTTCTACATTTACTTATGAGTACTTCATAAAAGATCATTTAGGAAACACTCGTATAGCTTTTAGACCAAATGGTGCGAACAAAACACTTACACAACGTTTAGTTTATTATCCATTTGGGTATACTGCGGAACAGGAAAATTCTAATTCCAATCAATACAAATACAATGGAAAAGAGTTACAGGCAGAATTGGATTGGTATGATTATGGGGCGAGGTTTTATGATGCGGTTGTAGCGAGATGGCATGCAATAGATCCACTTGCCGAAAAATACTCTAGTTATAGTTGTTATAATTATGTATTAAATAATCCTATAAGGCATATTGATCCAGATGGAATGAGAGTTTGGCCAGGTGAAGGGCTAATCGTTGCAAATATTGAAGGAAGGGTTGATGATGAAACTCTTAGTGATATTCAAGATAGACAAGCAAATCAAGCAGCTATAGGTGCAGGTGTTTTATCTCTTTTTATTCCAGGACCTGAGGATGTGATTTTAGCAGGTATTGCAGGAAAAACTATAGCTAGAGGTTCTGCAAAGCTAGTCTCAAAAGTTGGTAAATTTGTAAAGAAGCTTTTTACAAAAGCTGATAATGTAACCGATTCGGGTAAAATTTATAAAGTTCCTGGAAAAGCGACTAAAAGTGGGAAACCTTATGTTGGGAGAACAACACAATCAACTCCAGCTAAAAGAGGTCGAAGTGCAAAAGATGGTCGTGATAGATCAAAAGCAAAAGTTGTTGATACATATGATCCCTCTAAGCCAGGACAAGGGGCTTATAAGGAACAAAAAACTATAGATAAAAGTGGAGGGATCAAAAAATTAGATAATAAAAGAAATGAAGTAAGCTTAGAAAGAATGAAAAAATTAAAGAAAAAATATGAAGACTATTAATGATTTTTGGAATAAATTTCGAGGTATATCAAAAATAATACGGGAATTCCCAGAGGAAGATAATATTATTCAGTTAGTGGATAACTTAGTAAAAACTCTAGGTGATTTTAGTTGGGAATATGGCCCCTCCATAAATACAGATTTTTATTTTAGCTTATCTCCAAATTTGAATCCAGATAATTTAGTACTTATAAAAGATATAATTTCAAGTGCACCTAAAATTGAAGGTTGGGAATTTATTGCAGGAAAACCTAAAAAAAGGGAATTTATTCCTTCTTGGATCATTTTAGATGATAAGGAAGAAGAAATAAAAATTAATGCTAGCAATTGGAGATGTATTATATATAAATATTCAGACAATACTTATGATTTAGATGTAGAAATTACGAATCTTAATTGTAATGAAGACACTAAATACTATGCTGTAGATATCCACCTAATAAATTTAATAGGGGAACTAAGTTATATTGAACTAATCACAGATATAAAAATAGTATCTAAATTTTCTCCAGAAGAATATGACAAGTCTATTATGATGAAAGATATTTTAAAATATTTGTAATAATTAACTTGCCAAGAAAAAGTAAACTATGGAAAAGGTGGCGCCGTCATCTTGACGTTGTCTTGCTTACACATACGAAACAAGCCTGCTAAAAGTAGGCTTGTTTTTATTTAGAGCCTCCTCCTAATAGTTTCGTATCAATTTCTATAATTTCTTAAATTTACCAAAGAAGCTTGTTAAATTAGGAAGTTCTTTAATTTATTTTTATAGTGCAATAGGAGAAAAAGTTTGTAAGCAAACCGGAACAAGTAAAAGGTATTATGTCGGCGGTTTTGAGTACGACAATTCTAAAAACCTTGTCTTGATCCGCCATCCGGAAGGAGTTGTAGAGAAAAGTGGTTCTACATTTACTTATGAGTACTTCATAAAAGATCATTTAGGAAATACAAGGCTTGCTTTCCGTCCTAATGGTAGTAGTAAAACGATCACACAGAGAATTGTTTATTATCCGTTTGGGCATACAGCAGAAATTGAAAACTCCACCTCCAATCAATATAAATACAATGGAAAGGAGTTACAGGCTGAATTGAATTGGTATGATTACGGGATGAGATTTTACGATCCGGTCGGACCACGTTTCTTAACAATTGATCCAGCAGCTGAGAAATACTATGAAATCTCACCTTATGCCTACGTAGCTAACAATCCAATACTTTATATTGACCCCCGTGGAGATACTATTACAGTAAATAATACTGGATATATAATCAATAATGATGAAATAGATAATGTTGTTTATTTACAAGATGGAGATCGATTTGTTCAAATTGGAGAGTTAGGAGGAGAAATTGATGTAAATGAGATTTATGCTAATCTTTTAGAACAGAATATTGAAGAAGCAGAAGGTATTATTAATCCATTTACATTTAAAAAACACGTAAAAACAAATGGTAAGTGGGATTTGAAAAATGATAAAAAAAGCATATTTGGGTTCGGAAATGATGGAGAAACGACCTTTAGCTTCCAAGGTGAAGAGATGGAATCTCAGGATATTGGGAACCATCATTTTGGGGCAGTCTCGCTGGCATATGGACTATTCCCAAGTGAAGAATTCATTTTAAAGCAAGCTGGCTCATATCAAATTAAATCAGGGACTTCTAGACCAGAATGGCAGAAATATAAAACTGTACAAATACCAGGAAGTCTGAGAATGGGCATACCACCATCTACCAGAAGAATTATGCTTCCTCCATATGGTGATGATCCAAGAGATCAAAGCTGGATTAAATCTGGATTTAATTATTATAAATCAAATAAATAATACTATGAAAAGGTTAATTATTTTCAGTATACTGGGATTATTGTTAGTTTTTCTAATTTATAAGATCGCGACATTTTCTTTGTTTGATGTTGAAATTGAGGAACTATCTGAAATTAAAGTCCCTAATAAAAATTATACTGTTAAAATTTACTATTTACCCCCAAATGCAACAAGTCAAAGCTTTATTCAAGTTAGAAAAATTGATGAAGGTATTGAAAGTGTTTTGGCAAACTATGAGAATTATGATAGTCTGGTAAAAGCTCAATTAGTTGGAGATAGTTTACTAATGCTTGAACTTTTTAGGAAAGGAACAGGAATCTTAAAGAATAAGAAGACAAGTGTTAGACTAGAATAAAGTTGATTGAAATATTACTCAAATCCCTGAAGAAGACTTCGGGGATTTTTGTTTTATAGGGAGTAAGCCTGTTTAGTTTTAAAATCTATAATGAGAGCTCCCACCACTTTTAGGATAGATTTTTTCTCATCATCTGGTAGCTGATCTAACTGCTTAAATTGTTTAATGAGCTCTGCATCTTTTAAGGTCTGCTCTACTTTGTTGGATTTATCGCCATTCACCAAATAATCTCCGCTACCGCGCGATTTCATCGCGTGGTTTGTAAGCCATAATGTGGGTACTCTCTATTAGCAAGGCATAAATAATATGCTAAATATCAATAAAAGCCATGGCTATTTATCCATGGTTTTTATTGTTTTATTTGAGTTTTGTACTTATTGTTTATTAATAGTATTTATTAATTAAATTTGGTTAGGCCAAGAATGAAGGTGACCACGCGATGAAATCGCGCGGTAGCAGGGAGCTAGGCTAAAGATTATGCCTTTAGTTTGGCCAGAAATTATGCTGATATGGAAAACTATTCAGATATAGAAGTTGCTGGTCATAACTCCTTGATTTAAAAATTGGAAGTAAAGTATCAAGGCACAGACTAAAAATCCGCGCCAGCTGGTCAAAACAAAGCACCACTACAAGTCAGTGCTGGCTGATTACATTTTTTTAAAAAAAGCAGGCCTCGACAAGCTCGGCCACCGCTGTTTTTTGCAGGCTGTCCGGTAACCGGGGTCATCGAGCGGAGCATAGCGGAGTCGAGATGTGTGATGCTGTAAGATACAATCGTGCGGTAACGAGACATGCCTGGAAAAATGTCCGATTTTTGATTTCTGATGTACAATGTGCCATATTTTTTTCGTATAAAAAAAGTCCCCTGTAAACTACAAGGGACCTTTCTTTCAATTTCAACCATGAATTCATCATTCATAATTATTCTTCAATATAGTCTTCAACCGGCTGACAAGTACACATCAGATTTCTATCACCAAAGGCATCGTCAATCTTAGTAACCGTTGGCCAGTATTTATCGTTAGCCGACCATTCTTTCGGATAAGCAGCCAACTGACGGCTGTAAGGGAACTTCCATTCATCAGCAGTTACCATTAAAGCCGTATGAGGTGCATTACAAACAATATTGTTTCCTTGCTCGGCTTTTCCTTCTTCAACTTCCCTGATTTCCTCTCTGATCGCAATCATCGCATCAATAAATCTGTTCAATTCATATAGCGGCTCACTTTCAGTAGGCTCAACCATTAAAGTCCCAATTACAGGGAATGCTACGGTAGGAGCGTGGAAACCGTAATCCATCAAACGTTTTGCAAGGTCAACTACCGGAATACTCGCTGTTTTCAGGAATGAATTACAATCTATAATCATCTCATGCGCTACGCGATTGTTCTTCCCGGTATAAAGGATTTTATAATGGCCCTCTAAACTTGATTTTAAATAATTTGCATTCAAGATGGCATATTTAGTTGCTTCCGTTAATCCTTCACCACCTAGTAATTTGATGTAACCATAAGTGATCGTTAATACCAATGCACTTCCAAATGGGGCAGCTGATACGGCATGAATTCCATTTTTACCTCCGGTATTGGTCATTACATGATTAGGTAAGAACTCAACCAGGTGTTTTGCAACACCGATCGGCCCGACACCCGGTCCGCCACCACCGTGAGGGATCGCAAATGTTTTATGTAAGTTCAGGTGACAAACATCAGCACCAATAATACCGGGGTTGGTCAATCCAACCTGGGCATTCATATTGGCTCCGTCCATATAAACCTGTCCGCCGTTTTCATGAATAATATCCATGATCTCAAGGATGCCTTCTTCAAATACTCCGTGAGTAGAAGGATAGGTTACCATAATTGCAGCAAGCTTATCTTTATGTTGTTCGGCTTTTGCTCTTAAATCTTCAAGATCAATATTCCCTTCGTCATCACATTTGGTAACAACGACTTTCATCCCGGCCATAACAGCTGAAGCAGGATTGGTCCCGTGTGCAGATGCAGGGATCAAACAGATGTCTCTGTGCCCTTCTCCTTTACTTTCAAGGTAAGCTTTAATCACGGCTAATCCGGTATATTCACCGGATGCACCTGAATTAGGCATGAAAGTTAAGGCTGCAAATCCGGTGATCTCACAAAGATCTTTCTCCAACTGATCGATCATTTCCTTATATCCTTCCGCTTGGTCGCAAGGAGCAAATGGGTGCATACTTGCAAATTCCGGCCAGCTGATCGGGAACATTTCTGCTCCGGCATTTAATTTCATGGTACAGGATCCAAGAGGAATCATCGAACGGTTCAACGCAAGGTCTTTAACTTCCAGTTTTTTGATATAACGCATCATCTCTGTTTCTGAATGATACGAATTGAAAATCTCATGATCCATGAAAGGAGTTTGTCTCAATAAATCTTCAGGAAGTTTAAAACAAGTACAATTTTTGCAACAGCCTTCGCTTGATAAGTTTGCATTATTAGCCTCAGCGAAAATAGCAACGATTTCCTGAATGTCTCTCTCACAATCCGTGGTTTCATCCAAACTGATACCAATGTGCTTATCATCAATATATCTGAAGTTAATGCCTGCTTTCAGGGCAATTTCTTTGATTTTTTCAATTGGTGTAAATTCAGGGATTTCAATCCTTAGCGTATCAAAGTAATGTTTGTTTACTTGCTTATAACCATACCTTTCGAGTTCCCTTTCAAGGTAAGTTGCCATCACATGGATATCCACTGCAATTTCTTTCAGTCCTTCCGGACCGTGATAAACTGCATACATTCCGGCCATACTTGCCAATAAAGCCTGAGCTGTACAAATATTGGATGTTGCTCTTTCACGTTTGATATGTTGTTCACGGGTTTGAAGCGCCATACGTAAAGCATATTCTCCATTCGCATCTTGTGAAATACCGATGATACGGCCGGGGATATTACGCTTGAAATCTTCAGTAGTTGCAAAATAAGCAGCATGTGGGCCACCGTATCCCATTGGGATTCCGAAACGTTGAGTGGTTCCGACAGCTACGTCAGCTCCCCATTCTCCGGGAGGTGTTATTAATGCTAAACTTAATAAGTCTGCTGCAGCAACCACTTTTGCACCTGCTTCATGTGCTTTTTCCGTGAAGGCAGCATAATTTTTAATTTCTCCGTATTGATCGGGATATTGAATCAATGCACCATAAACTTTGTCGTTGAATTCAAAAGTATCGCAATCTCCGAATACCAATTCAATATTTAGAGCAGCTGCTCTGTTTTTTAATACATCAATGGTTTGTGGGAATACATTATTACACACAAAAAACTGATTTGCACCGGCTTTGGCCTGAGCTCTCGGACGGGCATTGAATAACATGATCATGGCTTCGGCCGCGGCAGTTGCTTCATCCAATAAAGATGCATTTGCAAGTGGTAAAGCCGTTAGGTCAGCGACCATCGTCTGGAAGTTTAATAAAGCTTCCAGGCGACCTTGAGAGATCTCAGCCTGATATGGAGTATAAGAAGTATACCATCCCGGGTTTTCTAAAATATTACGGGCAATCACACCCGGAGTAATGGTGTTATAATATCCCATCCCGATGTATGATTTAAATATTTTGTTTTTTGCACCAATACTTTTAATATGATTCAAATACTCATATTCGCTTAAACCTTTTGGAAGGTTCATTGGTTCTTTTAATCGAATTGCCTTTGGGATTGTTTCATCAATTAATGTGTCAATTGATGCAACTCCAATTTTATCAAGCATTTGACGAAGCTCTGATTCTCTTGGCCCATTATGTCTTTTAATAAAATTATTGGTGAGCATTCTCTATTTTATTTTTAATTATTTATGAATATTTATTTATCTGTTTTTATGGTCGCAAAGGTAATTATTTTTATATGATTTTTAACATAAAATTAGAAGCTTGTGAAAAAAATAACAGAAGTCATCGAGCTTTTCGAGCTGTTAATTGTTTTCCGGTGGCCGAGCTTGTCGAGGCCTGTTTCTTGATAAGGCTGAAAAAGTCCATCTCGACTTTGCTAAGCTTCGCTCAATGACCAGATTCTGAGCATCATCGAAGTACAAAAAACCCCTTGCAAACTACAAGGGGCTGTTTTTTTATTTTTCAATTACAGATTATTCATTCATAATCCATAACTCATAATTTATAATTCTAAACTATTTATCAATTCTCATTTTAAAGAATGATTTATATACAAAGTATAATGCAATTACTACAAATCCCAAACCTACATAAGGAGCTGCATCTTTAAAAGCATCAGCAATTGCAATTTCCATTGCTAATAAACCGAATAATGTGGTAAACTTAATAATTGGATTTAATGCAACAGATGAGGTATCTTTAAACGGATCTCCAACTGTATCTCCAACTACAGATGCATCATGTAACGGTGTCCCTTTTTCTCCTAAGTCCACTTCTACAACTTTCTTCGCATTATCCCATGCACCACCGGCATTTGCCATGAAAATCGCCTGGAATAAACCGAATACTGCAATAGAAATTAAGTAACTTACAAATAATGCTACCGCATCTTCTCCACCGATCGAACCCGGAGAGGAAATACAGGCAAATGCAAGTGCAAAGAAGAAGATCGCAATAAAGATGTTAAACATCCCTTTTTGAGCGTATTCAGTACAAATTTTAACTACAGCAACAGATTTTTCAACATCTGCTTTCTTAGGAGCATTCGGATCAAGGTTAATGTTCTTTTTAATGAATTCAACTGCTCTGTAAGCGCCGGTAGTTACAGCCTGAGTTGATGCACCGGTAAACCAGTAAATCACGGAACCACCAAGGATAAATCCTAAAATAGTATAAGGATTCAATAAGTTGAGAATGGATTCGGGCTTGATGCCTAATGTAGATTCTATCATAAGGATTAATGAGAAGATCATGGTAGTTGCACCTACTACTGCAGTACCAATTAATACCGGTTTTGCAGTTGCTTTAAAGGTATTACCTGCACCGTCATTTGCTTCAAGATAATATTTTGCTTTTTCCCAGTCTGGCTTAAATCCGAAATCTTTTTCAATTTCTTCATCTACATTTTCAATTTCTTCAATTAATGAAAGTTCGTAAACAGACTGTGCATTATCAGTAACTGGCCCGTATGAGTCAACTGCAATAGTTACCGGCCCCATGCCCAGCATTCCAAAGGCTACAAGCCCGAATGCAAAGATGGAAGGATAAACCATGAATTCTGCTAATCCGAATGTACTTGCATAGTATGCAATGAACATTAATACAAAGAATACGATCCCTTTCCAGAATGCACTGAAGTTACCGGCAACAAATCCTGAAAGGATGACTAGTGAAGCCCCGCCTTCACGTCCGGATTTAACAACCTCATTCACATGTTTGGATTTAGGTGAAGTAAAGATCTTTGTAAATTCAGGAATTACGGCAGCACCAATGGTACCACAGGAAATAATGGTTGACAGTATCCACCATATATCAGTATTTCCATTAATATTAGGAATCATGAAATAAGAAGCAATATAAGTTACAACGATAGAAAGGATAGAAGTAATCCAGACTAAATTTGTCAATGGAACTTCGAAGTCAAGATCGTCTGCATTTTTATATTTAGCATTTGCAATAGCACCATTCACCCAATATGCAATAATAGAAGTTGCAATCATTAAAATACGCATTACGAAAATCCAGACAAGAAGGCTGATTTGAATTTCAACTCCGGTAATGGCTAATAAAATGAAAGCAATTAATGCAACACCTGTTACACCGTAAGTTTCAAAACCGTCGGCAGTAGGCCCAACCGAATCACCCGCATTGTCACCGGTACAATCTGCAATAACACCAGGGTTACGTGGGTCGTCTTCACCAATTTTGAAAACAACTTTCATAAGGTCAGAACCGACATCCGCAATTTTAGTAAAAATACCACCGGCAATACGAAGTGCTGAAGCTCCCAGTGATTCACCAATAGCGAATCCTATGAAACACGCACCTGCTAATTCACCCGGCATTAATAATAAAATCACAAGCATCATGATTAACTCAACACAAATTAGTACTACACCGATACTCATACCAGCAGTAAGAGGGATGTTTAATAATTTAAGAGGTTTTCTTTCTAAAGATGCAAAAGCCATACGTGCATTTGCCAAAGTATTCATACGAATACCAAAAGCAGCAACTGCGTAAGATCCTAAAATACCTATCACCGTCCAACCTAAAATAAGGAGTACGCCTCCTGCACCAAACAATGCTTCACCATCATGATCTTTAGCAAGGAAGCCAAAATATCCGGCAACAGCAGCACCTATAAAAATGAATAGAATTGCTAAAAATTTTCCTTGTTGCTTTAAGTAAGCCGAACATGTTGAGTAAATTACACTTGCAATCTCCAACATGGATTGGTGAGCTCTTAGTTTTTTTACTTTCGTGAATTGGTAAAATCCAAAAAGCATCCCTAAAATTGTAATTATAAATCCGTAGTAAAGAATGGATTGGTCTTTTATTCCCTCTGGAATTTTTAAATCCGCCTCACCGGCAAAACTCAATGCCGGTAAAAGCGACAACGTCAATAATGTGAAGAGTTTTTTCATGTTTATAATTTAAATTTGGTTTTAACACGGGCTAAAATAACAAAGATTATTATACTCCGAAAATTAATTGTGTTAACAAATTGTTTTACTTTTTAAGCCTTTATTTCTGAATGCCTGAATTTTAAGTATGTTCAGCCTTATTGGAGGTTAAAATCTTGTTAATAAAATTAATGTCTACGAAAAGAAAATATTAATACATTTAACGTGCGAAACTTTTTTGCAGTTTCCGGAATTTGTTACTTTTACAGTATGGAGCGTATACGGCTAGAAATTATAGGAATGTCATACAGTCAATCTCAAAGTGGTGCTTATGCTTTGATTTTGGGAGAATTGGGGGGTAAACGCCGTTTGCCGATCATCATTGGTGGGTTTGAAGCTCAGGCTATAGCCATTGAACTTGAAAAAATGAAACCTTCCCGCCCGCTTACACACGATTTGTTTAAAAACTTTGCAGATAATTACAATATCAATATCAAGGAGGTTATTATTGATAAATTCAGAGAAGGAATTTTCTTTGCAAAACTTGTTTGTATACAAAATGAAGTTGTCAGTGAGATTGATGCCCGTACTTCGGATGCTGTTGCCCTGGCAATAAGATTTCATTGCCCCATCTTCACATATGAAAAAATATTAGCGGATGCCGGAATTTTGATGGATGAGAATACCCCTTCATTTGATAATGCCAATGCTGAAAGTAAAAGCGAAGAGCAAAGCGCATATACCGACTTATCTTTTGAAGAACTAAATGACCTTTTAAATAAGGCCATTCAACAAGAAGATTATGAACAGGCCTCTATTCTTAGGGATGAAATAAAAAAAAGAAAAAAGTAAAAGATATAATCAGAAAAAACTAAAACCTAATGGGGTTGTCCCAAAAGCTATTTTAGCCGTCATTCTGAACTCCCGCCTGTGTCGGGCAGGTGTTTCAGAATGGCCTACTATTACACTTTTTGGACAACTTCTTTCTTTTTTAATAAGAAATATAAAAAGATTATAATGAGCGTTAATTTTTTAAAAAACAAGATTGTAATTTTTGCAGTTGTCATTTCTATATTCATTCTTGTTACAGGCATGATTACCGGTGATGCACAAACCCTGAACGAACAATCGGCAAATCCCGATACTACTCAAGTTGCAGAGCAAGTAAAGAGTTCAGGCTTTTCTGCAATGTCTTTATTCAGAGGGATCGTAGGGTTATTTACGATACTCGGACTGGCTTATATAATGAGTTCCAATAGAAAAAAAGTTGCCTGGAGAACGGTCCTTGGAGGATTAGGGATACAATTAGTTATTGCTGTATTGGTACTTAAGGTACCTGCCGTACAAGCGACGATAGAGTTTGTAGGAAAAATGTTTATCAAGGTATTGAATTTTACGGAAGAGGGAAGTGTATTCCTCTTTGGAAAATTGATAGAACAGGATAGTATGGGCTTTATGTTTGCCTTCCAGATTTTACCAACGATTGTATTCTTTTCGGCATTATCGAGTGTATTGTATTATTTTGGAATTATTCAAATTGTTGTAAAAGGATTTGCATGGGTAATGACCAGGTTGTTGAACTTGTCAGGTGCAGAAAGTTTATCGGCTACGGGAAATATTTTCCTCGGACAAACCGAATCTCCACTCTTGATCAAGGCATATCTTGAAAAAATGACCAAGTCGGAAATCCTACTTGTAATGGTAGGAGGGATGGCCACAATAGCTGGTGGAGTACTGGCAATTTATATTAAGTTCCTGGGAGGTTCGAATCCCGCTGATCAGTTGCTGTTTGCAAAACATTTAATTACAGCTTCTGTAATGGCTGCTCCGGGTGCGGTTGTATTAGCAAAATTATTGCTTCCCCAAACTGAAGAAATTTCAAATGAAGTTAAAGTATCGAAAGATAAGATCGGAACCAATATACTGGCAGCAATTACCAATGGTACTACAGATGGAGTCCGCTTAGCGGTTAATGTCGGAGCTATGTTATTGGCTTTTCTTGCATTTATAGCCATGCTGAATTATATCTTCCTGAAGGTTGGCGACTGGACCAATTTAAATGAAGTGATTGCCAATATTACCAATGGCAGATATGAAGTATTTAGCCTGCAATTTATTTTAGGCTATACGATGGCTCCGTTAATGTGGCTGGTCGGTGTACCAGGTTCTGATATAACATTGGTTGGACAATTATTAGGCGAAAAAGTTATATTGAATGAGTTTATTGCCTATACCAGTTTAAAAGATTTAATTAGTGCAGGAGTCTTTGCCCATGAAAAATCAGTGATCATTGCTACTTATATATTATGTGGATTTGCAAACTTCAGTTCTATCGGTATACAATTGGGAGGAATTGGAGCCCTGGCACCCGGTAAAAGGACCATGTTGTCTAAACTTGGATTTAGAGCACTGATAGGTGGTGCAATGGCATCGATACTTTCTGCTACTATAATTGGAATGATCTTAGGATAGTGCCTCGACTAGCTCGGCAACCGAGGATAAATATGAGGGTTTTTTAATAATTTAACAATAGAACAGTTGATCAATAGAACAATTTAACCATGAAACAATACCACGACTTATTAAAGCATATACTGGAAAAAGGAGTTAAGAAAGAAGACAGAACAGGAACAGGAACAATAAGTGTATTCGGTTATCAGATGCGTTTTGATTTGTCTGAAGGTTTTCCGGTAATGACTACCAAAAAATTGCATTTACGTTCTATTATTCATGAACTTTTATGGTTTATTAAAGGCGATACTAACATTAAATATTTAAAGGATAACAAGGTGTCCATTTGGGATGAATGGGCTGATGATAATGGAGATTTAGGCCCCATATACGGTCATCAATGGAGAAACTGGAATAGCGAAGGTTTGGATCAATTAAAAGAAGTAATTGAGCAAATAAAAAAGAATCCGGATAGTCGCCGTCATATTATTGCAGCATGGAATCCGAGTGTTCTACCCGATACATCAGTTACTTTTGCTAAAAACGTAGCGAATGGAAAATCAGCCTTGCCTCCATGCCATGCCTGGTTTCAGTTCTATGTAGCTGATGGAAAATTAAGTTGTCAGTTATACCAACGTAGTGCAGATGTATTTCTGGGAGTACCTTTCAATATTGCATCTTACGCTTTATTTACCATGATGATTGCTCAAGTATGCGATCTGGAAGTCGGGGAATTTGTACATACATTTGGAGATGCACATATCTACCTGAATCATTTGGATCAGGTGAAGTTACAATTGTCACGTGACTTCTACCCGCTACCTGAAATGAACGTGAATCCAAACATCAGGAATATAGAAGATTTTAAGTATGAAGATTTTGAGTTGGTGGGGTATGAGGCACATCCGACGATAAAAGGAGAAATTTCCGTATAGAAAATATAGGGTCAAGTAGCGCCTCGGCTTAGCTCGGCGACCCTGTTCAAAAAAAAAAACAAGGGGGGCGAGCG
>JANQLW010000047.1 GCA_028280405.1 Bacteroidales bacterium
CTTGTAAGTGCATAAGTCATGGATTTTAAGTTGTTTTTTTCAAATACTAATTTACTTAATCTCTTTGGCTTGTGCTTTACAAACATAGGGTCTCGACACAATGTTTAAAGCAGAATTTCAGGGTCTCGGGGAACCTTATACCAGTTTAATTCTATGTCCCTTTGGCTCCGCTCAGGGATACTTTTAGGTGATGCGTCGAGCGGAGCCTTTTAGGAATCTATTAGTTTTACTGGCCGACAATGAACTTGTTTATAGAGCCTCTTAGGCAGGCAATACATAAAATATCCCAGATAAAAAAACCTTAACTTGACGGCTATGGGATTGCTTCCCTTACCCTTTCGTAGGTAATAAAAAAAGAAGCTTAATCAACGATTAGCTTCTTTAAATATCTTAAATAAAAAAACAAATACTATTTTTCGTCAGAAACAGATAATTTTTTTCTACCCTTTGCTCTTCTGGCTTTAATTACTTTACGGCCATTCGCAGTAGACATTCTCTCTCTGAAACCATGTTTGTTTTTTCTCTTTCTATTCGACGGCTGAAATGTTCTTTTACTCATTTTATTTCGTTTTTTGCGAGTGCAAAGATATATCTTTTTTTAGTACAGGCAAAATTTTAGTAAAAATAATTTAAAGAAATATGCCTGCATTTTATTCTAATACAGGCACATTTTCAATACGGTACTATTTCTTTGGTACGTTTTTCAAAGTTTCTACAAGATAATCCCAGAATAAACCAACTGTTTCAATATTCACCATCTCATCCGGCGAATGAGGATTACGGATGGTTGGGCCGAATGAGATCATATCCCAATTTGGATAAATAGCTCCTAAAATACCACATTCCAATCCTGCGTGAATTACTTTTACATCAGGAACTTTGCCCCATTTATTATCATAAACCTCTTTCATGGTTTTAAGGATCGCGGAATTTACATTTGGTTTCCATCCAGGGTATGCTCCTACATTTTCTGAGCTTGCACCGGCATCGGTAAACACTTTATAAACGGCTGCACCTAATTTATCACGATCTGCATCTACAGCACTTCTTTGAAGAGTAAACACTTTAATTTTTCCATCTTCAGATCTTACAACAGCAAGGTTAGTCGAAGTTTCAACAACGCCCTCCATATCTTTACTCCAGGCAATAACTCCATTTGGACAAGCATTCACTGCTTGAAATAAGTTGGCCTGGGTTGTAGCATCAATTAAGCAAGAAGGAACATCTGTTGCTTCTGCTACGATATTGATACCTGCATCAGTATCTTTTAAATCTTCTTTTACTTTAGCAAAATACTCAGCTACAAAAGCAGTAAACCCATTAACATTTGCTTCAGGAACAACAACCGTTGCAAAAGCTTCACGAGGAATCGCATTACGTAAACTACCGGCATTGACATCGGCTAAACGAAGTCCAAATTTATCAGCAGCCTCAAGCATTAAATTATTTAGCAAAATACATGCATTGCCTCTTCCTAAATGAATATCTAGTCCTGAGTGTCCGCCTTTAAGTCCGGTAAGGCTTAATTTAAATGCTTTCATTCCGGCAGGAACTTCTTCCTCTTTATAATCAAAAGCGGAATTAGTATCTACTCCACCTGCACAGCCAATGTATAATTCTCCTTCATCTTCAGAATCAAGATTTATTAAGATATCACCATCAAGTAATCCTGCTTTCAGATTTTCCGCTCCTGTCATACCCGTTTCTTCATCAGCAGTCATAAGCACTTCAACTGGGCCATGCTCAATACCTTCTTCAGAAAGAACTGCCATTGCAGCAGCAACACCAATTGCATTATCAGCACCCAAAGTAGTACCTTTAGCTTTTACCCAACCATCTTCAACATAAGCTTGAATCGGGTCATTTTCAAAATCGTGCTCAGTATCACTATTTTTTTGTGGTACCATATCAAGATGGCCCTGTAAAATCACACCCATACGATCTTCCATACCAGGAGTAGCAGGTTTTTTAATAATTACATTTCCAACTTCGTCTTTGACAGTTTTTAATCCAAGATCATTACCAAATTTTACAGCAAATTCCTGAATTTTATCTTCATGTTTTGATGGTCTTGGAATCGCATTCATGGATGCAAAATGATTCCACAAAGCAGCAGGTCTTAAGCCTTCGTATACGCTCATTATATTTTCCTCCGATTTATGTTAATTAAAATTTTTATTTTGTCTAAAAAGTTTCTAAAAATACAAATTATTCGTTTATATGATTACCCAAAAATCATAAAACTAGACAAAAAAAGGTGCCCGATTGGACACCTTCATTTTTTTATCTATAAATAGAATTAATCTTCTTTTTCGGGTTTAACTCCTGAAGGTAGTTCAAGTCCGTAACCTTGACGTTTATCAGCAGCTTTAAGTTTATATGCCAGGAAAATTGAGATGATTCCACAAACTACCAACATTAGGATTGGAGTTGTATAATCATACATAGCTAAATCTCCACTAGCCTGCATATCTTTAATTTTCCCTCCTATATCACCTTCGGCAATACCACTGTCTAATAGTTTGGTTTTTGCTTCAGATATAACAGGATTCGACAAATCCAATACTTTTCCAATTCCCCAGAAGAAAGCAGCAAGCCCATAATTTTGAACTGTAAACATAGCAGCATAAGCAGTACCTAAACGAGATTCTGCTACAATTTTAGCAACAGATGGCCACATAGCAGCAGGAACTAAAGAAAATGCAATACCTAAAGCGAGTAAACCAACATATCCTAAAGCAACATTGTGAAATACAGATAATGATAAGTGAGCAAAAATTAACAATAAAGACCCTAGAATCATTAATGAAGCAGCTTTACCTTTTTTATCCACCATTGATCCAAATATCGGAGTAAAAATAATCGTTCCGAGAGGAATCAAACTCGCAACTTTTGGTCCGTTAGAAAATATAGCACCTAGTCTTTCCATTAAAGACATATTAGACATATCAGGCAATTCAAGTGAGAAGCCAAACTTATTTACTAATAAATCAGGTGCATATTGCATAAATGGGAATACAGCTGCATAAAATGCAACACATAATAAAGAGATATAAATAAATGAACTATTTGAAACCAACTTAACTAAGTCTGAGAATTTAAATTTTTCTTCTTCGGAACCTTCTTCCTTAGCTTCTTCACCTCTCTGTTTATCTAGTTTAATATCAAAAAGTATATAAACGATAAAACCAATTAAAGCTATTCCGATTAGAGTTGCTGCAAAATTAACAGCCGGAGATACTGCTCCACCACCAATATCAATAGAAAGTGCAGTACCTAATGCAGAACCGGCACGACCAAATCCCATATTAATTGCAAATGCAAGAGCTAACTCATATCCTTTAAACCATTTTACAATTGTACGGCTTACAAGTACACAAACTGTTTCAAGTCCGGTACCAAACATAATACGTCCAATCATCATATAAGTTAACTGAGTATCAGGATCAGAGCCAAAGAAGCCAGCTGATGCCATAGCAGTAACTGCGGCACCCAAGGTAGCCAAGCCCCCAAAAACTATTCCTGATATGCGGATACCCCATTTGTCAAGGATAATTCCCCCAATAATTATCATACCTGCAAGATTTGCCCAAGTTGTAGAACTGATTAACAATCCAAAATCACTACTTGAAAAACCTAATTGAGATTCCATCAATGGTTTTAGCCCAGAGAAGAAATCCTGAAACCAATACGTACTAAAAGTAAGCATGGCCAACAATATTAGCACAAACCATCTAATGGCTGCCGAATCATTAATTTTCTTTTTGATCGTGTTCATAATTCAATTTTTACATTTTATTTTTACGCGTGGCTAAGATAGAAATTTTATTACTAGTATATTAAATAAGCTTAAAATTCATTGACTTTAATTAATACGCATTTTCTATACAATTATTTTGCCAGTCTTCCTGATTTTAATTAATTAACGTAAATTCGATGTAAAAAAATTACTGTTTCATTGCTCTATGGTTCAATTGTTGAACTGTTCAATTGTTTGAAAGTTCATAGGTGGTAGCGTTTAGGCAAACAATGAAGCAATGGAACAATTGAACAGTATAACACTGCATGCCAGGCAGGAATTTGGGTCAATTTTAATAAACCCGGCATAAATCGAAGTCATGTTAATTAATAAATATGAACAAGTTTTTTTGTTTCAAAAAATTCTTCTTCAAAAAAATCTTGAATATTATAAACATTAGCTTTCTTGTTAATTGCTTTTAGTTCATCTTCAAAATTGCCTCCTTTCAAATAAAGGATTCCGTTTTGAAGTTTATTATATGATTTTTTAGAATTTTTATTACGTGTCCAATTAAAAAAATCAGGAAGATTGGTAACAGCCCTGCTAACAACAAAATCAAAACTTTCATTGACTTGTTGCACTCTCGTATGTTCAGCTTTTAAATTGCTCAGGCCTATGTTTTCTGAAACAGCATTCACCACTTTAACCTTTTTACCTATAGAATCTATCAAAAAGAACTCAGCCTGAGGAAACATTATTGCCAGAGGTATTCCGGGAAACCCGCCTCCTGTACCTACATCAAGCACTCTTGTACCCGGTGTAAATTGAATAACTTTAGCAATAGCCAAAGAATGTAATACATGTCTCTCATACAGATGTTCAAGGTCTTTTCGGGAGATTACATTTATAAGTTCATTCCAATAAGTATATAAAGCTCCTAAGCTTTTGAATTGTTCAATTTGCTTTTGATCCAGGTCAGGAAAGTATTTTAAAATTTTATCCATCGACTGCTAAAAATTACATTACGAAAATAACAATTTTAATTTGTGCCCGTTACTAATTGCAATGAAAGTACCAAAATGATTTAAGACCATTTTAGGAATCAATAATAAACTATAATATAGTTTTTAGAGGCTTTTAGTAACATTTCATTGTGGATAAAAGAGCTAATAACTAATGGCATTGGGTAAATATTATTTTAAATTTGTTACAAATCTTGGAGGTTTTCTATTTCCGGCTTTACTATGATTAGATTATTTCGAATATTATCAATACTTATTTTATTTATTTCTATTACTTCTTCTTTTGCTAATACCAATTCTAAAAAAAGTGCCAGAAGTTACATCAAAAAGTACAAAAAAATGGCTATTTGGGAAATGAAGAAATATAATATTCCTGCAAGTATTAAGCTAGCTCAAGGAATTATAGAATCAGGAAGAGGGACAAGTACGCTAGCCAGAAAAGCCAATAATCATTTTGGAATTAAGTGCCACAAGGGATGGAAAGGACAAAAATTTTATTATGATGATGACGCTCCGAATGAATGCTTCAGAAAATACAAAAGTGTTGAAGATTCCTTTAGAGATCATTCTAAATTTCTTAGTACAAGAGGCAGGTATTCTAAACTCTTCAAATTAAAAATCACCGATTACAAAGGCTGGGCCCGGGGACTTCAATCAGCCGGATATGCAACCAATAAGCGATACTCCATTATGCTTATTAATACAATTGAAAAGTACAAGCTATATCGCTATGATGACAAGAAATATCAACGTAAAGTATTAAGAGGAAAAGATATTGATGATGTAGATTATGCCGCTGACTCTCATCAGAATATTCCGGTAAATGGAGAACCAGAAACTTCGGTAAATAAAAAAACTTACAGTGAAACTTCAATAAAAGCATTCAACCGTAAAATATATACCAATAACAAAGTTAGATTCATCTTTGCAAAAAAAGGAGATACATTTGCTACGATTGCAAAAGATTTAAAAATGTATGAATGGCAAATCCCGAAATACAATGACTTAAGCAAAAAGGCTAGTATTAAAGAAGGACAAATGATCTATATTCAGAAGAAAAAGAAAAGGTCCAATGAGAAAACTCATACGGTTAGAAGAAACGAAACTTTACATTCCATATCTCAACTTTATGCGATAAGGCTTGATCATTTATGCAAAAAAAATAATTTACAAAAAACCGACAACCTCCGGGTTGGGCAACAATTAAAACTCCGATAGTGCTATGATTTTCTATCTTGATAAGAGTATACTTCGTCCCTGGACACTGCAAGATGAACAGTCATTAGTAAAACATGCTAACAACAGAAACATTTCTGACTACTTAAGAGATGGATTTCCTTACCCTTATACACTCAGAGATGCTAAACAATGGTTAAGCAGCACACAAAACTCAAAAGATTTGTTATTTGCAATTGAAGTTAATGATGAAGCAATTGGAGGTATTGGCATTATTTACAAATCGGATATTTACAGAAAAAATGCAGAAATCGGCTATTGGCTTTCCGAAAAATATTGGAATAAAGGCATTATAACAGAAGCTGTACAAGCTTTAATCCGGCATCTTTTCAGTACTACTAAAATAAACAGGGTTTATGCCGGGATTTTTGAAAACAATACAGCCTCAGAAAGGGTTTTGGTAAAATGTGGTTTTAGATTGGAAGGGATCCATAAAAAAGCCATTTTCAAACACGGGAATTTTCTCGATGAATATTTGTATGCAATTTTAAAATCCTAAACAATTTTAAACAATCGGCATTTAATAACTTGTTTATATTAAACCTATTTCCTTCTCACTTTCTACTATCTTTAAGCATATAAAGACATCTTCAAATCAGAGCTTATGAAAATCAAGGAATATATTCTCCGTACATTTGCCGTTTTATTTATCATTGGAGGAGCTGTAAGAGTAGTTGCAACCCAATCTACTTTTTACAAATTAAGGATTGGCTACTTCTGGGTAGATAATGAATTTTATATTCAGGGAAATAGAATTATGGGATCATTTCTTATCATGATAGGCATCTTATTTCTCGGATTTGTAAAAGATTTTATTCGCTTTAAATATGTACTAGGACATTTTGCTTTAGGCTTATTAGTTATAGGGTTGACAATTGGAGCCTCAGGCTATTTATTGAACCTTCCACTCTACAGTTATATTGCGGATGCTGCTGTATTTTCGATTATAAGTATTTTCTGTTTATATATCAGGTCTTAATGGGGAAATGAAACTAGAAGAATTATTGCCTAACAGTCATAGAAATACTGCAGATATAGTAGTTGACCTGGTTATAAAGAAAGAAGAGCTCATTCCCCTTTTAATAAAAGAGCTCCAGCATAAAAATAATACACTGGCTATGCGTACAAGCAGAGTTTTACAGCTAACGTATGTTAAAAAACCAGAGATCGTCCAACCCTACCTAAGCGAATTATTAGATATTTTGCTCAAGCTGGAATACCAGGGAACCATCAGATCCTTACTATACATTTTTCAAACAGCCTGGAAGTCCTTGAATGAAGATGAGTTCGGGTATCTTTTTGATTATGCTTTCAATAAATTTGAAGATGTAGGCAAGGAGCCCGCCGTAAGAATTTATGCTTTAGCTATTTTAAACAATGCTGCTACTGAACGCTTACCCGAAATCAAAGAGGAGATGAAACAATTAATGGAATTTCATTATTCGGAAGGAAGTCCGGCAATCAAGGCTTGTATAAGAAAAGGCTTAAAACAATTATCAAAATGAATATTAGGGAAGCAATCCTATTATTTCTATGAATGCTTAACATATTAAAACTTAGAGGCCTTGAATTGAAGAAAGGATTGCTTCCCTAAAGGTGTCGAAATTCTTGTTCATTATTCAAAAAGATTAATTTTGTATCCAAACGAGGCCGTAACTCACTACTTGCTTTGATTTGGCTAACCACTCCAAATCCGGTCTCGTTTTGTTACTTTTCACAACCATAATTTACATTTTTGTAAAATCCTTCATATTTCCGACTTGAAAATAATTATTTAGTAATCATTATATATTAATCTGTTTACCTTCAAATAATATAATTGCAACTTTTCTTCCATTTATTTGCCACAGTAATAATTGTTTGTATCACAAGTAATTTAAACGTGTTATGAGAATACAATTAATTATTTTAGCAGCTTTTTGCACATTATTATTTAACAATTGTAATGCACAAGATAGCAACAATAAATATCAGTCTAATTCAATTAGCCAACAACAAGCGGAAATACAAAATAGTCTAAATATTGATGACTTAAACACTCATCTTAATGACTTTCAGTCTTTTGAGACAATACTAACAAATGAAAATAAAAGCAATAATACCCTCAATTACTCATCCTTTACAAAAAGGGCTCTGCAAACAAAAATAAAAAACAAGTTCTGTTCAAAAAAACTCCTGAAAAGCTGTTTGTGCAAAGAGCCCTTTTTTTCAATTCTAAAAAAAAGGGAGAAAGATTTTTCGATATCGCTTTCTCCTCTTCTTTTATTTACATTTTGTGAAATTAATTTAAATCATATAACAAAGACGAGGATATACAATGGTTTCAATATGAATTTGCAAATTAGTATAAATTTGAATTAATTTCTACTTATATTAATCCTGATTACAATACCGGGCTTTTAATCACCATCAATTTTTCCCGTGTCATTTCATGCATAGATTGAGGGATTCCTCCCCATCCCAAGCCTGAAGCCTCTCTTCCTCCAAATGGCATCCAATCAACTCTAAAAGCAGTATGATCATTCACCATTACCGCTGAAGCATTTAGTTTTTTGACCATTTCCATGGAAAAATCGAGATTTTTTGTGAACACACTAGCCTGAAAAGCCAGCCGTAAACCATTAGCCAATGCCAGAGCTTCTGCAGGATCTTTATAAGAAGTAACATTTACTACCGGGCCAAAAATCTCATGGCTGGCTACTTTTGAATCAGCCGGAGGATTCCATAATACAGTTGGAGCAAATAATGAGTCACTCAATCGATTACCTCCCGATAAAATAATTTGTTTGTCTATTTCCTGAACCCATTGTTCAACCCTATCAACTTCTTTAGTTGTAATCAATGGGCCAACTTCAGTATCTTTAGCTAAAGGATCTCCTACCCTAAGTTTATTTGACAAATCAGCCATTCTATCAGCCAAATCCCCGGACAGGGATTCATGGGCATAAATTCGCTGAACAGAAACACAAACCTGTCCGGCATGGTAAAAACCACCCTTCATCAGAGGAGGAATGATCTCATCCAAATCTACATTTTTATCAATGATTACAGGGGCAGCTCCTCCATGCTCCAAAGCAATTCGGGTTCCGGGTGCAAGTTTAGATCTTAGATACCATCCTATTTCAGCAGAACCAATAAATGAAACATAATTTACACGTATATCGGTAGCCAGTTTTTCAGATAAGTAATTTTTACATACCACCGCTTTACAATATTCTTTTGGTAAACCGGCTTCATACAATAAGTTAACCAGGTTAAATGCAGAACGTGGAGTTGCACTTGCTGGTTTAACAATTACAGGACACCCAACTGCAACAGCAGGTATCACCTGATGCACTATTAAATTTAAAGGATGATTAAATGCACTTAATGATACAACAACACCTATAGGTTCATGAAACGTAAAAGCCATTCTGTTTTCAGAAGGTTTTGTTAGCCCCATTGGAATTTCTTCTCCTTTTAAACCATACAAACTCGAAACCGCTAGTTTCACTCCATTGATTGCACGATCAACTTCAATCAAAGAATCAATATATGGTTTCCCTCCTTCTTCAGCTGCAATTAAGGTCAATTCTTCTCTTTTTCCAGCCATTAATCCCGCCAGCCTTTCTAAAATTTCAATTCTTTCATATTTAGGAAGTGTTTTGGAAGTATCTTTTGAAATTCTGTAAGCTGTATCCAGAGCTTTCTCTATATCAGCTTCGTTTGATAAAGGAATTTCATCAATTAAACGATTATCGTAGGGAGCATATACTTTAAGTAGGTCTTTCATTATATATTTCTATTTAATCATTATCACTATTCGTTCAAATTATCTGCTATTGGCTGTTGGTTATAATATACAGGTTTTGTTTTGGAGTTCTTCAAAAAGGACTTTATTATTCTCGGAATAATCAACAGGCACATCAAGCAAGTGTACTCCTTTGCTATTTATACATTCATTAAGCACTTTATCAAATTGTTCAGTAGAACTCACTCTATGGCCATACGCACCATAACTTTCGGCATATTTTACAAAGTCAGGGTTTTTAAAGTCGAGGCCAAACTGATCGAAATTCACTCCCTCTTGTTTCCATTTTATCATACCGTAAGCACCATCATTCAATATAATTACAACTAAGTCAAGGCCAAGGCGAACCGCAGTTTCAATTTCCTGTGAATTCATCATAAAACCTCCATCTCCGACTACAGTAACAACTTTCTTATCAGGATGAACGATTTTAGCAGCCATAGCTGATGGAAGTCCGGCTCCCATACTTGCCAGAGCATTATCCAGCAATAGAGTATTTGCATGATATGCATAATAATTTCTGGCAAACCAAATTTTATACATTCCATTATCCAGTGTCAGAATTCCATTCTCCGGGACGGACCTACGAACAGTAGCAACCAATCTTTGAGGTTTTATAGGAAAACTATTATCTTCACTTCCCTCATTGATATGGAGATCAACATCATGTTTGATTCTTTTAAAATAATCCAAATCCCAGCTATCCTGTTTTTCAAGTTTTGCTGATATTTTTTCTATGACCGAAGCAATATCTCCTATTACCTCTAGTTGTGGGAAATAAACATCATCCACCTCTGCAGAGAAATAATTAATATGAATAACTTTTCCGCCATTCTGCGACATCAAGAAAGGAGGTTTTTCTATCACATCGTGCCCAACATTAATGATTAAATCTGCCCGTTCAATAGCACAATGCACATAATCATTATCTGAAAGAGCAGCTGTACCCAAAAACAGAGGATTTCTCTCATCAACTACACCTTTACCCATTTGAGTATTAAAGAAAGGAATCCCAGATTCATTGATAAATCTGCTTAAAGCCAAACTGGTTCGATTCCGGTTAGCACCTGCACCTATCAATATCAATGGACCTTTAGCCTTTTCTATCATTTTAACAGCACGCTTTACTGATTTAGGATCACAATTCGGCCTTCTTGATTTTACAATTTCAAAAACATCCGTGCTTGTATTTTCAGTAGCTACATCTTCCGGTAATTCAATGTGTACTGCTCCCGGACGCTCTTCAATTGCAATTCTAAATGCTTCTCTAACTACGGAAGGAATACCATTTCCATTTACAATCTGTCTGGCATATTTCGTAATTGGCTTCATGGTAGCAACAACATCAATGATTTGAAAACGCCCTTGTTTACTGGCTTTAATTGGCTTCTGTCCTGTCAACATTACCAAAGGCATAGCCCCTAACTGAGCATAAGCAGCAGGAGTAATAAAGTTTGTAGCTCCGGGGCCTAAAGTCGACAAGCATACTCCCGGTTTACCGGTAAGCCTCCCATAAGTAGCAGCCATAAATCCGGCACCCTGTTCATGGCGGGTTAAGATAAGCCTTATATTCGAATTTTTTAATGATTCAAGAAAATCCAGATTTTCTTCTCCCGGAATACCAAAAATATATTCTACCCCTTCATTTTCTAAAGCTTTAATAAATAAATCTGATGCCTTCATTCTTTCTCCTCTCTTAAATTCTTGAAATTAATTCTTTAAATAATGTTATTAAATCAACTTCAGCAATAGCTGCACTGGCTAAAATATCCTTAATATCTGCTACAGCAAGATTATCGGGATCACATTCGTCCGTAATTACTGAAACAGCAGCACATTTTAACCCAATCTGATTAGCAACAATAACTTCCGGTACTGTAGACATTCCTACAACATCCGCACCTATAGTTCGAAGGAATCTGTATTCAGCTCTGGTTTCCAGATTAGGTCCGGCAACTGCAACATATACTCCTTCATGAAGTTGAATATTTTTCTCTTTGGCTATCTGATGGAAAAGCTGATTAATATCTTTATTATAAGGTTGGCTCATGTCCGGAAAACGTGGCCCCATTTCATCATAATTTTTACCCGTTAACGGGTTTCCCGGCAGTAAATCAATATGATCATCCAAAACCATTAAGGAAGCCTTTTTAAACCGAGGGTTCATAGAGCCACAAGCATTGGATAATAATAAGAGTTCCACTCCCAATAATTTCATGATTCGAATAGGTTTTGTCAATTCCCTGAAGCTATAACCTTCATAATAATGAAACCTACCCTGCATAGCTATTACAAGCTTTCCCGACAACTCACCATATATCAATTTCCCTTTATGTGATTCCACAGTGGAAATAGGGAAATCAGGGATATCTTCATAGTCAATTTCAGCTATTATATTAATATGTTCTACTAAATTTCCCAGGCCAGTTCCTAAAACAATTCCCACTTCAGGATTTTCAAATCCTTTAGTTTTTAGGAATGAAGAGATATTTTTTAATTCTTTCATTATCATTTTAAAAAAGTGTTAAATATTGAATAGCTGATTAATTCTAATGTATCTTTGTTATTAAGAATAATTTTAAATAAATGTTTGTCATGAAATTAAGAATTGGTTTTATATTAGTCGCTTTTGTTCTGATATTCCTGACATTCAAAGCTATAATATCTCAAAATACATCGAAAAAATCGAATATAAAGATGGACAAAAATAAGGACATTATCAAACAAAAAGTTAGTAAAACACCTGAGGAATGGAAGAAGCTATTAAGTCCGTTAGCCTATAAAGTATTAAGAGAAAAAGGAACAGAAAGAGCATTTACAGGCAAGTACGACAATCATTATGAAAAAGGTACTTACTATTGTGCGGGTTGTAATAATGTTCTCTTTGAATCCACTACAAAATTTAAATCGGGCTGTGGCTGGCCAAGTTTTGATAAACCCATCAACAAAAATCATATCAAAGAACTTTTAGATACCTCTCATGGAATGATCAGAACAGAAATTCAATGTGCCAAATGCGATGGTCATCTAGGACATGTATTCAATGATGGGCCTACATCAACCGGGTTGAGGTATTGTATAAATTCTGTAGCGTTGAAATTTGTAGCGGAAAAAATTGCAGACTAAATCTGCTAACCTTTTCTCAATCATTAATCTAATATTATTAGATGTAAACTAAAAATTATAAACATATAAACTTATTTACAGACGCGATTAATCGCGTCTCTAATCATATAAAAAGGATTTTTTATAGATAATTTATCCTGATTAATCTCTTAGCACATGACAGGAAGGTAATCCGTTCTTTTTAAAATACTCCTGATGATATTCTTCAGCTTTATAAAATTTTGAAGTGGGAGTGATTTCTGTTACAATAGGCTTCTTCCAATAACCACTTTTCGCCTGACTTTCTTTTGATTTTTGAGCTGCCAGTTTTTGTTTTTGGCTATGATAAAAAATTGCAGACCGATATTGTGTCCCTACATCCGGCCCTTGTCTGTTTAAGGTTGTAGGATCGTGCATTCTCCAAAACAAGTCAAGTAATTCTTCATAACTTACTTTCCGAGGATCAAATTCAATCTCTACAACTTCAGCATGTCCGGTTTTTCCGGTACACACATCTTTGTATGTTGGATTTTTATAGTCACCTCCTAAATAACCTACAGTAGTTTTCTTAACACCTTTAACTTGCATGTATATATCTTCCACTCCCCAAAAGCATCCTGCTCCGAAAGTAGCTTTCTCATATTTTTTATTCTTTGCTTCAGTCATAAATACAAAAGTAAACAGGAATAATATTATCGTAAATCTTAATATTTTCATCTTTTTTATTTTTTACAAGATATAAATGAAGATTATGAAGAGCAAGAATTTAACAGACTCTTAACAAACTAATTTGGAGCAACGACCAGTGACAGCCAAAAGTTATTCAATGTTTTCACTATACCGGCAAGTTGTTCAATATCCAAAGGTTTTGTAACATAACAGTTCGCATAATTATCATAGGCAAGTTTGATATCATCTTTTAATTCAGATGAGGTTAAAATAACAATTGGAATTCTTTTCAACTTTTCATTATGTTTAATATCAATAAGTACTTTCCGTCCATCAACTTTAGGTAAGTCCAAGTCAAGGAAAACAATATCCGGTGTTGGAGATGTTTTATATTTACCTTTTTTATATAAAAAATTGAGTGCATCCTCACCATTAGTAACCACATGTATATTATTCGCCATTTTATAGGCAGAAATCACTGCTTTGGTTAATTCAATTTCTAATGGATCGTCCTCAACTAACAATATTTCAGCATTTCTATGGTTCACAATTTTAAAAATTAAAATTAAATAACTATTCTTTCCATAAAATCTGCTACCAAAAAAACTTCACACTAATACATTTATAAATAACTCAGATTCCTTATAGAAAAAAACCGAATTAAAGAAAGGGATATTTAATAATGTTAGTTTGGAAGGAATTTGAGAACAATTTACGAGTATTGATATCCCTAGTCTTTAATTCGTCAACAAAACTTGATTCACATACAATTTTAACAGTTTTATTGACAAATATTATCGGTATATCACCTAAATTACATATAGGTAGTTTACCTAAATACCTATTTAGATAGTTTTGACAGTGCATACTTTACTAAACCAGCCGTATTTCTGGAGCCTGTTTTTTCAAGTAAATTTCTTCGATGAGCATCCACAGTTCTAATGCTAATAGATAATTTTTCTGCTATTTCCTGATTTGAAAATTCTTTAACAATTAAATCCAAAATTTCCTGTTCACGGGTTGTTAATGGATTTTTTGATTCTCTTTTGGTTACAATAGAAGGCGAGGTTAATTCTTTGATTACGTTAATTGTTATTTCAGGGCTGTAATAATGCTTCCCATTTACAATAGACTCAATGGCTTTAATCAATTCATCTTTTCCAGAATCTTTTAAAATATAGCCCAGGGCACCTGCTTCTATCATTTTAGCCAAATACAATTCCTCGTCATGCATAGTCAAAGTAAGTACTTTTACTCCAGAAAATCTTTTAAAAATCTGAGTAGTACACTCAATACCATTCATGACAGGCATATTAATATCCATAACGACTAGGTCGACCTCATTTTTTTCGAGAAATTCCAATGCATGCTTACCATTAGAAGCCTCACCCAGAACCTTATAAGTTTTTTGTTCATTAAGAATAGATCTGATACCATCTCTAATCATGGCATGATCATCAACGATTAAAATTTTGATCATTTTCATTTTAATTCTACTCCTCTATGTTAATACATTTTCTATTGGAATCTCAACCCTGATATTTGTTCCATTCCCAACTGATGACTCGATTTCAAATTCTGCATTCATAAATTTAGCCCGATTGCGCATAATCTGCAAGCCGTAGGAATCCATTTTATTTTCACCAACCAATAAATCAAAGCCAACTCCATTATCTTCATAGGTTAAAGTCAGCACTTTTTCGTGAAGATAAATTTGTAATACAATTTCTGTTGCTTTTGAATGCTTAATAGCATTATTTAGACATTCCTGTGAGATTCGGTACAAATTTGTTTCTATTTTTCGATTTAAACGAACCTCCTTAAGATTGCTCATATAATCAATCTTCAATCCCGTAGATTTTTGTAATGATTTAACTAAAGAATCAATACTTCCATTCAATCCATAATCTGCAACCGACTTTGGTATTAATAGTTTCGTAAGGCTTCTGCTTTCTTCAATAGCTTTATGAAGGAGTTCCATTCCCAATTCAAACCGATCTCCAATATTTGCTTCCTTTTTAACATCATCTCTAATGGCTGTAAAATTTAAAGAAGCCGCTGAAAGGTACTGGCCAACACTATCATGTAACTCTCTGGATATCCTTTCTCTTTCTTTATCCTCACCCTCAATCAAATACCTTAATCTTTTCTTTTCTGTATTCTTGAGTTTTTGTATATATTCCTCCAACAATTCAGACTTTCTTTGCAACTCTTTCTTCTGATTAAACATTTCAATAAAAATTTTAATCTTAGAAATCAGCACGTTTTTACTGATAGGTTTTGTTAAAAAATCTATTGCACCTGTTTCATATCCACGATTTATACTTGCGTCATCATAGAATACTCCGGTAAGAAATATTATCGGAGTCGAGCTATTTAATGATGTATTCCTGATAAAATATGCTAAATCGAAACCACTAATTTCCGGCATTTGAACATCCAGCAAGATCATAGAATACTGATACTTCTCAACCAGACTTTTAGCTTTTTCAGGAAGTAAGCATGAATCTATCTTAACCTTCAGATCCTTCAAATAAGCTTCAATTAAGATCAGGTTAGATTCTAAATCGTCTACAAGTAAAATTCGGGTTTTCATTATTTTAAACCAAGTCCTGTACAGATAATATTATGAAAATCAGAAAAACAAAGTTTTTACAAAAAAATACAACTCAACGTTTGTTCTTTTTCAAATATACGCAAATATAGCAGACATACGATAAGATTCTTTATCAGAAATCGTTATTAGTTTTTCTTTTAACTAACTCTTTTGTCGATAATAAACCACAGGCAGCAAAAATGTCTTCACCTCTGGAAGCCCTGATAGTGGTCATGACCCCTTTAGCTTTTAGTTGATCTCGAAACCACTCCATCGTTCTCATATCAGAACTTTCAAGAGGAGAGTCGGGTATTGGGTGAAATTTTAACAAATTAATGCGGCATTTAAAACCGTTTAAAATTTTAAGGAGTTCTTTAATGTGTTTCTCTGTATCATTAACACCTTTAAACATAATATATTCGAAAGAAATTCTTCTCTGTCCACTCCAATCCATATTCTTTATGGCATTTAAAACTTTAGGGAGCCTATATACATTTTCAATCGGCATTAATTTTTTACGTTCCTCTTCAAATGGCGAATGCAAACTCACAGCCAGATGGGCTTCAGATTTTTCAAGGAATTTTATCATTCCCGGAATCATACCTATTGTAGAAACAGTAATTCTTTTAGGTGACATAGCGAACCCCCAATCAGCAGTAAGGATCTCTACTGACCTCAATACATTATCCAAATTATCAAATGGCTCACCCATACCCATATATACAATATTGCTTAATTTATCTTTTTCAGGAAGGCTTCTAATTTGATTTAAAATTTCTCCCGAACTTAATTGAGCCTGAAAACCTTGTTTAGCTGTCATACAAAACAAGCAACCCATTTTACACCCAACCTGTGAAGAAACACAAAGGGTAGCCCTGCTTTTTCCTTCCAACCTTTCATCAGGAATATAAGCAGATTCAATATACTGGTTTTTACCGGCAGGGAAAAGGTATTTTTTTGTTCCGTCTATAGAAACCTGTACACTTTGATGTGCTGTTAATCCGAATTCATATTTTTCTGATAATAATTCACGGGTGTTCTTGGCTAAGTTCCTCATTTCAATAATATTTGAAATATTTTTTTTGTATAACCAATCCGCTATTTGTTTTGCAACAAATTTTTTCAGTCCCAAAGAAATAACAATTTCCTCCAGTTCACTTAAAGTTTTCCCCAAAAGCCTTTCTTTCATTAAAAATAAATTTCTGCTATTATATTTTCAAATGGAACATTCTTGCTTAAAAGAATATCTCTTGTTTGCACAACCATTTCTGAACTTCCACAAAGATAATATTTATGATCAAGCGGGAATTCGGCCTTTTCCCTTAAATAATTTGTCAATCTCCCTTCATAAACGCCTTCGCCTGATTGTTGAGAACAACAACGGACATATCTACTTCTCAATTCTTTCATTAATTCATCCTGAAAATAAAAAGATTCCAGAATCCTGCCTCCGTGAATTAAATACTTATTGTCTGTCCTGGCAGATTTAAACATTGCATAAAAAGGTGCCAGTCCGGTTCCGGCTGCAATCCAGTAAGCACTATCATCCGTACCTAAAAAATTACCAAAGGGAGTGCTTATTTTTATAGTATCACCTTTTTTGATCATACGCATTAATCTGGTCAACTCTCCTTCCGGAACAATATTATATAATATGGATAATAGTTCATCCTCCTCACCACTACAGATGCTATACAAGCGGGGGGTAATTCCATCATTCACCGTTAAAGCTATTACCTGGCCTGCCTTAAAATCATGTATTCTTTTAACACTTAATAAGAAAATACCCTTAGATATCTCAACATTAGATACAACCTCAACACTAAAAAGCCCTTTTTGATTTTCCATACTATAAAATTAGGCAAGAATTTAATACAACGATTTAAAATATCCATTACCAAAAACTGACTTAATAAATAAATTCATAAATTCGCAAAACTTTTAACTTCCTTAAGATTAAATTAAATAATTAAAAAACAAGACTATTATGAAAAAAATTTCATCAATCATCCTCATTGCTATTGCAATTGTATTTTTATCTAATTCGGCTTTTTGTCAAAAAGAAAAAGGATCCTGGGCTCTTCACACTGCCAGCACTTTTAATTTTCAGGCTCACAACAATTCTACAAATTGGAATTTAAACTTTTCTACCGGTTATTTTATTGCAGATAAGACCATGCTAAGTTTTGGAGTTGGTTATATGGATTCTTCTGAATACTCCGGGCATGTTGAATTTGGCATTGGAGCACGTCGTTACTTTAAAGATTTTTTTGCCGGGGCAGGTTTTTCTATTCTAACTGATTTTGACTATAGCATTGAATTTGCAAATGTTCATATCGGACATTCATTTTTTATTACTGAAAGATTAGCCTTTGAACCAACTTTTTCATACTCCTTTTATTTAGAAAGCAACGCTCCAACCGGTATTTTTAATGCTACATTCGGATTTGCATATTATTTCTAATCATTTATATAGATTTAATCATAAAAAAACGTCATATTGAAAATTTCAACATGACGTTTTTTTGATTTTTCTTTATTGTTTAATAAGCTTTTGCAAAAACGACTCTTTCTTTAGAAGGATTCCCACTATAGATACATTTACCCTCTTCCTGTGGATTATTTAAAAGAATAGTACGAATGGTAGCTTTTGTTTCTTGCTTGATCTTTTTTTCAGTTTCAGCAGTTCCATCCCAGTGAGCCATCACAAAACCACCCTCTTCTATTTTAGCTTTAAACGTTTCCCAATCATTTACGGTATGCGTTTTTTCTTCTCTAAATTTCAAAGCCTTATCAAAAAGATTTGCTTGAATATCTTCAAGTAGTTTTTCAATACGGTCATCAATACCTTCTAAAGAGACAACTTCTTTCTCCAGAGTATCACGTCGAGCTATTTCTACAGAATCATTCTCAAGATCGCGTGGCCCCATTGCTAATCTAACCGGAACCCCCTTGAACTCATATTCCGAAAATTTCCAGCCTGGCTGATATGTATCACGATCGTCATATTTAACACTTATATTTTTAGCTTCCAAAGCAGCTTTAATCTTTTCAACTTTTTCAGATATTACTGCTAATTGTTCATCTTTCTTATAAATAGGAACTATAATAACCTGAATTGGTGCCAGTTTAGGAGGCAATACCAAACCATTATCGTCAGAGTGAGCCATAATCAATGCACCCATTAAACGGGTAGAAACACCCCAACTGGTAGCCCAAACATAATCCTGTTTATTTTCTTTAGAAACAAATTTCACATCAAAAGCTTTAGCAAAGTTCTGTCCTAAAAAATGAGATGTTCCGGCTTGTAATGCTTTACCGTCCTGCATCAGGGCCTCAATACAATAAGTATCAATCGCACCGGCAAATTTTTCACTTTCAGTTTTCAATCCTCTTAAAACAGGAACCCCCATCCATTGTTCAGCAAAAGTTGCATAAACATCCAGGATTTTTTTTGTTTCTTCAATAGCCTCTTCTTTGGTTTCATGAGCAGTATGTCCTTCCTGCCATAGAAATTCAGCAGTTCTTAAAAACATACGTGTACGCATTTCCCAGCGAACAACATTTGCCCATTGATTCACAAGAATTGGAAGGTCCCGATAAGATTGGATCCAGTTTTTATAAGTATCCCAAATAATGGTTTCTGAAGTTGGCCTGATGATTAATTCTTCTTCTAGTTTTGCGGTATCATCAACCTCAATACCACCATCTTCAGCATTTTTCAAACGGTAATGGGTAACAACTGCACATTCTTTGGCAAAGCCTTCAACATGATCGGCCTCTTTATTAAAAAAAGACTTGGGTATAAATAAAGGAAAGTATGCATTCTGATGCCCTGTATCTTTAAACATTTTATCTAATGCAGCCTGCATTTTCTCCCAAATAGCATAACCATACGGTTTAATAACCATACATCCTCTAACCGCTGAGTTTTCAGCTAAATCAGCCTTTACAACAAGGTCGTTATACCATTGTGAATAGTTGTCTTCTCGTTTTGAAAAATTCTTTGCCATTTTCTTTTGGTATAGTATTTGCTTATTTTTACATGAAATTTAATTTGGCAAAAATAAACAAAATAATCTTGTTATCTAAACATAAATAAGGAGGGTAAAAAAATGAAAGCTCGTTACACTATACTACTAAGTTTGGCCCTTATTTTCTCAGCCTGTTCTACTACATATTATAGTTCGGCTCCTATTGAGGATGACATTTACTACAGTTCCTCTGATGCACCAATGAGAAATGTTGTAATCGAAGAAACGGATGTAAAATATAAGACTCCAAAATATTCTAAAAGAAATTACGAACACGTAAAAGACATTAAAGAAAATACGGAACAAGAAGCTTTAAGCAAAGAAAAAGCCGAAATTGAATATTCCGGTAAATATATTTACAACGATACAATTCCTGCAGATACAATCTACGTAGAAGATGACCAAGCCAGCAAAGAGGTTGTAAGAATTTATATGCCAGGAGTAAACATAGGTTACTTTGATAGATTTTATGACGGATATTATTACGGATTTGATCCATTCTATTTTCCACGTTCATACTTTTCATTTGGGTTTAACTGGGGATGGGGAAGTCTTTTCTATTCGCCCTTTGATTTCGGATGGAGCTGGAGGTTCGGGCACAGATACTGGGATCCGTTTTACAGTCATTATTATCGCCACCACCCATATTATTGGAACTGGGATTATTGCTTCAACCCCTACTATTACGGATATGGTTATGGATATGGCTACAATTACGGATATGGCTTACCATACAGAAATTTTGCAAAAACCCATACATATCAGCACAGAAAAAATCGTGGAAGAAATTATATTAGCAAGAATCAAACGCCAAGATCTTCCCGTTCTCAGAGTACTCTAAACAGACGTACACTTGTAAATTCGGGTACAAGTATAGGTTCAGTAGCAACCAGACCTGACCGCAGAGGTACAATTGAAAATAGTACAACAAAATCAACACTTCGTAATACGAGAAGCAGAAGTAATGATTCAGGCTTTACTAAAGAAGGAAATATTCAGTTAACCGATAATCAGAATCGTACAACCGATCGTTCTGCAAGAAATACAAATACACGTAGCAGGTATTCGGCTGCTAAAACTTATAGCAAGCCTAAATCATATGCCAGTCCGAACAACAGAAGGCCAAGCAGAAGTGGCGAATTTACAAGAAGTTCTACCAATAGGTCTTCTGGTAGTAGCAAAACGATAAGAAGGGTTGTTAGCTCACCTTCTAAATCCAAAGGGACCATCAGAAGTAGTTCCAAATCAGGAAATAGCAGGAGCTATTCAAGGCCTGTACAAACGCGATCGAGCAAAAGTATATCCGGAAACAGTTCTTCATATAGAAGTACAAAATCTGTTTCCCGGTCATCAAGTTCAAGCTCAAGATCTATATCCAGAAGTTCATCTTCTGTATCGAGGTCATCAGGTAGCATTTCCAGATCTTCATCCAGTTCTTCCAGATCTTCATCTGGATCATCCAGATCAAGTGGAGGAAGAGGAAGAAGGTAATATTTATTGGTATTTATTTAATCACATTGAGTTATGAAAAAGACACTTTTAATTTTTGTAATAAGCGTGAGCTCTATCCTGGGCTTTGGACAAAATGCAGTTGACGCACTGAGGTATTCAAATATATTTGCAAATGGAGATGCAAGGTTTACCGCAATGGGAGGAGCTTTCGGAGCACTTGGAGGAAACATAAGTACCTTACATGTTAATCCCGCCGGAATTGGTTTATATAGAAGTTCTGAGATGAGTTTCTCGACTTTATTTACAAATGAGAAAAACAAGTCCTCATATAATGATACTTATACTACTGCAACTAAACATAAATTCCAAGTTGGAAACGGAGGTGTAGTTGTAACTTCTAACTTTTTAAATATGCCGAGAGGCCGGGCATGGAAATTCATGCAATTTGGAGTTAGTGTAAATCAATTAAAGAATTTCCATAATGTAGTTCATATAAATGGAAATAATGATATAACCTCTATATCAGATATGTTTGCTGATATGGCTAATGGGACAAATGTTACGGATATAGAAAATAATACAGGGAATAATTATTCGTTTGATTTAAAACCAGCCTGGGATTCTTATATGATTAACCTGGAACCTGGAGAGGATGATTTATATTATGGTGCTGCTCCTGTTGGAACTCTTGAACAAGATAAAGTTATTAGTAGCTGGGGTTCATTATACGAAGTTGCTCTGGCATTTGGAGCCAATTATAATGACCGTTTCTACATTGGAGCTTCACTAGGTTTTCCTGTATTAGATTATAATGAAGTGTCGACATTTAACGAATATGCTTCCGGAGATATTCCGGAAACAACTTATCGTTCAGCTGAAGTAAGAGATGTTTTAAATACACGTGCTACAGGTATTAACTTTAAGCTTGGAATTATTTTTAAAGCAAATGATTTTTTAAGGTTTGGAGCAGCAATTCATACTCCGACCTACTACCCTACTATGCAGGATGAGTGGGATACAAAGTTCACCACACGTTGGGATGCAGAACCAACAACTGAACAAGCAGAGCCAGACAAAATGGGATTTTATGAATACAATTTCACGACTCCATTGAGAGCTATAGGCAGTGTGGCCTTTGTGGTTCAAAAGTTTGGCCTAATTAGCTTGGACTATGAATATGTAGATTATTCTGCAGCCAGATTCGATGCTAACGACTATGCATTTACGGATGAAAATGATGACATAAGAACACTTTTTAAACCAACCAGTAATATTAGGTTAGGTACGGAATGGAAGTTTGCAAACTTTAGTTTCAGGGGTGGATACGGATATTATGGAAGTCCGTTTGAAAATAATGGAAACGATGGTTCTTCATCTTCTTATTCTTTAGGCTTTGGTTATCGGGAAAGTAATTTTTTCTTTGATGCAGCCTGGTTATTGAGGGATACAGATACAGATCATTATTTGTATGGCTATAATGGCACCACAACAAACCCTGCTTCCATAAACTCAAAACATTCGAGAGTGGTATTAACCGTAGGAATGCGTTTCTAAACGCAATACTATTACATATATATCTGGGGAGCTTTATTCAGCTCCCTTTTTCGTTTCCAGCTTTTTCATCTTAGCTTTGGCTTTAAAATCCAAACTGGTTTTATAGGTTTCAAAATCCAGATCGAGACACTTTTTATAATAATAATTTGCGCTATCTGCTTTTCGTTCTATTTCATAAATTGTTCCCAACTGCAGGCAGGAGTTACCGGCAAAGTATTCTTTTAAACCACTTCCTATGCCTATGGCCCTTTTAAAATAATGCTTAGCCATTTTGTATTGCTTCAGGTTCTGATAATTTCTTCCAAACCGATATAATAACTCAGTCATTAGTACACGGTCATCAACACTGATTTTAAATCTGTTTTCATTCAATATATTTAAAGATTCCTGATAATAACCTCCGTCAAACAATAATCTTGCTTTCAGCAAATAAACATTTGGAACAATATTATTTTCAGCTTCTTTCTGGGCCTGCTTATCTCCATCCAGGTTTTTATTGCCCAGTGCTATACATTTCTTCATTTGATCTTTATATCCTTCAATGTTTCCATTCAAAAGATGCATCCAGGCAATTTTCTGATAAGCTGATTTAACATAAGTACCTCCTTTAAAATCTCTAAGATATTGGCTGAAATACTCTATACATTTTTGATCAAGTTTATTTAAATAAGCCATTCCCTGAAGATATTTGAGGTAATGAAATTGAAAGGAAGATTCCGTTTGCTTAAATTGCTCCAGTAATTCCAAAGCTTTATCATTTCTGCCACTGCGCATATATACACTTACTTTTGCATATAATGTCAATGGCGTATCAAATGGCCTGGAATTTAAAATCTGCAATAATTTTTCAGGTTGGTCTTGATTTGCATTCAGGTTGATTTCAATAAAAGTCAGATAGAATGAAGCTTCAGTAAGCAAATAAGCATTTTCACCACCTTTCTCAGCTTCATACAATACTTTATACAATTCTCCGATACCCTGTTCAACAGTTCCTTTCATATTAGCCAACCACGATACCCATTTATAATTTTCAGGGATACTACCAATCATAGAATGTAATAACCCCATACCTATATAATTAGGGATGAACTCGGGGTACTCCTTCACATTTTTTGTAAGCAAGCGGTATGCTCGTTTAATTTCAAACATTGCTTTGAAGTATTCCTTAAACCTCACTCTTGAGAAAGCATGGTGCAAATAAATATTTGCCAGGGCATAATGATAAAATGGAGAATCATCATTTCCTGATTTGATTTTTCGAAGCCTGGATTTCTTTTTGTCTTTAAAGGCTTCGTAGTTGTCTGCATTTTCACCCAAAATAACCTGAAGAAAATCGATATAGCTCTGATATAAAACCGGCAACAGATTCTGAGGATTCTCATTATGTTCTATTTGCAAATAATTTCTTCCCTTTTCAAATTCCAGGGCTATGATGCTTTCATAAGCTTGCTTGCAGTTATGAGTAAGTTCAAAACTTTGTGCCGTAAGCAATACACTTTGAACGATTAAAAGGCAGGTTAAAAATTTTGTTTTCATAAATTATTGAAAACATAAAAATAAAAAAAAGGAGTTGATGACCAACTCCTTTCTTTATATAGATTTTGTTAATTTTTATTCGGCATTCACCTCATCAACAATACCTGAATCCACTAAGATACGCCCGCAATATTCACAAACAATAATTTTTTTGTGCATTCTGATATCCAATTGATGTTGAGGAGGAATTTTATTGAAACAACCACCGCAAGCATCTCTTTCAATTTGTACAACAGCTAATCCGTTTCTTGCATTTTTACGAATGCGATGATAGGCAGTTAACAATCTCTCCTCTATAACCTTTTGATTCTCCTGAGATTTTTCCAATAATTCTTTTTCGTCCTTTTCAGTTTCAGCGACGATATCAGTAAGTTCACTTTTCTTGATATCCAGATCGTTTTTGCGCTCATCTAAAAAGGCCTGAGATTTTTCAATATCCTGTTTGATAGCATCCAATTTAAAATTGTATTCTTTAATTCTTTTTTCACATAACTGGATTTCAAGATTTTGATATTCTAATTCTTTAGTGATTGAGTCATATTCACGATTGTTTCTCACATTCATTTGTTGCTCTTCATATTTCTTGATCAAAGCCTGAGAATCAACCATTGTATTCTTCTTTTCTTCAATTGCCTGATTTAACTCTTCGGTTTCAAGAACATATTTTTCAATTCTTGTTTCAAGACCAGCAATCTCATCCTCTAAATCTTCAACTTCCAAAGGCAACTCCCCACGAATGATCCTGATTTTATCAATTTGAGTATCGATTTGTTGTAATGAATACAACGCTTTCAATTTTTGTTCAATACTAACCTGAAGAATCTCATCGGCTTCTTCAGTGGTATTCACTTGCGATTGAGCAACCTCTTCTATATTGTCCTTTTTAGTTTTAGATGCAGCTTTTGCCATAATTATGCTGATTTATTTTTATTTTAAATACCTAACCGGATTAACTTCTTTTTCCGAAATTCGGAGTGCAAAGGTAGGAAATTTTTTGATAAGAATGTTATAGATTAATTCTTTTGTAAACTGTTCACTTTCATAATGTCCAATATCTGCCAGTAAAATCTCCCGATCTGCTTCAAAAAAGTCATGATATTTTATATCACCGGTAATAAATACGTCAGCACCAACACTTTTTACTTTGCTAATTAAAAAGGAACCTGATCCCCCACAAACCGCAATTTTTTTGACCTTTTTATTTAAAAACGCTGTATGTCTTATTGTTGGGGTATTGAACACTGATTTTAATTTCATCAAGAACTCTTTTTCACTCATATTTTCTTCTAAGTCTCCAATGATACCGGCACCAATTCCTTTTAATTCATTTTCCAAAGGATAGATATCATAAGCAACTTCTTCATAAGGATGTGAAGTTAATAATTGCTTCAGTACTTCACGTTCTTTATAAACAGGATAGATCACTTCAATGCGATCTTCTTTTTCATAATGAAGTTTTCCTTTTTCTCCAATATATGGATTTGCTGAATCACTAGCTCTGAAAGTACCGGTACCTTCCATATTAAATGAGCAGGAATCATAATCTCCAATACTTCCTGCACCAGCCGCAAATAATGCTTCTCTAACCTCAGATGATCTATCAAGCGGACAAAATGTGGTCAGTTTTCTGAGTTGTTTATTTTTAGGTTGAAGAATCCGAACATTTTTAAGACTCAGTTTTTCAGCAATCATACCATTTACACCACTGATTACATTATCAAGATTTGTATGGATAGCATAAATGCATATGTCATGTTTAAGCGCCTTAATCACAATTCTCTCAACAAGGGTTTTTCCGTTTAACTTTTTAAGCCCCTTGAAAATGATGGGATGATGAGTAATGATCAGATCACAATTAGTATCAATTGCTTCTTCAAGTGTTTGATCAGTAAGATCCAGACAGATTAGGGCCTTTTTAACATCTGCATTATTCTTTCCAAGAATTAATCCTGCATTATCATAATCTTCCTGCAGGCTTAATGGAGCTATGCTTTCCAACTCCTTGATTATTTCTGTTAATTTCATCTGTTTATAATTTTATTTTTTATTTGCCAGATGCCTGCCTGTCGGCAGACAGGGAACATCCATGCTATCATCATTCCTTTGTATGAAAATTAATTCTCATGGATGTTTCATATAAATGGATTTAAAACTCAAATATACATCAAAATTGAGCTAAGAAACTGTTAAATACCGAATTAAAAGTTAAGCAAAACTTATGAATATCATTTTGAATAAATAAAAAAACCTTTGTAATTTTAAAGTGTGAACATGTTAAGAATCATCTTACTCCCCTTTGCAGGCCTCTACGGACTGCTAATGATGATCCGGAATAAGTTTTTCGACTGGAAGATACTTCCTTCGGAAAGTTTTGATATACCCGTGATCTCGGTTGGTAATTTATCAGTTGGAGGTACGGGCAAAACACCCCATATTGAATACATGATCCGTTTATTACAAAATGACCACCAAATAGCCACTTTAAGCAGAGGCTATGGAAGATCAAGTAAGGGCTATGTATTAGCTGATGAATTTTCCTCTTTTCATGAAATCGGAGATGAATCCCTGCAATATCATCAAAAATTCAAAAATATAAATGTAGCAGTTGATGAACAAAGAAGAAGAGGGATAAGGACTTTGAAAAATTCTTTTAAAGATTTATCCTGTATTGTACTTGATGATGCCTTTCAACATAGATATGTCAAACCCGGATTACAAATTTTGCTTACTGATTATCATCAGTTATATGTGAATGATTATCCTCTCCCATCAGGAAATTTAAGAGAATTCAGGAGAGGGGCTAAAAGAGCTGACATCATCATCGTAACTAAAACCTCTTCCGTATTTTCTCCGTTCACAAAAAAAAGACTTAAAGAATTGCTTAAACCGAAAAAACACCAAAAATTATATTTTTCGTATATCTCTTATGGAAAGAAAGATGCCCTTACTGACTTTAAAGAATCTTCAAATAAAAGAAAGTATTATAGCATCGTATTGTTTTCAGGAATTGCTAATTCCTATCCGATTCAGGAGTATCTCAGGCAATATTGCAGCGAATTAATCACGATTGATTTTCCTGATCATCATATCTACACAGAAAAAAATCTGGAGAAAATAAATTCGACTTTTTCAAACATTTTTTCAAAAAACAAGGTTATTTTTACAACCGAAAAAGATGCTATGCGTCTGATTAAAACAGATTTATTTCAAAAAATTAAACATCTGCCTATTTACTATATCCCTATTGAAGTTAAATTTCATTTAGGAGGTGAAAAAGGTTTTAATAAACAGATTCTTGATTATGTTAAAAAAAATAGAAGAAACCGTTAGCTTTATCAAATCCCAAATTTATTTCCAACCAGAACTTGCTATAATATTAGGCACCGGCCTCGGAGGGGTTGTAAATGAAATTAAGATAAAACACAGCATCCCTTATTCAGAAATTCCAAATTTCCCGGTATCAACAGTTGAAGGGCATCAGGGCAGATTAATATTCGGAGAAATCGGAGGGAAACAAGTATTAGCCATGCAAGGCCGTTTTCACTATTACGAAGGCTATGAAATGCAAGAGGTTACTTTCCCGGTAAGAGTGATGAATGGATTAGGAATCAAAACCCTGCTTGTTTCAAATGCAAGTGGTGGGGTAAATCCAAATTTTGAAGTTGGAGATGTCATGATTATTACTGACCATATAAACTTACAACCTAACCCATTAATAGGAAAGAATATAGATGAATTAGGCCCACGCTTTCCGGATATGAGTGAGGCTTATGATACAAAACTTATTAAAGAAGCTTTGAAAGTTGCTCGTCATCAAAACCTAAAAACCCAGCAAGGTGTTTATGCAGCTGTGACCGGCCCAACTTTTGAAACTCCGGCCGAATATAAATACATTCACACCCTGGGAGCTGATGCTGTAGGGATGTCAACAGTTCCGGAAGTTATTGTAGCTCGTCATATGGGTATGACATGCTTCGCTGTTTCTGTTATTTCCGATTTAGGAATAGAAGGACAAATAGTTGAAATTTCGCATCAGGAAGTCATTGAAGCTGTTACCCAGGTTGAACCCAAAATGATTGCTTTCTTTAAACAACTAATAGAAACAATTTAGAGACGGTTTAAATTTTATAATCTGAAGTAGGGGCCATCCCATAGCCGTTAAGTTAAGCTGTTTATATCATTGACTTTTATTGTTCTACAGAAATAAAAGCCTTTAATCATCTTAATCACTACAGCCAGTGA
>JANQLW010000037.1 GCA_028280405.1 Bacteroidales bacterium
TTAAAAACTATAATGAAAAGTACTTTGATGAAATCCTGCCCCGATTAATTAAAAAAAAATCATGTTTTAATCTTAAATAAACAGATATGTTATTATTTAACTTATTAATAATTATAAAAATGAAAAAATATAGAAAATTGTTTGCTGTATTGATGATCATTGGTGCAGCTGTTATAACTCATTTTGCCTATGCTATTGGTGGCCAGGGAGATTATTGTGATGAGTTTATGCCATGTGCAGCAGGATTGACTTGTGAAAATAATGTTTGTGTTATTGAACAAGTAAAATATTCTGCCTTTTCCTATCCTTGCTTTGATAAAAATGGTAACCCAAATGGAAAGATAGGGTGTAACAGGCTTATCGGGGGGGCTTTTACATATTGTCCTGATTGGGATTGTCCGTCAAATAAAACAAGTGGATGTATTTGTTCTAACTAAAACTCTTTTTCAGGAGGAGTTAATAATAGTTATTCCTCCTGAAATAAAAGTATTTTTTGCTAGAGGTATTATCGGATTTTAAAATTTTTTTATGATGAAAAATATATTAATACTGTGTTGTACTTTATTTATAATAAGTTGTGTACAACAAAACAAAAACAATACTAATATTGAAACTATTAGGGTTGATAAAGTCTTCTCCGAAAATCTGTCAATAAATCTATCTGATATTGTTGATACTGCTAAGTATATTCCCCTTGAAACAAGAGAAGAATTTCTTATAGGTACTGTCTCAAAGGTCCATATTTCAAAAGATAGAATTTACATATTGGACAGCTGGCAATCAAAATCTTTATTTGTTTTTAATAAGAGTGGTAAATTTCTTAATAAGGTTGGCAAATTAGGAAAAGGTCCTGGGGAGTATCTCCAGCCTATTGATTTTGAAGTTGATGAAATAAATAGGAAAATATATGTATTAGACTTAGTATCTGAAAAATTATTTGAGTATAGCTTTGAAGGAGAATTTGTTAAAAATGTTAATGTAAAGGAAAAAGCTTTTTTTGTTAAAAAAGTAGATAAAGACTATTATGCTTTTTATTCTTTATTCTCAACAGGAGAAAAAGAGCAGTATTTTTTGAATATTAAGGATTTTAATAATAACTCCATAAAGAGGTATTTTAAACATGATGATAAGGTTTACGACAATATGATGCCAGGTATGTGTTTTTATGAGTATAATAACAACATATTTTACTTGCCTTCAAAGGGGGAAGTGATATATAAAATAAAAAACCTGGAACCAATACCTACTTATCAATTGTTTTTTGGAAATCTTCAATTGCCCCAGATTACAAAGGATAACAAGCAGGAAATAGAAAGTAAAAAGAAAGAATATTGTGTGCCCAGGAGGTTTGGAATAACCAGTTCTGTACTTTGGTTTAACTATCACTATAATATGAAAAACTATTATGCTTTCTATAATAAAAAATTAAAAATGGTTTTAACAGGTATTATAAATAACAATATTAATGGCCTACCCTGTTGGATTCGGTGGAGTACCTCAACTTGTTTAATAACAGTAGTTAATGCTAATGAGTTTGTTGACCCGGAATCTGACTTAACAGAGAAATTCGTTACGAATAATAAAAATGCTTTCAATGGGTTAGATATGAAATCGAATCCGGTTTTATGTTTATATCAATTAAAAAAATAGACTATGAAAAATCGTTTTTTTAATTATTCAATATTCTTATTATTAATAATACTCAGTTTGATTTTAATTTTCAAATTAGAACAAAATAACTCTTATAGCAAACAATTATTGCATGGTTATAAAATGTGTGAATACAAAAATAGTTATGTTGACAGCTTGTTTTTTAATCAAGTTTCAAATGTTGGAACGTATATTAATAATCAAATAATTCTGCCGGTTGATAATACTGATACTAATACTTTAATGGAAATATTATCTAAATCTGAAAAATTGATTTTTTATTGTAAGTATGTTGATTGCAGAGAATGTAATCAGGATGTAATACAAAAAATTTGTGGTCATTTTAATAACCTAAAGGATAATACAGTAATTCTATTATCAGTAAATAATAAATCTTTTGCAAATCCAATTCGTAGAATAAATAGAGAAATTTCAGTATATATAATTGATGATAATTCTAAAAAAAGTAGTTTCTTAAAAATAAAAGGTAATTGCTTTATGCAACTTGATTCAAAATTAAGAATTAAAACCATTTTCAGATTACCACCGAAAGAATTCGATTATTATACAAATAGATATTTAAAAGCAATACGTTTTAATTAGTAAAAATAGAAATGATGCCCTCACTTATAGTGAAACCAAAAGGGAGTATAGCTCAAATGCTTTTAAATTAGCTCAAAAGCTTAAATAGAGTTAGAAACATCTAAGGCACTTTAACCTAAAATGCCTTAGATATAAAACTTATATGTTATGATTAAAAAATTTCTTCCTTTGCTGGTATCCCTATTCTTTATTGCATGCTCTGAAAATACTAATAAAGATAACAAGAATGATAATCTTCAAATTAATGAAACACTTAATTTTAAAAAATTTAATTGGTCAAATGAAAATATATTATTGCAACCAACTAAAATAATAAAAATGGGACGATATCTTATCGTTTATGATAAATACGAAGGGAAGCATATTTCAATTATTGATATTAAGAAGAAAAAAATTGTAAAAAGAGTTGTTAAAGCAGGACGTGGTCCTAATGAATTAAATGTTATTTTCTATATGAAAAGATTAGGCGAAGATATATTGCAAATGGGTGACTTAAATTTAAAAAAAGTACTTGTTTTTTCATTGAAAACGCTTATTGATTCTGACCTTGCAAAACCGGAAAAGACTTTAAGTTATAAAGATTTTCCTTTAAAAACCAATGAGACCCTTTATCGCTTGTATATGCTTAATGATAGTTTATTTACTTGAGCAAACCAGACTATATTCAGAATATCAATATTATGCTTCCTATACAAGAACTCTTTTAAGAGTTGGTTGGGATGGTGAAATTAAACAAAAGTTTAAATTAGATTCTGATACACAAACTATTGAAGTAGATGAAAATAGTAAGCGGATTTGGGCTATTGTCTTTAATAAAGAAACACTAACTAATGAACTGGGTTATTATGAATTTTAATTTTTTATCATTTGCTACTTCTGTAATAGATGGGGTTTGTGCTTATACTAAACCAATACCATCAACTTACTGGAATAAAGCTATGACAGGATTTAGTGATGATTTATTTTGTCATAAATTTGATGTTACAGCTTGCTCACCAGTTTTTTTAAACTTAGGAATGAAAGATATAAGATATGGTTCTGATATCTGTTTCCCTTTATAATTAATTTATTTTATCATCCAAGAGAATATTTAATATCTTTTGGATGTTTTTTAAACGTAACTATATTATTTTATGAGATTATTGTATTTATTATTATCACTAGTATTTTGTAATTGCACGAGTAGTAAAACTGAAGCAACTTCAATTCAAAAATTTCCTAAAAAGGTTAATTTGTCTCACGAAAAAATTCAGACTCCAAACTTATATATGGTTGCCAATATGAAACTCATGGAAGATGTTTTATTAATCGCTGATATAAAATCTGATAAATTTTTTCATGCAATTGAATTGTCAAATTTTAGTTATTTAGGCTCTTATATAAAAAGAGGTAATGGTCCTAATGAAGAGGTTTATATCAATCCATTTTTTTCCTATTTAAAGGGAAATAAATTTCTTTACAGGGGTAAGTCATCGATTAAGATTGTAGAAATTAATTCTAAAAAGAATGAATTAAATATTTTAGAAAAAATTAATATCCCTAGTGAGCTATTTAATTTTCAACACCTTTTTTGTCTGGATACAATTGAAATTCTTGGAGTAGGTGATTACCCTAGAAATAAGGAATTTATTTCTTATAATCGATTAAAAAAATCAATATCTGAGTTTGGTCCTGCATTTCCAGATATTGGAATAGAAATTTCAAAAGAAATGAAAAATGCTTACTTTGGAAAAATTATATCTATAAAACCAGATAGAAAAAAGTTTGCAGCCGTTCATGATAGATTTCCCATATTTAGGATTTATAAAAAAAGTGGAGAGTTAGTTAAAGAATTAAGGTATGAAAATGGTCAGGATTTTAAGGATATGAATGATGTTAGATTAAACTTTACGGGAATTAAAACAACCAATAAATATATTTATACTCTTTATTGTGGAAAAGAAAATGTTCCAATTGATATAAATGGTCAGGGGGACAGACCAAAATCAACTGAAATTTTTGTTTGGGACTGGGATGGGAATCCTATTAAAAGACTAATCTTAGATATAGATTTGTTTGCATTTGATATTTCTCCAGACGATTCCTATATAATCGGATCAAATTTGGAAAGTTTAAATGCATTGTATAAAATTATGATAAATTAATTATGATATTTTATACAAGATTAAGGCGAAATTGGTTGATAATAGTAATCCTAATTTGTCTTGTTGGTTTATGTACATTCTCATTTTGGGGCATGCTAAAGATTGGAAGGTACAATAGAATTAAATGCTTATATGAATCAAATAAACGAAGGGTATAAAACCTTTCTGGCTAAGAAACTATTTAACAGATTAAATATATCAACAGATAACCCTTTAGTTTTCATTTTATCTACCAATAAAGAAATTAAATTTTTATACAGTCCAGAGCACTTTCCTAATTTGCGGAAAAAGTATTTTCAGGAAGTTATTGTAAGAAACTTTAAAAATAATACGTCATTTTAGCTTTACTTTGCCATAAAAAAATAAAAAGCCCACTCTAAATCAGAATGGGCTTTCGTTTTTATTTTGTTATAATGTTTATTCCTTCATTAAACCTCTGTTTTTAAGAAGCGGTTCAATCTCAGGTTCGTGGCCTCGGAAATCAACATACATTTGCATGGCATTTTCAATACCGTTTTTCTCCAGGATGTTTTTACGGAATGATGCGGCAGTGGCTTTATCAAAAATTCCGTTTTCTTTAAAGGCCTCATAAGCATCATTATCCAAAACCCCGGCCCAGATATAGCTGTAATATCCCGCATCATATCCACCAATAATATGGCCGAAATATGTTGTTCTATATCTGGATATGATTTCCGGAATTAATCCGATACTGTTTAAGTATTCTTTTTCAAATTCGTTAATATCTATATCCTTAGGAGTATTAATGGTATGATAAGCCAAATCTAATAAAGAGGCAGCCAAATATTCGGTAGTTGCAAATCCTGAATTGAATTTTCCGGCAGCTTTCATTTTCTTAACCAATGCTTCAGGAATTACTTCACCCGTTTTATAATGTTTCGCATATTGTTTTAATACTTCAGGTTCGGTTACCCAGTGTTCCATGATTTGTGCAGGGAGTTCTACAAAATCCCAGGCAATAAAATTGGTTGAATATGTACACTGAGAGAATAACCAATCTAAACCATGTCCAAATTCATGAAATAAAGTAGTAGCTTCATCCAGACTTAATAAAGAAGGTGTATCACCGGCCGGTTTTGTGAAGTTGCAGCAGATCGTTACATGAGGAGTAAGTTTTTTCCCTTTATAGAAATGGTGGTCTCTGTAACTGCCACACCATGCCCCTCCTCTTTTACTTGCTCTTGGATGGTAATCCATGTATAAAATTCCAATATGTTCTCCATTTGCTTCTTTTACTTCAAACGCTTCTGCATCCGGATGTGGTAATGGTACATTATCCAATTTAGTAAAAGTAATTCCGAATAATTTAGTTGCTAACCAGAAAGCACCATCTCTTACATTGCTTAGTTTAAAATAAGGACGAATTTCATTTTCATCCAGGTTATATTTGGCAACCCTGATTTTTTCAGCATAATACCACCAATCCCACGATTGAAGTTTGAATTTTCCGCCTTCTTTTTTGATCATGTCCTGCATCATTTTTCTTTCTTTTTTGGCAACTTTCAATGCAGGTTTCCATAATTTTTTCAATAACTCAATTGCTTTTTCCGGAGTTCCTGCCATACGTGGCTCCAGTGTTAAAGCAGCATGGTTTTTATATCCTAAAATATTTGCTCTTTCAGCTCTTAATTTAACAATCTTAGCAACGATTTCTTTATTATCGAATTCGTTATTGTTATCTCCTCTGTTAATATAGCCTTTATATAATTTTTCTCTAAGATCTCTACGAGTGGAATAGGTTATGAAAGGATACATGCTTGGACGATGAATGGTGTAAAGGTACTTTCCCTCCTGTCCTTCGGCTTTAGCAGCAGCAGCACCGGCAGCAACAACAGATTCCGGCAGCCCATCCAGATCTTTCTTGTCAAGGAACATTTTGAAACCATTGTTCTCAGCCAAAAGGTTTGCTTTGAATTTTACACGTAAGGCGGATAATTCCTTGTTGATTTCTTTTAATCTGGCTTTTTTATCATCAGAAAGATTAGCTCCATTGCGAAGAAACTCTTTGTATTGGTTTTCCAAAATAAAAAGTTGCTCGGCATTTAAATTGAATTTTTCTTTATTGTCGTAAACTGCTTTCACTCTTGCAAAAACTTTAGGGTTTAAAGCAATTTCATCGGCATGAGCAGCTAATAATGGAGATACTTCAGCTTGAATGTCTTGAATCTCCTGATTCGTATTCATGTTGGTTACATTGAAGAATACAGCAGAAACTTTACCTAATAATTGTCCGGATTCATCCATCGCAACAATGGTATTTTCAAATGTCGGCTCAGCCGGATTATTAATGATTTCTTCAATTTCTTTCTTCGATTCTTCCATTCCTTTGACGAAAGCAGGCATATAATGTTCTGCTTTGATCAGATCAAAAGGAGGAAGTTTAAATGGTGTATTATATTCACTGAAAAACGGATTTCCGTTGGCTTCAGCTTTAGGTTTGGTTTCGGTGTTATTACAAGCAGTAATACCGAAACATACAACACATAATAAGATCATGTATTTTTTCATGTTTAAGGGATTTATGTTAGAATTTGATTTTGTCTAGTCCTTGTTCAAATACGATATCAACCGGAATATTTGCATTGTTGATACGATCTAAATCATTTTGAAGCATCTCTTTGATAATTCCTTCTTCTTTAATCCATTTTGCAGCTGCTTCATAATCACCATTTCCCTGGATATGAAGAATTTCCTGTATAAGAGAAATCATTGCTTTGTTCATTTTATCAAAATTGATGGTATAATAAGCTGTTTTTGCATCTCTGGTAAAAGCACCTTTTTCAGCAAAATAATTGAAACGCATCATATTCGCTTTTCCATGTGCACTGGCAGCTCCAAAGCGGCTTGAACGGAATATTCCTGCAAAGAAGGTAACAAAGTTGTCCATTACCTCACCTTCGGTAAGCTCACCCATTTCATAAAGCTTGGTTACAAGGAATAATCCCATAATGTCTGCTTTATTTTCTTCAATTGATGAATATTTTTCTTTTAAAGCTTGGCGAACAGTACTTTTGCCATCAATGGTATTTTTGATACCCATTGCATGGCCCACTTCGTGGAACATGGTATTTTCAAAGAAAGCATCGAATTTAACATGCTTTAATTGTTTTGGGTTGATCAATAATTCGGAAATCGGCATTAAGATTTTGTCGAATTTAGCTTTCATGGCGTTTTTCAGCTGAAGCTTACGTGAGCCGGACTTAAGGTGAACTCTTTCGTCATTGGGAAGGTTGATAGCAATGGTTTTACTTCCTGCATTACAATCGCCGGCATAATAAATTACATCATAAGCATTAATATCCGAATTTACACCCGGAACTTCTTTTTTATATTCCTGTTCTACAGGAAGCATGGTTTGCAGTTTCGGAAGTAAAGCCCCGAATTTTGCCAGTTTTTTACTCCAGTCAAGGTCTTTTAATAAGATGAAAGCTTCGTTTGCAGCTTTATATCCGTATAATTGATCTTCATAGTTTTCAATGGGGCCAACTACAAAGTCAATATTCGAATTCTGCATTTCCATCCATGCGAAATCGCTTTCAAGAAATTCATCTGTTAATAATGCTTTAGCTCTTAGGCTTAAGTATTTTTTCAGGCCGGGATCTTCCGCAAGTTCAGCTGCTTCATTCAATAACTGAGCAGCTTTTTCAACTTTGTCTTTATAAGCTTCGTGATACCAAATCACTCTTAGCTTTTTGTTTTTATCACGGCGGATAATTGTATAAAGACTGGTTTTGTTCGGATCTTCTAAAGCTTCGAATTCTGCCTTAGTCATGTCAACAGGATAGAAATTAGCTCCTAATGGCTTTGCTCCAACTTCTTTAATAAATGAACTGTTTCCGTCTAAACGATCCCAGGGGCCAAAGTTGATTTTCGCAAACTGACGGGTCTTTTCATCTGTAATTTTCTTTAAGAAATCATCTTTGTTACCAATGGTTTGTTCCCAAAAAATTTCCTGCATAATATCTGCAATCTCAAATAAAATGGGAAGCATTTGTTTTTCTTTATCAGATAAATGGCTGATATCGGAAGTTAACTCAAAAGGGGCATACATTGCCAGGCGGCTTTCAACTGCTTCTTTGGAAACCGGGTTGAAAGCTTCAGCTTCCGGAATGTTGGTTTGTTTGCTTAAACAGCAAATACTTTCTTCTTGTTGGCATGCAGTCATAAGTAATGCAATCATAGCTATTAATGACATCGACAATTTTGTTTTCATGATGTATATCGGTTAATTCGTTATTAATAATTCAATTCGGCTTACGAAAATAAGTAATTTTTAATAGAAAAGTAAGATGATTGAACGATATAGCGGTTCAACGATTTTCAATATTACGATTTAAATCGAAAATAAATCTGATATCTAATATCTGCAATCGCTATATCGTTCAATCTAAATGGTAATACCCATTTTCTTCATCAGGAAAGTTGCATTCATATTTTGTGATATTCCATCCCGAAGTTTGTAATCAAAATGCAGATTACCATCTATGATATCTACTTCAAAGCATTTGTTGGTAATATGATCAGGATAAGTTTTGATAAGCTCTCCTAAAACAAGATCGTGAGTAGCAATAATTCCGGAGGCATTTAACCCGATTAATTGTTTGATCAATTGCTGACTTCCGCTTTGCTTGTCTTTGGAATTGGTTCCTTTCAGGATTTCATCCAAAATAATGAATAGTTTCTTTCCACCATTCAGTAAGTCAATGATGGCTTTGAGTCTTTTCAGTTCCGCGAAAAAATATGACTCATTTTTATCCAGGGAATCTTTGGTCCTTAAGCTGGTAAAAATTTCTACAGGAGCCCACTTAAAACTTTTTGCACAAACGGAAGAACCCATGGAAGCTAAAATCATATTTACTCCAAGTGTTCTCAGAAAAGTACTTTTCCCGGCCATATTAGCTCCTGTTATGATTACGAAATCTTTCCAGTCATGAAAACTTACATCATTATCAACTCGCTGAGGTTTTAAGATAAGTGGATGTCCAAGTTCTTTGGCTTGTATTTCAAAACTCTTTTCACTTATTGATGGAAAAACATTGTCTGGTTGATTATAATGATAGGTTGCTAAAGAGAGCAAAGCATCATATTCACTGATCATGTCAAACCATTGTGGTAATAAATGCCCGTATTTCTTTTTCCAAATATCAAGGCGGATACATTGTAATAAATCCCAAAGTAAAAACATATTAAGCAAGATTCCTGCAAGCATATTTAAGCGGTTATCAAAAGCTGATGAGATTTTAGACAGGCTCCTTAGAACTTTGCTTGGAGTAATATGATTGTTATTACCGGATTTAATGCTTTTTAAATATTCTGAATTAAATTCTTTTCTTTCCAGGTGTGCTAATAAACCGGCATATTTTTTCAATAAATCGGTTTTTTTGCCTAATTGGTTGTAGGTTCGGTTTATCTTTTTGCTATTATGCCATGCCGCTAATAGTGGAAAACATATGTATGTGAAAAAAACAGGTATAGGTATAATATTCGCAATACTTAATCCTAGTAGAATAAAACTTATTGACGGAATAATTATAACCATCATTTTGTTTGCGAAAGTGTTAAAGCCGTTATCTGTATGAACCCAGTCTTTTATATTTTGTTGATCTTTTTCTTCATCTTTTGTTGAATAACCTAAAAATTGAAATTCCTGTCTCCATTCTGTTTCTGAGCTTATTTCCAGTATGGCCTTTTGCTTTTCAATGATCGTTTTATGATTTGTGTTTATCGTTTTAAACCAATTGGCTAACTTCTGTGAACCCAGTAAGGTTGAACATCTGTTAATTGCATGATATAAAGAATTTTTCCCAAAGAGGTCAAGATCATCAGCAAAAGGATGATCGGCTTGTTGGAATTCTGCTCCATCTTTAAAAGCCGAATAATTTCCTGAAAGGAATTTTGCTTCAGCATGGTTAATTTTTAACAGGGTTTCAGCGCGATATTTTTGCTTATGTATTTTATTATGATAGTAAACAATGTATCCGAAAATCATCACAAATGCAGAGGATGATATAATAACAGCTGTAGAAGATATGGTAGCGGTATAATAAATAAGAATAAAACCGATAATAAAGCTGATAATTCGAATCCCGGAAATTTTATTGGCCCTCTCTTTAAGTTTCTCAAATGATTTTGAAAACTCTTGAATTCTGGATTGGTAATATTCTTGGGGTGAAGCAGTCATCTTAATTTTTTTCAAAAGTAATGAATCCTCCATAGGAACATACATTAAAAAATGTTAAAGCTTTAGCCATTGTTTAAAGGGTTCTGAGGCCAGATTAATATTTAAATATTTTGTGTTATGAGTAACTTCTTCTCCGATCCATTCAGGTTTTTTGAAAGCTATATTCTTTTCTGAAAGCTCTATTTCACACAAAACAAGGCCATCGTTTGTTCCTTCAAAAATATCAATTTCCCATAAATTTCCTTCATATAGATATTCATATCTGATTTTTTCAACAGATGGGCAATCCTTAAATTCTTTTTTCATTTCCAATAGATCTGTCAAAGGAATTTCATATTCGAACTCTTTTCGGGATAGCGGGTTATTTCCGATTTTAATGGTTATATATGCTTTTTCTCCTTTTTGGCGAATTCGCAGAGATCTGTTTTTTTTATTTACCAAATAAGCCTGCCAGATTTTGATCCCCTTTTTAGGTAAAGCTTCCTTTAAAAATTTATCGTTCACAAGAAATTTTCTTTCTATTTCAATATTCATTTTTTAAAAATAGTGATAAAAAAATACATGATGATATTATATTTTTAACAATATTTCTTTCACCCATTTTTTAACTTTTTGTATCTTCTATATAAATGAAATATAAATTTAATTATTCGTAATAGCTATATTATAAAGGTTCCTATATAATTTTGATGCATAAATATTTTAATTTATAATTGGTAAAAATGAAATGTTCATGATAAAATAATTATAATTTTAAGACACACGTGCATGATTATTTTATCATGGGTAAGTGCCGTTTAGCATTTGAAAAATAAACAGGTGAAAATAAAGTTTTTGTTAAGGTTTCTTAAAAGTAATTATTTTATGGTTACTTATATTTCTATTTTAGAATTAATAAATACTCCCTAAATATTAAGTACAAATTTGTATTCATCTGAATACATTTAAAATATCACATTTATTAATTATCTAATTCTCAAAAATTATGAGTAATTTTTTTAAAACAAATAGTAAGTTCCATCTGACAGTTGAAAAATAAAAATAAATAGATGAAAAAAATCTTATTTATATTATCTATTTCTGTCCTGTTTTTTTCATGTAATAAAATTGAATTTTTCCAAAGCCCGGTAGAGGAGTTGTTTCAAAAAGCCAAACGTGAAAAAAAGAATGTTTGCCTTATCGTAGGAAATAAGGAATGTCCAAGATGTGAACTGTTAATTTCCGACATGAACAAAAATCGAAATGCAAAAATAGTTTTGAAAGAAGGTTATTTCTGTGGTAAAGTAAATATGGATGGATATTGGGGTAAAGATATTTCTTTGATTACCGGATGCCGCTTTTTCCCATATACCTGTTTTTTTGATGCGGATGGGACACTGAAAAGTCTCCGGATAGGTTCTGAGAAATTTGATTTTAATCATATTCAGAAACATCGTATGGATCCTTTTCATTTCCAGGAATTATTTCAATTACCGATCTCACCCGATCAGTATAAACAGATGATCTCGTATAATATGAAGTGTCATCTAAAATTATTGGGAACCAAAGAGGATAAGAATTTAAAAGAAGCCTTTGAATTAATTGAGGCCTCCATAAACATTTTGCCCACTTGTTATAATCTTTATAAAGCGGCCGTAATTTCAATGGCATTGAATGATACTTTACAATTTACGGAATATAAAAAAAGATATAAAGAGAACTATACGTATGAAGACAGTTTTTTATATGCCGGTTTAACTGCGAAACTCGGAATCGTATATGATGGAATTTTGAAATCAAAAAAAGTGGTACCAACCAAAATTAATTTTTCGCCTCTTATCTTACAATGTGATACGATTAAAACAAAAACGGACTATAAGTTTAACTATAAAGTAAGGAATAATAGTGATAAGCCTTTGGTAATCAGATTAGCCCGGCATTCCTGTGATTGCATGGATATTGAATGGACTAAAGAACCCATAATGCCCCGGAAGATTGGAAATGTTTCCGGTGTATTTCATGCAAAGAAAAAGGGACGTTTTAGAAAACAAATATTTGTGCATGTTGATTCAAATGTAAAACCGATGTATATACTCGTTATAGAAGGAGTTGTTGTTTAATATTTATTTTAACAGAGAAAGGAGGTTGTTATGGGGCCTTAAACCGAAAATCTGTATTATAATTCATATAAAGTCAATGAACAATCAATTTTAAAACAATTAAAAAAATAGAAATAATGAAAAAAGTAATTTTAGTATTAACAGTAATTGTTTTTAGTTTAACAGTATATGTTTATGGAAGTTCATATCCACCAGAATGTGGGCCGGGTGCAGAACATTTTCTTTGCCCTACAGGGTTTCATTGTGTACTTCCTCAGGGAATATGTGTTCCTCAAGGATATTATTATAAAACTATAGAACAATGTCCTAATGGATGGCAGAATGTAACTAGATGTGTTTATAATTATCAAAGAGAACGGTGTTATCCGGAAGAACAAGAATTTTGTGTCCCTTAAGTCTTATCTTTAATTAAATATGAAGTCTGGTACTTAGTATCAGACTTCAAAAGAATTAATAATTAAAAAGTAACCAATGAAAAACATTTTAATATTATATTACATATTCATTTTAATTTTTATTTCTAGTTGTAATAGAAGACAGCAAAACCTGCAATCTGTCAAATATAAAGTTAGTACAATAAAAATTCCAGAGGAATTATCAAGTGAGTTACCATTAAAATCAATTGCTTCAGGAATAAAATATGTTTTGTTAGAAACAAAAGGCAATAACCTCATAAGTACACCAGAGAAAATATTATTTAAAGAAAACAGGATTTTTCTATCTGATTCAAAAGTAAATAGTTTATTGGTTTTTAATTCTAATGGAAAATTTTTATTCCAAAAAAATAATATTGGAAAAGGGCCTGAAGATCATATGGTTATTTCAGATTTTTTTGTGGATACAATAAATCATGTTGTTGAATTAATAGACCCAGGAAATATTAGATTAATAAAAATGGACTTAAACGGTAAGTTTATTTCTAATCACAAATATCCATTTTCATCAAACAGTTTCGCTAAATTTAGAAGTGGAAATTATCTATTTTACTCAAGTTATGCAATAGATATAAATAAACCATACTATAAAATTGGGATTTTTGATAAAAATTTTAATCTACTTCATAATTTATTTCCTATTGAAAACAGCTCTAATATTAACGCAAGCATACCTAATGCGTTAACAGAATTTAAAGATGGCTTTAACTTGAATGTCTTTTTTTGTGATACTGTGTATTATGTTAATGAGTATGAATTAAAGGCAAAATACTACATTGATTTTGGAAAATTTAAGATTAAAGAAGAGGATCGTAATTCAATAAATCTTGCATATAAAAAAGGTAAAGGCAATTCAAAAATGTTAAATGATTTAACTTTAAATCATGCTAGTGCTGTTTGTAAATTTTTTGAAAGTGAAGGTGTTTGTAATTTTCAATTTCAACGTTTTAGAATAATATACAAAGCTTTTTATTGCAAATCCACAACTATGTTAAAATGTGCTAATAATATAATAAATGATATTGATAACGGTTTATTTGGAACCCCGGTTGGTATTAGTGAGCAGGATGAATTGGTTACCTTAATTTATCCATATGATTTATTGGATCATTTGGAAGAAATGAAAAAAAATACAAAAACTGAAAAATGGGAAATATTAAAAAAAGGGAAAATGAAAAATTTACTTTCTATAGCAGCTAAATTAAAGAATATGGATAATCCTGTTTTGATGTTTATAAAGCTTAAAGATTTTTAGAATATGAAGAAGAATTTAGTTTATATATTGTTTTGCCTTTCTCTTTTTGCTTTAATTGCAGTCCTTTTTAGTAATAATAAAAAATATGAAAAACAGTTCATAATTCAAGACAAAGAAAAAAAACAATTGACTTCATATTTATGGACATTTAAGGAATCCATTAACCATTCATATCAGTGCTATCAGAAAAGGCTACCAAATATTTCTTTAAAAGATAGTGAAGAGAATACTTATTGCTTAAGAGATGTTATAGGAGGAAATGACAAATTAATATTTGTTACAACAGAACTAAACTGTGAACCATGTATCAATTTAGGAATAGAAAATTTAAAAAAATTTATTAATAAAGTTGGAGGAGATAGGGTAATAGTGCTTTCATCTTATAAAAATTTTCGTGATTTTTATAGTTTTGATAGGATGACTAAACTTAGTTGTAAAGTTTTCAACATTGAAGAAGGAGCCTTAAACCTGCCTGTTGATAAATTAAATATGCCTTACATGTTCAAAGCATTATCGTCAATGCATCTACAATATGTGTTTGTTCCTATTAAGGGTTTTGATTATCCAACATTGGATTATTATAATTTCATGATTCAAGAATTTATCAAAGAATAAAATTTAGCACCCACTTTTGAAAATTTTTTTAACAATTGGCATCTTATGAATATTCATAAGATACCAATCGTATGTTTTAATAACTTCAATTGCAAAAGCAATAAAATAAAATCTCAAATCAAATTTTTGAAAGTTTTCTTCAAAAGTAAGGTAGACTTTTTTTCAATTCTGGTATTAATAAATATACAGAGTCACTCTCTGTTATCATTTAGTTTAAATATCTGTTATTGGAAATTCTGAGGTGGTAAACTATAGGAAGGGGAGCCCATAGCTTTTAATTCAGCATTCCAAATCAACATCTTTCACAAAGGAAGGAAGAACAGATAAAAAAAGTCCCGAATTTTTCGGGACTTTTTTGCTATTATATAAATTGCTTTCCTTTTTGTGTTCCTACATCATCTACAAATTTCCGGATCATTTGTTCATCTTCTTTACGGCATACAAGCAAAACACTATCCTCCTCAACCACAATGTAGTCATCCAGACCTTGCAGCACAACTAACTTTTCTTTTGGAACATTTACAATACAATTTTTAGTGTCATAGGTAAGCACATTATCTCCTATAATAGTATTGGCATCTTCATTCTTTTCCCGGATGCTATACAAAGATCCCCAAGTGCCCAAATCCGACCATCCAAATTCGGAAGCTAAAACATAAACGTTTTCTGCTTTTTCCATTACCCCATAATCAATTGATATTTTTTCACATCCTGGATATATATCGTTAATGAAATCCTGTTCTTTTTGGGTATTATAAATGCCTAATCCGTTTTTAAACAATTTATTTACATCAGGCAAATAGTTTTCAAAGGCTTCTATAATGCTTTGGATAGACCAGATAAAAATTCCGGCATTCCATAAATAATCACCACTGGCTAAAAATGCCTTCGCTTTTTCCAATTGTGGTTTTTCTGTAAACTGATTTACTTTTTTGATTCTTTTGTCAACAGTTTCCAGGTCTTCAGCTTTGAATTGTATGTATCCATATCCCGTATCAGGTCTGCTTGGCTGGATACCTAAAGTGAGAAGCCAATCATTGTTGCCTGCAGCTTCAAGGGCTGTATGAATGATTTCCGTAAAAGCTTCTTCCTTTAAAATTACATGATCTGAAGGAGCAACCACAACTCTTGCTTCAGGGTTTTGTTGATGTATTTTGTAAGTAGCATAAGCAATACAGGGAGCTGTATTTCTCATACAGGGTTCGCATAAAACCTGGTTCGGGCTTATCCCCTCAAGTTGTTCAAGTGTTTTTTCCCTATAGATTTCATTCGTAACTATGAGAATATTTTCCTTCGGACAAACTTTTAGGAAGCGATCAAAAGTTTGTTGAATCAGGGTTTTTCCGGTCCCTAAAATATCAATGAACTGTTTGGGTTGTGATGTTTTGCTCATGGGCCAGAAACGGGTTCCTACTCCTCCCGCCATGATTACGCAATAGTTATTTTTATTAATCATAGGTGATGAATTTTCTTATATACAAATATAATTTTTATAATGGGATCACTTTAACCAGAGGATCAAATAAATATAGTTTCCCATTGTCTATTGAACGGCACTTTATTCGCTTTCTTCTTTTTTCCAGGCGTTCAAATGTTTTTCCATTGTGAATTCTGAAAAGGGTATTTTCCGGTAGATCTTCAATTAGAATTTCCGAATCATTCTGTTTGTCATATTTTTTTAGTTCCCTTGCTAAAGCTAAATTTCCAGTACTTGAGGCACTTGGGTTTTTAAGATATATTTTCAGGACTTCCTTTAAATTTTCAGGAAAGATATCCATGTATAAAAAGGGAGTGAGTAATTCTGAAAAACAATATTTCCATTCTTTTCCATGAGGACGGGTTCTTTTGGTACTATAATTTTCAAAAACTACTAAATGAGCAATTTCGTGCATCAGGGTAATTAGAAAAGCATATTTATTTAAATCGTAATTAATAGAGATACGATAAGGTTGTCCATTATGTGCTGCACGAAAATCTCCAAGTTTAGTGTTTCGGCCTTTACTGATACGCAGATGTACTTTATTTTTCTTGATGGCTTCAAATGCCGGTTCAACGGCATTTTGGGGTAAATATTTACTTAATATTCTCAAATATTCATGCATAAGAAACCAATATCAGTTTACAGATTCAAAACTACGGAAAAAGCAATTATATTAAATGAATCAAGACAATTTTAATATCTAATTTACACATATAGGTTTTTAAATAATCACTAACTTAGCGAAACCAATTTTAGAGTATGCTTAGTGTTTTAGGTAAATATATACTGTTAATGATAGAAGCTTTCAGACGCCCTGATAAAGGAAGCGTATTTCGGAAGCAGCTGATGTTTGAGTTTCAAAGCCTAGGGATTGAGTCTTTAGGGATTGTTTTGTTTATTTCCGCATTTACCGGAGGCATTGCAGCTTTGCAAACGGCTTATAATATTGACACTCCACTGATTCCTTTAACCATGGTAGGCTTTGTAACCCGCCAATCCATTATTCTGGAATTTTCACCAACGGTCATTAGTTTAATACTTGTAGGAAAAGTTGGTTCCAGAATTACTTCTGAAATTGGAACGATGAAAGTGACAGAACAAATAGATGCATTAAGAATAATGGGAGTTAATCCTGCAAACTTCTTAATTCTTCCTAAGATTACTGCTGCGATGATCATCAATCCTGTATTGATCATATTCAGTATTGTAGTGAGTTTATTGGGTGGTTATTTGGCCTGTGAAATTTCCGGTTTGGTAACCCTGGCAGATTATATAGCTGGATTACATTATCAATTCAACCCATTTTCAATTACCTATGCTATTATAAAAACGATTGTCTTTGCATTCCTAATAACATCTATTTCGGGTTTTTATGGTTATTATACTGAAGGGGGAGCATTAGACGTAGGTAACTCAAGTACAAAGGCTGTGGTTAACACCAGTATCTTCATTATTTTATTCGATTTAATATTAACTCAATTAATGTTGGTATGATAGAAGCGCGAAATATATCAAAAGCTTTTGGTGATCATGAGGTATTGAAAAATGTTTCAACTTCTTTTGAGAAAGGACAAACCAATTTAATCATTGGGCAGTCAGGTTCAGGGAAAACGGTATTGATGAAATGCCTGGTTGGTTTATATACAGCAGATTCGGGTGAAATAGCTTATGATGATCAGATCTTTTCTGAAATGACAGAAAAAGAAAAAATGGTTTTTCGGAAAGAGTTTGGTATGCTGTTTCAGGGAGGTGCATTGTTCGATTCTTTATCTGTTGAAGAAAACATAATGTTTCCTTTAAATATGTTTACCAAGCAATCATTTGAGGAAAAAAGAGAGCGGGTAAATTTTTGTTTGAAAAGGGTAAACCTTGAAAATGCTAACAAATTGTATCCTTCCGAACTAAGTGGAGGGATGATTAAGCGTGTGGCTATTGCTCGTGCCATTTCAGTTAATCCTAAGTATTTGTTTTGTGATGAACCAAACTCAGGATTGGATCCCAGGACAGCAGGTGTAATTGATAATTTGATCAATGAAATTACCGAAGAATACGGAATGACTACTATTATCAATACCCATGATATGAACTCTGTTCTGGAAATTGGAGAAAAAATTGCCTTTATTCATGAAGGTAATTTATGGTGGACCGGAAATAAACACGAAGTTCTTCATTCTGATAATAAAGAATTAAATGATTTTATATTTGCCAGTGAATTAACCAGAAGACTAAAAAAATGATCAACGTACTCGACATTATTTTTCTCATTCCATTATTGTGGCTTGCTTATAGAGGTTTCCAAAAAGGATTTGTGATTGAACTATGCTCTTTAGTAGCTTTAGTTCTTGGAATTTATATGGCCATTAATTTTTCATTTTATGCTGCCGACCTATTGACTGATAATTTTGATATAGGAGATAAGTACCTTGATATTATAGCTTTTATAGTAACTTTTATTGTCGTTATTTTCGTTGTCTTTTTAGTAGGAAAGATCATAGAAAAATTCATTGATGTGCTGATGCTTGGATTTATTAATAAGCTTGCAGGCGGGGTGTTTGGTGCTTTGAAAGCTGCCTTTTTGATCAGTGTGATCTTATGGATCATTAATAGCCTGGATCCTGGGCAGAATTTTATAAAACAAAAGACAAAGAATGGATCCTATTTATATCCGCATATAGAAATGTTGGCTCCAAGCATTATTCCTAAACTGGATATTGATAAAATCAGGAATCTGGAACTAAATGTTCCAAATCCCAAAGAGTTGATTGATAAGATTTAGAAGTTTAAATTTCTTTTTTGATCATCTCAATCAAATGCTGAAAGCTTTTTTTATCATAGCCTACTTCCTGTAATATGATTTTGCCTTCTTTATTTATCAGTACTGTTCTTGGAATATATCTGGTGAAATAAAGCTCATAAATTGATTTATCTTTATCCGGGCAAACAGGAATTGTATATCCTTTCTTAGCATTCCATTCTTTCAATGCTTTAGCATCATGACCTCTGCCAATGGTTAATACCATTAGTTTGTTTTTATCGAATTTATCATAAACTTGTTTTTGTAATTCAGGAAACTCCTTCATACATGGGCCTCACCATGTAGCAAAGAAATTTAGCAATACTGCTTTTCCTTTAAAATCGGAAAGCATTGCTGATTTACCGTCAAGAGTCGTAAACTTAAAATCGGGGGCTTTATCCCCTACTTTATTTTGGTTAAAGTCATTTGGATTTTGTGCAAAACTGAACAATCCAAGCACGCATAATATTATAAGTAAAATAAATTTTTTCATGCGAGTAATTTTGATTCACTCCCATAAAGATACTATTTTTCTACAGCTGTTACACCAGGTAATTCTTTTCCTTCTATAAATTCAAGCATTGCCCCACCACCGGTAGAAACATAGCTTACCTGATCTTTCAATTTATACTTGTTAATTGCAGCTACAGAATCTCCGCCTCCTATGAGCGAAAATGCACCTTTTTCAGTAGCTTTTGCAACAGCCAGTGCAATGCGTTTTGTACCTTCTTCAAAATTTGACATTTCAAAGACGCCCATGGGGCCATTCCATAAAATGCTGGAGGAATTTAAAATAACATCTTCATATTTTTTGATGGTTTCAGGGCCGATGTCCAGGCCTAGCCATTCATCTTCTATATTGTAAGAGCTGTTTAATTTTGTTTTTGCTTCATTTGAGAATTCATTGGCTACAATAGCATCAATAGGCAAATAGATATTTACATTGGACGCTTTTGCTTTTTCAATAGCTTCCAGTGCAGTATTGATTAATTCATTCTCAACCAACGAACCTCCTATTTTTCCTCCTAATGCTTTGATAAATGTAAACATCATACCTCCTCCGATGATCAGGTTATCAACTTTATCGATCAAGTTGTTGATGATTTCAATTTTACCGGATACTTTTGCTCCTCCCAAAATTGCAGTTAATGGGCGTTGAGGCTCTTTTAATATTTTATTGATATTCTCTAATTCATTTCCCATAATATAACCAAAGGCTTTGTCATTTGGGAAGAACTCCGCAATAATTGCTGTTGAAGCATGTGCGCGGTGTGCTGTTCCAAATGCATCATTCACATACATATCTCCCAGTGAAGCAAGCTTTTTGGCAAATTCCACATCTCCTTTGGTTTCTTCTTTATAAAAACGGAGGTTCTCCAAAAGTAATACTTCTCCATTTGTTAAATCCGAAGAAAGTTGAATTGCACTATCCCCTATACAATCGTCTGCAAAATGAACTTTGGTATTTAGCTTTTCTTCAAGATAGGGAAGTAAATGTTTTAATGAAAATTTTTCTTCCGGGCCTTCTTTTGGTCGGCCCAAATGCGACATTAAGATTACAGCACCACCTTCTTTCAATATTTTTTGAATAGTGGGAACAGCAGCATTGATACGGGTCGGATCTGTGATTTCAAACTGTTCATTTAATGGCACATTAAAGTCAACACGGATTAAAACTTTTTTGTTTTTTAATTCAAATGCATCAATTGTGTTCATACAATAAAATTTAAGCGTTTCAACGATTTTCAAATTTACGATTTCTGTTTAAAATACTTACTTTTGTTAGCATAATCTGTATAAAATATTTTATTTCATATATGAAAAAATTTGAAGGAAATCTGGTTTCAAAAATGCCTGGGGTAGGAACTTCCATTTTTGCAGTGATGAGCCAGATTGCGAATGAGCACAATGCCGTAAATTTATCACAGGGCTTTCCTGACTTTCCGGTTTCAGAAAAGTTGATTGACAGAATACACCATTATATGAAGGAAGGACTCAATCAGTATGCTCCGATGCCGGGTACTCCGATTTTGCGGAAGCAAATAACTAAAACCGTTAAAGAGCTGCATGGGGTGGAATATGATTGGGATAAAGAGGTAAATATAGTTGCCGGAGCTACCGAAGGAATCTATGCTATTATTTCAGCTATTGTAAAGGATGAAGATGAGGTAATTATTTTTGAGCCGGCATATGACAGCTATTCACCATGCATTGAATTAAACGGAGGTATTGTTAAGCATGCTCAACTTCGTTTACCGGATTACCATATTGATTGGGAAAAAGTAAGCCGGTTAATTACGAATAGAACTAAGCTTATTATTATAAACACACCACATAATCCAACCGGAAGTATTTTAAATGAGGGGGATATGAAAAGGTTGGGTGAAATTATAAAAGGAACTGATATTTTGGTTTTAAGTGATGAGGTTTATGAACATATCATTTTTGACGGGCATCAACATCAAAGTGCTTGCCGCTTCCCGGAATTAATAAACAGAACTTTTGTAGTTGGTTCATTTGGAAAAACTTTTCATGCTACCGGATGGAAAATGGGATTTGTATTGGCTCCTGAAAATCTAATGGCTGAATTCAGAAAAGTGCATCAGTTTGTTGTGTTTACTGTAAATACTCCAATCCAGTATGCCATCGCTGATTATCTGAAAAATAAGAAAAACTATATCGGTTTAGGAAAATTCTATGAAAAGAAAAGAAATTATTTTCTGAAAGGTATTTCGAAATCTCGTTTTAAAATAGTGCCGTCTTATGGAACCTATTTTCAGTTGCTTGATTATTCTGAAATTTCGGATGAGAAAGAAATGGACATTACCATTCGTTTAATTAAGGAATATGGAATCGCTTCTGTTCCCGTTTCTTCTTTTTATCATAATGAAGAAGAATCGAAACGATTACGGTTCTGTTTTGCGAAAGAAAAAGAAACTTTAGATAAAGCTATTGAGATATTATGCAAGATTTAAGAGTTAATATTATTCAAAGTGATTTGCTTTGGGAAGATATTCAGGGAAACCTGGATATGTTTGATCAAAAAATATCTGACATTAAAGATGAGGTTGATCTGATTATATTACCGGAAGTTTTTAACACAGGTTTTCCCGTAGACCCTGAAAAATATGCTGAAGATGAAAATGGCCTTACTCTAAACTGGATGAGGGAAAAAGCTAAACAAAAAAAAGCGGTCATTACAGGAAGCATATTGTTTGATAAGGATTGGAAATTCTATAATTCTTTGATTTGGATGAACCCGGATGGAAAGTATCAGATTTATTCAAAACGTCATATATTTCATTTGGGAGATGAAGCGGATACAATCAGTCCCGGGCAGGAACAACTGATCTGTCAGTTGGGTGATTGGAATATCAAGCCACTAATTTGTTATGATTTGAGATTTCCTGTGTGGAGCAAAAATTCTTTTAAAGATGAAAAGTTCGGTTATGATGTATTAATCTACGTAGCTAATTGGCCAACTGCGCGTTCTTTTGTTTGGAGGCAATTATTGATTGCCAGAGCGTTGGAAAATCAAGCTTATGTGATCGGTGTTAACCGTGTTGGAAAAGATGGTTTTGGAAATGCTTATCAGGGAGATACAATGATTATTGATCCCAAAGGACAAATTATTTCTGATATAGAACCTAATATAGAAAGAGCAAAAACCTATACCCTGTCTGCAAAAATGTTGACTGACTTTAGAAAGAAATTCAATGTAGGATATGACTGGGATCAGTTTGAAATTTTATAATAGAGATAAACTAGCTCTTCAGCCAACCTTTTACTATTTTGGGGATCCTATCCACTACCTCTTTACCAAATAATGCCTCATCTAAATATCCCATATGAAGCATATCAATAATCCTACATAAATAAGATTTCCCAAGAACCCACCATGTGTAATAAGCATCAACAATTAAATAATGTTTGATTTTTTTACCAGTATTCGTTTTAGCTTCCTTAATTTCTAAACCATCAAGTAAGGTTTCATAAATACCATCAGCAACTCTACTTCCAAAAGTAGTTGTGTAATAGTATTCCTTAATTTCCCATATCGCAATTGGATTTATTACAGAAGGAAAAGCTCCGTCTACTCTTTTTGAGAATACTCTTAAAGGAAAATTATTTTCTGTTAAAGCCGTTAATTCTTTTGGATCATAGTCACAAGGATTATCTGACAAATTAGACTCTAATAACATATTAACAATACAAGTTAAAAATGCATAATCCCGCTTTTCCTTTTTTTGTTTGTTCAATGGAAGAGGACAATTTTTAGGCTTCAGTTCTTTTTTTAATTTATTGAATAATCTTTTTGCTTCTTCTGCATTTAATAGATTTGGTTTGACATATTTGTTTAGAACTTCTTTCCTGTATAAAAAATATTGTTCTAGTTTCTTACCCAAAACTGTCCATTTATCATCAACAATTAAGTTAGAATAATCAAGGTTTTCATTGTCAAATTGTTGTTTAATTTCTTTTATTGTAGGAATTACAAAATTAGGATTAGGATTACTTTTCGATTTATATTCAAAATATCCTAAGCGCTGATTTAGCAATTTTATGTAAGCCCAAAATTCTAACCCTAAATCAGTAAATTCTTTATTTGCTTTCATTCAATTCTTTTTCAAATTCGTATATAAATTCTTTAAGGCTACTACCATAAGCTTCACAAACTTCTTTTAGTTCTATTAAGTCTAACCGTCTTTCACCGGTTTCAATTTTACTAATAAAAGATTGAGGAACTTTAAGTTTATTTGCGATATCAATTTGTCTTAAGCCTGAGCCAACTCTTAGTCTATAAAGTTGTTTTAGGAGAGCATTGTATTCTTTTGTATATAAGCTTTTAGTCACAATAAACAAATGTATATCCTAATTTAGAATATCCCAAATTAGGATACTAGCATATTCTTATTTATATTTGTAAAAAAGAAATTTATGCAGCTTACAATTGATCAAAAATATGCAACTTATTATCCTCCAAAAACACAATTATTGAAATGGGTAGGTAACAAGCAAAGATATGCTGGTGAAATTGCAAAATATTTTCCTTTAACATTTAATAATTTCTTTGAACCTTTTCTGGGTAGTGGAGCAATAATGGCTACTGTTTCTCCTTCAAAAGGAGTTGGTTCGGATGTATTCTTTCCATTAATTGAAATCTGGGAACAACTTGTTAAAAACCCTTTAGAGTTAGTTGAATGGTATGCGGAAAGGCGTGAATTAATTAACGATGAAAATAAGGTTGAGGTTTATGAGAGAATTAAAAAATCTTATAATAGTAATCCTAATGGACCTGATTTTTTGTTTTTATCAAGATCATGTTATGGTGGAATAATTAGATTTAGAAAAGCAGATGGATATATGTCTACACCATGTGGTGTTCATAATCCTGTTTCTGTTGAAAGTTTTTCTAAAAGAGTTAATGAGTGGTACAGTAGGGTAAAAAATGTTAACTTTTTAAACCTTGATTATCAAGAAGCATTTGATTTAGCTAAGTATGATGATTTTATATATTGTGATCCTCCATATAGTCATAGTCAGTCTATATTATATGGGGCACAAGATTTTTCTTTAGAAAAACTACTAGAAAAAATAGATAAAGCAAAATCAAAGGGTGTAAAAGTTGCTTTGAGTATTGATGGAAATAAAAAATCAGGAAATTATATTTGTGATTTACCTATTCCAAAAGGACTGTTTGAAAAAGAAATATTTGTAAGTCTTGGTAGATCAATGTTAAGGCGATTTCAAATGGAAGGACAGACATTAGAAAATGAAATTGTTTCAGATAGACTTTTATTGACTTATTAAACTATAATTTTTTAATAATAGTTTTCTTAATTACCAAAATAATTTAAATTAGCAGCCGAACTGAATTATATAAAAATGAAAATTTATATATGATTTAAGGATAAAAATTTAATTTCGCGAGCGAAAAAATACGATCAGAAATGAATATAGTTATTGCAGGAGATGGGGAAGTCGGTTTGCATTTAGCCAAAGATCTGGCAAGTGAAAATCATAACATCACCATTGTTGACCCGCATGAAGAGCTTCTTAAAATGGTTGAATCTCATACCGACCTAATGACTATTACCGGAGATTCAACTTCCATATCTGTTTTAACAAAAGCGAATATTAAAAAAGCAGATTTATTAATTTCCGTGGTTCATGATGAACATATAAATGTGATTACTGCAATTTTAGGTAAGAAGCTTGGAGCTAAAAAAGTGATTGCCCGTGTAAATAGCCTGGAAAATATTACCGAAGAGAACAGGAAGATCTATGAAAGCCTGGGGATAGATGCCATGGTTTGTCCGGAAGAGATTGCTTCTACTGAAATTATTAATCTTCTTCATCAAACAGCTGCCACAGAGATTTTTGATTTTTCAGATGAAAAGCTGTTTTTATTTCTGATTAAACTGGAACATTCGGCACCTGTAGCCGGAAAAACTTTAACCCAGATTGCTAAGGAGTATCCTCATTTGAATTTCCGGGCTGTAGCCATACATCGTAATTCTCAAACCATTATACCTAAAGGAGATAATTTCTTAAAACCTAATGATCTGATTTATGTAATAACCAAGGAAGAGGGTGTTGATAATCTGCTTAAACTTAGTGGAAAAGAGAGATATCCGATTGAAAATATAATGGTAGTTGGAGGTGGACGAGTAGGCCGTACTGCTTGTAAACGTCTTGAAAAAGAATTGAACATTAAACTTATTGAGAGTGATAAAGATCGTTGCATGGCCCTTACCGATTATCTGGAAGATACATTGGTGATTAATGGGGATGCAAGAGATATACAGTTATTAGAGGAAGAAGATATCAGAGGCATTGATGCTTTTATTGCTGTGACAAATAATTCTGAAACCAATATCCTTACCTGCTTGCATGCTCGTAAATACGGAGTAAAGAAAACCATAGCTTTGGTAGAAAATATAGATTATATAGACATTTCTAAAAACATAGGCATAGATACTATCATTAATAAAAAACTTATTACAGCCAGTTATATTATTAAGTTTACCATGGGTTCGGAAGTAACCAATATAAAGTGTCTGAGTGGCATTGATGCTGAAGTTATGGAATTAGTGGCTAAACCAAAATCTCCTGTAACCAAAAAACCTGTTTGTAAACTGAATTTCCCGGACGGAGCAATTATTGGTGGTGTAATCCGGGGAGAAGACAGCCAAATTGTGACTGGTGATCTTCAAATTCTGGAAGGAGATAAAGTCGTTGTATTTTCGCTTCCACAGGCCATCAAAAAGATTGATAAGTTTTTTAATTAGTATTTTAGCTAAGGCCAGATTTAAATCACCATGTCCAGAACCGCAGATATAAATTTCAGACTCATTCTTAGAATTATCGGATTCTTATTGATGGTTGAAGGTGCATTTATGTTCACCGGTTTGCCTTTTTCCTGGGTTTATGACGGCATTCAAAATATGGCTCTTTTGTATTCAGGAATCATAACTGTGGTTGTTGGCGGACTATTATACTGGGGTTTTAATGGCAAACGAATGCAAAACAATATTGGGAAAAGGGAAGGTTATCTCATCGTCACTTTTACCTGGATTATTATATCTTTCTTTGGAGCACTTCCTTTTATATTAAGTGGTACTATTACCAATTTTACGGATGCTTTCTTTGAAACCATTTCCGGTTTTACAACTACAGGAGCAAGCATACTTACAGATATTGAAGCTGTTCCCAAAGGTATTTTGTATTGGAGAAGTTTAACCCACTGGATCGGTGGGATGGGAATTATTGTTCTATCCGTTGCCATTCTCCCGGTTCTTGGTATTGCAGGTATGCAGTTGTTTGTTGCGGAAATGCCGGGCCCTGCTCCTGATAAGCTTCATCCTAGAATTACCCACACTGCAAAACGGCTTTGGGGTATTTATGTATTGCTTACAGGAATAGAAACAGTGCTTCTTATGGCAGGGGGGATGGATTTTTTTGATGCGATATGTCATGCGTTTGGAACGATGGCTACAGGAGGTTTCTCCACACAAAATGATGGTATTGCAGGTTATTCTCCTTATATCCAATATGTCATTATTTTATTTATGATATTGGCAGGAACCAATTTTACACTTCACTATTATGCCTTATTGGGTAAGTTTGGTAAAATCTGGAAGAATGAAGAATTCAGGTATTATGTTTGGATTATTACTATCGTTACGGTTATAATTTCTACTTCAATTATTATTATTGCGAATTCAGGGATAGAAGAAACCATTCGGGAAACAATTTTCCAGGTTGTTTCCATCGTTACAACTACGGGATATATTACGTCAGATTATTTGCTTTGGCCAGGAATGTCATGGTTGTTGATATTCTTACTGATGTTTATTGGTGGAAGTGCCGGATCCACAGGAGGTGGAATGAAAATCATTCGCCAGCTATTATTGATTAAAAACAGTGGATTGGAACTGAAGCGTTTATTACATCCTCAAGCAGTGATCCCTGTTAAGTTTAATAAGAAATCTGTTTCCAAAGATATCATTTTCAAGATTATGGCATTCTTCCTGATCTACATGGTTATTTTTGCCTTTGGCTCCCTGATTATGTCTTTAATGGGGCTTGATTTTGAATCTGCCATTGGTTCGGCAGCAGCAACACTTGGTAACATCGGCCCCGGATTAGGAATGGTGGGGCCGGTAGGTAATTATGCAGATGTTCCTATGCTGGGTAAATGGTTTTTGTCGTTTTTAATGTTGCTGGGCAGACTGGAGCTCTTTACGGTATTAATCATCTTTGCTCCGGCTTTCTGGAGGAAATAATTCCCTTTCTTTACTTCATTTTTAGGAAGCTTTGAAAATTCTGTTAATTTTGATGGAATTTAAAAATTACCTGTGGATCAAAAATATTATGTCATTGTAAATCCGAATGCCGGAAAACGAAAAGGAGAAAAAGACTGGAATCAGATATCTGCTCTTCTTACAGAAGTAGGATTTGAATATGAATATGTTTTTACTCAGGCTAAAAACCATGCAATTCACCTTAGCTTTGATGCTATTTCAAAAGGGTATAAGCATATTATTGTTACCGGAGGTGATGGTACTTTAAATGAAGTTGTGAATGGCATTCTTTCTCAAGAATTGGTTCCTTCACCGGAAATAAAATTAGGAATGATTCCTGTTGGCACAGGTAATGACTGGGGAAGAATGTATGGAATTTCTAAAAACTATGCTGAAGCCATTCATACTATAAAAGAGTCCAAAACTTTTATTCAGGACGCCGGAAAAGTAGAGTATTATGAAAACGGGAAAAAACAATCCCGCTATTTTATTAATATAGCCGGTATAGGATATGATGCTTTGGTAGCTAAGAAAACCAATAAAATGAAAGAGAAAGGAAGTGGAGGTCCTTTTTCGTATTTAATAAATCTCTTTCTTGGCTTGCTTCAGTATAAATTTGCATCTTTAACTTTAAACATTGATGGGGAAGAGAGATTCAGGGGTAAAATATTTAGTATGTGTGTAGGATTGTGCAAGTATAATGGAGGAGGTATGATGCAACTTCCCAATGCCATTCCTGACAACGGTTTATTTGATATAACTTTAATTAAGAAAGCTTCCAAGTTTAAAGTAATTACAAATATTAAGAATCTTTATGATGGTTCATTTGTGAGTCTCAAAGAAGTTGAAACCTATACGGGAAAAAAGGTTGAAATTTATGCTTCAAATTCAAAACCATTACTATTGGAAGCAGATGGCGAATCATTGGGAGAATCTCCGTTTTCTTTTGAAATGATTCCTAAAAGTATTTGTATTATTGGAGAAAAGAGCCCGGCTTAGGAAGGATTTTTCCAATCTCCGCCTTCTTTAATTAATTCGATCAGCTCCTCAACTGCTAATTCTTCGGGAATCCCTTTTTTTACAAGTTCTCTGGTTTTATACAGATTTACCTTTCCTTTTCCTGCTCCCACATAACCATAATGTGCATCTGCCATTTCTCCGGGACCGTTTACTACGCATCCCATTACAGCAATTTTTAAACCAATTAAATGAGAAGTAGCTGCTTTTACTTTAGCAAAGGCTTCTTGAATATTATACTGAGTCCTGCCACATGATGGACAGGCAATATACTCTGTGGAAGTTATTCTGTTTCCACATGCCTGCAGGATTTTTTTTGAAAGGTTTGTCAAGCATCCTTTATAGTTACTATTTTCTAACCAAATTCCATCTCCCAAACCATCTATTTGCAGATATCCCAGATCTATGGCTGACCGGATAATAAAATTGTCATCACTTAAACCGGAATAATCCCGTTTGATGATGACCGGATTTTTGTATTGAGCTTTGATGAATGATTTGAACTTATTCTTTTCGTTTTTTATAGAACTATTATGTTTAGAACTAAGAACTAAAAGCTTGTTATCCTTTGGAATACTGTTTAACGTAAATGGTATTGAGTACTTGTCACTAAGAATATGTTGGTTTTCTTCTGGCCAAAAATCGGCTTCACTTCCATATGTACCAATAATTTGAGGAACACTGTTTCCTCCTAAGTTATGAATGGAAAAGCTTTTTCTTCTATTGTATTCAAATGGATTTATAGAAGGGTCGAATGCGGATTTGTTGGATTGCTCTGATCTTGATGTTTGGTAGTTCTTTAAGATAGATTGTGCTACCGGAATTTCATATTCAGGCTCTTCTGTTAAGGAAACCCGAATGGTATCTCCGATTCCATCTTCCAGTAATGTACCTATTCCGGCAGCAGATTTGATCCGCCCCTCCATTCCATTACCGGCTTCAGTAACCCCCAAATGTATAGGGTAATCCATTTCATGTTCAAGCATACGGTTTACCAATAACCGATAAGCATGAACCATTACTTTCAGATTGCTGGATTTCATTGAAAGAACTATATTGTGAAACTGATTCGCTTCACAGATTTTTACAAATTCCAGGGCTGATTCAACCATCCCTAAAGGCGTATCTCCATATCTGGAACAGATTCTTTGGGAAAGCGATCCATGGTTAGTTCCTATCCTGATTGCAGTTCCCTTTGCCTTACAGATTTTTAGCAACGGATTTAGTTTATCAGAAATTTTTTCTAACTCTAAATTGTATTCTTTGTCAGTAAATTCAGTTTGTTTTGAAGAATTTCGGTCGGAATAATTACCCGGATTAATTCGGACTTTTTCAACAAAATGAGCAACTTTTTCAGCTACTTTTGCATGATAATGAACATCTGCAATAATTGGAGTTGCATATCCTTTTTTCCTGATTCGTTTTTGTATTTCTCTCAGGCTCTGAACTTCTTTTAATGTGGGAACTGTGATTCTTACAAGCTCAGATCCGGCCTTTATCATTCGAATACTTTGTGCAACTGTAGCTTCAATATCGTTAGTGTTAGTTGAAGTCATTGATTGTACCCTTATTGGGTTTGATTTTCCTAATAAAAGATCTCCAATCTTGATTTCTCTGGAAATAAAAGGTGTATTAAAAATGCTTTTTTGCTGCATCGTGCCTGATTAAAAAGCAAAGTTAAGAAAATTAAATACCGGGTTTATCCGGTCTGGCTTAGTTTTTTCAAAGCATCTATATCGTGTATGGAAAAATCATTTCCTACGCAGGAAATATAACCGGAATCCTTAAACTCTTTCAATATACGAATCGCACTTTCCTTTGACATGGCAGACAAATCTGCTATATCCTGACGATTTATATGTACAGTAAATTTATCTGATTCATATACTTTTTCAGAAAGATATAATAAGGTGTCGGCAATTCTTCCGGGCATTTGTTTTTGTGTCAGGTTGGTTAGCATCTCAAAGTTATTAATGCCGTAAGTATTGATTTGTTTGAATTGCTCAAAAGCAAAAACTGGATTTTTTTTAATAATCTCCTGGTAAACTTTTGCATCTATAAAGCATGCAACAACTTCTGTTAAAGCCGAAACTGTATAATGCAGCCTGAAATCTACAAAAAGACCCGGTCCACCAATTAATTCAGAGGACTTAACAACTTTTAAAAGGAGATTTTTATTGTGATGCCCTTCAATATAAATTTTTGCCATGCCAGAAATTACACAGGCAACATGAGTTAACATACCTCCCTGCTTAAAAATCGTTTCTCCTGAATTAAATCTTACTTCATGACGATTGTCATTAATTAAAGAGATTTCTTCTTCGCTAAGATGAGTAAAAAGATTTGAATTTTTATTGCAATTCGAGCAAAATACGGTCTTAACAAATTTGGCCATAAGTATTCATTTTCTAGTATTTATAGTTAGTCTAAGTAATGATGTGTGTTTTAAAATACTTCCATCTTTCAGCCACTATTCACTAAAACAATGTGTTATACTTTTATTCAGACTGGTTATAAAAATGTAATACACAGTGTATTGACAAATATCAATGAAATTTTAATAAATGTCAAGTAGGTTGTGAATTTATTTCAATGATAATTATCAGATATCTCATTTGTTACATTTGTAACAGCGCTAAATTATTGATTATTATTGTATATAGTCAAAACGCGCAAAAGAACTAAAACTACGACTTATGAAAAGATTTACATTACTAACGTTTATTTCAGTAGCATTTTTATCTGCAATGATATTAATGTCTGGCTGTACGAAAGAAGGCCCTGCTGGGGCGACTGGAGCCACTGGACCGCAAGGGCCTAAAGGTGAAGATGGAATTAACGGAACTGACGGGACTGCTGGCTGTATCGAGTGTCACGATAACACTCAAAAAATGTTTGGAAAGACAATCCAATGGGAAGCTTCTACTCATGCGACAGGTGGAAACTTTGAAAGAAATAACAGAGATTGTGCTGTATGTCATACTAGCCAGGGATTCTTAGGTTCTCTTGATGGTTCTTATGATCCTGACGGTGGACAAGAAATTAAAAACCCTAATCCAATTAATTGCTACACTTGCCACGACATTCATAATACTTATACTCCAGCCGATTATGATTTAACTTTTACTGATTCTTTTGTTCCTTTAATGGGTGGCGATGCAGTTGATTTTGGTAATTCCAACCTATGTGCCAAATGTCATCAGGGGAGATCTTTAGGAACTGCTCCGGTTGAAGATGGTGATGATTATCAAATTTTTTCTCAGTATTGGGGAACTCACCATGCTCCACAAGCTAATATTATGGCGGGACAGGGGCCAATTGAATTTTCTGGTAGTGAAAGTTATGGTACCAATAAGCATATGTCATTAATTGATAATGATTGTAAAACTTGCCATATGGCGAAAGCTTATGGTGTTAAGGCTGGTGGCCATACTATGAATATGACTTATGAGTATCATGGAAGTGATGTATTAAATACTGCTGGTTGTACTGAATGTCATGATGATATTGCTGACAGAACCAAAGAAGTACAAGATGAAGTAAAAGCTTTATTAAGCGACCTTGAAGCTTTGTTAGTGGATGAAGGAATAATAGTTGCGGGTAGTTACCGTCCAATCCCAGGTACTTACAGTGCTAATGTTGTCGGAGCATATGTTAACTATCAAATGGCTTTAGAGGATAAGAGCTATGGTATACACAACCCAACTTATGTAATAGCATTGCTTAAAAATACAATTGCTAAAATTACTCCAGCTCCTTAATTAAAGAAATAATGCAAATAAAAAGGCTTCGATTCTGAGGCCTTTTTTTTGCTGGTTTGCAAACAAAAATTACTAGCATGAGAAAATCATTGATAATATTAGCAATACTTCTTTGTGGTGCAGTGTTTTTTACAGCTTGTGAATATGAATTTATTGTTCATCCAGATACGACTGATCCAGAAGGGCCAGGTGGCGATGATCCTATCAGTTTTTCTCAACAGATAGTGCCTATATTTACATCCCGTTGTTTAAATTGTCACGACACTGGAGATACTTCACCTGATTTATCTGCTGCAAATGCATACTCTAGTATTACTTCGGATAATCTGGTGAATACAACAAATCCTGAATCCAGTATATTATACGATTATATTAAACCATCAACCAGTGGTCATTCCTGGAGAAAATATACCAACAATCAAGCTGCGCTTGTATTGAAGTGGATAGAGGAAGGTGCTAAAAATAACTAAAAACAGAATATTATGAGAAAAATAAATATATGTCTGATGATCCTGCTTTTTAGTATTAGTACTTTGATGGCTCAGGATGCAGAAAAAAAGAAAAAAGACAAGCCTGTTAGAAATCCCTTCGAAAGTGGGATGATTATTGATAATCAAACAGTTTTTATTCCCGAAGTAAACACCCTGGAATTTGTAGTTGAACATCGATTTGGAACCCTTAAAAATGGTTTGGATGATATGTTTGGTCTTTATGCTCCTTCTAATATTAGAATGGGGTTAAATTATAGCTTAAAGGACTATTTACAAGTGGGCATAGGTGCCACTAAGGATAGAAAATTAACAGACTTTAGGTTAAAGTGGAATATTATACAACAAACCCGGTCGGGCCGAACTCCACTCTCTATTTCGTTTTATGGAAACTTTGCAATTGATGGAAGAGATAAAGAAAACTTTGGATTGGAATATAAATTTTCTAACCGATTTTCATTTTTCTCTCAAATTATTATAGCTCGTAAGTTTAATGATGCTATTAGCTTACAAGTTGCGCCAAGTTTTTCACATATTAATAGTGTAGAAAAAGGACTGGAGCATGATAAGTATGGATTATCATTTGGTGGCAGAGTGAAAATAAGTACACAGTCTTCCATTATTTTTAATTGTGATTTTCCTTTGCATATTGAAGGGATGCAAGAACATGTACCACTGAATTTCAGATCTAAACCAAATATCTCATTCGGATGGGAAATTTCTACCGGTACACATGTATTTCAACTATTTCTGGGAACAGCTTCTACTTTAAGTCCTCAATACAATATGATGACGAATGCTGAAACAGAATTTATGATCGGATTTTTCATTAACAGGTTATGGAGTTTCTAAATATGATCTCCATCAAAATGAATGCCTTAAATAATTTTTTTACGAATGCAGGCAAACATTTGATAATCAGAATTATTTTAAATTAAAATAAATTAATAATAGGGTGTTCTTAATAAATAGGGCACCCATTTTTCTTAAAAAAACAAAATGAAAAAGAAAAAAACATATATCATATTTATAAGATCTCTTCTGTTTTTTTTATTGTTTTTTTGTCCGAAACTAAATGCACAGGAACAAACTACCAATACTTTCGAATATGCTGAAGAAAATCAACAGTGCCTGAAATGCCATGGACACAAATACTATAATTACTTCAATACATGGATTGAAAAAATGGTGAGGGAACGGATGAACCCGTATTTTGTCATTGATTCTGCAGAATTCTATCAGTCAAATCATAGAAATTTCAGTTGTGTTGACTGTCATTCCTCAGATTATAGAAAGTTTCCTCATTCCGGAGAATTAAGAATGGAACCCCGGGCGGGTTGTATGGACTGTCATGGTGGCGATGAAACCTATGCAAAATTCAATTTTGAACAAATTGATGAAGAATTTCGTAATAGTGTCCACTTTTCTAAGTATTCCGATGAGTTTACTTGCTGGATGTGTCATAATCCGCATTCCTATAAAACAAGTGCACGTAATAATGAAAATTTACAAAAAACTATTGAATACGATAATAATATTTGTCTATCTTGCCATGCCGATATCTCAGAATATCAATTGCTAACAACACTTGAAAATCCAAATATATTGGAGACGCATGATTGGCTACCTAACCAAGTCCTGCATTTTAAAAATGTGCGCTGCATCGAATGTCATACTCAAATTAGCAATAATGTATTGGTTGCACATAATGTTCAGCCTAAAGAAAAAGCCGTTAAATTGTGTACCGAATGCCATTCTCAAAATTCAATATTGAAAGAAACTTTGTATAAATACCAAAAAGAAATAAGCGGTAAATTTGAGTTTTCACAACGTGAAGACTTCCCACATTTAATAGGTGGAAACAGAATCTATTTATTAAATCTTGTGAGTATTATAATCTTTTTGATTACATTAGGTGGAGTAGGAATTCACATTATCTTACGTTTAATTAATAAATCAACTTAATATGTCTGAAAAATTATATTTATATCCACAATGGGTAAGAGTATGGCATGGTTTAAATGCTATATTATGTTTGGTTTTATTACTAACGGGCTTAAGTTTACAATATTCTGATGAATCTTATATTTTTTTGTTACGCTTTGATATTGCTGTCAATCTTCATAGTATATGCGGCGTATTATTATCTATAAATTATTTCTTTTTCATTATAGGAAACTGGATACGGCCTAATGGAAGATATTATCGGGTTCAATTCAAAGGATTTCTAAGTACTGTTGTAAAACAAATGAAATATTATGCTTTTGGAATGTTTAAAGGGGAACCTGCTCCATTTCCTATTACAAAAGAATCAAAATTTAATCCGCTTCAAAAATTGTCCTATATCATCATTATGTATTTGATGTTTCCAATCGTTACATTGACCGGATGGATTTTAATGTACCCTGATTTTATGCGTACTGAGGTGTTTGGTTCGGAAAATATTCATGCTATCCAATTTGTTGATTTAATTCATTTAATCGTGGGCTATATTATTTCTTTATTTATGATCATTCATATTTATTTCTGTACACTTGGAAAAACAGCATTAAGTAATTTTAAAAGCATGATAAATGGGTGGCATGAGCCACATTAAATTGTATTTTTTTACATACTAAAGAAATTTAAAAACGAAACTAAATAAAGTGTGATGATTAGAAGTTTAATAGTAATTTGTCTGGTTACATTTCTAGGTACTTATAACCTGACAGCTCAAGATTTTGAGTACGTTGGTGCAAAAAAATGTAAAATGTGCCATAATAAACCTGCTAAAGGCGGACAGTATAAACAATGGCTGGGAACAAAACATGCAACGGCAATGGAGTCTTTAAAAGGTGATGAAAAGAAAGATCCGGCCTGTATCAAATGTCATTCAACCTATGGAAGTGTTGATTCGGACTTAATTGCTACTTTAAAAATTACGGAGGGTGTTTCTTGCGAATCTTGTCATGGACCGGGTAGCAAGTATTATCCAAACGCCATCATGAAAAGCCGTGAAAAATCAATGGCTAGAGGATTGATTTTACCAACTAAAGATGTTTGTTTAAAATGTCATAATGATGAATGTGCTCATTATAAAGGATTTGATTTTAAAACTTATACTGAAAAAATTACACATCCTGATCCTACATTAAAAAAATAAGATTTGATTTGAGCCAATAAAAAAACGGGCTTGCCCCAAAAGTCAGGGTGCGAATTTATTCATAAAATCCTTAAAAAGATAAAGATTTTGTTCATAGTTAATTAGATATTCGCGCCCTGACTAAAACATCTTAGTAAAAATAACAGAACTGACTTTTGAGATACCTTCGTTTTTTATTGGATAATATAATACCAATTATTCTTTATAATATGTTAATAAAGTGCTGAATGGCAATCTGCACAATTAGTTGTTTTCCATTCTTCTCCGATGTCAACAGGGTGCTTAAATTCCAAAGTTTGAAATGCCGGAGCAACTTCCATATTCTTTGGATTACCCTGCGCACTGATTAAATGGCAAAGTGTGCAGTCCTTTGAAATATTTCTTTGTTCTTTTTTTGCGATATGCTTATTATCATGGCAACGGAAACATCCATTACTTTCAATATGCCCAATGTGATTAGGATAAATGTTCCACCTGACTTTCATTTCAGGAAAAATATTCTTTTGAAACTCTTGCTGCATGATAGCAATGGCATTATTTAATACATCTTTATTCTTTTCCAGATATTCAGGATATGAAGATTTATAATATGCTATCATACCATGCTTAATTGCTTTCAGGGCACTGTCTTTTGTAGGATATTCGGTATGTAATAAACTCATTGCTGCCATCTTAAACTCGGGTATTGATGTTGGAATAAGTTTGGCTGTCATGGCATTGTCAATAAATTTTGAAGGTGATAAATAATTATGTGAAGGCCGGTTATGACAATCCATACAATCCATGGTACGGGTTGGCAGGGAATCTATTTGCTGAGCTGTTAATGGATTTTCAGCATCTTCATATATATAAACCTTTCCTGTCTTTGTATTAGTGTACTTAACCCATGGAATAACTTCCCTACTGAAGTCAGTCGATTTATATTCAATTAATACATCCTGATTAATATGCCAGTGTATACCTTCCATTAATCCCAATGCACTGTAATTGGGCCCTGTTTTAATTTGGAGGTTAATATCCCATTCTGTATTGTATTCATCAGCAAGATAGTGTTTTTCCAGGCGATTTTGTTGTGCATAGAATTTTTCAGGCCAATGACAGCGTTCACAGGTTTCTCTTGCCGGCCGTAAATTTTCAATTGGAGTTGGAATAGGCCTTGGGAAAGAATTTGTAGCAACTGCGTACAACTGGTACATCCCTGATATTTTAGACCGGACATACCAATCGGCACCTTCTCCTACATGACATTCTACACATTCTACCCTGGCATGAGGAGAATGTTGATATGCTACATATTCAGGTTCCATTACTTCATGACATAGTGTACCACAAAATTCAGTAGACTCTGTATAGTGAAATGCTTCATAACTACCTATTGCAGAAGCAAGTAAAAAGACTACGGATCCAATGATAAATATGATAAATGCATTTCTGGTACGAACTTCATTAAAGTCGATTAAAGGCCATCTTTTTTTCTTTTTAAGCATCGTATTTTTATTTCCTTTTTTTATACTGATCAGCATTCCAACAGGAATTAAAATAAGCCCTATCACAAGAAAAACCGGCAAAACAATAAAAGTAAACAAGCCTAGGTAAGAGCTTCCCTGGTTTAAAAAGAATGAAATTGCCACTAAGAATCCAATCATGAAAAGTGAGACAATGGCAATCGTAGCTCCAATCAAAGATGTCCAGTTATAAACAGATTTTGGTAGTTTCATTTTTTTAGTATTTGATTCTTTTTAAAAATACTTAATTATGAGTAATTTAAAAAGGTCTGAGTATATTGTTTTGTGTGACATATATCAATTAATGCAAAAAAACGGCAAGTATTACTTTACTTAAAATACTTTATCTTAGCTGATCTTCTGAATAACGACTATAAAAACTATGAAAAATAAAGAACGTAGATTTTGGGAGCATCCATGGGGGTATAAAGAAAGTTTTCTGATTGCTTTCACTATTTTAATAGTGGGAATGCTTGTAGAAGCATTAACTTATGGCTATGCTCCTACAACTCCTGTTTGGCCATATAATTTAATTATTCTGATCGGATTTGTCCTCTGGCTTATTATCGCAAACAGGTTTTTAAAAACCGGATTCATTAAATGGCTTAGTGGAGTTCCGGCTGCTATTGCTTCAATTTGTGTTTTTACCGTTCTTGTATTGTTCATGGGTGCCATTCAACAGGTTCGTCGTCCGGGTTTTATTGATCTTATTGGATTGACTGATGTTGTAAGTAGTTGGCAGTATTTATTTTGTTCTTTCTTTCTGCTATTAACCTTAGGGATGACAACCGTAAATAAATTCAGATCATTTAGCTTTAGAAATATTGCCTTTTTTTTAAATCATGCCGGTCTTTGGATTATTATAGCCGGTGCATCTCTAGGCTCAGGTGATCTTCAGAGATATCGTATGCATCTTGTTAAAGATAGAGCACTATTTTATGCCACAGATGAATACAATCAACAAATTAGAATGCCGTTTACGCTTAAGTTAATAAATTTTAATATTGATGAATATCCTCCTAAAATTGGATTAATGAACCCTTCCAATGGGAAAATTTATCTTGAAAAAGGAGATAAACTTCCAGAGGTAACTCCTAATGGTAAGTATATTTTTGGAGACTGGAAAGTATCTGTTAGCCAATATCTGGAAACTGCAAAGCTTAAAGATTCTATTTACCAAAACAATAAAGATATAGGAGCAGTTCCGGTTGTATATGTTCATGCGAAAAATACACAATCAGGAATTAAAAAAGAAGGATGGGTGACATCAGGTAGTTTTCTTGTGCAACCTGATATTTTACTTCTTGATGAATTGCATGCTGTTGCTATGACTGTACCGTCTTCTAAAAAGTTTAGTTCAAAAATCAGGGTGTTTAAAAAGGTGAAAGAGTATTACGATATAGAATTGGAAGTCAATAAACCTAAGACTGTTCAAGGTTGGAAAATTTATCAAACCGGATATGATGAAAAAATGGGAAAATGGTCCAGGCTTAGTATCGTTGAATTGGTTAAAGATCCATGGCTGCCGGTTGTTTATGTTGGTATCTTTATGGTTTTACTAGGCTCATTGTATTTGGTTTGGATGGGAAAATCAAAACAGGAAAAGAAATAATATTAATCCCGGTTTCGGGGAAAAAAAGAAAAACGATGACTTGGTTAAAATATCCTCTATTTGCTCAAATTGCTTCATCCCTTTGGATTATTGGGCTTTTGGTACTATTATTTTTGAAGTCCAAACATAAACATTGGATTTCAACCGTATTATTTTTGACAGGCTTGGGTGCATTAATCTGTTTCACCGTTAATTTATGGATTAGCCTGGAAAGGCCTCCTTTCAGAACACTGGCTGAAACCCGGCTTTGGTATGCACTCTTTCTTGCTGTGATTGGATTAATAATTTATTACAGATGGAAGTTGTTTTGGATGCTGGCCTATACCCTGTTGATGGCCGTATTATTCATCTTTATAAATTATCTGAATCCAGATACATTTGACAAAACCCTGATGCCTGCTCTGCAAAGCCCATGGTTTATTCCACACGTTATTGTATATATTGTAGGTTATGCATTTTTAGCTGTTTCTTCACTAATTGGACTGAAAGGTCTGGTTATGTTATCCAGAAGGTTCGATATTTCAGATACCATAAAACTCGCTGATAATATCGTTTATATTGGTTTTTCATTTTTAACCTTTGGGTTATTATTTGGAGCCTTGTGGGCCAAAGAAGCATGGGGCCATTACTGGACCTGGGACCCAAAAGAAACCTGGGCCTTCTTAACATGGTTAACTTATTTACTTTATATCCATCTCAGGGTAAAGAAAATCAACTCTAAACTGGCATTCTGGATACTTACCTTAGCATTTGTAATTCTCCTTATCACATGGTTTGGTGTAAACTATCTACCATCAACACAGAACAGTGTGCATGTATACTCTAACTAAATCCTATAATGAGTATAAAAATAAAGGTATAAAGAAAAATATTTGAAAATTTTTATATGCTTTTAAGAGGTTTTGATAATCAATCAGTTATAAAACTAATAGCAAAAACAGGATGAATCAATACCGAAAAGGTTAAATTAATCTTAATAGGAAAAGCGATTTTTATCTAATGATTGCTGAATATTGGATGAGAATTATTAATATTGTTTAAGATGAAGCATATAATCTTAAGCATAAATTTAGTTTTATTATCTCATTTATTGTTGGCTCAAATAGGGATTGGCCATTGGAGAGATCATCTTCCGTATAAGAGCTGTATTACAGTTGTTAATGCTGGTGATAAAGTCTATGCAGCTACTTCGTTTTCATTGTTTTATTTTGATAAAGAAGATCAAAGTGTACATCGGTTATCAAAGGTAAATGGCTTATCTGATATTGGTATAAGTAGTATAGCTTATAATAATTCTTTGGACTGTCTGGTAGTTGGTTATACAAATACTAATGTGGATTTAATTAAAGAGGGCCGCATCATTAATATTCCGGATATTAAGCGGAAACAAATTATAGGGAACAAGTCTGTAAATAATATCTATATTGACAATCATCTTGCCTATTTATGCTGTGGATTTGGAATTGTTGTTCTGGATATTTCGCGTGAGGAAATTAAAGACACTTACTATATCGGAAAGAATGCTTCTCATGTAAATGTATTCGATTTAACAAAAAACGATACTGCATTTTTTGCAGCAACGGAAAATGGCTTATATACTGTAAATGTTAATAGTCAGAACCTGGCAGATTATTCAAATTGGAAACATCAGCAAAGCCTTCCTTATCCGGATGCCATATATAATTTGGTGGAAAACTTTTCCAATAGAATTTTTTTGAATAAGAAGAATGAAGGATATAATACGGATACTTTATATGTTTATAATGGCAGTAGCTGGACTACTCTGGTTGATGAATTTCATCTGGATAATCATAGTTTGAAAGTAAAAGATGAAAAACTATATATAAGCAGAAATGAAGATATCCTGGTTTATAATCAGAATCTGAATATAGATTATAAAATTTGGTCACCATCAGGAATTGTTATTAACCCCAGAGATGCCGATGTTGATGATGAAAATGTATGGATAGCAGATAGCAGAAAAGGTTTAATAAAGACATTCAATAAAGGACAAAAGGGAGAATCTATAAATATTGAAAGCCCTGACTTTTCGGATGTTTTTACTATAGATATTCATGGAAATAATGTCTGGCATGTTTCCGGGGGGTATTCGGCTATTTTAGATCCTATGTATAAGCGACAAGGTTTTTCATCGTTTATTGATGAAAAATGGAATTCCTTTCACTGTCATTTAGGAAGTTGTGACTGGCCTGCTTTGGATACAATAAGCGATATGGTAAGGGTGGAGATTAATCCATTTGATCCTAATACTGTTTATATTGGAAGCCTTGAAGGAGGAGTTATTGAATTTAATAATAATCAAGTTCAACAAGTATACAATAAAATGAATTCTACATTACAATCTGTGAAAAGGGATGTTGAACGAACAATGATCACCGGTTTGCAAGTCGATCAAAATAATAATCTCTGGGTTTTAAATTCGGGAGTTCAGGATATTTTATCAGTGAAAAAAAATTCGGGGGAATGGAAATCATATAATCTTACATCTTTCAATAGTAATATTGATGTTACCAATTTATATATTGATTCATTTAATCAGAAGTGGATTATTCCCAGAAGGTCTTATTCTTTGATCGTTTTTAAGGATAATAACACTTTAGATAATACATCGGATGATGAAGTGAAAAATCTAAACACCCAGGCAGGAAATGGCCAGCTCTTTGCAGCCCGAACCCTTTGTATGGTAGAAGATCTGGATGGAGAGTTTTGGTTTGGGACTGATAAAGGAATAGGAGTAATTTATAGCCCGGGTAATGTATTTGAAGGTACTAATTTTGATATGCAGCGAATTTTGGTGGAATGGGATGGTTATATACAATATTTGTTGGAAACAGAGGTTATTACCGCAATTACAATAGATGCTGCAAACAGAAAGTGGGTAGGTACAAAAAGCTCAGGCGTCTATCTCCTTTCAGAAGATGGCGAGAAACAAATTCATCATTTTACTGCCGATAATAGTCCTTTATTGTCGAATGAAATTACATCTATAAAGGTAAATGCTGATGGAGAAGTTTTTATCGGAACTGCCGCGGGATTAATTTCATTCAGAGGTGAAGCTTCTGTTCCCCGGGTTGAAGGTTCCAAAGTATACGCATTCCCTAATCCTGTCAGGGAAGGATATTCAGGACCAATAGCTATTAGAAATTTAAGTCAAAATGCGAATGTAAAAATTACTGATATAAGCGGAAACGTAGTTTTCGAAACGCATTCATTAGGTGGCCAGGCTATATGGAATGGCTATAATTTTGAAGGCAAAAAAGCCGGAACAGGAGTATATCTGGTTTTTGCCAGCAATGAAAAGGGGACTGTAAATTTAGTAACTAAAATTTTATTTATTAATTAAAGATATGCTTACAACTACCAAAGGCATCGTATTTCATCAGCTTAAATATTCGGAAACGAGTGTGATTGCAAAAATTTATACAGAAGCTTTTGGTTTACAGTCATACTTAATTAAAGGTGCCAGGTCGAAAAAGTCAAAAATAAGTCCGGCATTATTACAGCATTTATCACTTGTAGAATTAGTGAGTAACCATAAAGAAAAAAGTAATTTACAGCATATTCGGGAATTGAGAAGTTCACATCAATATTCAAGTATACCTTTTGATATTGTAAAAAGTTCCATTACCGTTTTTGTGAATGAATTATGTTATAAAGCAATTCAGGAAGAAGAACCCAATCCAAAATTGTTTGAATATATTTATAATGCCATGCAATGGCTTGATTTAACAGAAAGTGATTTTATCAATTTTCATTTGATATTTGGAATAAAACTTACAACTTATCTCGGTTTTTATCCCAGGGGAGTTTATTCTCCGGTAACCTCTTCCTTTGATTTGGAGGAGGGAAGCTTTGTAAATTTCAGGCCGCATCATTCAAATTATATTGCTGATGGAGAAGCTGAATTATTCAGTGATTTAACAGAATATAATTTTGAAAATATAAATGAATTAAAGCTTTCTAATCAGCAAAGAAATATAATACTGGAATATTTAATTCAATACTATCAATTACATCTACCGAATTTCGGGAACTTAAAATCCCCTGAGGTTTTGAGGACAGTTTTGAGTTAAAACTTATGTCTTTTATACCGAGGCTGTAAAAAGGGGATGGCTTCCCATAGCCGTCAATTTAAGCTTCCATGACAATAGTTATTAAGATATTAGGGTTGATAAGCCTGTAAAAAAAATATAGAACAAATTGATGACTTT
>JANQLW010000066.1 GCA_028280405.1 Bacteroidales bacterium
GTGATTTCTGTGCGCTAATTTTGATTGTTTCTTCTCACACAGACTACACAGATTTTCACAGACGATTCTTGTTTTTGTCTATGTTTCTGTAATTCTCTACTTCTCTGAGAGAATTTCCGCTAAGGTTTTATTACTTTTTTGAAACGCTCTAAACTATTCTGGGGAAAGTCTTTTGGAGGATAAAATATGTTTGTATAGTCTCTTAAGTTGACGTCTATGCGATATTTATCGGGACAAATTACCTCATTTTGAAATTAAATTTAACCTGTCAGGTTAAATTTCGATAATATCATTCTTAATCGCAAACTTTACCAAATCAACAGTTGTACGTAAATTCAACTTCTTCATCACATTCGTTTTATGCGATTCTACAGTACGGACACTGATGAATAGTTTGTCGGCAATTTCTTTATTGGTAAGACTTTGTCCGAATAATTTCAACACTTCTATTTCACGGTTAGAGAGGCTTTTGTCTTTTTGATCCTGTAATAAGTGCTCAGGGGCTGTTTCTCTTAAGTAGTTTTTAAGGATAATGTTTGTAATAGGTTTGGCATAATAATCATAACCTGCCCTGATCGAATAAATAGCTTCTACAATTTCACTTCGGCTGGTGTCTTTGGTAAGATATCCTTTGGCACCTGCCTTCAGAGTTTTTAGAATAAACCCTTTAGCTCTACTCATCGATAATATCAGTAAATGCGTATTTGGATATTCTCGTTTAAGGCTTCGGATTTTTTCAATTTCTTCGTCGGTAGGATTATAAATATTGATCAATACCACATGAATATACTGATCCTTTATTTTTTCAATGAGTTGATTAATGTCGGTGGCACATCCCATAACTACAATATCTTCTACATCATGTAAAAGAGACTGTATCCCTTCACAAACTATATGATGATCATCTACTATAAAAATCTTAATGCTCGACATTGTTCAGAATTTAGGCTTCAGGCTCCAGGCCTCAAGCTTCAGGCAGCTTGTAGCTTGAAGCTTGCTGCCTGTAACTTTTTTAGAATTGCGAATTTAAGAATCTTCTAAAAAAATGCCTAATTAATTAGATACAAATCTGTTTTGATTTTAATTTCAATTAAATTTGTACGAAAGATTATACTTAATGAAGAAAAATTCAGAATCGGAAGAAAGATTTCAGCAGCTTAAAGCTGAAAATATTGAACGTTTAAAAGAATTAGCTGCAATTAATAAAACGACAGGTATTCTTAAAGCAGGTAAACCTATTGATGAAAGTTTGCAACAAATTGCAATGCTTTTACCACCGGCTTATCAGTACCCTGCATTTACCACTGCACGAATTATTTACGAAGGTAAAGAATATCGTTCTACCGATTTTCGGAAAACAGAATGGGTACAGCAACAGGAGTTTGAAACCATTGACAATCAAAAAGGTCTTATTGAGGTTTTTTATTTAAAAGATTTTCCTGAATTAGATGAAGGCCCGTTTCTGGAAGAAGAAAGATACCTGATTTTTAACATTGCTAATCTGATTAGTGGATTTTTAAATAGTGTAAAAGGAAAACATTTTTTAGATCGAACATTCTTAACACAAGAAGTAAAGACTGATGTGAAAGAAGCAACAGATCCCGGACCCACAATTACCAGTCGTAAACTTCTTCAGAAATTCTTAAATAAAAATAATGTAAATCGTGATATTTACCATGATTTAATGCCTTTTAAAGTTAAGGAAATTTTGTTGGTCGCCAATTTATACGATGCCTATAGTATTGAAAAGGAAGGAAAGTTTTCTGAGCATGTATTAGGGGAATATCATCAGCTGAATTTAACATCCGTTCCAAGGATCACTGGTGTTTCTTCTTCGGAAGAAGCTTTTGAACAATTAAACTCCAAACATTTTGATTTAATCATTTTAATGGTTGGAGCAGATAAGAATCAAACCCTTTCTTTAAGTGAAAGAATAAAAAAGAATTTCCCATACATTCCAGTTTTCTTATTGCTAAATAATAATAGTGATATTGCTTTCTTCGAAAAGAAAACAAAATACTCTGCTTATATTGACCGTACGTTTGTGTGGAATGGTGATTCCCGCATTTTTTTCTCCATGATTAAATTGGTGGAGGATATGATTAATGTGGAGAATGACACTCAATTGGGTTTAGTCCGTGTCATTTTATTAGTTGAAGATTCTCCTCAATACTATTCCAAATATTTGCCGTTGCTTTATCAAATTGTAATGGCGCAAACCAAGCGAATTATTGAAGATGTAAGTACGGACGAATTGTATAAAGTACTTCGTATGCGTGCTCGTCCAAAGATATTGTTAACCTCCACTTATGAAGGAGCACAAAATATTATTAATAAATATCAGGATAATTTACTCTGCCTGATTACCGATGTTAGCTTTGATAAGAATAACAATCAGGATAAAGAGGCCGGGTTTGAACTAACAAAATACATACGGGAAAAAATCAAAAATATTCCTGTCATTATTCAGTCTTCCGAGTTGGGAAATTCGAAACGAACCTATGAACTAAAAGCTACATTTATTAATAAATTTTCTGAAACGCTGATGCAGGACTTTCAAAGTTTTATTACTTATCATTTGGGTTTTGGAAATTTTATTTATCGGGATAAAAAAGGAGGTCAAATAGGAATTGCAAGGTCATTGAAAGAATTCGAAAATCAACTTCGAACGATCCCTGATGAATCTTTAATTTATCATGCAAAACGAGATCATTTTTCTTTATGGCTAATGGCCAGAGGTGAAATTCAGGCTGCAAAAATTCTGAATCCAAGAAAAGTAAGTGATTTTGAAAGCCCTCAACAATTGAGACATATGCTTATTGAAGTAATTCAAAAATTTCGTAATGAACAGAATAAAGGAAAGATCATTCCTTTCGATGAAAACGCTATTTTGGATGAAACCAATATTTTGAATCTCTCGGATGGCTCTTTAGGAGGAAAAGGAAGAGGATTGGCTTTTATCAATACTCTGATCTATAATTATAATTTCGGGAAGCATGTACCTGACATAAATATCAAAACACCTAAAACCTCAGTTATTGGGACTGATGAATTCGAATATTTCCTGGAACGGAATCAGCTTAGGGATTTTGTGGCTAATGAAAAAGATTATGATGCCATTAAACGGCGATTTATGTTGTGTCAGTTAACAGATACTCTTTATAAACGTTTAAAGGCTATTTTACGGAAAATAAAGAATCCAATTGCTATTCGCTCATCCGGTTTGTTTGAAGATTCATTAATGCAACCCTTTGCCGGCATATTTGAAACTTATATATTACCAAATAATCATCCTGATTTAGGGATTAGGGTTGATCAGGCTATGAATGCAATTAAGCTGGTGTTTGCATCCGTTTATTCTCCGGTAGCACGCGGTTATATTGAAGCGGTGAATTATAAATTGGAAGAAGAGAAAATGGCCGTTATCCTTCAGGAAGTTGTAGGTAATAAATATGAAGACTATTATTATCCGCATATTTCAGGTGTAGCACAATCCTATAATTATTATCCATTTGCCCATATGAAACCTGAGGAAGGGTTTGCTGTTACAGCTGTGGGGCTAGGGAAATATGTTGTTGAAGGAGAAAAAGCTTATCGTTTTTCTCCGCAATATCCGGGAACAGAAATCAATTCTCCTAAAGATCAGTTTTTGAATTCTCAAACTAAATTCTTTGCAGTGGATTTAAAGAAAAAAGATTTAAATCTTTTGGAAGGTGATACAGCCGGATTAGAATATTTGGATATTGATGATGCAGAGATGCATGGAAATATGAAACATTGTGCATCAGTATTTGATGCCGATAACAATATTATCTATCCTGGAATTACAAAACCGGGGCCACGTATCGTTAATTTTGCCAATATTCTTAAATATAATTATATCCCGCTGGCAAAAACAATAGATACTGTTTTGGATGTAGTAAAAGAAGCAATGGGTTCTCCGGTTGAAATTGAATTTGCAGTAGATCTTAATAAAGATAAAGAAGGAAAAGCAACCTTTTATTTGCTTCAGATAAAACCTATGATTGGGAATATATCGGATTATTCCATTGATATGGATGAAATAAAAAAAGAAGACATATTGCTTTATACTGAAAAAGGGATGGGAAATGGGAAAATAGAAAATATTACCGATATTATTTATGTTGACCGTGATAAGTTTGATAAATCTATGACTCAGGAAATGGCTGAAGAAATCGAGATTTTGAATAAAAAAATGTGCGAGGAAAACCGTCAGTATATATTAATAGGCCCTGGCAGATGGGGAACCAGAGATCGTTTTATAGGTATCCCGGTTCGTTGGCCTCAAATATCAAATGCCAAAGTCATCGTTGAAACCAGCTTGGAAGATTTTCCATTGGATGCCTCTTCTGGTTCACATTTTTTCCATAATGTAACTTCTATGAATGTTGGTTATTTTTCAGTTGTTCAGGAGCAATCAGGTAGTTTTATCAGCTGGGATAAACTAAATAATCAGGAATTGGTCGAATCATCAACTTACTTTCGTCATATTCGTTTTAAAGATCCCGTTGTTGTTAAAATGGATGGGAAAAAACGTATATCAGTAATTACAGTTTGAGAACCCAGGGATGTCATCTCGTTCATATTTTGTGTTAACTGATTCACAGTGTAAGCCTTGTTTATGGCTATAAATCAGAATATAACGCTATTTATATCTTCTATAAATTACCCCGTACTTGATTTGCTAAAATGTTCATTTTTTGAATGATAGGAAATTAATAAAAATTAAATTTCTGAATTGCTATTTTTTTAACACTCTCATTTCTTGTATTTTAAATAAAAAATGCTTATATATTGTAGAAAGATTCTTTGATTTTTTGTGTATACTGTTATTAAATAAACAAACGACTATGTATGATTTTTTAGCCTTAAAAGTAAAATGTCCTGTATGCTCAAAGTCTTTGATGGATGATCAAATTCGGGTTGACAATGAAAAGAGCATAAAATTGAATATTGAAATAGGTGGGAAGAAGGGTAGCATTAACCTTAGTTCTATTTATGGCAGCTATAATTACATTACCGATGTGAGTATGGCTAATGATGAAATCGCAAAATTTACCTGTCCGCATTGTAGCGGAATTATTACTGATGAAAGTAATTGTCTGAGTTGTGATGCCCCTATGGTTCCTTTCCATCTGGATATGGGCGGAAAAGTATCTATATGTTCCCGCAATGGATGTAAACATCATAAAGTGGAATTCGACGACCTATCAGTTGCGCTGAACAAGCTTTATCAGGAATATGGTTTAGCAGGTAATTTTCAGGAGCAAATGAAAAAAACCAAGCAAAAAGAAATTAAGAGAGATCCCCATAAGGAAATTATTGAAAGCGGAACATTTCTGCAGGCGTATTGCCCACATTGCAAGAAAACCCTTATTGAGGATGAACAATTGAAATTAAAAATACATAATGGCCAGGATGGATTCATCATGCTTAGCCCGTATTTAAATGTTTATACTTTAAAGTCGACTTTAAATTTACCTGAAGATAAAGTGGTAGGAGATATTATGTGTTTCCATTGTGATGAAAGTTTAATTGAAGAAAAGAAGTGTGGAGTATGTAGCTCACCGACTGCTAAAATTGCCGTAGGAGCAAGAACAAAACTGCTCGACTTTTACATCTGTACAAAAAAAGGATGTAAATGGCATGGACTTAGTGAAAAGGATTATTATGATATTAGATTAGAAGATAGCTTGGAATGGTAGATAAACAGCATTGCTTATTGTTTATGAATAAAGAGGAATTAATGTAAAATGCTATAGGTATTGATTCGTTACATTTGACTATTGCGTAATGTTTAAAGGCTTATAGCCAAAACACAATTACAATGTTTCAAATTGTTAGAAAACAGGAAATGGCTAAAGGAACAATTATTCGTTTCGAAATAAGTGCTCCTAAAATTGCTAAAAAAATTAAAGCTGGCCAGTTCGTTATTTTACGAGTAAATGAAACCGGTGAACGCATACCTCTCACCGTAGCCGACAAAGATGAATTTGCCGGAACAATTACAATTATTTTTCAGGTAGTAGGAAAGTCTACAGCTTTAATGAGGTCTTTAAATGAAGGCGATCTGATTAAAGATGTTGTTGGTCCTTTGGGGAAAGCAGCAGAAGTGGAAAAAATAGGTACCGTTATTATGGTTGGTGGTGGAACAGGGGTTGCCATCTTGTACCATGTTGCTAAAGCTTACAAAGAAGCAGGTAATTATGTGATTGGAATTATTGGTGCACAAAATCAGGATATGCTGATACTTCAAAATGAAATGGAGCGTATTTGTGATGAACTGGTGATTACCTCTGATGATGGAAGTATTGGTAAAATGGGTTTCGTTACTCAGCCTTTAGCTACTTATATGGAGGAAAGGCATGATATTAAACTGGTTTATGCTATTGGCCCGATAATAATGATGAAAAATGTAGCTGCCCTCACCAAGAAGAAAAAACTTCCTACCATGGTGAGCTTAAATCCGATTATGATTGATGGAACCGGAATGTGTGGTGGATGCAGGGTAAAAGTTAATAATGAAACCATGTTCTGCTGTGTTGATGGGCCTGATTTTGATGGCCATAAGGTAGATTTTGATGAACTAATACACAGAAATTCCCTTTATCTCAAAGATGAAAAAGACTCTCTTTTATTTTCCATTAAATAAGTAATTGCCATGGTAGACCAGGATGTAAAATATTTAAAATTCAAAACTTATTTGAATATCTATTGTCCGCATTGTAATAATACGCTGAATGTGGATAAAAAGGAGAATAAAACGGTAAACTTTAAAGCTGTTTATAAAAAAGAAGAACTTGATTTAATGTTAAGTCCTTATTTGGATGTTTTTGAAGTAGGTTCTTCTATTGAGATGAAAGAAAATGAAGCTCTTGAAGATTTAATTTGTCCGCATTGCAATGAGAGCTTAATCAATAAAAAGGTGAATTGTGGTGAATGTAGTTCTGCTGTAGGAGAAGTCACCATTTTTGCAGCATCCAAACTATTACCGTTTTACATTTGTACAAAATATGGTTGTGAATGGCATGGATTAACCAGAAGAGATGAACGCAGGGTTAAATTAAAAATTCCTCGTCAGGCTATGCCTGAACAAGATCAGACTTTGAGAATCCATAATCATCAGGAGGTACCTTATGGGTATACTTCTGAATTGGCATTGTTAGAAGCTGGCCGTTGTTTACAATGTAAAAATCCACAATGTGTTTTGGGTTGTCCTGTAAACATTGATATACCTGCTTTTATTTCTTTAGTAGCCGATGAGAAATTTAATGAAGCTGCTAAAAAAATTAAGGAAAGAAATGTATTGCCTGCAGTTTGTGGAAGAGTATGTCCTCAGGAAAGCCAGTGTGAAGAGAAATGTATTGTAGGTCATAAGGATGATCCTGTAGCCATCGGCCGGCTTGAAAGATTTGTAGCCGATTATGAACGTAAAATGGAATTGGTAGAAGTTCCCGTAATAAAAAATGATACAGGGAAAAAAATAGCCGTGGTCGGTTCAGGACCTGCTGGCTTGACCCTGGCAGCAGATATGCGACAATTGGGTTATGGTGTTACTATTTTTGAAGCCTTGCATGAAACAGGCGGGGTACTTACCTATGGAATTCCGGAATTCCGTTTGCCAAAATCCATTGTTCAGTTTGAAATAAATTTCCTAAAAGAAATTGGGGTTCGGTTTGAATTAAATCATGTCATAGGAAATATTTTAACGGTAGATGAACTTTTGGAGCATTTTGATGCTGTTTTTATCGGCGTTGGTGCCGGATTACCAACATTCATGAATATTGAGGGAGAAAGCCTTGGAAATATTTTCTCATCAAATGAGTATCTAACCAGAATGAATTTAATGAAAGCTTATAAATTCCCGGAATATGATACTCCAAAACCAAAAGGAAATAAAGTGGTTGTAATTGGAGGTGGTAATGTCGCTATGGATTGTGCCCGTACAGCTATTCGTACCGGTTCTTCTGAGGTTACTATCGTTTATCGCCGTTCCCGTCATGAATTGCCAGCCCGGGAAGAAGAGGTTCATCATGCCGAAGAAGAAGGAATCAAATTCAAATTATTGAGTAATCCCATTAGATATATTGGAACAGATCATAATACAATTAAAGGACTGGAATGTATTCAGATGGAATTAGGTGAACCTGATGATTCGGGAAGAAGAAGGCCGATTCCTATCGATGGATCTAATTTTACAATTGAATGCGATATGGCAATTGTTGCAATAGGCACAGGACCTAATCCTATTATTTTTCAATCTACACCGGATATGGAACTAAATAAATGGGGTTATATTAAAACAAATCCCGAAACTTTGGAAACTACTAAGGAATTTGTATATGCCGGAGGGGATATTGTGACTGGCTCTGCTACGGTAATTGAAGCTATGGGTGCAGGTAGAATAGCTGCAAATGCTATTCATGAAAAACTTTCAAAAAAGAAAGTGAAAGCAAAAGCAAAAAGTCAGGCCAGGTAAAAACATTCATTATTCTGAATATTATAGAACACCAATGACACGGATTAAAACGGATATATCACGAATATGATCCGTGTAAATTAGTTAAATTCGTATCATTCGTGTCCTATTAGCTACTTTATCAAATTTTTATACCTTTGAGGCCCTTGGTAAAATGAAAATACATGCTATTGTATTTTTGAATACATAAAATTTAATGCCAATGCATAGTGTGCCACCATATCAGGATGAGGAACTTTTTCAACTGCTAAAAAGAAATAACCGCAAAGGATTCGAGTTATTGTATAAACAGGAATTTATTACAGTATTCTATTTTATCAGACGCTTTGTTTCGAATCATCAGGTAGCAGAAGATATAACAACCGAGACCTTCCTGAAACTTTATGCACGCCTTGAAGATTTTTCTAATATGACAGGCATACGCACTTTTCTTTACCGGACAGCAAAAAATGCCAGTTTGAATTATCTCCGTGATAACCGCCGCCATGAAGAACACCATGAACAACTTATTTATTTACTGGAACAAGTGAATGAAGATGCCTATGCCGAACAGCAGTTAACAGCCAGTATTTACCAATATATCTACGAAGAAATAGAAAAACTTTCACCCCAATTGAAAAAAGTTTTTATCATGGCTTATATTGAAGATTATTCCAATGAAGAGATTTCCCAAGAACTGGGTATTAATAACCAATCTGTCAGGAATAGTAAAGCCAGGGCTCTAAGTCAGATTCGTTTAGCGATGATAGCCCGGAAAGACTACGGCCTCTTCTTGTTATGGTTGACCTTAAAATTTTCTATGAATTAGGGAAGCAATCCTATTATTTCTATGAATGCCTAAAATATTAAGACTTAAAGGCCTTGAATTGAAGAAAGGATTGCTTCCCTAATTCAGAAAAGCTGATGTAGAAAATCTTTTGTTAAACTGATAAAAAATATTTTTGAAGGTCGAATTTTCGATCTTTAAACTTTTCGTTCAGGATTTTAAAATGTTTTATCCTGTCGATTCTGAAAGAACGGTAGTCATGCCTAAGGTGACACCAGGCAATTAAAATCCACTTATTATCTGTTGAATAGAGGGCGTAGGGTTCTATTTTTCGAAACGAATCTTCGCAATCATTCGGTTTGCGATAGTTAATTTCAGTAAAATTTAAATTGGTAATAGCCAGTTGAATTTCAGAGAGAGCTTTGCTGGATACCTTTTCAATCGTTTTATCAAACACAAAAATATTGCTATCAAGCCTTTCACTTTTTTCCTGGACAGAACTTCGAAAAACCGATTTAATTTTGGTCATGGCTTCCTGAAAATTCTCTGCCAAAGATGTATCGTTGGTTTGATTAACCAGATGTTGAGCGGTAATTAATGCATTGGCTTGTTTTTCTGTAAATTGTACTGGAGGTACGGTATAATCATCCATTAAAGAATATCCTCTGCCTTCGATAGTAATTACCGGAACACCTGATTCTTCCAATTTTCTGATGTCACGATAAATGGTTCTGATGCTTACATCGTATTTTTTGGAAAGCTCTGTAGCTGTTAAAATCCGTTTTGATTTTAGAAGCGTTAAAATAGATATAAGCCGTGAAAGTTGCAACATCAAAAACAAAGATAGTGAATCAAATTTGATTCACTATCTGATTTTTGTTTTGGTAAAAATTAATTCATTGAATGGAAAGCTACTTTGTTTCCTTCGGTATCGATAAACTGAGCGATAAAACCATTTTCACCGATTCCGGTTTTCGGCATAATCACTTTTCCACCGGCAGCTTCGACTCTTGAAAGGGGCTTGGCTAAGTCATCACCTCCATTTAGATAAACAGTACTTCCATCGGCAGAAGGTTTTAAACCTTCCATTTCTACGATGGCTCCTCCAACACCTTTTTCCATATCGCATGGAAAAAATCCGTATTTCATGTTAGCCATGGACTCATCTGTCATAGGCATATCCATCAATTCAGCGCCTAATACAGTGCTATAAAACTTTTTTGCTCTTTCATAATTTGTTACCGGAATTTCGAACCAATTAATTGCATTTGTCATAATTTCTAAAATTTAATGTTTAACGTGAAGCAAATATAAATGGTATTGTGTCAGAAGATGTCAGGGGTTGAAATTAATTTTGAAATTTGTTGGCCTGACTGTAGCTAACGAATATACAGGCCGGATCGGATGGGCAGGAATATAAAAGTAATGATATTCCTCGCAAAGAAGGCAAAATAGAAATACGCAAAAAGCGCAGAGTCTTTGCGGGTTTTGCGTAAAAAATCTTAGCGATTTGCGTGGATAAATAATTAAACCTTGATTAACATTCGGAATTAAAAAAATGAGTAGTTTGATAAAAGATGTGTATAGAGAGTAGCTAGCACTTAAATAAATATTTCTCCAAAATCTTTGAGTACAAATTAGGTACATAGGTGTTATTACCTGAAAGCACCGCTATGTCTAAAACAATAAATCGGATAAAATTATTGGTGATCAAACAACTGGAATCCAGTTTAGATGAGGACGAACAAAAGTATCTGGATGATTGGATGAATGAATCCCCCTTAAACCGTGAAGCCATTGAAGAATTCCTGCATGAAGATAGCCTTCGTCAAGGTATTACCCTGCTTTATCAGACCAGAAATAAAGTATGGAAAAGGATAGAAGAAAAACTATCAGAACCTAAAGTAATCCCTATTCGCCGGAGAAGATGGAAATGGACTGCAGCTGCAGCCATAATAATTGTCCCCATACTTATCGGGATAGGTACCATTTCTTATAGATTATTCATTAAAGATTCCATTTCTGATATCGTTGAAATACCGCCTCAGGCAGAACGTTTTAAAAATGATGTATCCCCCGGTGGCAACAAAGCCATGCTCACTCTTGCAGATGGTCATAGGATTACTCTCGACAGCATTCAAACCGGAAACTTTGCCCAACAGGGAAATACCAAAATCATCAAATTGGATAACGGTCAATTACTCTATAGCGATACCATTTCAGGATTAGGAAGTGAGCATATTCTTAAAAGCAGAGAGCTTCAGCCTCGAATAAATACATTAACCACCCCCTGCGGTGGCCAATACCAACTTACGTTGGCTGACGGCACCAGGGCATGGCTCAATGCAGCTTCTGCTATTACCTTCCCTTCGGCTTTTAACGGAAACGAACGCAGGGTAGAAATAAAAGGTGAGGTTTATTTTGAAGTAGCAGAGAACAAAAAAATGCCATTTATAGTGGAGGTCAATGATAAAGCAGAAGTAAAAGTCCTTGGTACCCATTTTAACATCAATGCATACGATGACGAACATAATATCAAAACCACTTTACTGGAAGGTAGTGTCAATGTCTCTTCGTCCCTCAGTCCCTCAGTCTCTTCATCTTTTCGTCATTCAGTCACCCTCATGCCCGGTGAACAGGCTTCTTTAAACGAAAAGAACGAGTTGCATGTAAAAAAAGTGGAGATCAACGAAATCATTGCCTGGAAAGACGGAATCTTTCAGTTTAATGAAACTGATCTCAAGACTGTGATGCGGAAATTGGCACGCTGGTACGACGTGGAAGTAGAGTTCCGTGGCAAAGTTCCTGTGCAGCATTTTGGAGGAGCCATCTCCCGGCAAAGTAATTTATCACAGGTACTAAAGATGTTAGAGATTAGTGGGGTGTACTTTGAAATAGAAGGACGAAAAGTAATTATTATGGAAAGGTAAATGGGTTGCTGGTTACTGGTTGCTAGTTCCAAACCAGCAACCAGTAACCAGCAACAAATATCTAAAGAAAGGAGGAACCTGGAAAGTAAAAAACAAAACACTCTAAAACCCCGACATAAAAAACCGCCCCGGATTGCAGCCGGAACGGTTAAATTGTCCGGGTTAAACAAAAAACAATCTGAACAGATAGCATCATATGTTTAACCAAAACTTTACAAAAATATGAAAAAACTAACTAGTGTCCGTAAAACGTTTGGCCAAAACCGCCAGCGTATCAAACGGGGAATGAACCAAATGCTGAGAATTATGAAACTGACAACGATCATACTTCTGATTAGCTGTATGCAATTAAGTGCAGCGGTTTACTCCCAAAAGGTAAACCTTTCGCAGCAGAATGTAACCATCGAGAAAGTATTCAGGGAAATCAGGGAGCAAACTGGTTACCTTTTCTTTTACAATACCGAATGGTTGAAAAAAGCACAGCCGGTAACGATTAACCTGGAAAATGTCACAATTGAAGAGGCTCTTGAACAATGCTTCAAAAACCAACCCTTGCATTATACCATTGTAGATAATACGGTGGTGATAGGGCTGACCGACGACAATGCTGCTGAAATAAACCCGATAACAATCACCGGTAAAATAACCGACTCTGATGGTCTGCCTTTACCCGGTGCCACCATTATGGAAAAAGGCACTACTAAGGGAGTAATTTCTGATGTGGATGGAAACTTTACACTTAGTGTAGTCGGTACAAATTCCATACTTAAGATTTCTTACATTGGATTTGAAACACAGGAAATAACCATAGGTAACAAAACAACTATTAATGTTGTACTTAAACCAAGTGCAGCTAGTTTAGATGAAGTAGTTATAGTAGGTTACGGAACCCAGAAGAAGGAACAAATTGGAAGTGCAGTATCCCAGGTAAAAGGAGAAGATATTGAAGAAAAAGCTGTAGGAGCATTAAGTTTTGAACAAATACTAGGTGGACAGATCAAAGGAGTCCAGATCACCCAGGCCTCAGGTGCTCCCGGTGCTGCTGCTACTATTCGTATAAGGGGAATCACATCTCCTTTTGGGGGTAGTAACAACCAACCCCTATACGTGATCGACGGAGTACCTTTTAATACGGATGCCCAGTTTGATGCCGGAAGATTTAATTCGTTTTTTACGAAAACTCAAAACCCTTTACTTGGTATTAGCCCTGGAGATATTGAAAGTGTCACCGTATTGAAAGATGCAGGGGCCACGGCTATTTATGGTTCCAGGGGAGCTAACGGAGTGATTTTAATTACAACAAAAAAAGGGCAAAATAATACGCCCATTAGAACAACATTTGAATACAGCCTGAGCCTGAATAACCCCATTAAAAAACTGGAGATGCTGGATGCCGAAGGTTTCAAAAAGTTTCACCTGATGGTTGCCCGTAATACACTTGCAGCTTATGATGCAGGAAATGCTTTATATAGTGGTTATTTATCAGCAGCACAAATTATAGATCCTACTACAGGACAACCCAGGGAAACATTCTATGATATTTCAACAGGCAAAAATGTACCCTTATTCGGGAATTCAGATATTTACTGGCAGGATGAGATTTATCGTAACAATGCCCCAGTTCATCAATGGAACCTAAATATGAGTGGGGGAAATGCCACTACCACTTTCTCAATAGGCTTATCGCATACCGACCAAAAGCCATTAACGAAAAAATCCAGTTTTAAAAAATACGGAGTCAGGTTAAATATAGAGTCAAAAGTTAATAATTGGCTAAAAGTTGGATCTTCCTTAAATTATAATGGCAGCAGGGATTTTAGCCCTCAAAGAAGTACAACCGCCTCTTTTGGAATATTATATTTTCGTCCTGATTTTCCCATTTATAATGAGGATGGATCATTTTTCAGGCCTGCCGGTTATACCATTAATATAGCACCCGGTACCGGTTTGGTTTACCGTTGGGATGCCAATCCTGTAGCTGGACTGGAAAATGAGAATATTCATTATGCTACGGCATTTATAGGAAATGTTTATGCAGAAGCAACTCTTTTTAAAGGTTTTAAATTTCGTGCCAGCGCCAATGCAGGTATATTTAAAAACAGGGGCCGGAATTTTGTACCGGTAAGAAGCCAAGGTTTGGCAATCACTACAAAAAGCACTCTTAATAATAGTATTTCGGAAAATACAAATACATCCTTTAACCTACAGGGGACTTATCAACGAAAAATCGACAAGCATAATATTGACCTGATGGTCGGGGCCTCCTGGGATAAGGCATCTTACTACAGAAGCTATATTAGCTATTCCGATCTGGCCGATGATTATGTACTGACCAATGGCCCTTCGGCTGCAACCATTGATAGGTCAGGTGATGGCAGGGCGCAGAGCGGTATCAATTCACTTTATGGAAGAGCTCAATATTCCTATGACGGAAAATACACGGCTACTTTTAACCTGAGAACAGATAAATCTTCCAAATTTGGCCCGGGTAATAAAAGAGCATGGTTCCCTTCACTGGCATTGAACTGGAATATGGACAGAGAAAAGTTTATGGAGAATCTTGATGTTGTAAATAAACTGATCTTAAGGGCCAGTTATGGAGAGTCTGGTTCAGCTAATGTAAACGATTTTGTGTACCTACAGTTCTTTGAAGTGGGCACCTTCGGAGATAAAGAATACGAATCTGGGAATACGGCTATTGTTCCCAATTCAACTTATCCCAATACGGATATAGGCTGGGAATCTACCAGAGAATTTAACTTTGGACTGAATTTCTCTTTATTTTCCAATCGTCTATATGGTAGTTTGGATATCTATAATAAAAAAACAAGTGGAATTTTAATTACTTCTCCTTTCCCATGGGAGTCGGGAGCTTTAAGTTTTACAAGCAATCTGGCTGATGTGAGCAATAAAGGATGGGAACTGGAAATAGGTACAGATTTGATCCGTACAAATGATATTAAATGGTCATTGAGTATTAATATTGCTGCCAACCGCAATAAGGTGGAAAATATGGAGGGTCATGGATTGCCGGCTTACCAGTCCCGGTATTATACGGTTGGAGAACCCATTGGAAATATAATAGGTTATCGTGTGGAAAGAATCATTCAGACACAGACAGAAATTGATGCCCTGAATGCAGCATCGCCTACAGGTACATATCATAATTCTTATACTGCTCCCGGTGATTATTTATATAAAGATTTAAATGGGGATGGAAGAATTACTTCTGATGATCAGGAAAGTATAGGCAATACACAACCGGATTATTTCGGAGGATTTAATACCCAATTAAGCTATAAAAGATTTTCAGTATTGGCTAGTTTCCATTATTCCATCGGTAATGAGGCGATCTGGAATAACCATGGACGCTTGATAGATTATACTAATCCAGGGCAAAATGCTTCTCCGATTGCTTTAAATGATACCTGGACCACGGAAAATACGGATGCTACCTATACTCGTATTATCTATGGCATCAGAGTTAATGCACGCACTAATGATGTCAATTTACAGGATGCTTCATTTTTACGGTTAAAAATACTTCGTTTAAACTATGAGATCCCTGAAAAAATCATGCACAGATTATCTTTAAAAAGTGCCACGGTATATATTTCTGCAACCAACTTATTTACCTGGACCGGTTTTAAAGGAGTTGACCCGGAAACAGGGGGAACTGATATGACCATATTTGGTGCTCAGTACAATAGAGATGCATTCCCTTATTCCAAAACTTTTTCTTTTGGGGTAAAGATAGGTTTATAAGTTTAATAATTGAATTAAAATATTAGATATGAAAAAAATTAAATATATAATTATAACGTTGGGAATAATGATCTTTATGCATTCCTGTGATTTGACAGGTTCGGTGGATGAGATCAAGCCTTTTTATAAACTAACGGAAGAAAACCTGTTTACAGATGCTGAAAAAACAGAATCTGTACTAAGTGGAGTTTATACAGGTTGGAGGCAGAATCGTCTTTCTAGATTAACTTCTTTTAATGGGACATTATTATCTGGGAATTATACCGGCGATGAAGCGCTTGAAACAAACAATGTTAGTCCTGACCATTCTTATGTGGAAGGATATGGAGAGTATTATGGTCTGATTCAACGTGCCAATTATTTGATCAAAGCATTGCAATCGGAACAGGAAATTCCAGGCTTAACAGCTATAAGAAGATTAGAAATAGAAGCTGAAGCACGCTTGCAAAGAGCTATGGGGCATTTCTTTTTATTAAGATCCTTTGGGCAGTTTTATGATTTAAATTCCCAATACGGAATAGTCATAAGATCCACCCCGGTTAGTGGAAATGAGGATATGCCCAGAGCTACAGTACAACAAGCTTATGATCAGATCATCTCGGATCTGGATTATGCCATGATCAATGCACCGGCCACAGCCGACGCGGGACGTTTAACAAAATATGCTGCAAAGGCATTTAAAGCAAAGGTATTATTGTATACTGAGGATTGGAACGGAGCGGCAAGCCTTGCCCTGGAAGTGATAAATTCAGGAGTCTATGAATTAAAAAGCGATTTCAGGGATCTTTATGCCGAAGGCTATAAATCAAAGGAGGTGATCTTTTCTCCCATCTCTATTTATCCTAATTTAGAGGTATATCTTGCTAGGTTTGAGTCTCCTGGTTTATTATTGAAACAAGCAGCTGATAAAGGACATGATGATGGTGATCCTTTAACAGACATTGATTCGGATGGAGATTTAGTAACAGGTAAAGGCTTTGACCCCCGATTTGCTTATGCCCATGCAACTTCAACCCTGCCATCAGGAGTGTATAATAATAAATATGTTTTTCCTTTACGTGCTCCCGGTCAGCAAAATTCTCTTTTTATATTGCGATTAGGGGAACTCTATTTAATTTATGCAGAAGCTAGAGCAAGAGTCGGTTCGGGAGTTGACACAGATGCCTTAGCCAGGCTCAACGCCATTCGTCAAAGAGCAGGGCTTTCTGATGCAGCTCCCGCAACAAAAGCTGAACTTTTGGAAGCCATCAGGCTTGAGAAAAACCTGGAACTCTTTGCTGAAATAGGTGAACCCTGGTTTGATATGGTACGATACCATATTCTGGGAGATATTAATATATCGGATATAAAATCCACCATTACAAATAATAACCAGCTTATTTTACCCATCCCTACGCTTGCCTTATCAGGTAATGGCGGATTGGTACAAAACCCTGGTTATTAAATCTTCCAATCCCTGCGAGGGTTTTAAACCCTCGCAGGGATACCTGCTACGACTCTGTTACACCGGCACCTGTAATAGTATTCAAACTTAGTCTTACCCAGCAATTGAATTAATCAGGAGTTCTTAAATACTCCCTATTTACTGCAGTCGTATACGAAATATGGTATGCTAAAAGACAAATAGTTCATCTCATTATTGCTAATAAAGGAACATAAATGAACCAATATAAATAAATATAAACGTCGACAAATTAGCCAACTAATCGTCGACACAAAAACAATTAAAATGAAAACAATAAAGAAAAAACAGTTTTTAATAATGATACTGGCTTTAGGTATCACAACCTTTAGCTATACCCAACAAATGGGAGAACTTAAGCACATTAAAGCAAATAACAAAATAATTGATTGCAGTCCGCCTTATGCAGCTCCTTGTATTTACGATTATGATAAGGATAGCTTGGATGATTTGATTATCGGAACTTTCTCGGGAAAATTTCGATTTTACAAAAATACAGGAACAAAGAACAAGCCCCGGTACTTTGATTTTTCTTTTATACGTGCTGCTGGCAAAGATGCCAAAGTACCCAATGGATGATGCACGGCTGCGAGTCCACAGTTTGTGGACCTTAATGGTGATGGAAATATAGACCTACTAACTGCAGCAATTTCTGGCTTGAGTTATATTTTTTACGGAAATGAAGATGGCACTTTTAATAACGCCATTGTATTAAAAGACAAGTCCGGTACTGCTATTAACTTAGGGCACCATAATGCATTGGATGGAAAAGGAATAATTATTAATGGGACCAATTATGTACAAAATGATTTTGTAAAAGCTCATGACTGGGATAATGACGGGGACCTTGATTTATTATTAAGTATAGGGAAATTCACAAATATGGTGGGAGAAATCGGAGTGACAGAAGTCAAAAGGGTATTCGGTGTAAAACTTCGTATCAATGAGGGAAGTAAAACCAATCCTGTATTTGGAACGGAAAATATAGATGTGGTTCCTGCACATTTTGCCGATGCGATTGTAGATTGGGATGGGGACGGTTTATGGGATATTGTAGGTGGCTCAAAATTTGGCGGGGTTTATTTCTATAAAAATAAAGGAAGATTGGGAAGCCCTTCTTTTGGGAAAGCAGTATGCCTGATCAAACCTTCTGAATTTGTAGATAAGATAAAAGGAGATCGATGCGGAATAACCCAGTTAACGGTTGCCGATTATAATAATGATGGAAAATTAGATTTAATCATTGGAGCCAGAGTTAACATTAATAAAACAGACTCTAAGTTTACAAAAGCAGAGCTTAAAGAAATGGATGATATCCATGAAAAATTCATAAAATACGGGTGTGAGCACATGGCTTATTTCGTAAAATACTTTAAAAAATGTAATGGAAATACAAAAGGGTGGGAAGGTATGAGAGAAACTAATAAGCTCCGGGAAAACGACAAAGATTACATTAAGCTTGAAAAAAAATATAGTAAAATAAGAAAGAAACTTGCGAATTTCAATTCGGGGCGAGAAAGCCATGGCTATGTATGGGTAAGCCTGAGAGAATAATCCTCCAAAAAACAAATAAAGGGAATATTAATAAGCAGTTCATTAAAAATATAACATATATGAAAACAATAAATAAAAAATATCTTTTAACAATAGTACTGGCCATAGCTATTACCGCTTTTGGCCATGGCCAGAAAATGGGAAAACTGACAAAAATAAAGCATAGTTTCAAACCAATAGATCTCCCTGATTGTCATGCAGCCCCCTGTATTTACGATTATGACGGGGATGGTCTGGATGATTTGATCGTTGGTACTTTATGGGGTAAATTCCGATTTTATAATAATATAGGAACAAAGAACAGGCCCCGTTATAAAGATTTCTCATTTATCCGTGTCGGGGGCAAAGATGCCCGTGTAGATAATTGGTGATGTACAGGTGCCAGTCCACAGTTTGTGGATTTAAACGGAGATGGGAATATAGATATGCTGTCTGCAGCCTACAATGGTTTATGTTACATTATGTACGGAAATGATGACGGCAGTTTAAATGATACCATAACATTAAAAGATAAGGCCGGAGACCCTATTAATTTAGGGCAATACGTAATTACAGTGAACAACAGGCCTAAAACGATCCTGAAAGGCGATGATAGGTTATGGGGGCATTTTGTTAAAGCTCATGATTGGGACAATGATGGTGATCTGGATTTGATAATGAGTGCCCGGGGAACAGCCTGGGGGCCAAAAGGTGATGTCGGGTATAAAAAAATAACGGGTATGGGAGTTAAACTTCGCATCAATCAAGGCTCCAATACCAATCCTGTTTTTGTCACAGAGAACATCAATGTGGTGCCTGCCCATTATGCCGATGCTCTTGTTGATTGGGACGGAGATGGATTATGGGACATTGTGGGTGGTTCTTTAATGGGAGGTGTTTACTTCTATAAAAACCTGGGAGAACCGGGAAAACCAAAATTTGGTGAAGCTAAATGTCTGATAGAACCCTCTGAATTTGTAGATAAAGATAAAGGTGGCCAATGCGGGATAACCCAGATAACAGTTGCTGATTATAACAATGATGGGAAACTGGATTTAATAATTGGAAATAACAACCTGATTTACAAAAAAGTTCCTGATTATACGGATGAAGAAATCAAAGAAAGGGAAGAAATCCAGAAACTTCAGGCAGAATGTCAATATATGGGTAAAGTAATCCGTGATAAATATCAGATAAAATATAAAGGGAAGAACATAGAAGAAATGAACAAAGCGATGATGAAAGATAAAGACTACCTTAAAAATAGGAAGAGATGGGAGGAATTTAGCAAAAAATCAGCAAGATTAAGGGAACTTACACCCGAGGTTATTCCTTATGGCTTTATATGGGTAAGTCTAAGAGAATAAGCTTTAACTGTTATCTTTATTGTAAGGTTCTGATAATCAAGAATGTGACTATACTCCTGAATCCTTCGGAGAGTTTACAAAAATGATAAAGAAATAAATTAATACTGCAATCAAAGCTTAATAAATCAGCACCATTACCCAAACAATCGTAAATAAATAAATTTTTAATCTAAAACTATAAAGTGTATGATGAAAGATTCCTTAGTTAGAGTGGAAAACTTATCGCACCGATACAGCATTCAGTGGGCTGTGAAAGATATAAGTTTTGAAATTCCTGAAAATGGAATTTATGGTTTACTGGGTTCGAATGGTGCCGGTAAATCTACAACCATGAACATTATGAGTGGGGTTTTAAGACAAACTCAGGGTAATGTTTATATTAAAGGTATAAATACTTCAAAAGATCCGATAGAAGCCAAAAAATTAATTGGTTTTCTTCCTCAAAAACCACCATTATATACAGATACCACGGTTGAAGAATATCTGACCAATTGTGCCCAGTTGAGGAAAATAGAATCCAAAGATTTAAAAGCAACAGTGGAAGAAGTAATGCAAAAATGTTCGATTACGCATTTTAGAAAACGTTTGATAAAAAACCTTTCGGGAGGCTATCAACAACGTGTTGGTATTGCCCAGGCAATTATCCACAAACCAGCCTTTTAAATGGAAGTGATGATGTAACGATAAAATTATATTGTCTTACAGGTGGTCCCTATAGATATTTACTGGATAAAGAAGGTAAAATTATTGCTCAAAAGATAGGATCTGAGAAACTTGAAAAAAAAATTGGAAGAATTGTTGAATTAGCATTGATACTGGTTCTGACAAAGGTCAAACTCTTTCAGATCCTATACTTTTTATGTATTAAACAATAACTAATTAAATTATAAAAAATGAAAAGATACCTTACACTATTATTAATCGCAATATTGTTAAAAGGTTTTGGAGCTTTTGCCCAAAAACCCAATAAACAACTTAAAACCATCCCTTCAGATGGAGATGCCCAATTACAAGTAAAAATGTTTACGGACCATAGCTCTGTAAAAGCAGGTGAAACCTTTAAGCTCGGATTTTATTTTGATCTGACAATGAGGTGGCACACATATCCTCCGGCTAGTGAAGGAAGTATGCCTACAGTGATTAAACTAAATTTGCCCAAAGGCTTTAAAGTTATCAAAGAAGATTGGCCAAAGCCAAACCTGGTCTCCGGTAAAATGGCCGGAATTATGGAAGAAGCGTATGATGAAGATTTCTTTGTGGTTTATACCATCCAGTCTCCAACAGATGATATAGGGAAACAAAAGATTTCAGCCAGCCTGGAATGGCAATGTTGTGATCCTTCAATATGCATATTGGGAGGAGCCAAACTGGAAACATCATTTATTATGGGAAAACAAAAGAAGAAAAATAAACTTTATAAGTATGTGAATTAAATGATGAATATAAAGCGGGAAGCCATCCTCAACGTTGGTTAAAATTCAATAGCATCAGGCAGTTCTCCTTATGAGGTGACCCCGTTTCAGCTGAGGCTCCCCCTCAGTCGACTATATCTAGGAAGGCTTTGCCTGCCTATAAAAAATATTTTTAACAATTGAACTATAGAACCTGCCTGCTGACGGCAGCAGGCAATCAAACAATATAACAGTTGAACAATATCAAATAATAATAAAATTTCTCATAATTAAAATTGATTTCAGCCTGTGGCAGGCAGGCATATTTTACCCCGGAATTAACTTAAGCAGGTTTGTACCAGCAGAACTCTTATCTAAGGAAATTCCGGGTTTTTTTTAGTATTATGAACTACAAAAGGGAAGCCATCTCATGGCTGCCAAGTTAAGAGGTTTTATTTAGGATCATCATAGGGATGAGTTTTCCTTTTGGGATTTTGAGGATGGTTTCCCATTCTCCTACGTAGGTAAAATGAGGTGACACCTTAAGGTGTCACCTCATTTTATTTAAATTCTTTTTTTAATTGCTCTACCCATCGAATAATTTGAGTATCCATTAATTTTGGCTCATTATCGTAATCAATGGCTAAGCCAACAAATTCCTTATTCTCTACAGCCATTGATTGCCTGTGTCTATACCCTTCAGTTGAACATCTACCAACAATTTTTGCTTTTTTACTAAGTACTTTATACAGCTTTCCCATGCCATCAACAAAGCTGTCGGCATAAACCTCTTGATCGCCTAAACCATACAAGGCTACTTTTTTATGCTCAAAATCTACTTTCTTTAAAGAGGATTCAAATTCCTCCCAGTCATCTTGCATATCACCAATACCCCAGGTTGAGGTACCCAATATCAAATATTTATATTGATTAATATCTTCAATTTCAACAGAGTCAATATTATGTACATCTGCATTTTCTTCACCAAATAAAGCCTGTAATTTGTCGGCTACCAATTCAGTGTTTCCTGTGGATGAACCATAAAAGATTCCAATATTCTTCATTATAAAATTCTTAAATTAAAATTAATGCAAAGATAATATTTATTTAGAATGATTCTAATTAATAATTGATTAATCTTCTAACGGCTTAACAAAAATCATGGAAGCAATTTCATTATTTATAACGATAGAGGTTTTATCTACCTTGAGCAGTATTGCATTATCCATTTTAAACTTCAGGGCCAATTCTATTTGCTTTCCGACTTTAAAGTCATATTGAACAAAAAAATTACTGATATCAGAGTTATTGTAATAAAGCCTGAATATTTCATACATCCCCGGTTTACATTTATTAAGAGCAGGATACCCTTGTTCATCCGGCAACATTAAGTTTTCATCCGGAATGGGGTCTCCATGCGGATCATATTTTGGCTGACCAAGATGTATTGCTATCTTTTCAAACAGCTTGTCTGAGCCAGAATGTTCCAGTAGGTTTGCTTCTCTATGAAGCTCCTCTAAATTTAAATTTAAAGTACGGTGTAAAAAAGCTTCCCATAAACGATGCCGTCTTAAAACTTTTAAGGCAACCTTTTTCCCAAGCATAGTGAGCTTAATTTCTTTATGCTTTTGATATTTAATAAGCTTTAACTCATTAAGTTTATTGGCCATATCAGTAACTGCTGCATTACTGATACGTAATTCCTTTGCAAGATAGGTGCCGCTTACTTTAATATTTCGGTAATTGGCAACATAGATCGTTTTAAGGTATTTTTCTATGGCGGCACTGAATTGTTGCATACTGTGTTTTAATAATGATAGTTAAAGAGATTCTCAAATTTAAGCAATAATTTAAAAATTTAAAATCTTCTATATGTATCTTTGCATAATTAATACGAAAAGGATGAAAACAAATATAACTTTGATAATTGTTCTTATAAGCTTTTCAATAAGTTTAAATGCTCAGAAGTTAAATCAAACAATTTTTGATTCAAAAGCTAAAAGACATATCCTGATTGACAGGTGTGATGAAAAGGGGTTAAATTCGGGTAAGTTTGGGGAAGCTTATAAAAAAAGCTATGATGAATATATAGTTAATGATTCCATTATTAAAGAAATTAAAATTACTCCCGACTTAAATATTACAATGGTAATCGGAACCTGGTGCCACGATTGTCAGGAATTAGTCCCCCAATTCATGAAAGTACTTCATGCCTTAAATTTTGATAAAAAGAAGTTGACCATCATTGGGATTAGTAGCAGTAAAAAAACGCTTCGTACTTCAATTAAAGGGATGAATATCCAGAAAGTTCCAACAGTTATTTTTTATAAGCATAAAAAAGAAATTGGACGTATCATAGAATATCCTTTATTTTCATATGAAGAACACATTTCCGATATATTAAGTCAGTAAAAAATGAAAATCATTAAAACGATTGCAGAAACGCAGTCTTATATAAATGCTCTCAAAGCAGAAAACAAAAGCATTGGTTTTGTTCCAACGATGGGGGCATTGCATGAAGGACACCTGGAATTGTTAAAGCGGTCAAAAAAAGAGAACGATATATCCGTATGCAGTATTTTTGTAAATCCTATTCAGTTTAATAACCCTGAGGATTTAGAGAAGTACCCAAAAACAATGAAGACAGATATTGAGAAGTTGGAATCAGTAGGCTGTGATGTGTTATTTGCACCTGAAGTGAATGAAATGTATCCTGATGAAGTTTCCAAAGAGTACGATTTTGGGGGGTTGGACAAAGTAATGGAAGGAAAATTTCGTCCGGGCCATTTCAATGGTGTAGCTGTTGTGGTGAAATTATTATTTGATATTGTTCCGGCTCATAATGCTTATTTTGGAGAAAAGGATTTTCAACAACTTGCCATTGTAAATGAAATGGTAAGGCAGGAAAAAATAGATATCAGCATAAGACCTTGCCCCATTATCAGAGAAAAAAGCGGCCTGGCAATGAGTTCTCGCAATGCAAGATTAACTGATAAAGAGCTGGCAATTGCTCCTCTGATTTATCATACACTATTTGCCGTAAAAAATAAAATTCATGAACTATCAGTTGCAGAATTAAAAAAATGGGCCATCAATGAACTTCATCAGGTTGAGGGAATGGAAGTCGAATATTTTGAAATAGTAGATACTGTGAAGCTCCAGCCGGTAAATAGTATTCATGAAGTTGAACACACAGTAGCATGTGTTGCAGCATTTTTAGGTAAAGTGCGATTGATTGATAATATCAGGCTCTCTTAAAATTATTTATGAATTTAATCTTTACTTTCTGTTATATATTTTTATAATTTTGCAGCATCATGATGATCGAAGTATTAAAATCAAAGATTCACAGAGCAACTATTACACAAGCCGATTTAAACTATATCGGAAGCATCGCAATAGATGAAGATATGATGGATGCCGCAAACTTAATTGAGAACGAGCGCGTATTCATATATAATATCAATAACGGAGAGCGTTTGGAAACTTATGTAATTAAAGGCGAAAGAGGCTCTGGTATCCTTTCACTAAATGGAGCTGCGGCACGTAAAGCTGAAATAGGTGATTTAGTGATCATTGTTTCCTATGCACGCATGGATTTTGAAGAAGCAAAGTCGCATAAACCGCATCTTGTATTTCCCGGCCCTAATAATCAATTAAAATAGTTTTTGAAGAAGAAACTGACATCTGTATTAAGTTCCATCCTTCTATTTTTAATAGGATTGGCTTTGGTATGGTGGGTATTCAGGAAAATTGATATTACTGAAGTGATTGAACAAATCCTTCAGGCAAATTACGGATGGGTTCTTCTTTCTTTGGTATTAGGAGTGGTAAGCCATATTTTCAGAGCTTTAAGATGGAATATTTTAATAGGATCACTTGGGTATAAAACAAAAACGCATACCACATTTTATGCCCTGATGATTGGTTATATGGCCAATGTGTTGGTACCAAGATTGGGTGAAATAAGTCGATGTGGAGTTTTGCATCGTAAAGAAAAAATTCCTTTTGATTCTTTACTGGGAACTGTTTTATCAGAGCGGGTGTTCGACCTGATCGTATTAATTGTTATTATCTTTTCTGTGATTACATTTCAATTGGAAGTTGTTGGAGGTTTTGTGAACCGATTGATATTTGAACCCCTGTTTAACGGCGTTTCCAATAATTTTACAGCTTTTCTTTACCTGGGGCTTATTTTATTTGGAAGTATACTGATTCTTTATATTGTATTCAGATTACTGAAACCAAGATTAGAGGGATTTGGAATCTACCAAAAGATCGAAAAGTTTGTTAAAGGCTTCGGTGATGGTGTAAAGACTATTTTAAGGCTGAAGAAACGAACTTTGTTTTTCTTTTATACTTTCATGATCTGGTTTATGTACTTTCTGATGACTTATGTGGTTTTTTTCTCCATGGATGCTACTTCCCACCTGACGATTATAGATGGAATTACAATTTTAGCTATAGGAAGTTTAGGCATGGTTGCACCGGTTCCCGGAGGAATTGGGTCCTATCATTTTGTAGTAAAAGGCTTACTGTTTGAGCTTTATGGTGTTGCCGAAACTGTAGCAGGCTCATGGGCTGTTTTAATTCATACTTCCCAAACATTGATGATACTTACAGTCGGACTTTTTTCTTATTTTATGATCATCAGCTTAAGGAAAAAAGAAAACAGAAATATAGAATCGGTTTAAGCTGTTTATATCATTGACTTTTATTGCCGTATAATGGGAAGCAATCCTATGTTGGAATGAAAAACCAAAAACTTGAGCTTTGGTTGTATTTTTAAAGTTAAGGATTGCTTCCCTTGAACTTGTTTCAGGATTTCCATCCAGTTAGGCAAGTCGGTTATTAAACAGGTCATATCCAAAAGCTATTGTAGGAGTAGATGTATCTATTAGCTGTAGAAATAACATCAAGGAGATCCTGATCCCGATAGGCATCGGGACAGGATGACATGGGTTACTCATTTATGACTGTCAGTATTTAAACATTACTTCTTTGTGAAGCTCTGCGCATTCTTTGTGCTCTTTGTGTAATAGCCACACCACAGAGTTTCACAGAGCTTCTCAGACAGGCAATACATAAAAGATCCCAAATGAAAAAGATTTCGTAAGTTGACACCTATAGGCTATAATCCTTATAAAATTTCGTAATTTAGATTTTATAAACATCAGCATTATGCCTAAAACAAAAACCCTTTTCTTTTGTCAAAACTGCGGAGCACAATCCCATAAATGGATTGGCCGTTGTCCTAGTTGTGGTGAATGGAATACTTATGTGGAAGAAGTGATTCAAAAAGAGAAAAAAGGAATTCCTTCTTCATTGAAACCTGCAAAAGAAACAACCAAAGCCAGAAAAATACGTGACATTGATCTTTCCCTTGATAAAAGAGATTCCACAGCCAGTAAAGAACTGGACAGAGTTTTAGGAGGAGGTATGGTTCCCGGTTCATTAATTCTTATTGGAGGAGAACCCGGAATTGGTAAATCTACACTCATGTTGCAGATTGCACTTCAAATGAAAAATAAAAAAGTACTCTATGTAAGTGGGGAAGAAAGTGCACAGCAAATTAGAATGCGTGCTGATCGTTTAAAGCTATCCAGCGAACCCTTTTTTATTTTAACAGAAACATTAACTCAGAATATTTTCAGGCAAGTTGAGGAAATTGATCCGGATGTATTAATTATAGATTCCATACAGACCTTGCATACCGATTATATTGAATCTTCTGCAGGAAGTATATCTCAGATCCGGGAATGTGCTGCAGAGATGCAGAAGTACTCAAAAGTGAATCAGGTTCCGGTATATTTAATCGGACATATTACCAAAGATGGAAATCTGGCTGGCCCTAAAATTTTGGAGCATATGGTAGATACGGTGCTCCAATTTGAAGGAGATCGAAATTATGGATATCGAATTTTGAGATCTGTGAAAAATAGATTTGGTTCTACTTCAGAATTAGGGATCTTTGAAATGCAAAGCACCGGATTAAAAGAAGTGGATAATCCATCAGAAATTCTCATTTCCCAGAGGGATGAAGATGTAAGTGGGGTCGCTATTGCTTCTACGATGGAAGGCTTGCGCCCAATCATGATCGAAGTACAGGCTTTAGTAAGCACAGCAGTTTATGGTACTCCCCAAAGATCTTGTACCGGCTTTGATCTTCGTAGATTGAATATGTTATTAGCTGTACTGGAAAAACGCTCAGGATTCAAATTGGGAGTTAAAGATGTATTTTTAAATATTGCTGGAGGTATTAGAGTCGACGACCCTGCAATTGATCTGGCAGTTATATGCTCCATTCTTTCTTCCAGTGAAGATATCTCCATTGAACAAAAAATATGTTTTGCTGCAGAGGTTGGTTTGTCAGGTGAAATCAGGCCGGTGAACCGTATTGAACAAAGAATTCAGGAAGCAGAAAAACTAGGCTTTGAACAAATTATTATTTCCAAGTATAACCTTAAAGGAGCAGATCTAAAAAACTCCCGAATTAATATTACACCTGTGAGTAAAATTGAAAGTGTATTCGGTTTATTATTCGGATAAACTGTAGGAAATCGTACACTTTAGGTGCAAAAGCGCACACAAATTTCTTCATAAAAAATTAACACCATCCTTGTATCTTATTGTAATGATGAATGTTGTGATTTTTGGCACAGAAAATGCGTATAAATTTATATAACGAATTAAAAATATTGATTATGGTTGTTGATCTGAAAGCAAATGAAGTGGTGACTAAAGCAGGAGATGTAAAATTTTTTGCTCCCGAAGCTCAGGTTAAAGGAAAATTGATCTTAACCAATCAACGCCTTTATTTCAAAACGTTGGAAGATACTTATATGGATTACAATATGGAGATTCTTCCGACAGATATCAGGGAACTGACATTTTTTAAAACAAAACTAATTTTTCAAAATGGCTTAAGCTTGGTTACTAGAAATGGATTGCATCTTAAGTTTTTAGTAAAAGGTCGGGATGCATGGAGTAAAATGATCAATAAACTCTGTTGAGAAAATAAAGATACTAAGTAAGAAACAAAAGCTTAGCAGATACGATAAATTACAAAACTTACTTGATTCGTATCGTCAATATATATGTTCTTAATAATTCAGTTAAGAAGCTGCCTCAAAAGGGCAGCTTCTTTTATTTTCCGTATAGCATTTTTAATTCTATATATTCCATTTAACGTAATAGTTTATATTCAACAACTCAAACCAAATTATAGCATCAAATAAAGATAAGTTCTTTTTAATTTTTTAATATAATACCAATTTTACGGTATAAAAATTGCACTATATTTGCTATATTATTAAATACTCCCCATTTTATTAAATCATAAAATAAGCAGGTATTTTCCCCTGTAATGGAAATACTACTATGCTAGGAGGAGTATATATGAACGAAATATTTCCGGCTGAAATTGTTGAGAATACCACTCAACATCATTTTAAAAGATATAATACCACAAGTAAAATGATATACCTTACAGTAATATTAGCGATTATTGGAGGAGTGTCAGTACTGCCATTCATAAATATGGATATAAGTACGCAAAACAGGGGAATTATTCGTTCTCAAAGTGAAGCAGTAAATATACAAACGATTCTTAGTGGGGAAGTAATAAAGGTCAATCTTTCAGAGAATAAAAAAGTGAATAAGGATGATACCTTATTGATATTGAAAAATGATAAACTTTTGGAGCAAATTGACTCCTATAAAAAGAAATTATCTCAAAATAAGGATTTTGTTAAGGACTTAAACAGCCTTATTAAAACAGAGTTTGCCTCTTTGAAAACAGGTCTATATATAAGTGAATATGAACAATACAATTCCAAGATCATAGAACTTAAAACACAATTACAACAATTGGAAAAAGAATATCAGGTTTCCAAAGAATTATTTGAAGATGAAATAACACCTGAATTAGAATTTTTGAAAGTAAAGAATAAATATGATATTGCTAAAAGACAATTTAACCTGAATAAGCAACACTATATCAACAAATGGCAAATAGAGATAAATAGAATTGAACAAAAGAACCTGGATTTGAAACTAGCCATTGACAAGCTAAAAAAGGAGAAACAAAACTATATCATTAAGGCTCCCTTAAACGGAACGATAAATAATTATTCTGGAATCCGGGAAGGAAGTTTTCTTCCAATGGGACAAAGCATAGCTACTATTTCTCCGAATGCAGATTTGATTGTTGAATGCTATGTTTCTCCTTCGGATATCGGTTATGTAAAAAAAGGGCAGGAGGTAGTTTTTCAATTGGATGCCTTTAACCATAATCAATGGGGGCTGGCTCGTGGAAATGTAATTGATATCTCAGATGATATTTATAGCAATAATAACTCCCCTGTTTTTAAAATTCGATGTTCTTTAAATGAACAATATCTACAACTTAAAAATGGCTATAAAGGCTATTTAAAAAAAGGAATGACTCTTACCGGAAGGTTTTTCCTTACAAAAAGAAACTTATGGCAGCTTTTATTTGACAAAGTGGATAATTGGATCAATCCAAAATTAATCAAGGAGGAATAAAATGAATATTAAGGTTAAACAAAGAGATATTACCGATTGTGGAGCTGCATGTATTGCTTCCATATCTGCAAAATATAAATTAAAATTACCGGTTTCCAGGATTCGCCAAATAGCAGGAACCGATAAAAAAGGAACCAATGTGTTAGGAATGGTTAAAGCAGCCGAAAAGCTAGGTTTCACGGCCAAAGGGGTGAAAGGTGGACTGGATGCTTTACCTAAAATCCCATTACCGGCTGTGGCTCATATGATAATCAATAAAAGGCTTGCCCATTATGTTGTAATTTATGCCGTAAAAAGTGATAAGGTTGAGTATATGGACCCGGGTGATGGCCTTATGCATAAAGAAAGTATACAAGAGTTTGAGAAAAAATGGACTGGAGTATTGGTATTAATGGTTCCGGGTGAAGATTTTGTTGCAAAGAATGATAAGGTATCAAACCTTTCTCGTTTTTTATTCCTGCTTAAACCACATAAGACTATTTTAACTCAGTGCTTATTTGGGGCGATTATTTATACTGTTCTTGGACTTTCATCTGCTATTTATATTCAAAAGATTACTGACCATGTTTTGGTAAATGGAAATCTAAGATTATTAAATCTTTTGAGTATAGGTATGATCATTATACTGTTATTGCAGATGTTTATAGGTGTTGCTAAAAGTGTATTCATGTTCCAAACAGGGCAAAAAATTGATGCCCAATTGATATTAGGGTATTACAGGCATTTGCTGAAACTTCCGCAACAGTTTTTTGATACGATGCGTGTGGGTGAGATCTCATCACGGATAGGTGATGCTGTTAAAATAAGGGCATTTATAAATGATACGGTCATTACATTGATTGTAAATGTGTTTATTGTCATCTTTTCCTTTGCCATGATGTTCATATATAGCTGGAAGCTTGCCTTAATTATGGCAATGATTATTCCTTTATATACTGTAGTATATATTATTACAAATAAACTGAATAAAAAGCGGGAACGTAAATTAATGGAAGATGCTGCAGAATTGGAAAGCCAGTTGTTTGAATCCCTGAATTCTGTAAGTACGGTAAAACAATTCGGTATAGAAGATTATACTAACCTAAAAACCGAAACTCGCTTTGTAAAGCTGTTACATACCATTTATAAATCCGGAATCAACAGTTTATTTTCAGGAAATTCAACCGAATTTTTGAGTAGGATCTTTACCATCGTTTTGTTATGGGTAGGTTCTACATTGGTAATTGACAGGGAAATCAGTCCCGGGGAATTGCTTTCTTTTTATGCCATCATTGGTTATTTTACTTCACCTGCTGCCGGATTGATCGGTATGAATAAGGTAATTCAAAATGCATTGATTGCAGCCGACCGTTTATTTGAGATCATGGATCTGGAAAGGGAATCGGAGGAAGATAAGTTTGATTTAAGAAAAGAAAAAATAGGGGATATCAAACTTGACAATATCTCATTTAGCTATGGAATGCGTACAACTGTTTTTGAGGATTTTGATCTTATCATAAAAAAAGGACAACTGACAGCCATAATTGGTGAAAGTGGTTCGGGTAAAACTACATTGGCATCTATTTTATTAAAGTTGTATCCGATAAAAAAAGGGAAAGTATTTATTGGAGACCAAAACATCAATTATATTTCCAATACCAGCCTCCGGCAGCTGGTTTGTTGTGTGCCTCAACAATTAAATCTTTTTGCCGGAAATATTATTGAAAACATTGCCCTTGGAGAATTCAAACCTGATATGGAGAAGATACTGGATCTCTGTAAAAAGCTTGGGATGATTGAATTTATTGAAAGCTTACCACAAGGTTTTCATACCTATATTGGAGAAAATGGAGCTACACTTTCAGGGGGACAGAAACAACGATTGGCCATAGCACGGGCACTTTATTGTGACCCGGAAATCCTTGTGCTGGATGAAGCCACGTCTTCACTTGATTCCAAATCAGAACATTATGTTCAGGAAATGATTAAAGAACTCAAAGAGGAAGGCAAAACCATTTTGATTATCGCCCATCGTTTAAGTACGGTAATAAATGCCGATAAGATTGTATTACTTGAGAAAGGAAAATTAACAGAAGAAGGCTCACATAGAGATTTATATACACGTAAAGGAAAATATTTTGAAATGTGGCAAAAACAATTCCCTGTTGAAATAAAAAAAGAACTAGCAATAAATTATAAACCCATTTAAAACTACCATTATGAATTTTGTACGACAAATAGAAAGAATCCAAAGGGTAGATCAGTTTATAAGTAAACAGTCTACCGGAAGCCCGGAGGAACTGGCTTCAAAACTTGATATTAGCCGGCGACAGTTATTTCGACTTATTGAAGAACTTAAGGATTACGGAGCTCCTATTGAATACAGCCGTTCACTTAGAACATTTTATTATTTAGATAAAAATTTTCGGCTAAAGATAAATTTCTCTATACAGTTTATAACTGAAAAGGAAGAAAGAAAAATTAATGGTGGCAATAAAAATATTTTTCTTCCGTGCCAAAATATGGCACTATATGCATTTAGTTTAGCTAGTGCAATATAAGCGCTTAAATGTTGCTGGAGATTTCGGCATCCAACTTACAATCGTCGAATTACTTAAAAATTAGTAATATGAAAAAATTAGAATTAATAAATGTTAAGGAAATGAGTGTTACAGAAATGAAAAACACTGATGGAGGAATCATTCCAATCTTAATTGTTGCTGTTGTTGGTTGGGGATCAGCGGCTGTTAGAACTGCTGCTGTTGCTGGTCTAGCTTATATAGTAGGAAAAGATGTCGTTGGTGACTATAAGAGAGGATATGAAGACGGAAATAAATAAGAATTTTAAAAAAACTTAAATTATGGAATATAGAGATTTATCTAATGAAGAAATGAGGAATATTAATGGTGGTATAACTCCATTTGCTGCTGTTTTAGTCGTTGGTGGCGTTATTGGAGTTGCCAAAACTGTTTCTTATGTTGCTGGTTATATCCATGGTTGGATTGACAAACAAATAGATCGTTTAAGAGATGATTAAATTTTTCTGGCTATCTTAAAATTATTAATATTATAAAAAAATCAAGAGTTGCTTTTAGAAAGAAGTTTTAATAATTTTAAGGTAGTCATAGATTCAAGATATGAAATATAAATTTTTAATATTTAAATTTTTTTTAGTAGGTTTTGGAACTATTGGAATAAGCTATGTTTTTGAGATTCTTATTTCTATAGGTAGTACCTTGTTAAATAATTCTGCATTCCTGCCAAAAAATATATCTATTTCATGGTTTCCCACCTTAATTGTATTTATATGTATCGTAATAATTTCTTTTAAAGTTGATTTCTGGAAAAGGAATAGCTGGTTCTAATTATGAAGTATATTACTTTGCAAATAATTATTTACTGAATTTGGATCCATAACATTTTCTTTCTGTTTTTAGTTCATTAATTTTTAATATATGCTTATGGATATTGTCGTATCATCACTATTTCTTTTATCCGCTTATGAATTGATCACAGAAACATATTATGGTTTGCCTATATTGATTCTAATAATGTATAAATTACTTTACTATCATTTGAAAAGAAACAAGAAAGAAACCTTATTTAAGTAGCATTGATATGATTGCCTTTTTAAAACGAATTCACATCGCTTACTTTATTGCTATTAATGTTGCAGTCATTACCGGTTTTAATTTTATTATCAGCAATTTGTCTTTTCTGGAACTCTTTACCAGGCCAGAAGAAATACTGGAACTTCAAAAAAACCCTATTGTTTTTTTTATTGGGGTTATCATTTTTGCTCCCATTATTGAAACCATGGTTTTTCAATTATTTGTGCTTCACGGTTCTCATTATTTATTGTCACTCATTAAACATAAAAACTGGATAATTCCGATAATCCTATCTTCTGCTTCTTTTGGATTGTCTCATTCCTATAATTTAAGTTATATGTTTTTGGGAGCCCTGATAGGGCTTCTGTTTGCCATTTCTTATATTATAGCTTTGACAAGAAAAGAAATGGCAATCGTTGTTGTAGCAATTATCCATGCTTTTGTAAACTTATTTCCTTTTTGTAAGGATTTTATTTTTTAGATTAAACCTATGAAAGAAGTATTCGCCTATTGTAAGTCTCCATATTTCATTGAAGAAAATAAAAGTATACCATTAAAACTATTTCTTAAAATATGGATAATCAGTGAACTGGCTAGTATGTTATTTGCTGTTCCCGGGGCATTGATAGAAATGCAGTTAAGTTTAAAAGATGTAACTGATGAATTAGATATTTATCTTGCTATAAGCGGGATTCTATATATTCCACTTATAGAAGAGTTCGGTTTTAGGCTATTGCTGAAACCAACACTGAAAAAAATAAAAGTGTATTTACTAGTTGGAATTTTAATAGCCACATTAGTTTTATTGGATGGTAACTTTCAACTCGCTTTAGCTTTTATTATGATTATGACTATTTCAATTTCTTACTTTTTTCTGAAAAAGTATTTCCCAGCGGACGAAAAGAACATTTTTAAATGGTACTTTTATATTATAGCCATCTCATTTGGTTTGTTTCATATAACAAATTATGATGAATTGGAAGGCTTATTATTGTTTGCTGGTCCCATATTCGTACTTCCACAGATTTTTATGGGGTTTATTCTTGGATATATGAGAATGAAATTTGGATTTAAAATTGTAATTCTTTTTCATCTGTTGGTAAATCTGAAACTCATATTTTTCTTATTTTAACCCCCTCAAAAATAACTCCCTAATTATTGAATAAAAAAGAATAGAATGTCAACTGAAAAATCATCCATCATCACCATCAAAGAACTAAAAAAAACCTTTGGCACCGGAGATAAAGCCAATGAAGTTTTAAAAGGAATTAATTTGGAAATCTACCCCGGACAAATTATTGGTTATATCGGCCCTAATGGTGCCGGGAAAAGCACAACTGTAAAAATATTAACCGGAATACTGACTGGATTTGAAGGTAATATAAAGGTATTGGGATTTGATTTGAAGAAGGATAGCCTTGAAATCAAAAAACAAATTGGTTATGTTCCTGAGAATGGGGCTATGTACGATTTACTGACACCTAACGAATATCTTTCTTTCATTGGAAACCTATATGAAATGAAAGAAGAATTAATCAAATCCCGTACGGAACATTTGCTATCCTTCTTTGAAATGGAAAAACATGCCGATCAGCGTATGGATACTTTCTCCAAAGGAATGAAACAGAAAATCCTGATCATGGCAGGCATCATCAATAACCCTAAAATATTATTTCTGGATGAACCTCTTTCAGGATTGGATGCTAATTCGGTTATTCTCGTTAAAGAAATACTGATTAAAATGGCCAAAAGTGGGACTACCATTTTCTATTGTTCTCACCTTATGGATATCGTGGAAAAGATCTCTGACCGGATCATTCTCATCAATAATGGTAATGTAATTGCAGATGGCAAGTTCGAAGATTTAAAAACGGAACAATCCGAATCACTTGAACAATTATTTGCTCAACTTACAGGAAAAGAGAACACCGAAGAAAATACGAATAGTCTATTTGAAGTTTTTGAAAATTAAAAAGCCATGGTAAAATTTGTTTTGTTTATCGTCAGGCTTTTTAAAAAGCCGATAGAATGGTGGGGCATTAGCTTTCATCACCTCGAAACTATTCTAAAAACAAAGTTAGAGCTGGATATGCGTCGGCCTTTATCTTCCGGTCAGGCTACAGGAAAGAAGAGCAGAACCATCATGACTCAAATACTTGTTTTTGGTTTGATTGGGATTTTTACAGGTTTAATATTTTTAAACATTGATAATTTGCTGCTGAGTACCACTTTCTTTTTTGCCTTTCTGTTTGTGATGCTCATATCCTCCCTGATCAGTGAATATACCAGTGTACTGTTCGACTCCAGGGATAATGATATTTTGTTAGTACGCCCCTTATGTTCCCGTACGCTTTTACTTTCAAGAATTATACACATTCAATACTATACAGGAATTATTGCTTTCTCATTGTCTTTATTTTCTATCATCTTTTTAGCTTTTAAATATGGAATCCTTTGTGGTTTATTATTTTTAATTGCAGTGGGAATGTGTAACTGGATCAGCATTCTGATTACCATATTCTTCTATATGATACTTTCAAGATTTGTAAGCAATGAAAAGTTTAAGGATATCATTACCTATGTACAGATCTTTATTGCAATTGCAATTTTTGGCGGATATCAGTTAGTTCCCCGCCTGGTCGACATTGATGCTATTAATCAAATGAGTATGAGTATTGAATGGTATAGCTATTTAATACCTCCCATTTGGTTGGCTGCAATTGTAAAACTTGGATATGCTGGTATCTTTGATCCGCAAATATATTTATTGGCTGCCATGGGACTGGCCGGTACAATAACAGGTGCTGTAATTGTGATCCGGTTCTTATCCAAAGGGTATGGACATATATTGAGTGAAGAGTCTGTTGAAGATTCAGCTCCTGTGGAGAAGAAAACCTTCAATGAAAAGATCAGACATTTCTTTAGTGGAATTATTTGTAAAACCCGTATGGAAAAGTCAGGTTGGGACCTGGCTATGAGATTTACAAAACGCGACCGAAAATTTAAAGCTGCTGTATATCCTTCTTTTGGATTTGTACTCATTTTTGCCGTAGTTATGCTTAAGCCCGATTTAAATAATATGCAGGAAACACTGGATAAATTATCTGATTCGAGTAGATATTTGTTTTTTGTTTTCCTGGGGTATTTTGGAACTACCGGGATACATCAGCTTCCTTTTACAGATAAACCTGAGGCTTCCTGGATTTATAAGGCTCTACCGGTTAAACAACATGGCCATATTTTATCGGGTGCACTTAAAGCAATTTTTTTCAAACTATTTTTACCTATTTATATTATCGTTACTATTCCTGCTATTTATATATGGGGAATAAGTGTGCTTCCAAAAATGTTTATTGGAGCCTTATTAATTATTATGATAACTTTATTACTGGTTTATGTCAGTAATAAGAGTATTCCTTTTACGCAGGCACGTCAAATGCAGCAAAAAGGAACTAATGTTTTAAAGATGTTTTTAGGAATTTTTGCGATGGGCCTTGCTGTAGGGCTGGTTTATTTAAGTTCTTTACTGGATAATGTCTATATTGTATTTTGTTCAGGATTGGTTATTATCGCGAATATGTTGATATTTTCATCTATAAGAAAACGTAAATACGAAATTATGATTTAACAATAACAAACAATAAGAATATTTTTATTACGTTTATACATCATAAACTCCTCTTAAGAAAATTCAATAGATCATGATGCATAGATTCAAAGTAATTTTCATCTCCTTAATTACGTTCTATTCCATCTATAGCTGGGGTCAGAGCGATAGTACGCTTAGTCAAAAAGATCTTCATCAACAAGGTTTTTCTTTGGTTTACGGAAATCACGATTATGATATTGAAGATTTCCTTCTTTTTAATATTCATAAAGTAATTTTATTAAAGAAAAGTAATGGTGCTTTATTTCACTTGTTGAATAATAATAATACCCGGCTGGATTCCAAAGTATTCAATTCAGCTCCATCAGGGATTAAGTTCTGGAAAGAAGGAAAACGGTTTTTTTACCATTCCATGATGTTTTATAAATCTGCATTATGTAATTTAAACTTTAAGCCAGGAATTGCATCCTTTAACATAGAAGATGACAAGATTTATTTTAATGAATGCATTGCTATTAAAAATGATCAGGAATTGAACTTTCATAAGACTTTATATAGAAAATATAAGACCAGTATTCTGGATAAAAGCCATTGTAAAAAAAGAAGAAAAAAGAAATCTGGATCAAGTTGCAATATCAAAATAAATGTAAATGGAAAAGAGATTTTGTCCAGAACAATACCCGGATTCCAATCCAATATTAATTCTTATTTGCCTTATATCGAACTAAACAATCATCTCTATATTCTCGATGCCCTGAATAATCAGTTTTATATTATTACTGAAGAATTTGAAGTTCAAACTTTGTCAATGAAAACCAGTCCTCTGTTTAATGATAGTTTGAATTGCGTTGATAATTATGAATTAATAGCTGATCAGGCGACAAACAAACTATATCTGTTAGCCAGCAGGCTTTATATGTCCGATTCAAAAAGAAGTAGCAGCATCGTGAAACAGCAACAAATACTCTATCAATTATATCAGAATGACTGGAAAAAGCTGGACCTGAAATTTCCTGCATTATGCCATAAGCTAAAAATAGATCATACGGATTTATATGCCATTTTTGAAGTATTGAATAAACATGGTGTTGCAAGAAAGATGCTTTACAGGATGAATAAGACGATAAACTAGTGTTTTTGTGCGCTCAAGCTTCTTAGTAGCCCTTACAATTTTTGTGATATCCTATAAAAAGAATATGGAAAATCCAATTCACAGCATTAGGTATGAATAGCATATACGCTTTTAATACTTTAACTGTTTTTTAAATTGATAGATTGAATAGCTAAACCATCCTAACCATAGTAAAAATGTAGAGGCAGCAATTCCTTTCATTAAACAGCAGTATGTTGAGCAAAAATAATTATCAGTTGCTCCGAATAAGCAAGAAATACAACCCAATACTGCAAATAGAATATAGTTCGCAAATGCCAGCAGAATGAGTAATAAGCCGAATTTAATATATAAAGCTTTCATAATATTGAATGTTAACTATTACAAAGTTAACTCTGGTTTTAAGTGTTTGAAAATCATTACATATGACTTTAGATACGGTTAATAGTGATATCCGGCATATAGATATAGGTTTTATCGTTTTATTTGAATAAAAAGAGGGTATTTACTACATTTAGCTTACAATTTAAAAATATGAATCATGAGAAAAATATTGCTCTTTACACTGCTGATTTTATTTGTAGTTAATGTATCTGCTCAAAAAAAGGATAAAGATTATTCAGAAGCTTTTAATTTAATTGAAGTATGGGTGGAAGCCCAAAAGGATTATGAACAATTGCCGGGCATCTCTGCCGCAGTTATAGAAGATCAAAAAATGCTGTGGTCAGGTGGCTTTGGATTTGCAAACCCTGAAAAGAAAATTAAAACTACGGACAAAACTTTAAATAGTATATGCTCCATCTCTAAGCTTTTTACTTCAGTAGCTATTATGAAACTTTTTGATGAAGGAAAATTAAGACTGGATGATTTGGTTTCTGATCATTTATCATGGTTTAACCTTCCTCAACAATTTGAAGAAAGTGGTCCGATTACGATCAGGACTTTATTGACACATTCTGCTGGTTTGCCTCGTGAATCTGCTCATCCTTATTGGACTTCCCCTGATTTCCCATTCCCGACAATGGAAGAGATCAAAAAAGGATTAAAACAACAAGAAACTTTATATCCTGCCTCAACGTATTTCCAATACAGCAACCTCGGATTATCCTTATTAGGAGCTATCGTTGCTGAGGTTTCGGACGAAGGCTTTGATGATTACGTTATGAAAAATATTTTGAAACCGTTAAAACTGGAAGATACCAGAACTTTTCTCCCTAAAAGCCTGTATGGATCTGAATTAGCCGTTGGTCATAGTTCAATCACCCGAAAAGGTAAACGTGAAAAGGTTAATTTTTTCCAGGCAAATGGTATTAAAGGCGCAGCCGGTTTTTCATCGAATGTAATTGATCTTGGAAAATTTGCCTCCTGGCAATTCAGGCTTTATAAGTCAAAAGAAACAGAAATTTTAAAGCCCAGTACATTGAAGAATATGCATAATGTACATTGGACCAATCCTGATTTCAGTACTACCTGGGGATTGGGGTTTGCCGTTTGGAAAGGTGATGATGGAAGTAAATGGGTGAGCCATGGTGGAAGTTGCCCGGGATACCGGTCTGTACTGCAAATAAATCCAAAAACTAAAAGAGCATACGCAGTTATGATCAATGCAAGTGGTACCAATCCTTCAAAATATGCAAAAGGAATTCGGCAAATATTGGGCAAGGTTAAGACAGTAAAAAAGGAAAAAAACAAAATTGACCTGAAACAATTTGAAGGATACTACTCTCAACAACCATGGTGGGGTGAGTCCTATGTTACGAAATGGGGAGATAAGATTGCTGTATTAGGTCTGCCGACAGATAATCCCGGAAAAAATATGACCATGTTTAAACATATAGAGGGAGATAAGTTCAGACGCATTAGAAAAAATAAAGAACTTGGAGAAGTTCTGGAATTTATTAGAAATGAAGAAGGACAAATTGTTAGCTATAAGCAACATGGGAATTTCTATAAGAAAACTAAAAACTAAATTTATGATGATGAATAGGAAATCTTGGTTTCCTGTATACAGGCCTAATACTTTTTTCAACCCTTTTTCAAACCCATGTAATTTGGGGATTAGTACCGTTGGAAATAGATTTGCTTCTTGATTTTTATTTCTAACAAAAAAACAAGATTATGAAAACATTAGTAAAATCAGCCATTAGTACTTTTATAGTACTTTTGATGTGCGTCGGAATCACTCATGCACAAAAATTTCATAAAGTAAATCATGATTTATCTTTTGAAGATGAATCCAATACTGAAGAAATTGTGATAGAAGTTAAAGGGAAAAAGTCAGTACTTTCTATCAGAGCTTCCTGTAAAGTAAAGTTTGGGGATGTAAGCATTGAAATTTATGACCCTAAAGGAGTAAAGCAAAAACACTTTTCTATTGGAAGTAAAGTAAGGCCAAAAGAACCGGTAAAGAAAAAGGAAGCTAAAACTGCAGCTAAAGCTTCTGAGAAGAGAAAAAAAAGGGAACTTACAGTAAAAGGACTTGAGGGTGAGGTTGCTTATGCCGAGGCTCTTGATACCTATGTTTTTTATAGTAATCATTATAGCGGAGGTGTAAGAGGCCAGGTTGAAGAAAAAGTAAAAGATCCGGCAGCTGGTAAATGGATTGTGAAAATTATTCCTAAAAATGCTACCGCAAATGTAAGCGTAAGAGCTTCTCAAAAAAAGTAGAACCATATGATCTATGTTATCAAGATTTTATAGCATAAATTTTAAATACTGGCCGTTAATAGTGTGTATTTTGTTTCTGCAAATGAGTGAAAGTTTATTTGCTCAGCAAAAAGAGATTCAAAAACATACTATTAGTGGCTGTCTTAAACTGGATACTATTTGGGAGCCTACAGTTTATCTATCTTTTATTAGCTCCTTCAATGACTTATATCGTATGTCGGGAGATATGATCTTAGAAACAGCGAAAGTTGATAGTGTTACCGGATGTTTTGAATTTAAGGCGGATTATTTACCGCAAGAGGATATTTTATACAGAATACATGTCTCGAAAAAAGGAGACCCTCCAATATCTTTAATCATTGGAGGAGATAAGGAAAACCATGTTTTCTTCATTGCCAATAAACATTCTCACATATATATTGAGAACCATAAGCCGGAATCAATTTTTAAAGGTGTTCATATAAAAGGCTATGCTCCTAATGACATTTTGAAAAAAATTGACGAAATTTCATCTTATAAGGATAGCACAGACTTGAACCAATCGGTAATTAAAAGAGAATTAATTACCAATGCTGTTTTTGAGAATCTACGCTATATTGCCGATACCTGTAATCATCCCCTGGTATCGCTATATGCTCTTTATGAAAGTAAGTTTGAATCTAATTTCCCTATTAATCAGGAGTTTTATCGAAATTATTTGAAAAAATGGGAGAAAGAGCAGTCATCTTACTTTAAAGCCTTTCGAATGCATATTCCTGATCAAAACGGCAATGGAATACTGTTAAATATTATTATTGGAATCATCGCATTAATTTTAGGTATGTTACTCAATTTCTATTATAAGCAGTTAGTTCATAAGCGGAAAGATGTTTTAAACAGCCTCAGTGTTCAGGAGCGAAAAATATTTGTACTCATCCAAAACGGAAAATCCAATAAAGAGATTTCTGAAGAATTTAATATTGGAATCAGTACTGTAAAAACCCATGTAAGCAATATTTATTCAAAACTGAAGATCAATTCCCGTAAAGAGGCTTTGGATATAAAGCATTAGTAATTGAAGCTCCATGTCATCCTGAGGGAGTTGATAAAATTTGGATAAAGAATTTAGAATATTGAATATCGATTACAGCCCCAGGGAAGCAATCCTTTCTTCATAGAAATAATAGGATTGCTTCCCATAGCCGTCAATTTAAGGGAATTTTGCTTAGGATCATCATAGGTGTAAGCTTTCCTTTCTTTTTTTCTTTTCTACATTTTGAGATCAATACTT
>JANQLW010000067.1 GCA_028280405.1 Bacteroidales bacterium
TGAAGTATTGATCTCAAAATGTAGAAAAGAAAAAAAGAAAGGAAAGCTTACACCTATGATGATCCTAAGCAAAATTCCCTTAAATTGACGGCTATGGGAACCGATCCTCTTTATTGTTTATCTGATATCAGTTAGAATAAACATACAAAGGAATTAAAAACCGAAGGATCGGTTCCCTGTTACCCATTCTATATCTAAACAGGCTTTGCCTGTCTGTAAAAAACATTTCAAATAATAATCTCTCCTTAATTAAATTGATTCCTGCCTGCGGCAGGCAGGAATATTTTCCCCGGAATCTATGCCAGCAGGTTCCAGGGTTTTACCTGAGGAATGACATTCCTCACATGTTAAATCTTATAACAAATCACATAGATATCAAACACTTAAAAACAACAACCCGGAGGTAATTAGCTCCTCCGGGAAATACATAAATTCAAAAATAGCCCATACATTTACCATGTAAATTGAAAAAAGAATATTAAATTTGCATAATTAGAGTAAATTTTAAAATGTATATTAATCGCTTCATAGAACCAAAAGTTATAAAAAGCATTGCCAATTATCCGGTAACAGCTATATTAGGACCAAGACAGAGTGGGAAATCAACATTGGTTAAACATATTCTTGAATCAATACCCAATGCCATTTCTCTTGATCTGGAAAGGCCATCCGATCTTGAAAAGTTAAAGGATGCCGAATGGTTTCTTTCAGCTCAAAAAGGGAAACTTATTTTCTTGGATGAAATACAAAGGAAAAAAGAAATTTTCCCTTTAATCCGAAGTCTTGTAGATGAATGGGGAGGAAATTCTCATTTTATTATTACAGGATCTGCTACTCGCGAGCTCTTAAAACAAAGCTCCGAATCTTTAGCAGGCAGAATTAGTTATTACACATTAATGCCTTTTATATGGGATGAAATCAAAACCTATTCTTCTTTACATGATTTTTTAGTGAAAGGGGGATTTCCAAAAAGTATTTTACAAAAAGACGAAATATTATCGCTGGAATGGCGTTATAATTTCATAACCACCTTTCTTGAAAAGGATTTAGCATTTTGGTCTGGTTTTTCAACTTCAACAATGAGAAGACTATGGCAAATGCTTGCCCATTTCAATGGCCAAACGCTAAACTACTCATCATTGGGAAATTCTTTGGGTATTAGTCATACAACAATTCGGAACTATATCAATTTGCTGGAATCAACCTATATGATAAAAATGCTTCCACCCTTTATGGGCAATACAGCTAAACGATTGGTAAAAGCCCCCAAAATTTACCTGACAGATACCGGTATCATCAATGCACTATTATATCAGGATAATTTTGAGAAAATTGCGGGCCATCCTGTTTTTGGCAGCTTATGGGAAAGTATAGTCTTAACACATCTGATTTCACATTTCCCTAAAAGCCTATTGAGCTATTACAGAACAAGTAATGGGGCTGAAATCGATTTTATCATGGAAATTAAAGGCTTTACATTCTCCATTGAGTGTAAAAATTCACTATCACCGTCCATAACCAAAGGGAATCGTATTGCTTTTAATGATTTAAGCTCTGACATGAATTTTATTGTCTCCCCCATCTCACAAGAATGGAGTATTAAACCCAATATCAATGTGGCTTCTTTAGAATCCCTGGTTGAGAAAATAGAAACATATACTCACTAACTAATACCGGTTAACTATTACAATTTCTTATCACTGACCGACAAGGTAAGAATTAGCGATTAACGATAAGAGATTGCTCCTGCAATTTTCAATTACCTTTAATCTTAGCGTAGTGAAAAACTTAGCGTCCTTTACGTAATAGCTAGGCTTGATTTTGTTATTTTAAATGAGTAAAAATTACAAAGGTTAAATATTGCAAATATTCTAACTATATAAGAAAAAGAGAAGGCAAATACCAATAAAAACAGAATATATATCATTGTATTTCTGTCACTTAAACACAAAACAAAACTCTCAGGCTTCCGCTTGACAAAAATCCTTCCAAAGACCTAATTTAGAAGCATGATATTTAACAAAACATGATATATATCATATTTTTTACACAATTGGATGGTTCACCTTTTTTCTAAATTTGTCGCACTTCTATAGGAAAGAGCCTAGAAATTTAAATTCACTCTCACAGAGAGTTTTGGCGTATATACTAATCACAAAACTTAAAAATTAATGGATACCGAAAAGACAAAAAAATTAAAGAACCTTATTGGGAACACTCCGTTATTAGAAATAAATTTCAAATACAAAGGAGAAGATAGAGTTATTTATGCTAAGGCAGAAAACTTGAATATGACAGGTAGTATCAAAGACAGAATGGCCTTTCATATTTTAACAAAAGCTTATGAAAAAGGTGTCCTAAAAGAAGATGCTCCTATTTATGAAGCTACAAGTGGTAACACAGGTATTGCATTCTCAGCTATTGGAAGAGCATTAGGACATCAGGTTCATATTTACATGCCGGATTGGATGAGTATGGAAAGAAAGAACCTAATTAGAAGTTTAGGAGCAGAAATCACTCTCGTAAGTAAAGAAGAAGGTGGATTTTTAGGCAGCATTGAAATGGCTAATAAAAAAGCTGAAAAAACCGGAGGGTTCTTGCCCAGCCAATTCTCAAATGAAGATAACTGTCAGGCTCACTATAACACTACCGGCCCGGAAATTTTCCATCAGTTAAAATACAGAAACCTTACTCCGGATGCATTTATTGCCGGTGTTGGAACCGGAGGAACCATTATGGGTGCGGGTAAATTTTTAAGAGAGCAAAATCCTGATATTAAGCTATATCCTCTTGAGCCGTCAAATTCACCGACTCTTACAACCGGATATAAAGTAGGAAAACACAGAGTTCAAGGTATTTCTGATGAATTCATTCCTTCAATTGTAAAACTTAACGAACTTGATGAAGTTATTGCTGTTGATGATGGTGATGCTATTATTATGGCTCAAATGCTTGCTAATAAATTAGGAATTGGGGTAGGGATCTCTTCCGGAGCGAACTTCATTGGAGCATTAATGGTACAGGAAAAATTAGGGAAAGATAAAGTGGTTGTTACCGTATTCTCTGATGACAATAAAAAATACTTAAGTACTGATTTACTAAGAGAAGAGCCTGTAAAAGAAGGCTTCCTTTCAATTGATATTGAACTGATCGACTTTACAGCTTTTAAAAGAGTATGTCATACTTGTTGTGAACCTATAGACTGTGTCGAGGCTAATTATAAAGTAGATGCAGCTATTGAATCTAATTGCCCTCACTGCAATTAGTTAGTATAAAAAATTTGGATTTTAACACTAAAAGGGGTGCTAATAAAGCACTCCTTTTTTGTAAATAATAATTTGATGCTATTGGTCGTTAATTTTACTAATTTTAAGTCACCATAATTTTATTAAATAGATGAAAAAAACCATTGCACTCATATTATTATTTTTCCCCATAGGACTACTTGCCCAACTTACTGCAAATTTCACTCAATTAAATATTGGATGTTCCAGTAAATGTGATGGCATCATAAAAGTAGAAGTTAGCGGAGGAGCCGAACCTTATTCATTTGATTGGAAGGGAGCCGAAAATGATCCTGATGACCATAGTATTGCAATCAAACTTTGTGGAGGGAAATATAATATTACTATTACTGATGCCAATGGTATTAAATTGGATACTTCATATATAGTGGATGTTATGAAAGCTCCAAAATTAACAATTAAAACTTTCCCAGGCGATACTGTATACATTCAAAAACCTGATGTCCAGTTCTCCTTTGAAAACTCAGAAGAGGATACTAATCCGGTTACGGAATGGTTATGGAATTTTGGAGACAATAACACTACAGATATTAAGGCTCCGGTACATACTTATTCAGCTGTAAATAACTATTTTGCTTCATTAAAAATTAAATATGCTGAAAATTGCGATACAACCTTTGCACACCAGGTTAAGGTAAAATCAGTAAAGCTATTTATTCCTAATGTGATCACTCCAAATGGAGATGGAATAAATGACAAGCTAATTATCACCAGTCAGGAGTCAAAGAATAGTTCTTCTATTGATGCTTCATACTCTTTAATAAACGATTTCTATATAAGTAATGAATTGGTTATCCTTAACAGATGGGGACAAGAAGTTTATAAGTCTTCCAACTATCTAAATGATTGGGGTGGAGATAATTTATCAGATGGTGTATATTTCTATATTTTAAAATGCCACGGCAAATTTGAAGATGATATATTTAAAGGAAGTATTAGCATTTTAGGAAGTAATAAATAATATATTTCTCTGTTTTTTTATATTTTTGCAGCAAATAAAATTTACGCAAATGAACTTTTTAAACTTTTTATTATTTATGCCACAGGAAGGACAAGAGTCTGGAGGTTTTATGTCATTCCTACCTTTAATTCTTATCGTTGTAGTATTCTATTTGTTTTTCATTCGTCCGCAAATGAAAAAAACAAAAGAACAAAGAAAATACAGAGAAGCACTTAAGAAAGGGGACAGAATCATTACCATAGGTGGTATTCATGGGAAAATTGCTGAAGTAAAAGAAACAACTTTTATTATTGAAATATCTCCTAACATTAGAATAGTTATTGAAAAATCTGCAATTGCAGGAGAAGGAGGAAGCCAATTAGGAGAAAAAAAATAATATTTAAAGAAATTTCATCAAAAAGGGATCTTTAATTAAAGGTTCCTTTTTTTATTATCTTGCATAAAAAATGATCTTGAAAAGAGAGATTTTAAATATCATTAAACATTTTAGTGAAAAGAAAGCGATCACTAACAAATCAAAGGTTCCTATCTTCTTAATTTGTTTATCTATATCTCTTTTTATTTGGTTAATGATTAAAATGTCGCAAGATTATACTAAAGAAATAATTTTCCCGATATCATATTCTAATCCACCACAAGAACAAATACTCACTAAATCATTAGATACTGTTGTATTGCTAAAACTAAATTCCAGAGGGTTTGATTTGATGAATCTTACTTTCTTTAAACGAAAAAAAACGATCAATATAAATCTGGCAGGAAAAAGAATTAATAAGAACAGATATTCATTAGGCAATTATATTCTTACTGAGAATATCAAATATCAGATCAGGCAACAAATAGATTTCACGGATAAGGTCATAGAAATTTTACCGGATACCTTGCATTTCATTTTAGAAGATATTTCAACAAAAGAGATTAAAGTAATCAGCAATATTGAATACAGCTTAAAAACTCAACATCAAGTATATGGCGATATACATATTTATCCTGAATCGGTAATAATTTCCGGGCCACCTTCTTTAATTGACACCATCACATCCGTTAAAACTTCTAAAATAAATTTTAACGAATTAGATAAGTCTGTAAAAACCAAAGTACACATTAGCCCACCTATATCGAATAACAATTTAAATTTGTCTCATGATAGTGTTGAAATAAGTATTCCTATTGAAAAATTTACAGAAGGAGTGGTCAATGTACCTATTGAAATCAAAGGCCCTCCTGAACGGCCAATAAAATTATTCCCGGAAAATGCTAAAATTACATATTTAATTGCATTGAAAGATTTCACCAGTTTTAAAACAGAAATGATCAGTGCAGGGATTCAATTTGATTCAACTAAAAAATGGCAAAATATTAAGATATTTCAGCAGCCTTCCTATATAAAGATTACGAATATTCATCCTCAAAGTGTTGAACATTTATTTTTAAAATAATGATAATAATAGGATTAACGGGTAATATTGGCAGTGGCAAATCAATCATTTGTATGGTATTTGAATCATTAGGCATTCCTGTTTTTTATGCAGATATTGAAGCAAAAAAAATTCTTCACAACAAAAAACTAACAAACATAATAACAGAAGTATTAGGAAAAGAAATATTGAATACTGAGGGGGAAATAGATAATAAAAAACTTGCTTCCACCGTATTTGGTAACAAGCAAAAACTGGGATTATTAAACGATTTAATTCACCCGGAAGTTTATCAAGCATTTACAAAATGGCTTGACCATCAAAACAATTCGAAATATGCAATTATTGAAGCTGCTATACTTTTCGAAAGTGGCTTTGATAAATATGTGGACCTTAGTATAAACGTGTATGCTGAAAAAAGTATAAGAATTAAAAGAATTTCTAAAAGAGATAAGATAAAGGAAACCGAGATTCTCAAAAGGATGAACAATCAATTATCAGATGAAGAAAAAATCAAGTTAGCAGATTTCACGATCTATAATGACGGTAAGCTTGTCATCCCTCAGATTCTTGATCTTCATAAAAAGATATCAAGCATGAAAAAAGAGGGTGCTTAAAAAGTGTAAAAAATTGATTTTTAGTCAGGGCGTGAATTGTTAATTGATTAAATACATGCATTTTATTTTTTGAAGAATTTTGCAAGTAAATTCACACCCTGACTGTTTGGACAATCTCTTTTAGTTTATTAATAATTTCTTAGTTGTTGACATAGATATTTCCAGAGTTCCTATATCCTGAATTATCTAGATACCAGTCAGGGAATAACGATCCGGCACTCTCCGCCCATTCCTGAAATTTCAGATGAGCTTTTATTACTTCAACCTTCTCATTTGGATAATCAAAACTTACTGGAATATTAATTGCCCATGGTAAATTATTTGAAGTTTTATAGTACTTCGTTCCTATTTGAGTATCGTCATGTTGGGTTCCGAAATATGCCTGATTAGCTAAACTGGTAGGCGTATAATCCGGTAAATGAATTTCTCTTCCTCTGTCTCCATTGACAATCATAAAAGGATTATAAGGAGGTAATCCAGCATCATTTACAGAAACTGCAGTTTGAAATTCTATATGGATATTTTGAGTAACCGGCTCAACATAAGTAGCCCCAGGAGTTGTATTTACTCCAATACCTGAGCCCGGATGATTGAGTTTATTAAACACATTATCAGTAGCAATAAAAGTTGCTTTAGCTTGGCCTGCTTCAGGTTTATTTGTTCCGAGTAGAGTAATATAAGACTTAGTTAAAGTTTGTCCGGTAACTTCCACTACATTAGCTGGCGGAGTATTTACCTCAAACCCGAATCCATTTTCTAAAGTAGCTCCTGCAGCTTTATAAATGATTTCAACATCAAGGTCTTTTAGTGCATTAGAACTATTTAATACTCTTTTATATCTGCAATCAACAACCAAATCATTAAAATCATAATCTCCCCTTCCAGGCCAGTTATCTTCAAAAGCTATTGAAGTATAGGTTGAATTTGAAGGATAGTAACTATTAAAAGCTCTTTCACTATCATTTGGATATTCATCCTCATCATCATTAACTCCGTCATTATCCTGATCTAAAACAGGGCCGGTTACAATAACATTATCATAATTAATTTCACCTCCATAAATATGATTCCATAATAATATTTCACAAGAAGCCGTACCATTAGGCATATTGGCTGCTACAGAATAATTTCTCCAGGTATTGCCGGTAGAGCTAACTGTTCTAGAATAATAAGCAATCGGCGAACCATTAGATCTTCTGGGAATAATATATAAATATGCTCTTTTAGTTCCACTGCCTTGTATTCTGATATCAGCACTAAAGGTAATCCTGTCACCAGGGCTGGCATTCACCAATTGAGCAACACCTCCATATCTGTATGATGCAGGTCGGGTAATCTTCAAATATTTATTTCCACTTTCATCAGCTTGTGTTACATATCCATTTAACTGGCTGGTAATATGCCATTTTTGGTCAACAACCAAAGCTGAATTCCAGTTCGTTATCGAACCAAAATCATTGTCATCAAAAGTTCCATTTCCAATAATATTGGCAGTAGCTTTTAAGTATGAAATAACTCCTCCATAACTATTTCCCGTAAACTCATTTTTCAAGGCTGATTCGTTCTCAGGAGCTGTCTGAGGTTCTTCACTGGAATACTCACTATCAAAATCAATAATTATAGCAGATTTTAGGGAGGAAGCTGCTTCCAATGATTTTGTAATTTCTCCTGCTACATTTTCAATGACAATCTCATTAATAAAAGCCGGGATTCTAATACTCCCCTTATATTCTCCCTTGTCATCACAAGAAACGGAAGAAATAAGATTTTTTTCATCTCCATTCAAATAATAAATATCAATTCTGGATTTCTGATTCGTAAAAATCATATGAGAAGGAAGCTTAATTTCAAGTTCCACATCCTTGGTATTCTCAAAATTAAATCCGTCAGCTATGCTCATATTTTGCATATCTGTAGTTGGTTCAGGATCCGGAGTATCTCCAAACTTATTATTACATGAATATGCAATAATCCCGATAAATACAATCATTAAAATCTTTTTCATATTGTATGCTTTCAATTATTATCTCGTAAATATTTTTTATTGTTGACTAATATTACAAAGATATAAAAAAATCTTACATATAGAACAATTCCCAATATTAGAATTTAGTATAAAAAAAAGACTGCTGTTTTAGCAGTCTTTTTTTATATTGAATAATTAAATTTTACTTATAAATCCACTGGCTATCTCTATATCCGGAGCCTGTATTTGAGTACCAATCAGTGAAACTAACACCACCGGATTCAGCCCAGGCCTGGAATTTAAGATAAGCTCTTGTGATCTCTTTTTTCTCGAAAGGATATTCAAATTCAGTTGGGAATTCAAGTGCCCATGGCAATAAATCTTTTGATCTATAATACTTTCCATTAGCAATTACAGAGCTATCCTGCACAGTACCAAACAATGAATTATCCACCTTACTTGTAGGCACACGATCTAATAAGTGAATTTCATGCCCTCTGACCTGGTCAACAAAAATAAATGGATTCCAGTCGTCCAAATCAAAGTCATTGGCATCATATGTACCGGTAGGCACTTCCATTTTTACTGTAATTGGAACAGGTGCAGCTTTAGCAGACCAAGAACCCTCTCCAGTATTTACGAAGTTGTCCATTAATGCTTTTACCTCATCCATAACAATAACTACAGGTTTAGTATTTCCTGTTTCAAGGCCACTAGCTCCAAGTGTTACTGCACTACCGGTTTTGCTATAACCTGTAACTGTCAGATCACTATTTAGACCAGATACAGCATTATCTAACCTAAATCCAAATCCATTATTTAATTGGGCTCCATGAGCTCTTAATTCAAAGAAGCCATAAACTTCTGTTACAGTATTTGTAGCACTTGTTATGGTTTTAAATTGATAACCCATTACAAGATCATTGCAATCATAATCACCAAATCCAGGCCATAAATCTTCGAAAACAACAGTTCCTGTATCCGCTGCAGGATAATAATTAATGTGAGCTCTTAATGGATCATTCCAAAATTCATCATCATCATCATCAATGCCATCACCATCACTATCCCATCCATCATCATAGTTCCCCCAACTTGCACCATAGATAGTACCATCGTAACTACCTTTATCATCTCCAAGAGTAGTACCTGTACCTTCATCCATTCTATAATATGCAATTAAACTTGCATCAGCAGATGGATCAATAATCTTTTTGTTCATATTGGCAGAAATTTCACCTGATGTTCTTACATCATCCCAGATTCTGAATTCATCCATGGATCCGGCAAAGAAATCAGCTGTAGAAGATAATAATGCATCATAACCACTTAAATCATCAGTATTAGTAGGAAGTGTTCCTGAATCAGTTAAATTAGTAGTTATTTCTGTTCCATTAAAATACATTTTTAACCGGTTTGTCAATCCTACAGCAAACCCATCATAAGTTACTGCAAAATGAATCCATTGTGGCGTTGTAAATGTTGTACTGAAGTTTGTCCATTCATAAATAAAATCAGAACCATCTCCAATTTCAACAAAGAAGCTTCCACCATCCATTCTTATACGAATATCATGTGTTGCATCTATTACTTTACTAAAAATATTATATGTACCTGTAACACTGGTAGGATAGAATCTTCCTTCAATAGTAAATGTTTGTACACCATTCAACTCAGAAATATCTCCTAAATCAACATAATCATCTACACCATCAAAGCTTAATACTCTGTTGACTAGTTTTGCTTTCAAATCTAAATCAACCTGCACTTCAGTTCCTCCCAATGCAACTTCCTGATCATTAACCATAACAGAATTTACATAAGTAGGCAGGCGTAGATTTACGGTATACCCTCCATCATCCATTACAGTACTTTTATGAAAAACTACGCTTTCATCTAAAGAAGTAATCCTTACCACTTCACCATCACCACCATTTAAACGGAAAGTATAATTTTTAGTAGTTTCCCAAGTGAAATCAGGCGACAGGTTAAATTCTGTAATTAATAATTCATCTCCGGGATCAGGAGTATCAGGGTCAATTTTGTCTGAACAAGAGAATGTTATTGCAAGCAGAATTGCAAAAATCGACAATAATTTTAGTTTTTTCATATCAAAAAAATTTAGGCCATCAAGTTAAGTTATCAGGCTAATATACAATAATCTATAAAAAACTGCAAATAAATCAGGTATACAATTACTTAAAATTTCATTCGGAGAGCACAATAGAAATTTCTGCCACTTGCTGAAATTCCCGAAGAATAAGGTCTATAGCGCTTATCAAATATATTTTCAAGACCAAAATTTAACCGTAAGTACCTATTAAGTTTATAAGAAGATTTTAAATTCAATGTATACCAGGCCGGGCTAAATGGATTTCCTGATGCATCAATGCTATACAGATATGCTTTATCTTTTTCAGAACTGGCTAAATTATCAAATGAAATTTCTCCATTATAATTTATATAAAAATCCAGGATAAAATCATTCTTTTCATAAGTTAACCCCAAGTTTCCAAATGCCGGAGCAACATGCCTGATGGGTTCATCATTACTATCAGAGCCAAAAGTTACTGAATGGGTAGTATGTAATTTTAGACTTTGGGACAATAATAACTCCAAGGAAAGGCTACCTCCATATATATTGGCACTACCGGCATTTACAATAGCCTGAACACGGCTTAATTCCCCATCATACATAATATGAGTTTGCCCATTAAAGGTATGATCCTGGCGTATCATCGCATCATCCAAGTATGTATAAAAAATAACTGTATTTAACTTTGCGGTCTCCCCTATTTTCTGAATATAACCCAAATCAAAATTATAGGCTTGTTCCTCTTTTAAATTCTCATTTGGCATAATGATATTTCCGGGAGTCGAATCAAAAATTTTGGCAACATCATCAAGGTTCGGAGCTCTGAATCCATTAGCGGCATTTAAATTGATTTGTGCGGACTCTGAAGGTCTGTATACTAAACCAAAGCTTCCAATAAATGAAGATTTATCAATAACAATTTTATCATAAGGAAAATTGAAAAAAGTTTTATCTACAAATTTAGAATTCAGCTTTAAATAACTATATCTGGCACCACCTATCAATGTAAATTTTTCACTTAAGTTTGTTTTGAAGCTTGCGTACAAAGCATATGAATAATATTTACTGCCTCCATCAGGATACCTGGTTGCAATAGGCTCTGTAGATTGATCTAACAAATATTTATTGTATGCATTTGATTGTACCTCATTATAAAGCATCTCTACTCCATAAAACAAGGTTGATTTTCTACCAACAGGTTTATCAAAGTCAAAATTCAAAGAAAATACATCTACATTTTCAATTTGTGATTTTAGCTTATCAGTTCCGAATTTTCTGCTATACCTGCTTTCTTCAATATTCTGATAAGCAAGATTTAGCTGTGCAGCATTATAAAAATTATTTGGTTTTTGAAGCTTTATATTTAACAAATTGAATAGCCAAAACTGAGGCCCATAATACCATTCACTATATCTTAATTGATCATTTTTTGTTTGAATTAATCTGTCATATCTGGGTATATCAGTTGAAGTAGAAACTGAAAAAGTATAATTCATATCCAGGTTATCATTTGGACGAAACCTGAATTTTTGCAGAAAATTCAATTGATTATAAGCTGATCCATTCTGAACATTAGGATTGCTTCCTGTTATTAAACGATCCACAGCATTTTCTACTTTAATATAATCAGGACGATCAAATTCAGGCCTGCCATAAGCACCCTGTCTCAGATCTTCATAGTCACTGACTGTTAATGAAGTTAAAAATCCCCATACGGAACCATGATGAGTAATATCGAAATGAAAAGATTTCTCCAAATTAGCTGTTGCAAATCTACTCATCAGGTTATAGGAAAATTTCTTGTCATCTTCTGAATTCAGCCTTACCTTTTTAGTATGAAAATCCATTACTCCACCTAATGCATCACTACCATAAATAATAGATCCAGGACCAAATATAACTTCAGCATTTTCAATAATATTAGGATCAATCGTAATTACATTTTGAAGGTTTCCACTACGATAAATCGCATTATTCATTCTCACACCATCAATCACAAGCAATACGGAATTGGCAGCAAAACCTCTTATCATCGGGCTTCCCCCTCCCATCTGGCTTTTTTGAACAAATACTTCATTAGAAGCACCCAACAAATCAGCTGAAGTTTGGGGGTTGTAGAATTCTATTTTTTTATTGCCAATTGCAGTAATCTTATTCGGTACTTCGCTTTTCTTTTGTTCCCATTTATTGGCAGAAATTACAATTTCGCTAAGATCAATTAATTTCTCATCCAAAAGAACTTTAAATTTTAAAGACTTCAGTTTTGAGTATGGAATTTTTTTATCACGAAATGATGCATGTTGAAAACATAAAGTATCTGTCTCCTTGAACATAGAAATGTCAAACCTGCCTCTACGATCTGTTAAGCCTTTAATTTTTTTATCAGGACTAAATACAGCAACATATTTAATTCCATTATTTGTTCTACTATTCAACACTTTTATTGTTTGAGCTTCCAGGGAACCAAACAATATAGTCAAAAACACAGCAATAAAACAGGCTAACCTCATTTATAAATTATTTATGGCTAAGTTAATCAAGCTACTTCAAACTAATTAAATTATATTCACAAAAAATCTCATTATACTACAAAAATCTCTCCATAAATAAAAAAGGCCGTCTAAATAGCGACCTTTTGTAAATATTTTAGTTAAGGTTTGGGAGGTTTATATCCTCTTTGTTTAGCAGCTTCTTCCAATCTTTTTTGGAATCCTGACTTTTTAGGCTTCTTTTTCTTATTCAATTCTATTTGTGCAAGAATTTTTTTCTCATCAATTGTTCTTCTGATTAAGAACATCTGTCCAAACGTAATCAGGTTAGCAAGTAAGTAATAATAACTCAAACCGGATGCATAATTATTGAATATACCTAAAAACATAATCGGCATTAAATACATCATCGTTTTCATACCGGGCATTTGCTGGTTTGAAGCCATCATTTGATTATTTATCCTAGTATAGAAAATAGTAGAAATTGTCATTAGCAAGGTAAATAAACTTATATGATTTCCGTAAAACTGCGAGATCAAAGGAATATTTGTTGTCCACGAAACAATTGCATCATAAGAAGATAAATCAGTAGCCCATAGAAATGATTGTTGTCTTAGCTCAATAGAGGATGGGAAGAATCTAAACATTGCAAATAAAATTGGCATTTGCAGAAGCATAGGTACACATCCAGCCATGGGGTTCACCCCGGCTTTTTTATACAATGCCATGGTAGCCTGCTGCTTCTTCATGGCATCTTCCTTTTTAGGATATTTCTTGCTTATCTCATCAATCTCAGGTTTTAACACTCTCATTTTGGCCGTAGATTTATAAGTTTTATAAGCAATTGGGAACAATACAATTTTCAATAATATAGTGAGCACCAATATAATGATACCGTAATTCCATCCAAAGCTACCAAGGAAATTAAATACCGGAATTACAGCATAAATATTTATCCATGATAACAGGAAGAAACTCCAACCTAATGGAATTTGTCTCTCAAGATCTAATTTATATTGACGTAACTCTTTAAACTTATTTGGGCCAAAATAAAATGAGAACTCCAGGCTTTGATCAATACCATATCTAAATGGTATTGCAATTTCCGACTCCACTGAATTTAGATACCTTCCTTTATCTACAAAGTTTTCATCTTCATAAGTTTTAATACTTGCGTTATCAAACTTATCTTTTGCAATTAAAGTCGTAGAGAAAAAGTGTTGCTTATAGGAAATCCATTTCACCGATGTTTTTAGGTCTTCTTCATCATCACTTGTTTCAGACAAATAATCTACATCATCTTCAAAATATTTGTAATAAACCGTTGGGCCATTCCATCTGTCTTTTATTTTTTCCTGTTTACGCATATGCATTTTCCAATCCAGGTTCAGGTAATCCCAATTTGGAGAAACATGATCTTTCAAACCAACCATATTGATATTATAATCCATCATATATTCACCACCTTTGATGATATATTGGAATTCTATATAGCTATCAGGGTTTAAGTTGGCCTCATCAGCATCGGCATATAATCTTAATCCGAACTTAAATTCTTCATCTTTTCCAACAGTAAACTTAGTCTGATCCGGATTTCCGGAAGGAAATACCGGTTTAAAATAGAAATCTTCGGTATTTAAAATCTGGCGTTCCTGATAGAATGAAAGGTTAAATTTATTAAATGGGTTATCTTCAAATAATATCAGAGGCAAAGAATCGAAAGTCTGATAATTTTTTAATTCAGCATAAAGAACCTTCCCTCCTTTATTTGTAAACTTCAACTTCAACAATTCCGATTCAACTTCATATATTTTTTCTTCGCCAACAGAAGAATTTGCAAAGGTTCCGAATTTAGCACGGTCAACACTACCAGAGGAAACATCCGTAGTAATATTTTCTGCAGCAGTATTATCCTCAATACTTTTTTGTTTCTCAGCCTCTCTAAGTTTTTGTAAAGATTCAGCTTTTATTCTTTGTTCCTTTTGTACCTGAGCAATTGAATCACGGCGATGTTTTTCCTTAAGTTGCTCTTCTTTAGAAGGAGTCATCCAAACGGTCCACACAATAAAAATAGCACCGATTAATAAAATCCCTATTAAGTTATTTCTATTCATTTATAATATTTTTCTAAGACAATTTTCTTGATCAATAATTATACCGATTAAAAACTATGACTTATTGTCAAGGGCAGCTTTTACAAAGTTTACAAATAATGGATGCGGGTTAGCCACTGTACTCTTATATTCAGGATGGAACTGAACTCCTATAAACCACGGATGCTGTTCCAACTCAACAACCTCAACCAGGTTATTCTTAGTATTGATTCCTACAGGTTTTAATCCAACCTTTTTATATTCCTCTAAATAAGCATTATTAAATTCATAACGATGGCGATGTCTTTCCTGAATTTCGTCAGTATTATAAATTCCAATTAATTTAGAACCTTTTTCAATTTTACACTGATAAGTTCCTAAACGCATTGTACCACCTAAATTACTTATTTTCTTTTGCTCTTCCATAATATCTATAACCGGATATTTGGTTTCCGGATTCATCTCTGTTGAATGAGCATCTTTATGTCCGAGTACATTTCTGGCAAATTCAATTACGGCACATTGCATTCCCAGGCAAATTCCTAAAAACGGGATGTTGTTTTCACGAGCGTATTTAATGGCACTAATTTTTCCTTCAATGCCTCTGTGTCCAAAACCGGGTGCAACCAAAATTCCATCAAGCCCCTTTAAATGCTCATCAATACAATCTCCGCAAATACTTTCAGAATGGACCATGCGTACATTCACTTTACAATCATTACTGGTACTCGCATGAACAAAAGCTTCGGTTATTGACTTATAAGCATCTTTAAGCTCCACATATTTCCCCACTAAACCAATATTAACTTCATGTTTAGGATGTTTCAATTTATAAAGAAAGTTTTCCCAATTTGCAAGATCCGGTTCTGTTTTAATTGGAGTATTTGTTTTATTTAAAACCTCAACATCCAGTCCTTCTGATTTCATCAAAATTGGAACATCATAAATCGAAGGTGCATCAATAGATTCAATAACAGCACTTGGAGACACATTACAGAATAATGCAATCTTTTTTCGTAAACCTTCGTTCAAGGAATGCTCAGTTCTGCATACAATAATATCTGGTTGAACTCCCTGTTCAAGCAAAGTTTTTACTGAGTGTTGTGTCGGTTTCGTTTTAAGCTCACCTGCAGCAGCTAAATAAGGTACAAGCGTAAGATGGATTACAGCACAATTTTCTCCAAGTTCCCATCTCATCTGACGAACAGTTTCAATATAAGGTAATGATTCGATATCACCTACAGTACCACCAATTTCCGTAATCACAAAATCATATTTACCAGATTCACCAAGAATTTTAATACATCTCTTGATTTCATCTGTAATATGGGGAATCACCTGAACGGTAGATCCCAAATAATCACCTTTTCTTTCCTTATCAATGACCGATTGATAAATTCGGCCGGTAGTTACATTGTTAGCTTGTGAGGTTGGTACATTAGAAAACCTTTCATAGTGTCCCAAATCTAAATCTGTTTCTGCACCATCATCTGTCACGTAACATTCACCATGCTCATAAGGGTTTAAAGTTCCGGGATCAATATTAATATAAGGATCCAATTTTTGAATGGTTGCTTTAAAACCTCTGGCTTGTAACAGTTTGGCAAGTGAAGCGGAAATGATTCCTTTACCTAAAGAAGAACTTACTCCACCTGTAACAAAAATGTATTTCGTTTGAGACATGATTTAATGGGTTTTCTATAAAACAAAAAAACACCCCTAAGGGCTATTTCGATGCAAAAATAAAAAAAATAAGGGGCTGTCCAAAAAGTCAGGGTGTGAATTTACTTGCAAAATTCTTCAAAAGGTAAAATGCATGTATTTAATCAATTAACAATTCACGCCCTGACTAAAACAGCCCTGATATTTAAGTGTCTATTTTTATTAATAATATCTGTAACTTTTCACTTTAGCAATATGCTTAGCTAAACGCATAACCTGCATCGTGTATCCAAACTCATTATCATACCATAAATACAGTACAATGTTTTTTCCATCAGAAGATACTTTTGTAGCTACACTATCATAAATACATGCAGCAGAATCTCCAATATAATCAGAAGAAACAGCTTCTACTGAATTTGAATAACGAATTTGCTCTACCAATCCTCCACCTAATGAAGCTTGCAGGAATAAATCATTCACTTCTTCCAAAGAAGTTTGTTTTTTTACAGTAAGTGTTAAAATTACTAATGACACATTTGGCGTAGGAACACGTACAGCATTACCGGTTAGTTTACCCTCCAGTTCAGGAATAACTTTTACTGCAGCTTTTGCAGCTCCGGTTTCCGTAATAACCATATTCAATGGAGCAGAACGTCCACGACGGTTTTTCTTATGGTAATTATCCAATAAGTTTTGATCATTAGTATATGAGTGAATGGTTTCAAGATGTCCTTTTTCAATTCCCAAATTATTTTCGATAGTCATCAATCCGGGAATTGCAGCATTTGTAGTACATGATGCAGCTGACCATATATCATAATCATCCGGATTATGTGATAAGTGATTTGCTCCGTAAACAATATTTGGCACATTTCCTTTTGCAGGTGCAGTTAATAAAACCTTTGAAATTCCTTTAGCTTTAAGGTGACGGCCTAAGGCTTCTTTATCCCGATAGACACCAGTATTATCAATTAACAATGCATTGTCAATACCATATTTTGTATAATCAAGATCTTCAGGTTGCTTAGCTTCAAGCATTAATATTTTATGCCCATTTACATAAAGAGACTCTTCTTCAATATTCTCTATTGCAATACCACGGAAGGGGCCATGAATTGAATCGTGACGGAATAATGAAGCTCTTTTACGAATTGCATCTCCCGAATTATTTCTGGTTACAATAGCACGAACACGTAACTGACTACCATTTCCCTGAATAATTAATTCCCTGGCAACTAATCTTCCGATACGCCCAAACCCAAATAATACAACATCAACAGGCTTGTCAAAAGTTGGTTTTTTGCCAATAAGATAAGCTAGTTTTTCAGCAACAAAATCATCAACGGTATTAAATTTATCACCTTCTTCAGTCCATTCAAAGTTTAAGCGGCCTATATCAATTCTGGCATTTTGAATACCTGCCCTTCCAATTGCTTTAGCTAATTCCAGCGAATCAGATACTTTTAAAACTTTGTTTACAATTCTTTCAGCATAAGAATGCTTATAGAGAATTACACTTGCTGTTCTGTCTAATAACTGACTTCGATGCATGATAAGTTCAATCGACTTATCATTAAACAACTGACTAAGTACTGCAACCAGCTCATTTGCAACCTTTTCATCATTCAACCAGTGGCTTAACGATTCTTCATACTGATAATTCTTGTCTGACGGACTGTTCATAGTTTACGTATTAGGTTAATTTTCAACGCTTTAAATTTAATACACTTTTGCGTTCAAAAATAAAAAAAATAGGATTACCAAAAAAAGATTTTTTTCAGCAATCCTAATGTTAATAAAAAATATCTAAATACCTATATTATTCTCCAAGATAAACTTTTAACAATTTACTTCTTGAATTGTGTTTCAGTCTTCTAATCGCCTTCTCTTTTATTTGTCTAACTCTCTCGCGGGTCAAATCAAATTTAGCGCCTATTTCTTCTAAAGTATATTCATGATTAGTACCAATACCATAATATAAATTGATCACATCTCTTTCTTTTTCAGAAAGGGTTGCAAGTGAGCGTTGAATTTCTTTACCTAAAGATTCTTTTAACAAACCAGAATCAGTAGGTAATCCATCTTCAGTTACAAAAACATCCAAGAATTTCATATCCTCATCCTGAGTTAAAGGGGCATCCATGGATACATATTTTGTAGAGATCTTCAGTGCAGCATCAATTTTATGTTCAGGAATTTCCAATGATTCAGCAATTTCATCAGGAGAAGGAGTTCTTTCAAATTCCTGTTCTAATTTTGAAGTCACCTTTTTTATCTTATTTAAAGACCCAACCTGGTTAAGAGGCAGCCTGACAATTCGAGACTGCTCAGCCAATGCCTGTAAAATAGACTGGCGAATCCACCAAACTGCATAGGAAATAAATTTAAAGCCACGAGTCTCATCAAATCTTTGAGCTGCTTTAATTAAGCCCAGATTACCTTCATTAATTAAATCCGGCAAACTCAATCCTTGATTTTGATATTGTTTCGCCACCGAAACGACGAATCGAAGGTTTGCTTTGGTAAGTTTTTCCAAAGCAATACGATCACCAGCTTTAATACGTTGAGCGAGTTTCACCTCCTCCTCAGCTGTAATCAACTCTTCTTTCCCAATATCCTGCAAATATTTATCAAGTGAAGCAGTCTCTCTATTGGTGATAGACTTTGTTATTTTTAATTGTCTCATATTCTAATCTTTGTTCTCGGAAATAAGCTTTAATTGCTTATCTATTCAAATATAGGGGCTTTAGCTCCGTCTAAAAATTTTAACGATTTATTTGTGAAAAAGTTACAAATTATTTAAATCAATTCCAAATAATTTACCACTCAAATCCATAAATAATTCTCATCCCTCCAGGGTATATACCTTCCACCCTGAGCAAATCATCTTCAACATCACTGATAGCCTTTGTTACATCCTGTTTTGAGTTCATTGGCTGACCATTTATTTTAAGCACGATAAACCCTTTTCTAATACCTCCATTTTTAAATAATCCATCTTTCAGTTCAATAATTTTCAAACCTTGCTTAATGCCTAATCTGTTTTTCTCAGCTGAAGAGGCTTGCTCAAATATGGCTCCTAGTTTCTCAATTGTAAAATTTGCTTCTCTCTTAACTACTTTAGTATTTCCTTCCGCATTTTGTAATACCACATCAAAAACTTTTTGTTTACTATCTCTTAATACCACAACATTGATTTTGTCACCCGGACGATGCTGCCCAACAACCTCTAATAGTTTAGATGAGCTGTTTACATCAATTCCGTCAATTCGTAAAATGATGTCTCCATTTTTTAATCCGGCATTATCAGCTCCACTTCCATTTTCAACAGATGCAACATAAACACCTTTTAACTGTTCAATATCTTCTTCTTTAGCAAAGTCAGCATCAATTTCCCGAATTCTAATCCCCATAAATGCACGCTGAACTTCCCCATACTTTTTTAAGTCATCTACAATTTTCTTTACAATGTTTACCGGAATAGCAAATGAATAGCCTTCATATGTTCCTGTTTGAGAAGCAATGGCAGCATTAATACCAACTAAATATCCGTCATTATCTACAAGAGCACCACCACTATTTCCTCTATTAACAACTGCATCTGTTTGAATAAAAGATTCTATAGCAGTTTGAGAACCAAGGATATTAATATTGCGGGCCTTAGCACTAACGATACCTGCGGTTACAGTAGATGTCAGATTGAAAGGATTCCCCACAGCTAACACCCATTCACCTATATCTAAATTGTCTGAGTTCCCATAAACTAAAAAAGGAAGATTTTTTTCTTTTATTTTTATCAGGGCCAAGTCTGTATTTGGATCTGATCCTATCAGTTCTGCTTCATACAATCTTTTATCATTTAAAGTAACTTCTATTTTAGAAGAGCCTTCAACTACATGATTATTGGTAACGATATATCCATCTCTCGAAATAATTACACCAGAACCATATCCTACAAAAGGAGTATATTCAGGACTTCGGTTATAATTTCTTCTTTCAAAAAAATCTCGCAAATCTCCGAAGAAATCATTATAGCGATTTTTCTTTCTTATGAATTGTGACCTAATATGTACCACTGCATCAACTGATTTTTTTGCAGCGATTCTAAAATCTGGTCCGATAACAGCCTTGGCAGGATTAAACTTTGTTTGATATATATTAGCCTGATTGGCGTCGGAATTATCGATAAAACTACTTTCAGCAGGTTCTTTATTATTCTTTACAAGTTCTGAAAAAACCAAAACGGATGCTGCACTTAATACAGCTACTAAAACGAATCCAAAATATTTCTTCATAACACAAAAATTTAAGTTCAAAATATCGATATCAAAAAACGTTCCTGCACATTATAAAAGTATGGGAACTAACTGTTAAAAATTGTTAAACTGCCCAACATTAAAGAAATATAAGCAAATTGATTTATTTTTATCTTTGTAATCAGGTAAAATTTACTGAAAAATTTGAAATCAAAATTTAAACAGACCGTTTATTCACCAACTTACATGACAATATAGCAGAAACATGTCAACTAAGTTTTACAAATTTGAAGGAACAGGTAATGATTTTATCATTATCGATAACAGATCGGGAACATATTGCCTCAATCACAAACAGATTCGTTTGATTTGTGATCGCAGGTTTGGTGTAGGAGCTGATGGACTTATGCTTTATAATAAAAGCATAGAGCAAGATTTTGAAATGAAGTACTACAATGCAAATGGTTATGAAGGAAGTATGTGCGGCAATGGCGGAAGATCTCTTATCGCTTTTGCTCATTACATAAAAGATATAGAAAATGAAACTTCATTCATGGCCGTTGACGGATTACATCAGGGAAAAGTTTTACATCAGGATAAGAATGAATGGCAGGTTCAACTCCATATGACAGATGTAAGTGATTACACCATGGATGGAGTATCCTATGTGTTAGATACAGGATCCCCTCACTATGTTGAATTTGTAGATAATTTGCAATCATTGAATGTTTTTGATAAAGGCAAAAGCATTAGATATAATGACACCTATAAAGAAGAAGGCATCAATGTAAATTTTGTAGAAGAAAAAGATGGGGATCTATTTGTCAGAACCTATGAAAGAGGTGTGGAAAATGAAACCTACTCCTGTGGCACTGGAGTTACAGCTTCTGTTTTAGCATATGCAATAAAAAATAAAATACAAAGTGGCAGCGTTAATGTTCAGGTTTTGGGGGGAAACCTAAAAATCATCTTTGAAAGAGCAGGTGATAAATTCTTCAACATTTGGCTGGAAGGTCCTGCAAAATTTGTATTTACCGGAGAAATTGATTTATAATGATTAAATCTGAAAATATAAGCTTAAGGGCAATCGAACCTCATGATGTTGACAAGATATTCGAATGGGAAAATAATACCGAAGTTTGGCATCTAAGCAATACATTAGCCCCCTTTTCAAGATTTGAAATAGAACAATACGTCCTGAATGCAACCAAAAATATTTATGCAGCCCGCCAACTAAGGCTTATGATTGATTTAACTGCTAACGAAAAAACGGAAACCATCGGCAGTATAGATATTTTTGATTTCGACCCTTTAAACAGAAGAGCCGGGATCGGAATTTTAATTGACCACAAAAAAAGAAAGAACGGTTATGCTTCAGAAGCTCTTGAACTTCTTATAAAATATACTAAAGAAACTTTAAACCTGCATCAATTATATTGTAATATTGAAGAAGATAACCAGATTAGTTTAAATTTGTTTCAGAAAATGAATTTCAAAACCATCGGATTAAAAAAAGACTGGAACCTTAGAAATGGAAACTGGATTAACGAATATACTTTACAATACATTTTAACAGAATAATATTATCATGGCTTACTATCATTCTAAATATGGCGGACGACGAAAAAAATCTAAAGCTCACCGTTTTTTACTTTATCTGATTGCCCTGGTATTTGTTGCAATTCTGGTAGTCGGTTATATTATTTATACGGTAATTTATAGTTCCAATGTATGGACAGACGGCAAAGAAACTTCTCTATATATCGCTACAGGTTCGACCTTTGATGATGTAAAAGCAAACCTTTACAAAAAAGGAATGATCATTCATCGTAATAATTTTGAATGGTTAGCCAAAAAGAAAAATTATCCCAATAATATAAAACCCGGGCGCTACATATTAAAAGAAGGCATGAACAATAATGAATTACTCAATTTATTACGTTCAGGAAATCAAACTCCCATGAAGTTAATTTTCAATAATGTCCGTAAAATTAATGACCTCGCTAGAAAAGTGGCCCTTCAAATCGAAGCAGATTCTGCTTCCATTGTCAACCTTTTAAACGATACAAGCTATCAGAAAGAACTCGGGTTTAATCAGTATACAATTAAGTGTATTTTCATTCCGAACACTTATAATGTTTTTTGGGATATTACTGCTAAAGATTTTATTAAAAGAATGCACTGGGAATTTAAAAATTTCTGGAATGATGACAGAAAAGCTAAAGCAGAAAAGCTAAAGTTCAGCATCCCCGAAATAATCACTTTAGCTTCTATCGTTGAAAAAGAAACTCAAAAAAATACGGAAAAGAAACGAATTGCCGGAGTATATATCAACCGCCTAAGCCGAGGATGGAGATTACAAGCCGATCCAACCCTGGTTTATGCATTAGGGGACTTTTCTGTAAAGAGAGTTTTAAATGAACATAAAGAAATTGACTCCCCTTTTAACACTTACAAATACGGAGGTATTCCTCCGGGGCCTATTTGTATTCCTTCCATTGCATCTATTGATGCTGTATTGAATTATGAAAAACATAAATATTTGTACTTTTGTGCCAAAGACGATTTATCGGGCTATCATAACTTTGCCAAAAACTATCAGCAACATGAAGAAAATGCAAGAAAGTACAGAAGGGCATTAAATAAAAGGAAAATCTGGAAATAAGACATTCTCAGTATGAAGTTTTATCGTCAACTTACTATTTTATTCATCATCTTATTGATAGTCAGAACAGGATATTCACAAAAAAATCCATTTAATATTTATCCTGATACTTTAAATAAAAAGAGATTAAAAACAACCATTATTGCAGCCTCAGGTGCTTATGCGGTTTCTATGGTTGGATTATATACTTTATGGTATAAAGACCACCCCCAAAGCGGTTTCCATTTCACAAATGATAATCGTGAATGGAAGTTCATGGATAAAGTTGGACATGCCTTTTCTACTTACAATATTGGAAGGGCCGGTTATGTCACTTTGAGATACAATGGACTTTCCGAGAAAAAAGCTACATGGTATGGTGGCATGCTCGGATTTGCTTATCTAACAGTTATTGAAATTCTGGATGGCTTTTCTGAAGAATGGGGAGCTTCTGCAGGAGATTTGGTTGCAAACACCTTTGGTTCCGCATTGTTTATTTCCCAGCAATTACTATGGCAGGAACAAAGAATTCTACTTAAATATTCTTTTAACCCTACCATATATGCCGATTATCGTCCCGATCAATTGGGAAAGAATATATTTCAGCAACTAATTAAAGATTATAACGGTATGACCTTCTGGGCATCTGCCAATATTCATTCTTTTTTAAATAAAAGTTCGAAGTTCCCCAAATGGCTAAATATCGCTTTTGGTTACGGAGCAGATGGCATGACAGGTGCTATACATAATGCATGGGAGCATAATGGGAAACCCATCCCTCAGTTTGAAAGAAGAAGGCAATATTATTTGGCTTTGGATTTAGATTTAACCAAGATCAAAACCAATTCAAAATTCTTACACATTGTTTTTAATGCACTGAGTTTTCTTAAATTCCCACTACCTGCCATCGAAATGCGAAGTGATGGAAAGTTTAAATTCCACCCTGTTTATTTTTAATTTTCCAGGGCATTGCTAATTAGATATTTTTTTCGGATTTTAGCTAAGCTAAAATTCTCGAGATGGATATTACGACTATTATTTGGGATTGGAATGGAACCTTATTAAACGATACCGAACTTTGCCGCAGCATCATTAACAAACTCCTTAAGCGAAGAGGAATTGCCTCTCTCAGTCTGGATAAGTATAAAGAAATATTTACTTTTCCGGTAAAAGATTATTATGTAAAAGCAGGCTTTGATTTTTCAAAGGAAGATTTTGAAAAACCTGCAGATGAGTTCATTGATCATTATAATAACTTACTCCCTGATGCTAAACTTCATCCTAATGTAGAAAACATACTTAGTTATTTTCAAAAAAAGTATGAAAAGCAGATCATCGTTTCTGCGATGAAGCAGGATACTTTGCAACAATCTGTAATTGAAAGAAATATTGATCATTATTTTGAAAGGATCTCAGGAATTGAGGATCACTTTGCAAATGGCAAAGTTCAGAATGCATTACGTATTTTTGAGGAACTAAGCCTGAATCCTAATCAGTGTTTGTTGATAGGAGATACAATCCATGATTATGAAGTCGCAAAAACAATAGGGTGTCATTGCATACTCATAGCAGACGGGCATCAGAGCTTTGAACGCTTACAGGCATGCGACTGTAAAGTTGTCCGTAACATAAACGAATTATTTGAACACCTATAAATTATTACACACCTATGAAAATTTGTAAAAAAGTTGAATCGATAGTAAACTCCGGCATAATAAAAAAAGGGAGTGCGATTTATACTGCCGGTAACGCTGCCACGCCGCAAGTTTTACTTAAACAGTTAGCAAAGGATAAGAATATTAAAAATGTAGATTTACTCAGTGTATTACTGCTTGGAGATTTACAGGAACTTTTCACACATGAAGTCTGCAAACGCATTACACATCGGGTCATTTTCAATGGAGCTTTATCCAGGGAAGCTATGGGCGACGGGCGTGCTTCATATCAGTTAATTCATCTGTCTGACATTCCCCGACAGGTAAGGGAAAATCTTCAGCCAAATGTAGTTTTTATTTCGGTTAGCGGGCCTGATAATGGCGGGAATTACAGCTATGGAACAACTGTAGAAGGTGTTCAGGCAGCCGTTGAAATAGCTAAACAACAAGGGGGAGTGATCATTGCTGAGAAAAATAAACAAATGCCCTTTGTACTGGGAACAACCTTACATGAAAGCGAAATTGATTACCTGATCGAAACAGATTATAAAATGCCGGTAAGCCCGGTTGAGCAACCCGATGAAAGGGCTTTACGCATTGGAGAGCTCATCACAGAACTATATATCCATGATGGAACTACTCTGCAATACGGAATAGGAGAAGTTCCGGAAGCAGTTACTTCCGGGATCATTAAAAAAGGTGTCCGGGATCTGGGAATCTTTACTGAGCTATTCTCAGATGCAATGATGCGCTTAGTAGATTCGGGAGTAGTGACGAATAAATATCTTGAAACCAGATTTTCAACGGCATCCATCATTTTAGCTGATAGTAAAAAAAGCTATGATTGGTATCATTACAATAGCTCTATTCAAACCCGCCCGGCTGATTTTACCAACAGCATTGTAAATATTGCAAAACAACCACGCATGACTGCCATCAATAGTGCAATGGGAGTTGACCTGCATGGAAATATCTGGGCCGATTCGCTGAAAGCCAGAAAAGTATATAGCGGTATCGGCGGACAGGCAGACTACTTAAGAGGTTCCTACCTTTCAAAAGGAGGGAATCCAATCATTGCGATGAAATCCACTACTGAAAAAGGACAATCCAAAGTAGTGAACCTGTGTCCCGAAGGAATTACAACTACAGCTATATCTGCCGACCCTGTTATCATTGTAACTGAAAACGGAGCTTTTAATCCTAAAGGGTTGAACCTGGCAGAAAGAGCTGTGGGAATTGCTCATTTGGCAACGCCCGAATTCAGGGAGGATCTTTTAAGACGTATTTACGACAGTGAAGCTTATCATACGCCTAAAGAAGCTTTAAAAGATATTAGTCCGAAAGGGTTTACCCCTTACGAAAGCATTTGATAAATAAATTTGAAAATGGGACAATTTGAAAATTTGAAAATTATTTGCTTACTTATTTTTCCTTTGGTTATTATTTCATGTAAGCCCCAAATCAATATACAGCAGGAAAAAGAGGTCATGAAACAAGCTGATATTAATTTTTCCAATTATTCCGTTGAAAATGGGATCAATAAAGCATTTACAAAATTCATGCATAGTGAAGTTGTATTGCTAGCCGACAGTTCCATGCCTTTTGTGGGATATGATAAAGTCAGTGCCCTGTTCAAAGGAGATGACAGTGGCATTCAATTAAGCTGGAAACCGCTTTCAGCAATCATAACTATCCAGACACCTTGTCTATAGTCTGATCAATTTCACGATGAATTGAATCAGCATCTTTAACATTAGCCAGCTTCCCTTTTAACGCCAGTAAATGATTCACTACTTTTTGCTTTTCATTTTCTTTATCCAACTCATTGGCACTTTTCAGATTTGCCAGTTTCTGTTCTACCTGATCCGATTGTTTGCCAATAAATACAGATTCTACAGCATATACTAATCTGAACAGGATACGGTAAACAAGCGCAGCAGAGAACCCACCAAGCATGGCCAATAAAGGACGCATAAAAACTTCAATATTGGTAGTTTCCTGATTCTTCAGAAATTCATCCGGAGTAGGAATAATTACAGCCATCAAAAATCCTGCGATAATTCCCAAAACAAATCGAGTCCAGTAGGCTGTTTCATATTTGGGATCAAAAGTATTATTCAGGATATGCTTATTTGCCTGAAATAAATTACTGAAAGCAGCTCCTAATGATGCCGAAGTAATATAAAATGATAATATGATGAACAGGCTCATGCCGGATTTTTCAAATATGGTATCATGCACATTTTCATTATTAATATGATTTGACAAACTAATAATTATAAAAAGGATCAATGAAATAATAGCAACCAACATCAGTCGCTTGACCAGATTTACCGGACCGAGAAAATTGAGTATACCTTTCTTTTGGGATTCCTTACATAATAACCAAATTGTTTTTGGCCGGGCCGGAGCAATTTTACGCGAAAGCTCATTATGGATCTTCAGAACTTCCTCTTCATGTAATGAATTATCACTACACTGTTTTTTATCGGCAGTCAGTAAGGCAGATGCAATGGCCGGTATTGTTTTCCCATCTGCTGATAAGTGTTTAATCATAGCACAGCATTCTTCCAACAAATAATGCTTAATGCTATCCTTTGAATTATTTTCCATAGCACAGATTAATTAATAAAACAAAACGAAATCACCAAATGGGGAGAAATGATATCTAAAGATAGTGAAAAATGAATAATGAAAAGCGAAAAACTTTTACCATTTATTATTCATCGTTCACTTTTCATTTGTGATGAACATTAGTTCATCACACGGTATTTTGCTGGTGTCATGCCGGTTTTCTTTTTAAACATCTTGCTGAAATACTGCGGATATTCAAATCCCAGGTCATAGGCAATTTCACTAACAGAAGCCGTAGAGATCAACAAACGGTTCTTGGCTTCTTCAATGATTTGATAATGGATATGTTCCTGCGCATTCTTTCCGGTTTCCTTCTTCAGCAAATCACTTAAATAATTAGCTGAAAAATTTAACTTCTCAGCACAATATTTCACACTTGGCAAGCCTTTCTCTCTAATAAGATCAGAACCAATATAATCACTTAATACTTTCTCAAATTTTGATAATATGTCTTTATTGCTATTGGTCCGGGTAATAAACTGACGGTCATAATAGCGCGTACAATAATTCAATAAGAGCTCAAGGTTTGAAACGATCAATGTCTGGCTATGCTTATCAATGTTTAAAGAAAGTTCATGTTCTATTTGCTTCACCACATCGGTTAAGGATTTCTTTTCAACCTCTGATAAATGCAAAGCTTCATGCACATCATAAGAAAAGAAACTATACTCTTTCATTTTTGTACTTAAAGATGTACCCCTGATCAGGTCAGGATGAAAGAAAATCCCCCAACCTTCAACATCTTTATTCACTTCTTCATCTTTTTCTACAGATAATACCTGTCCCGGGCCAATAAAGATCAAAGTTCCTTCCTGGAAATCGTAATACTGCCTTCCATATCTTAATGCTCCCGGACAATGGCTCTTCAACATGATCGAATACAGATCAGTTGAAATTTTTGTGTATTCCGAAGCTTCATGTGGTATCTTTGAAAAGTCCACAATGGAAATTAAAGGATGTTTTGCCTTATCCTGCCCTAATAAGTCATTCATTTGACTTATATTCTTTATGTGATAAACTTCTTCCATATCTTTTTCACTTTGATACAAAGATAGCTCTAAGGTAGTAAAGATAAATGAAACAAATTACGGATGATTGTATACTATTTACGGATCAATGCGTGAATGCTTGAATGATTAAATGCTTAAATGAATAAATACTCAAAATCATTCTTTTTCCGGAAATAGCTTGGGGTTTTCAATTTCATTTAAATAGAACAGGTCGGCTTGTCGAGGCGCACTTCTTCATTCCTCGTTCGGGATAAAGAGTATTAGGTATTAATTTTTTTCTTGAATATTTTACATACCAATAATCGTAGAGGCCGGATATGAGTACCAGAATTCCAAGTAATCCAATCCAAATAAAGGGATCAATAAAATATAAAAGCGATTGCCTGGTAATTTCCTGTCAAGGTACATAAAAGTTGGAGTGGGCTATAACTTTTTAAATTACTATTATCGCACCTATTTTTTATATACAATATTTGCCAAGGTTTTTACTTATTTTCTCTATTGTAAGGTTCTTTATCGTAATTCTTATAAATAGTCTTTGCATAGTTTTTATTAATATTTAATTCATTACACATATCTTTACATTGTTCATAAGACTGAATTGCTTTTTCTCGCTGCCCAATCATATCATAACAAAATCCAAGATTACGATAATAAAAAGTCTTAACAAACCATTGTTCATTCTGAGGTATTTCATCCAGTCTATTCGAAATCGTTTGTAAAGTTGAAATAGCTGTGTTGTAGTCTTTTTCTAAAAATTCAATCCATCCTTTTTCAAACTGTAAATAAACCGAATTAGGATTATAGCTGGTCCACTCTGCAATTACAGACTTTGCTTTACCTATATTTTCTATAGGGATAATATTCGGATCATCGTCCATTCCTAAGCCGTGTATAAGTGGAATCAGTGCTCCGTGATACATTATATCTATACTTGAAGAATCAGATACATCATAATATCCTTTTGCCAGATTTTTCTCTATAAATTCAGTTAAATTTTTAGACGTTTGAGATTCTTTTAGAGGTAAGATTTCCTTGAAGTCCAGCACATTTAAATCTTCTCTCTTAGATAAAGCGATGTCAAAATAGTGTTTATGTTCAGCACCTGCAAGAATAATGATACGTTTTCCTTTATTTTCAACTATCGCACTATCGATCAATTCCATCATTTTCCCGTTCCTCGTTTCATAATGCAAATTCATGAAACCATCACCATATACAGCCATCGAAATACCATACATTTCTCTTACATAATCATTATATTCTTTCCCGTTAAAAAAAGAATAGCCTTTTTCATTTTTTCGCCAGATGCTATTAAGGCTCCCATATTTAATTTTGAAATTTTGCATGATTGTGTTAGCTTTGACCATCTTACTGACTTGTTTTTCTTTTATTTTATATTCTTCAGTTTTTCTGAATTCCAGTTGTTTAGATCTATCATTTCCGGAAGACCACCAGTCTATGGGATACACCTTTTTATTATTTTCAAATCCATAAATAGAAGCTATCATCATTTCTTTTAAATAGGAGCGTTTCCGAAAATAGGATGGTGGAATTTCAACACATATTGCCTCGGGATTATATGCTCCTAAAATATTGACAATGTCCTGATATGTATAGTTTAGATTTTTTTCATGATTCCCATGAATTGTCCCAATTACAAGTATTTGTGTTTTATCCTTTTCTGAATTACAGGGAAATAGACTAATTGTCAATATCAGTAGAATTGGTATTAAAAGTTTTTTTTGTTTCATATTCTTCTTTTTAAATATTGTCTAAGGTTGTTGGCTAAGTTGCGTAGCGAATTTTGCCGTGCCTGCCTGCTGCAGGCTTAGTCCGCCGATGTAGATGATTATTTATTTATGTTTGTTTCGTTATTGGGTGAAATAGCTAACGACTTAAGTTTGGTTAGCCATGGCTTTTTATCTCAATTAAGTAATGAAATATCAAATTGACCATAGTAATTAATTTTATAATCGGCTATTTCATAGTCAACAATTTCTTCTGAAACAACTATGGTTTTCATTCCAGCCCTTTTTGCAGCTAATAATCCTGAATATGAATCTTCAACTGCAATACAATTCTCAGGCTTTGTATTTAATTTATTTGCTACAGTTAAGTAAACAGATGGGTTAGGTTTACCTTCTAATTCATTTTCTGCTGATGATGTAGCATCAAAATATTTTTTAAGTTTAAGTTTTTCAAGGACTGTAGGGATTAAAATTGATGGTGAATTTGTTGCTAATCCTATTTTAAAACCTTTAGATTTTAAGTTTTTTATAAATATTTCAATTCCATTAATGGGTTTTCCTTCTTCTTTTATTAGATGTGCAACACGTTTTATTACATCATTTTCAATTTCCTTTAATGATTTTTTTTCCCACGGTTGTTTGTCAAACCAAAATTTAGTAACCTCTTCTGTCGTCATAGTTTCCGTAATCCTACATAATTCATCAGATAATTTTACTCCAACTGAAGAGAATACTTCTTTTTCTGCTTTTTTCCATATTCCTTCCGAATCAATTATTACCCCATCCATGTCAAAAATGATGGTTTCAATATTATTCCCTTTCTTTTGAATCATTTTTGTAATTATTTCTTGTATGTTTTTATTAGTCTGTTTCAGTTTGCAAAATTGTTGCTAACGGTTGGTGAAAGTTACGTAGCGGTTTGCGTCCGTCGTGCATGTCCGGTAGGACAGAACGACGGAGCGGGAACCGATGTTGGGTTACCCTCCGGCCCAGCTATGCAATTTGCACTTTGTTACAGCACGTATTTTATATTTCAATCGAGATGTTTACTTTTCCTCCAAGTCCTTTTTCAACAATATCAAATAATGTTTTTAAAGTCAAATTACTTCCATTGTTTTCTACTCGAGAGATATAAGTCCGTTTTTTTTCTAATTTTTCAGCCAATTGACTTTGGGTCATATTTTTTAGTTCCCGTGCCTCTCTCAATTTTAACCCAATTTGAAAAGCCTCAAAGTCTCTTTCCAGCTCATCTCGTCTCTCAGTCCCTTTTTCCCCGTAAACTCTGTCTTTTATTTCAGACCAACTTGTTGTATTCATTTTGTGTCCTCCTTTTGTTTTTCATCGAAATACTCAGACATTAATCGGGTTGCTTTTTCAATCTCTTTTTTAGGTGTTTTTTGAGTTTTCTTTTGAAATCCATTTAACAGGATCACAAGTTTCCCCTCATCGAAAAAGCAAAATACCCTCCAAATATTTGAGCCTAATTTTATTCTTACTTCAAAAAGTCCAGGTGTGCCAGAAATGTATTTGAGGTATTGAGTAGGAATCCTTTCATAAGTTTCAATAATCTCAATGACTTTATAGATTTTATCCTGAATCTTAATCGGCTGCTTTTTGAGAAAATCCTCAAAATAATTTCGATATGCAATTACCTCTCTGACTTTTTCCATACCACAAAGGTAACTTATAAGTTTCTATCTTCAAAATATAAATTGCTTAATTTTGCAGCCTTTTAATATGTGTTGTCACACATGGGATCGCGTCCCATAGCCGTCAATTTAAGGGAATTTTGCTTAGGATCATCATAGGTGTAAGCTTTCCTTTCTTTTTTTCTTTTCTACATTTTGAGATCAATACT
>JANQLW010000040.1 GCA_028280405.1 Bacteroidales bacterium
GGTTCACTGGCTGTAGTGATTAAGATGATTAAAGGCTTTTATTTCTGTAGAACAATAAAAGTCAATGATATAAACAGCTTAACTTAACGGCTATGGGATGGTATCCCTAGACTATTGAGAATCTATGATCGTCTTTTCCACCACCTTATAAACCGGATACGGATAATACCTTCTCCCCCATTGTGGAGTTATGTTTCTATCAAAAAAATTCCATTTTAGCAAATTATCATCCGAATGAGGTTCTAAAAGGTTTACAATTAATGATCCCAACTTTTGAGCAGTCCTGATCACATAAGTTCCTTTTTTAAATTCTTTTTCTACGGTAATATAGTCTCCATCTATCTTATTTAAATAATGCCCTTGATTATGCCTCGACTGAGGTTCAATTTTTTTAAATTTAAACTCTTCAACATTGAGTTTTTGATCACTACTTAATTTCTCAATGCGAATACCATGATGCTTTAGATTATTCAGAACATCATTATTTCTGATATTTATCAGATAAGCGTAAGGAAACTCAATTTGTTTTGTAGGAATATTATCAGCCGTATAAGTAACTGTAACTTCCCTTTTTCTGTCGGAAGGTTTGTATCTTCTCCATCCATTTACAGTTTCGGTGTATTCAGCTTCTATGGCTTTAATTTTGATTTTATAAGGGATCGGGACTTTCTTATATTCCAAAGCAAACGAATCTTTCACTCCCGGATTCAATCCCCTTAGCATGGATTTTGAATCAGCATTTTTTACAGCTAATTTCATTTCATATTTATGCTCAACAGCATATTCTAATACTGATTTTAAGAAATAATAGCAACCAATAACACGGGTTTTATAATCGGCATAAACATAATTTTCATTTAAAATCGCAAAGCGATTTCTTAAACCAATATAATTAGTCATATAACGGGGAGAAGCAGCATGATAAACCCATCCGCTTTCCGGTTTTGTACGATCTTTGAAATTACCATAATAGCAATTTTCAACTTTATACTTATCTCTTAATGTATTGCCAACTTCCGGCATCATCTTATCCCGCATATAATTGATCAGGTTACGATCGCCATTTGGGTTTACCTGCCAGGTGAAAGTAATGGGTTCTTCATGATAGGAGCCATTCGTAGTGTGGCAATCGACGGTAAGTACAGGATCCCATTTATTGAAAATATTTTTCAACAATCCTTTTAATTCCGGTGTTTCTACTTTTATTCCATCCCGGTTAATGTCCAGCATTTGGCCGTTATGTCTCAAGCCTACTGAAGCAGGGCCATTCTGATTGGTTCTGTTGCTTTCACTCATCTGATCATTTCCATCCGGATTCAGGTTTGGAACGATGATTAGTACCAATTTCTTCCATATCTCATTTTTCATATCTTTTAAGAGATCACGGGCAAACATTAAACTGGCTTCTTTTCCTTCTACTTCTCCGGCATGAATATTTGCCTGAATATAAAGTACTATGCGAGGATCGTCTTTCAAATCTGCAGGACTTTTCGGAAGCGGATTAGCGATCATTAGCATTGGAATTTCATTTCCAAACGATGAATAGGCGATGTTTTCTACTTTTAAATATTTTGAATTTCTTTGTTTCAACTTTTGTATAAAATCCAGTACATCTGCATTATAGGATGTTTTAGTATAATTGGATTTTTCAGCAACAGTTAATAAATCTTTATTCTTCGCAAAAGAAGGAGTTAAAAGTAAAGTCAGTGCAATTAAAATTAAGTTTAGTCTTTTCATGTGATTCATATTTGAAAAGCTAATGTACATATTTCATTTTTCTTTTAAATAAGAACTATATGAAAAGAATAAATCTTTGGCTGAAAAGAGCTTAATTATAGATTTTCAGAATTATGCAGATTTTATAACGAATATCATCAATAATAAGAATACTGTATCATGAATAAATAATATCTTTATCCCCTATTATACTAAAAAGCTATTAACCTTAAACTAAAAACTGATGAAGTTATTCTATCTGGCACTGATATGTATATTATTTATAGCCTGTAACGAAGACAGTCAGAAAAGCAAAACAGAAGAAACATCACAAAAAGAAGAAAAGAAATCTGACGATAATTTTTTCAAAAGAGCGGCAGCCTCTTTTGTTCAATACAGAGATATTACCAGTTTGGTAGGTCCCAAAGAATTTCACAGATTAATTCAGGAATGTGACACTGTTTTAATATTAGATGTAAGGCCAAGGGAAGTTTGGAAAAGCGAAGCCCGAATTAAAGGCGCGATCTCAACGGCTAATTATATGTTATTCCAAAGGATTATGAAAGGGAAAAACAAGGATCAACAGATTATGGTTTATTGCGGGAAAGAATTGAGAAGTCCAGGTACTGTAGAGGCATTGGTAAGAATGGGATTCAACAATGTATATGAGTTAAAAGGCGGATTAAGGGTTTGGAAAGAGTTGAAATTGCCTTTGGTGACGGTGGAAGGGAAGCCAATATGAAGAATAAAAAACCCAGAATCAATTGAGTATTCTTAAGTTCCGTTCCAGGAACCAGTCGAATCTATCTGGCTCCTGTTATTTTGCAGTCATTTCAATAAGATTATTTGCTTCCCCAAGCCAACAAGATTCATGATTACAATATTGAAAAATAGTATTTACATTAATCTTATATTTTTTCCCTTTTACAGCATTAGAAGGAGTTTTAATGTAAGCTCTGAAATGAATCTGTTTCTTATAAACAGGTAATTCAAATTCACCTTGCTTTTTTATTGTGGGTTCTGGCCAATTGCAAGAAATAAGTTCAAATCCTTCTGGGAGTTCCCAGTTCATTTCTGTGTTTTTATAGCCTTCACCTTCTTTAATACCATAGGTATGATATCCGTCTTTTATAGTAAGGCTAATCATTATTCGTTTATCTTCTCCGGGGGTGAAAGTTTCACCTCCATATGGGCTGATCCTATATTTTACTTCATCAGTGCCTGAAATATATTTTTGAGATTGTTTAATTCTAAATTCCCTCATTTTTTTCATATTCTCTTCAGTACTGAGTTCAGGATCCCAACCCTGAGACAACCACTCTTTTTCTTCATGTAAAGGAGCCCGGGCCTCACCGAACATTATCTCAACAGGGAATTCTATTTTATGAACTTTTGCAGGGGACTTTGAGTTCTTTTGTAAAGAAATTTGCATTTTAGCTTTACCGGCTTTTGCATCTATTGGAATAAAGACCATTCCAAAATACCTGTAACTTCAGCAACGCATATTAAGTTTGCTAATGTATTCTTTATTTTTTCCTCGTTTATCGATATATTTCAGGCTGGCAATAAGGCTTTCATTTTGGGGAACGAATGAAATATCAACAAACCATTTGGAACCATTAGTGCCCTTTCTTCCTATATTATAAGCTATTTTATTAAGGTAATAATCTTTATAAGGCGCATTTTTTAATTCTCCCATTCCTTCATAAAACTCATAGTTTTTTAAAGCAACATCACCTTTATAAAAATTCAGGGCTTGTTCAAATCCAATATATAATTTTCCTGCATTTTCAGGTGAGCTCCCTGTATTTAAAAAGGCATAAGACATATATTCATTTACTTTAAGGTGTAATTGTATTTCCGCCTGATTATTTTTAGTCGCTTTTACAAATGCTAATATCTTTGTTGTTTCTCCTGTAGCCGGATTTTTACAATCATTGATTTCATAAGCACCTCCAAAGAGTGTTACATCCCGGTCTGTTCTTTCTCCTGCTTCTCCTATAATACCATTGGCATTTTTATCAATATACAATACATCAAAAGTTTTTGATTGTTTTGATTTAAAATCTGCAATCAGCCATATAGCTTTGTTAGCTTTTTTCCCAAACAACAAAACTCCATAAACAGCTTTATCACTAAATTGCCGGCCCGAAGCTGGTTTAATTTTGGGATTTATTCTATTGTAATTAACTTTTTGCTTACTATTGACTGTATTGGCCAAAGTAAAAAGCATAACTATAATTAAAACGATTCTATTCATATTTTTATTTTTTTATACTAACCCACACCATTCCGGCTCCGGTTTGTTTTGGTTTTAAACTCCATAATTTTGATGAAATTTCCATTCGCTCTTCATTTAGCTTCTTGAATTCATCTATTTTCTGCAGATACTCATACATTTTTTTATTCTCTTCACTATTCGTTACTTTCCCATTTTTCTTTTCGTATGATTTGTATAAAACATCCAATTGGGTACTTACCTGCTTGCCAGCAGACAAGGAATACGCATGCTTATATTCACCACTTTTGGTATGCGATCCTTTATGCGTATTTCATAACAATATAATAAATACTAAGCCTGACAAAAGCGAGGCAGGCTTAGCATTTTATTATTTCGTTTAAGCAATTAATAATGCATCTTATGACGATGCAATGCGGGGGAGATATAGTAGACATGGCCTACTTTTCCTTCCCCTTCGTATATTATCGGGTTAGGTTTGGGCTTACCTGCAAGCATATCAAATAAGTAAACTTTATAATTTGTTCCATCATAAGTTGCTACAACTAATTTATCAAAAGAATATTCTTCTGCATCAGGTTCATCATGAACCCGATGATGTATATGTGTAATTTCCTCTCCAGTTGTGAAATTATGGATCACTTCCTCTGCCTGTGACGAAAGGTTAAAAGCACTTAGTTTATTCGCATTTGAATAATACAATAAATTTAGGCGTTTATTTACAGCATAATGCTTTGCATTTTCGATTTCCATTCCTTGAGGAATTGTATCTAAGGCATATACAGGGTTTTTATTTTGTCCAAAATATCCGGCTGCATACAATTCAAGCCTTGCTATAACCAAACGTTTTACGGCATCCCGTGTTTTTAAAAGAGCAATACCGTCTCCATCATCTTTATATCCGCCAAATTTATAATCCATAAACAGGTTATCCGCATTCAGATTTTTATGAGGATAATAGGTTTTAGTTGTATCGTTTCCTTCATCTGTGAATGGAGTTAAATAACTTGTACTAAAATAATGTAAGCCATAAAAAGTTCCTTTTAAATTGTCATACACTATTGGATTGTTTTGAGGATTATTAGGAGGTAGAATATGAGGAGCCAGGCTATAATCATATTCTGTTCTATATTCATAACCAAACTTACCCGAATTACCATATATAAATACACCATGTGCCTTATTATTCGTAACAAGGAAATCACCATATCCATTTATTGTCCAAGCCTGTGGTTTTGGATCAGCATACGGACCATAGAATATATCTTTGAATTTATCCAATACTTTTGCATCTGACATTCTCATTCTCGCAATATCCTTATCAGTTAAAAGATAAACCACCCGTATCATTCTGTTCAATTCATTTTTTTCAGGATCAAACCAGTTTGCCCTGTCGTTAAATCCGATTTGAACGGCTTCTCCGTCGAGTTTTTCTCCTGCATTTTCACTATAAACATTTTCTCCTTTACCATGTTCATTAAAAATGTCAAGATCAGATTTTCCATTCTGGCTTTTCAGTACATACCAACCCCTGGATGACATACTTTCAACCACCAGCTCTGAAGAATTAATGGTTTCAATCTCTGTTTTAAGATCCTTTACGATAAGTACTAATTTGTATGTGCCCGGTTTAAAATTAATTTTTAAATCCAGGTTCTTTTCCATTCCAAGGGTATCAAGCTTATATTCATCAGGATCAGCAGTTACCAACATGAACTTTCCCCACAAATAACTTAACTCTTTACCTTCTGCATTTTTTATTTCCGGTTTGAGATTAATCTCATCAGCAAAAGCAACAACTTTATACTTTTCCTGTATATTCTCAATTGTTACCTGGCCGTATTCTGCACTTACATCTGTTGTTTTATCTTTATAACAAGATGTTAATAACAGAACCAGCATTCCTAAATATATTATATTAATTTGTGTTTTCATATCTTTTTTGATTTAAACAAATTGAACTAAATCACCTATCGTTTGCCCTTCTTTAGGTTCTTCCCTCAATGGATTATCAGGATGGGCATCATTATACTCTCTAAGCTTATCTTTAAAAAGCGTCATATAAAAATTTCTCAGGGTAGCGTTCCTCACAAAGCCTTCCAAAAATTTATCATCTATTTTAAGGCCTGTAACATCAATCATAAAGCGGTGCTTTACAGGGCCATATGCACCCAAGTACCATTTAGCCAAGTAACCGCCCCATCTATCCCAATAGCTTGGTTTCTCCAATTTATCTGAAAAAACAATTGTCCTGACAAGGTTAGTAGATTCACCCAATTTAAAATCTCCGCTTTCAAGTAACCTCACTTTCAAGGTAAAGGACTTCTTTTTCAGGATATCATGCCTGTACAATACAATGGGAAGCTTAACTGATCCTGAATCTGCCTTTATCATCAGATGTTTGCTAAACTCCGGATCTGTAAAAGCCAGAAAATGCTCACCTGCCACAGCGACATTCACATTCCCTGTATCAATCACTTGTTCAATTTTAATTTGTCTGTCTTTTTTAACATTGCGGCCAACAATCTGAACATATAAATGAACAGTATCTTTCAGTACTGAAGGCGGATCATAAATAAAACTTTTTGCTTGCAATGTATCTCCTGAGAACTGTAGCCAGGCATCATTGCCAAAAGCTTCTATCTCTTTTTGTTCGCATGAAGCAAACATACCGATTATAATAAATAGGAATATATATTTTATTGTTTTCATAATAAATTCATCTTTAGTTTGATAAAATTTCAGAATCCGGTAATGGTATAACATATGCTTTTTCATCCACTTCTCCGTTTACCCATAGCATATTGCTTATTCCTAAACGCTTATAGGTATAAAACATCTGGCCTTCAGCATAAAATTCTCTTCTGAATTCTTTTACAATGGTGTTTAATCTATCCAATTCATCTGTAAAGCTCAAGGGAGCATTATCCCTGGCAGCTCTAAATGTTTTATAATACTCATTTGCCTCAGCTAATGGTGTAGTTTCCATAACAATCATATAAAGCTCAGACAAACGAATTAATGGGATCACTTCTTTATTTTCAAAATCGACACCATCCTGCTGCCAGTATTTTTTAATCGAAAATTTTGAGTCTCCATGACTAGAAACAACTGTAGTCCACATTTCAACAAAACGAACATCTGTATCCAGATTTTCAAAAACATCATCTAAAACATCATTTCGTTCTTTATTCAAAGAACCGCTTTCAAAAAGCCTTTCAGATATTTTACTTAAATCGAATTTGTGCAGTCCAAACAAATGCTCTGAACCGAGCGTATATTTTTTCAGGGCAAAATCATTGGGACCTCCTAATTCAAACTTCAAGCTGCCATCTGTATTTTTTGCTTCAATTACCATTTTGGCATAATTGGTAGCATTAACCTTATCCTGCATCCAAAGATAAAAGCGGGCTTTTAGTCCAAGAACTGCATAATAATTCATTCTGAATTTCCGGTATGCCCTGAATGTATCCGTAGGTTTATATTCTCCTGAGCTTGGATCATTAACATCACTCATACTATAATCTTTTACAGGATCTACTTTATTAAGCAATTCTTCTGCTTTATTTAAGTCATCTAGTAACGCATTTGTAAACTCTGTATAACTTAACCTTTGATGAGGTTCTTTTGATATAGTTGTAACATAAGGTAATGTAATTGAATTATCCATTTTTGTAGGCATAGGCCCAAACAAACGAAGAATATCCAAATGACAATATGCTCTAAGTGCAAGAGCCTCACCTTTTACCAATTCATAATTAATCCCATCAAAAACATCTTTTTTGGCATCAATTTGCTCAAGGATTGCATTTAAGTGTGAAATGATATTATACACCGATAAATAAATACTGGAAAATCTGCTTTTGACTGTAGCATCTTTATAATCATGATTATTTAGTGCCATTTCCGCAGTTCCAATAGTAGTTTCCCAATGAGCCACCAAATGTTCAACAGTTGTAAATGTTAACCGGTCTCCATAAGCACTATAGTCACCCAGTTTAATATATACACCGGCAATGGCATCTTTAAAGCCATTCTCAGTTTCAAATACCATATCTCTTCTGATCTGCGTTCTTGGCTGCACATTTAACCAATCATTACAGGCTGAAAGAGAAATACAGCAAAATATTATTGTATAAAAAATTATTTTTTTCATGATACTAAATTTTTAAATTAGAAAATGGCTAGAACCTTAAATGAAACACTTCTTGAAAATGGATAAGCCAACCCTCTTTCTCTTTTAATTGTAGACAAATAGAATAAATTCGCAGAATTACATGAGAATTTCAACTGTCGGATTCCCCTGCTTTTCAACCAATCATTTTGAAGTTTGTAGCTAAGTTCAGCAGATTGCAATTGAAAAATGGCTTCATCCTGAACAAATCTGGATGAATAATATGTTTCTGCATACTTATCTCTAATGTCTTTAAAGAAGGCAATGTCTCCTTGTTTTCTCCAGCTACTTTCATATACCCTTCTGTCTACATTATACAACAAATCAGCATTTTCAACCCGGTCAATTAAGGTTTGATTATACTTTTGCCCACCCCAGGAATATCCAAAAGCAAGATTTAATTCAAAGTTTTTAAAACGCATATAGGAAGTCATGGTACCCCTGTATTTCGGTTCACTTATTCCGGCAAATACCCTGTCTCTGGCATCCCATGTATATGTAATCTCTCCCTTTCTGTTCATAAATACTTCATTCCCTGTATTCGGGTCAATTCCTAAAGAAGGAACAACATAAATTGCATTAATAGGATCTCCTTCAAACAGCAAATTATTTGGAACTGAAGTCACACGGTTCATTACATTCTTATTCTGCTGTTTTATTGCATCTGAGAGCTTAACAATTTTACTCTTATTGTGTGCAATACGGGTTCTGACCAACCAGTAGAAATCTTTTTTATTAATCAGATTTACACCCAGCATTAATTCAAATCCCTTATTTTCAACTGCACCTATATTTTCTGTATAGGAAGGAAAACCATTTGACAAAGGAATATCTATTTGAGACAACAGGTTTGAGGTTTTTTTAAGATAAAAATCAGCACTAAACTGAATCTTACCTTCAAATAATTCCGTATCAAAACCAAGATTGTATTGTTTTGTTTTTTGCCATTCCAAATCTTCATTTCCCAAACCAAGTAAAGCAAGCCCCCTTAAATCAAGATATCTACTACTTGTATAATACTGATAAGTTGAAAGAGCCTGGTAAGCACTAAATTGCTGTGAACCCGTTACTCCATATGAAGCTTTTAATTTGAACCTTTTTATAAACGTTATCGAATTAAACCATGCTTCCTTATGCAGGTTCCATCCTGCCCCTACCGACCAGAAAGGAGCAAACCTTTTATTTGTTCCGAATTGAGAAGATCCATCAATACGGTAAGAAAAATCAACAAAATAGCGATCATCATAACTATAGTTCATATTTCCTGTAAATCCCACACTTCGGGTGTTAGTTTCACCACCTGAAGGTTTTCCGTCCTTTAAATATTGTAAGCCCATAGTGAGAAAGTCAAGACTTTCGTGAGCAAAGCCTTCTATAGTGAAGTTATAAAACTTACTTGATCTTTCAGTCATACCATAATCCAATCCAATATATACCTGATGCTTATCTGCAAAAATCTTAGAGTAGGAAATGGTCGTATTCAAATCCCAGTTAAAGTCTTCACCTGTACCATATCTGTACATACCTTTTCTGAATAAATCTTCACCTTTGTAGTTTTCAAACATTGTGTGTTGCGCAGGAAGGAAGAAATCCGAATCTCTTTCTACCAATGACAAGCCCACCTTTGTTCTGAATGTTAACCCATCCATTATTTTCCATTCAACAGAAAAATTATTTACAATATCCTTGTAATTATTGGAATTAACGGTATTTAAAGTAGCATTATATAATGGGTTAGAGGGATATTCTTTATTTTTAAAGAACTCATCAAAAGTATCCAGGAATCGTTTCATATTTCCGTTTTCATCATAAGGGGTCCAGTATGGATTAAGTGGTACATAGTCACTAAAACTCCCGTACGGGCTTTCATTCCCCTTATTTAAACCTATTGAAAGTTGATTTCTAAATACCAGGTTATGATGATAATAAGCTAAACTAATAGAACCATTAAATGCTCTTTTATTTGAGCCTTTCATGACTCCATTTATTTCGTTATAATCAATAGTAGCAGCATATCTGAATTTAGAATCACCACCTTCCAGTCTAAAATTATGTCTTTGTCCGACACCGGTTCTTAAAGGCTTTGACAACCAGTCTGTACTCACACCTTCTGTTGTTTGCTTTAGCAGTTTACTGTATCTTTCTCTAAGCATAAGATCCAGCATTGCCAGTGGAGTGTCATAATAACCGGCAGCTTTTTCCAATTCCAGTTTTTCTCTGGCATTTAACAATTTATAACCACTTAAATCCGGAACTTCAATTGTAACTTTTGAATTATAAGTTAGTTTAAGTTTCCCAGCCTCAGGCTCTTTTCTGGTAATTACAACAACTCCGTTTGCTCCTCGGGAACCATAAATTGCCGTGGCACTTGCATCTTTTAATAAGGTAATGCTTGCTAACTCCTCATCATTTAAAGTTGTTAATTTTTCAAGCGAAATTTCAAACCCATCTAATATTATTAAGGGAGTATTTATGTGAGCTTTCGTATTATTTTGTAATTCTTGAACAGTTGGTAAACTGGAAGTACCCCTAATATTAATTTCAGGTAATCTGTTAGGATCCGAACCATATATATTACTTTCAACAATATTAAATGATGGATCAATGTTTTTTAAGGTTGAAATTACGTTTCGAGTTCCAAACTTTTCTAACTCATCTTTACCTATAGTCGTTACAGAGCCTGTATAAGTTTCCACTTTTTTCTTAAACATACCTGTAATTACAACCTCTTCCAAACTTTCAGCAGACTCCTCAAGCACAACCTTAATTTCAGTTCTATTTCCAACTGGAATAGTTTGAGTTTTAAATCCAATATAGCTTACTTTTATTTTTGATGCTGAACTGGTAACTTTTAATGTAAAATTACCTTCTTTATTAGTTGTCACACCATTTAAAGTTCCCTCTTCCAAAACGGTAGCACCAGGTAAAGGGTTCCCCTCTGAATCTGTAACTTTACCTTTAATTTCTATACTTTCTAATTCTACATAGTTATCAATAGCTTCAGATTTCATTATGATTACAGTATTTTCATTTACTGTATAATCCAACCCATTTTCTTTCAAACATTTATCTAATACATTTTCCAGAGTTTCATTTTCAACTGTCAAATTTACACCTTGAATATTTTCAATATCATCAGAGCTATATAAAAACGTAAAGGCCGTTTGCTTATTAAGCTGCCAGATAATGCTTTCCAAACTTGCATTACTAACTTGAAGATCAACAGTCGTTTGTAAACTTAAGGGATTAGCCTGAAGCATGCCAAACAAGATAAATGTAAAAAGTGATCCCATAATCCATTTTGGTTTTAACAAGTTTCTTATCAGATAAGAAACTCGTTTTGATTTTTTTTTCATAATTTTGAAATTAGTTAACAATAAGGGTTTCTATTCATTTAGGTACTCTTATTAAAAGCAGAGGATGTGTCCGCATTCTCTGTTTTTTTGCACCTAATTATTTTTAGTAATCAGTATATAGTTTTTATCCATTTCAATTTTTACTTTTTCTGTTAGTTCAATAAAGTTTAACAGACTGTTTAATTCAGAATATTTATAAAGACTTCCCCCAAATCTTAAGCTTTTCAATGATTCATACTCATAGAAGACTTCAATATTATACCATCTGCTTAAAGTTTGCATAATTACATCCAATCGTTCATCTTTAAATACAAACCTTCCTTTTTTCCAGGCAGAATAGATACTGGCATCCACTTCACTGATTTCAATTTTATCTGGATTTTTATTGTCTATCCTAGCTTGTTGGTTTGGTTTTAAAACAATAACTTCATTTTTATCCGAAAGGTTTGTAATCTGCAAGCTACCGGTTTCCAGGGTAAAAATAGATTCCCTGGCATCTTTGTAACAAGATACATTAAATGAAGTACCTAAAACCTCTAATTCAGCCCCATTTGTTTTTACAATAAATGACTTTTCTTGGTTTTCTGCCACTTCGAAAAAAGCTTCACCTTCCAGAACTTCAACGATTCTTTTATCACCAATGAATTTTACAGGGTACTTAATGTTTGATAAGGAGTTTGCAAAAATCTTAGAACCATCAGAGAGTATTACCGAATAATCGCCACCACCTCTTGGTGTTATCATATGGTTGTATACAATCTCTTCCTTTCCATGAATAATTGAGCTATCCTGATAGTTAATGGTAGTATTTAGCTTTTTAATTTTCCTACCGCCCAGTTCCTGAATTACGGTATTTTCATTTACAGATAATCTATGCTTACTTCCATCTCCCAGTACCAACATGGCTTTAGGACTTCCTATTACAATTTCTTCTGTTCCCATTCCTTCAATGGACATTTTCTCATCCAGAGTTAAATAGTACATTGTAGCAGAGGTGGCTAAAACGATAATAAAAATTGCAGCATACTTCATAAATTTTCTAAACAGTATTCGTTTTGCCAACATTGTATTTCCAGTAGTTTTTATTTTCTGTAATGCATATATATAATCTATTTCCTCTACATTTCTCTTGTATGCATAACGATTCTCTTTATCAAGGATCTTATTGTAAAGCAGTAGATTATCATCACTTTCGGATTTCCAGGATTCCAGTTCCTTAGCTTCAGATTCACTTAAGTCATTACTCAAGTAACGAGATATTAAACTTGAATAGTAAATATAGGATGGTGCGTTATTCATGCTTAGTTTTCTTTTATTGACAACTAAGTATAAATACAGGGTGGTTCTTTTTATAAGATTTTAGATATTAGGCCTTAGATGTAAGATATGATATACCAGAATAAAATCTAAAGTCTTTCTTATGAATTCAATATTTTGAGAAGAAAAAGGATTGCAAGTTTATGTTCCTTTAATAGCTCTCTAAGGCGTTGATAACTTTTTAGTTTAGAAGACTTAACTGTATTAATAGATACATTCAGTTCTTCAGCTATCTGTGGATTAGATAATCCATTTAAGCTTAACTCAATAATTTCTTTACTTCTTTCAGGAAGGGAATTGATTGCTTCATATAAAATCCTGTAAGTTTCCTGCTCCATTAAGGTATCCTTAAAAAACATTTCTTTTTCATGTTTTTTAGCATTCCGAAACTTATTTTTAACTTTATTATGTTTCAGATAATTATGGCAACTATTTTTGGTAAGGGTATATAAGTATGCTTTTATATTATCAAATTTCCGGAGTGTTTTGTCATCTAAATAAACTTTTAGAAATACATCCTGACAAACATCTTCTGCAGTTTCTATATCCGAAACATATTTTTGAGCAAAAACAACCAATGTAGGGTAGAAGCTTTCAAAAAAATTATCGAAAGCTGAATCATCTGATTTGGAAACCAAATTAGCGCTATTAAACTTAGACATATTTCCCCACCATTTATGATTGCAAGTTTACAAAAATAATTTTGCATTCGATAAAGGTGTTGGAAATTGGTTCTATTTTGTGGGGGCTGTTTCAAAAGTCAGGGTATGAATGTACTTGTAAAAACCTTCAATAGATAAAAGCCATAGCCTTAATCAATCAGCCAATCACGCCCTGACTAAAATTTAATTTATTAATGCTTTTGAGACAGCCTCACATTATTCCGGGTTTTACTTTTTATAAATATTTATATAATTTTTACATCCTCCCTGTTCCGAAAAAAACAAGCGGTCTTTGTTTTTAGTATACCAGTTATTCCATTCCTCATAGGTATTAAAAGATACTGTGGTATAACGTTTAAGCAATACAAGAGCGAGTTCTTTTTTGGTATGATCATTTAATGCATCAATGCAGTAAGGGATAAAATCTTCATCATAAAAACTTTTACCTAATTTTTTTGCCTCCATATCCACAATAAAATTTCTGGGATATTTTGGATCTGCTCTCAAATAATTAGCATTCTCATTATAGAAATCTGAATATTTTTCAAGATCGGTACCAAGCTTTGAAAATAAAGATTTCTCATACCTATTTAAGTATTCCTCAAGGGTATATGGTTTTCTGATTTTATGATTTAACGCCCTTTTCTCTTTCTCAGTAAGATCCTCACCTGTCTTAACTTTTTCCCTGGCAGTTTTTTGTGCAGCTAAAGCTCTTTGATAATAAGCATTGGAAGACTTTTGATACTCTTCCCATTTCTTTTTAAAATCTTTATTTACTTTCTTTTTTAATTGATCTCTAAACCACATTGTCCCGGAAAGCTTAGGAGATAAAGGCCTTTTTCCTTTAAACTTTGCAATATAATGTATGGCATTCAGGAAAACCAATTTCCCTTGTTTTGTCATATGTTTTGGTCCTCCGGAAAATCCCCAGTGAAGAAAATTCCCATGACGGCCTATGGCTATTTGTCCAGACCTCTTTGTATGGTTTCCTTCCGAAATAAACTCTGCATCCGGTGCATCTAAAAATCCTTTTCCTCTGCTCACAAGCCCGGCTCCTAAAACGGAACCTTTCTTATATCCCATTGTTTGAACTTTCCACATTTTCATTGTTTCCCCTATATCCTTTTTATATTTACGGAAATTTTTAGGAGTTTCAACATCTTCCCATATTAAGTTCACTTTATATGGTGTATTAAAAATTTCGTGTTCCTCTTTTGTAAATAATCCATATTTACCAAGGCAAAGTCAGCACCAATCCAGTTTATGCTTAACACTATATCGTGTTCTTTCGGTCATCGTATTTAAAGTAATTGCTGCAGCTGAGAAATCCTCCGGAATATAATGTTCATATTCAAACTTTGTATAATTTCCATCAGCATCCTTCTCCGTTACTCGGCCTTTTATTTTTTTAGGCATTGCATCGAAAACAGTTACATCATAGCCTTCCGACATTTTCGAGTTATAATCCCAATGATGCACCATTTTAACACTTTTGAAATATGTATTGAGAAATTTTTTAAAATCAGACCAGCGAAGTTTTTTTTCCTCAAAAACTGCTTTAGATCCATATCCTTTTCTTATATGTTGCTCCGGATGTTCCGGATTCCAACCTACATACAATACACTCAATTTACTTTTCGCAGCATAAGAAGAGGAAATAATGAGTATGGTAATTATTAATAAAAGTATTTTCTTCATTACAAATTTTATTAAATTTTACAGGGGCTTATATTCCTGCGGAAAGCCCCTGTAAAGTCAAGTTAATCAAATTAAGGAAAACAGAATTACTAACTATTCTCTTTTCAAACGTATGCCATCCAGGCAAAAATACGGAGGTGTTTTCATTTTTCCGGTATCCTGGTCCACATCTGTGGATTCCATAGTAAAAACCAGTTTGTCCACGAGTCCTAATTCATCCAGGTCCCAACGCATCCAATCATTTAAATAATATGATTTATCAGGAAAAAGAGGATCAACTTTATTAGATCTTAAATAAAAAACTGATTCTCCAGTTAAAGTTGAACCATTGTAACCTTTTACAATTATTTTTATAAAATCTCCTTCTTCTTTTAATGTTCTGGCTCCACCTGTATTTAAATACCAAACCCCTTTAGCTGTTGCTGTAATATTGGGGTTTTGCTTAGTTGAAGATTCTGTTCCATAGGGATCACCATAATACATAGAAAGATAATTATAGGTTGTATTTGCGGCAAGTACATGTTCCACAACATATGGTTTATCAAAAGTTATATAAGCATCTTCATCTTTTACACATGCCACAGCATATACTTTTGTCAAATTCACTCGTGGTGTATAAACACTCATCCTCATAGAATCCAATGCTGTTGGTGTTGTTGTCCACGTATAGGATCTATAGGACCTGTTGGAATATGCAAAGCCGCTAAAAGTTCCATCTCCATTATTAACGGTATTAAAATGGGCAACGTCAGAATTAAATCCTCCATTAGGAATGCTGTGATTAAACACTCCCAAGTCATCATCTAATTCATTGAGCGTAATATCATTTGGAATTGGGATTGGTTCTTTATATTTCGTTTCACATGACATTATAAATATTATGGAAAAACATAATGATAAAATATATAAATAAAACTTTTTCATAATTTCTTCTTTATTAATTGATATAAATAATCTTCATAGCTTAATATCCAGGATTTTGCGTCATTGCAGCATTCGCTTGCATTTCTACATCCGGAATTGCCAAGCAACGCTTATCTTCTTCTACGGCAATATCTGGTTTTAACATATGAATCCAGGGCAAACCATTTGTTTCGAATCTCAGGGCAGCAAAATATTCACTACCGTTTTCCATACCTAATTCTTGCCAGATTTCTTTAAAAACAATATCCATGGCTTCTTCATGTGTAGTTGCAGACACATCCGGCAGAAATCGCTCAGTAATACCATTTATAGTAACTTCACCCCGATTTTGACGTAGTAAATTTATCGGAGCGAGGCCATTTGTAATATCCGATGGATTTGTTCTTAATCTAAGTTCAGCTTGCATTAAGAGTAATTCCGGATAACGGAAAAAGTATACTGCCCACTTTTGAACAGGATCTATATGCCTACTGTTTCTGGATAGTTTCCCGACTACATATTTAGGGTATCTGTATGCTGCAGAGGAAGAAGGATGAAAAGTCCATCCTAAACTTACTTCTTTACGGTATTTATTACTTTCTTCATTTAAAATGTTTAAAGCCTCTGTATACAAAGCTGCATTATTTGAAGGAGATCTGGAAGCATTTGTAATTAAATAATATGCATATCCGGATGACTTAGAACTTCTTCGATCATCATTTTCCAGATACCTTACAAACAGGTTTTCTTTAGAATCCCAAGATTTCGAAAACAAAGCGCCCATTCTGCTAGACTCAAATGATGTAACATTATACATAGCTCCCTGGTATTCAAAAGGCTCCGGGAACTGCCCCATATCTGTTTCCATACTGAAGCTGGCAGGTGCAGTTGCTATAACATCATCCACTAATGTAAGAGCTGTCTGGTAATCTCCATCTTTTCCTCTATTCATTAAGATTTTAGCTTTAAAAACTTTTGCCAACTCCTTGGACACATGGAACTGGCTTGTCACTGAAGGAAGATGATCAATTGCAAAATCGATATCTTCTAATAGTTTAACATACGATTCTCCTACTGATATTCTTGCTGTTTGTTCATTATTCAAGGTAGATAAACCATCTTTAAATAAAAGCCCATACTCATTATCATCATCATCCCACCAACGGGCAAAGGCCCAAAAAACATGGGTATTAAACCACGCTCTGAGCATTTTTACTTCGGCCATTAACTTATTCTTTTCATCTTCTGAAGGGAATTTACTAACATCAAGATTTTCAATGCTCAGCAGAGCGATATTAGCAGCATTTATAGCTTTATAATAGTTAATCCATATATTCCTTGAAGTATAGTCTGCTGAACTATTTGCTTCTTTATAAAAAGTGGAACTAGTTCTTGAAAATCCACCTTTTGCAGCTAAATTTGGATAAAATCTGGGGCCTATCCAGTCAGACTGTAAATAGCTATATACTCCATTAACTATTGCCTGCGCAGAATTATAGTCTACAACAGCTTCATCGTAACTATATTGAAACTTGGGACTTTCATCCAAAAATTTTTCACATGACTGAAAAACAATCATTAATACAATAAATAAGATTTTATATATATAATTTGTCTTCATAATTTCTTAATTTAAAGTTATTTTTAAACCAAATGTATATGTTTTAGCGGGTGGATAAATACCACGATCTATACCCATTCCAAAGAATGCTCCATCCCAATTGGCATCCCAGTTTCCTTGAGGATCCATGCCCGGGTATTTAGTAATGGTAAAGAGATTTGTAACCTGAAAATTCACCACAATCTTGCTAATAAGTGTATTTTTTAACAATCTACGAGGGATATTATAGTTTAATGTTAAATTATTTAAACGGATATATGATGCGTCATATAAGAAATCCTCATTGAATTGATAATTGTAGTTTTTAGGGAATCCCGGAAAATCTGCTCTGGGATCTTGCGTATATAAGTAACCGTCCAGAACAATAGCATAAGTATTATAGCCGGCAGAAGAGTTAATCATATCATATAATGCATACCAATATCTTTTATTTCCATATGAGTAGGTAAAGTTAGCTACAACATTAAAGCCCTTCCACATACAATTGATATTAAAGCCACCAAAAAAATCAGGATTATAATCTGCATTTAAAGGAACCCGGTCATCAGCATCAATTTTATCATCTCCGTTTTGGTCTATAATGTATCTACCTCCCGGAACATCATAGGTATGGAAATACTTATTTGGATATCCTGATGAACTTCTACCTCGAAGTGCTATAATTTCTTCCATAGTGGCAAAATACCTGCCTGCTGTTTGGAATCCATACCAGTCACCTAATGGTTGCCCTGGTTTAAGCTTAATTGACTGACTAGTTGTTCCCCAACCTGCAGGAAGATTTAATTCCTGTATAACGCCATCAATTTTGTCAACCTTCCCAACATTTCTGGCAATATTGAATCCCAGTTTAAACAATAAATCCTTTTTCCTTATAACATCCCATGTAATGTCAAACTCCAATCCTTTATTTGTAATACCTGCAATATTATAATTAGAATAAGAATAAGCCGTTGATGGTGCTAAAGCTTTCCTATAGATCATATTGCTAATACTTTTCTTATAGTAGCCAAGAGTACCTCTTATACGATCTTTAAGCAAGCCAAAATCAAGCCCAATATCCAGCTGAGAGGTTTCTTCCCATTGCAAAAATGGATTTCCGATTTGAGATCCTGGAATAATAGCCGGCAGATCAAAAGATGTTGTAGCATCCATTAGTTTTCTCCACTCATATGCAGAAAGGTTTTGCGAACCGGATTTACCTAATGATACTCTTAACTTCATATATGAAATTTTATCCTTTATTGGTTTCATAAAATCTTCTTCACTAATTAACCAGCCTACAGCTCCTGAAGGGAAATATCCCCAACGATTTTCAGGGCCAAACTTAGAAGAACCATCAGCTCTAATTGTGAAAGTTGCTAAATATTTATCAGAAAATTTATAATTCAATCTGCCAAACCAGGATACTAATGAAGTTGCATTATAATATTCGGAATTTTTTGCTAAAATAGAAGCATATGACAAATTTGTCATGGTTTCATAATCAGGAAATTTTTCACCATTGGCAGTAACACTTTCACTGCTACTCTTTTCAATAGAAAAACCTGATAGAAAGTCAAATGTATGATCTTTAATTTCTTTATTGTAGGTTAATAAATTCTCCCACATAAATGTATAATTATCATTAACACTAATTGACTTACGCCCTTCATGAGAAGTTCTCAGAGAACCCGGCCTTTGAAGTATTTCTGTTCTGGAATTAGAAAATCTTACACTTCCGGAAGTTTTAAATTTTAATCCTGGAATTATTTCATATAATAAATAGGTTGATAAATTTCCACTTTTTGATAATCCTTCATCTTTATTCAAAATACCAACCAATGGATTTTGCCTGAAATAACTACCGGCGTCAAACAAAGTACCATCCGGATTATATGGAGGTAAATCAGGTCTAAATTCAGCAGCAGCATTTAACAAACTATTTTTACTATTGGTCATTCTGCCATTTAAGCTTAAATTTATATTATACTCCAGCTTTTTACTAATATTTGCTGTATACCTGATTCTTGCACCAAACGTTTTTGCATCACTATTTTTCACAACCCCTTTATTAAGTCCAAAATTCAAAGCAACATAATACCTAGAATTATTACCTCCACCTTTAATGGACAGGTTATATTTTTCATCATGAGCAGGTTGTGTAATTTCTGAGTACCAATCTGTATTTGCAGTACCAAATGCATCAGGTAATACCGTTAACATATCCTCATTAAATTGTGAGGTACGTAAATCCAAAAATGCATTGTAATCAATAAAATCCTTGGTACCCCATGCCCAATGAGAATTAACAATTGTTTGTTTTAGGCTTCTAGTTACAAAATCAATATACTGTTCACCGGTAAGCAATTTGTATTTGTCATTTTTAATTTGCTTAAAGGAATATTTCGCTGAAACCTCAATTTGTGGTTTAGCATTTTTCTTGCCTTGTCTGGTTGTAACCAATACTACACCATTAGCAGCTCTGGAACCATAAATTGCAGCAGATGATGCATCTTTTAAAATATTAATGCTTTCAATATCATCCAAATTAAGGTTATAAAGTGTATTGCTAATATCACCTGATGTTCCTGCACTATATTCAGGGACTCCATCAATGACCCACAAAGGTTGACTGTCACCCGATAAAGAAGATGTTCCTCTGATAATTACACTAATCGGTGAATCCGGAGCAGAAGATTGTACCATCACATTTACACCTACTGCACGTCCTTGTAAAACACTTTGTACACTTGTTTGCAGTGGAGCTTCTGAAATTTCTTTCGCACTAATAAAAGAAACAGAACCTGTAGCATCCTTAATTTTTGTAGAACCATATCCAATGACAACTACTTCATCCAGGCTACTGGCCTCAGATTTTAAAACTACATTTATTAATTGTTTTGTACCAACAGTAATTTCCTGAGTTTCATACCCTATGTATGAAAACTTAATAATAGATTTACTATTTTTAACTTTTAGCGTATACTTTCCGTTTATATCTGTAGTCACTCCATTAACTGTACCCACTTCCAGTACTGTGGCTCCTGGCAAAGGGGTACCTTCAGAGTCAGTAACTTTTCCTTGGATCTCAATTTCCTCAATGTCCTCTTCAAAGTTGACTACATCATGTTTTTCTGCTTTCATAATCACAACTGTATTATGACTTACATCAAATTCAAGATCTTGCCCTTCCAAACATTCTTTAAGTACTGTATTAATATTTGCCTTTTTCACATCTACGTTCAGATGCTGAACATCTTTAATATCATCAGTACTATATAAAAAGGTAAAACCGGTTTGTTCTTTCAATTCCCAGATCACACTTTCCAGGCTGGCATTTTTCAAAGACAAACTGATATTGTTTTGCAATTCCAAGGGCATGGCCTGTAAAAAGCTAAAGAAAACAAGTGAAAAAAATGTACTCATAATCCATTTTGGTTTTAACAGAAGAACCCTAATGCGGGGTTCCTGCTTTAATTTTTTTTTCATAATTTTGATTTTAGTTAAACATTAAGTGTTTCTATTCTGTAGATGCACTTATTTGAAGCAGGGGATGTAGCCGCATTCTCTGCTTTTTTTGCATCTAATCATTTTTCGTAAACAGTATATAGTTTTTATCTGTTTCTATTTTTACTTTTTTCGTCATACTGATCAAATCCAATAGAGAATTGATATCCGAATACTTATTCAGGTTCCCTCCAAAACGAATGGATTTCAAGGATTCAAACTCATAGAATACTTCAATATTATACCATCTGCTTAAAGTCTTCATGATTACATCCAGGCGTTCATTTTTAAATTCGAACATTCCTCTTCTCCAGGAAGAATAGATTCCTGCATCCACTTCTGATATTTCCATTGCTCCAGGCTTGTTATTGTTAATTCTCGCCTGTTGATCAGGAGTTAAGATCTTGACTTCGTTATTATGCTTTAAGTTGATCACCTCTAGTAATCCGGTTTCCAAAGTAATAATTAATTCATTGGAACTACTATAAGCAGATACATTAAAGGATGTACCTAATACTTTTAATCGGGCATTTTTTGTTTTCACGATAAAAGGCATGGTTTTATTCTCCACGACTTCAATAAAAGCTTCACCTTCCAGAATTTCCACTTCACGATAATCTCCTGAGAATTTTACCGGATATTTAACTTTAGACATAGAATTCACATACAATTTACTACTGTCTGAAAGTACTACCGAGTAATCTCCCCCCCCTCTGGGTGTAACTATGGTATTATACAGATTTTTGATTTTGGTAAATCTGATAGAACTATCTAAATAATTGATCGTATTATGAGCAGTTTTAATTTTTAATTCTCCTTTCTCCAGAAGAATTTTTTGAGCAGTTTGTTGTAAATTATGACTCTGCCCATCATCCAAAATTAATTGAGCCTGGGGTTTGCCTGTAACGATCTCAGCCGTACCCATTCCTTTGATGGACATTTTTTCTTTATAAAAAACAGTATAATAAAGAGTAGCTGTTAGGCCAATTAAAATAAGTAAAGTAGCTGCAAATTTCATAAAGCCTTTAAATCTATCAATTCTAAATTTGTTGGAATTAATTGAATGGGATACTTTATTCCAGGCTTGATCAGCATCAACCAGACTTATCGCTTTCTTATACGCATCACGGTTTTGCTCATTAAGAATCTTAATAAATAAATGGGGGTTCTCATTCTTCCAAACTTCCAAATCTTTAAATTCTTCTTCAGATAAAGAATCCTGACTGAAGTACCGAGCTAAAAGCCGTGAAAAATAAAAATATGTACTGGTGCTTTCCATGGATGTTTTTCTTTATATAACAACAAGAGAGGAAAACAGGGTGAATTTTTCAATAAATGATATAATAATTTTAGGAATTTAGAATACTCAGGAATAGTAAAATTGCCAGTTTATGTTCTTTAAGCAACTCTCTGAGTTTCCTATAAGTTCTGTTTTTCAATGTCTTAACTGTATTTAGCGAAATATCCAGTTCTTCAGCTATTTCAGGATTAGTCATATCATTTAAACTTAACTCAATAATTTTTTTGCTTCTTTTAGGCAGCGTATCTATAGCCTGATATAACATTCTATAAGTTTCTTGTTCAATGATAGTATCTCTAAAAAAATTGTCATCTTTACCTGGTTGCAATTTTTTATATTTCTCTTCTACCTTTGCATGCTTAACATAATTCAGGCAGGAATTTTTCGTAAGCGTATAAATAAAAGCTTTTAAATTATCAATACTTTTAAAACTATTATCAGATTCATAAGCCTTAATAAAAGCATCCTGACAGATGTCTTCGGCTATTTCCTTCTCTACTACATATTTTTGAGCAAACACAACAATAGTAGGGTAAAAACGTTCAAAGAACTCTTTAAATGTTAATTTTTCCCCTTTTAAAAGCTCAAATATTTTAAAAGAATTGTGCATAAGAAAATTTCTTCTACAAGTTTACAAAAATTTAAATAAAGCAGCTCTTTAGGTTTACTTAAATTAACATTAGCTATTTAAATACCAAACAATAAAAAACCCGGATATTTCATAATAAACATCCGGGGAAATTTTAATATAGCCTAAAATTTATTTATCTAATATAAAACTATACAATGAAATCTGTATTCAATTTATTCAACATTCGTCAGGATATAAAGCTGTTTTGCATAATGAATAATGAAGTATTCTAATTTACAGCCCTAGGGAAGCAATCCTATTATGAAGAAAGGATTGCTTCCCTAATTCTTCGGTGTTCAGTATTCAAAAAAAGATTACCTTTATTTCAAATAGTTCTTTATTCTACTCCGGTAAAAGCAAAATCGGATTTCCAGGCCCAATGTGTAGGGCAGTTTTCCAGTACCCAGTGCATACGTTCCACCTGCTCGCCCGTAAATACTGACCTTGAACCGCGATGTCCCATAACATTTGTAGGGAAAAAGAGGAAACCTAAGGTATTTCTAACCCATCCTTCAATGGTCGAATAATCAGTACGACTTTGCTCATAAGTATCGTCACAATAATCCATACCTCTTGAACTGAATAATCCCAGGTATTTAGGAAATGAAGTCTTCCAATTGAAACGAGTAAAGTACCAATAACCCCAATTATAGGCACCGATAATAATCCCTGAATTTTCAGGTACGGACAAATCCAGGGGATCCTCTGCTGTAACCAGAGTTTCAATACTCAATCCGGCCAGTGTATCCATACCATTGAGTAAAGTGTGTGGCATTTTGTTGGATGGAGGATATGTGCAAATGTATATATTCATATACTTTTTAGGATCCCAGGTATGTTCTACCAAAAAAGGCTTCATGGCTCCACCTGCCAAAGGGGTGGACTGGCGGTTGATGCCTTCTTCTTCCAGCTTCGTTCCGTCCGGCGCATACATAGCCATTTTGAATTCAATATTCGGATTGGCTGAATTGGAAATATTAGGCCCTCGCTGACTAAATACGATATTTGCTTCATCTAATTGCTGTTTCAATAATGCAGAGGTGTAACGTATACCTCCATTGATCCCGGGCTCTATTCCCTCCGATTGGAGCACATGAAAAATGACCGGGATCACCTTTTTCTCTTTTTCCGGGAAAGGCTCCCTAACATCAATCTGGAATAGTTCACTCTGTTTGTCTCCAATTTTTGCATAGACTTTAAAGTCTTCCACAGTCGTGGTTGAGATTCTTGCATTCTCGGGAAGCCTGGTACCATCCTCCTTATAGAATTCTACTTCATTGGTAAGCCTTGATAGTTGTACTTTATAAACATCGGTATGCAATGAATCCTTCGACCCCAGGCTACCATCGGGTAAGGTTATTTTTTCCTTACGCCAGACCTGGTTGACATTATAGGCGAGTATTTGGATATTTAGCTCACTCACACCATCTGCATAAAGAATATGGCTGTTCGGCACAAGATCCATGGAATCTACCTGGGCCGGGTTAGCTTCAAAATCAAAAATTTCATATTTATCAGGGGTGCAAGAAAATAAAAAAGCACCCATCATAAAAATTACGATATAAATTATTTTTTTCATCATTTCTTGTTTTTTAATTAATAACACCCGATTAGTTTGACCATCCCGGGTTTTGTTCCAGGCCTGAATTTAGGGATAACTCGCCTTCAACAGGAATGTAAAAAGCAAAGCGGTAATCATTGCTTTCCAGGGTAATACTCTGTGCTCCGCTAATGGGATCCACAAACTCATGAGTTATAGACATCTCATTGCGTTTTAAATCCAGCCAGACAATATCATATTCACTAAAGAACTCTTTTTTCCGTTCATTCATGATTTCAGTCAGAATATCTGTACTCGCGTAATAAGTGGTATTTCTGGAAGCCTTGAACTCATCCAGCCATTGTTTGGCTGTAGCCTCATCTCCTTCGCGTGCATAGGTTTCAGCCACGATCAAATGTAGCTCAGCCGTACGAAGCATTTGGTAGGTATTCCTTGCATCTCCGGGTTTCCCATTGCCTTCTGTCAGCCATTTATTATTTTCAAAGTTTATGCTATCAAATATAAACATGAACTCTTCCATCCTAATGTCACCTTCATCATATAAATCGAGTAATTCAGGATGTAGAGGCCGTCCATAATAAGCAGGATTAAATGATATACCAGTAGCCCTGTATAATGGTATACCCCATATCCGGCTTGTCCAGGGAAAAATATCTTTGGACTCCCAGAAAAATAAAATGGCTGCAAAGGGACTATCAAATTGGTATTTAGTATCATCCAAAAAGAATACTGTTTTTAATTCATCCGAACTGGTCGCCAGGTATTTGCCCTCCAGGGCAGCCATTGCATGCATACGTGCATTGGCCCAATCATCTTCGGCTTTCACAGGGCCGGTAGCTTTATACAGATACAATTGAGCCAGTATACCATTGACAATATTCTTCCGGTAGAAAATATTGTAATTCTCATTAGTGGGTGCTGTATAGGCCAGCACTTCCTTTAAATCTGTAAAAATCATTTCATATACCTGGGTTTGTGTTTTACGAGTCTCAATGGTATTCGTAAGGTCTTCTACATCAAATTTCAATGGGATCCCCAATGTTTCATTGGTAAAGGGTGCAAAATACTGTAATAGTTTCATCGCATTCCATGCACGAACGATTTTAGCTTCCCCTACAATTTGCTGCTGCAAATCGGAAGCCGGCTCATTCAATCGATCCACTTCTGCCAGAATACGGTTCATCAAGCCAATATTTTTATAGGCATTTTCCCAGAAATGACCGTGTGTTTCTATGGAAGCCCAATTCAGCGCTTTGGCTATAGCCTCTCCATATTGATCTGCCTGGTAACCAAGCATGGATTCGGAATGATCCATACTATTATCATAATACGAAAACATTTGGAATACTTCCGCATCCAGGCTAAAATTTATGCCTTTATACCAGTCATGTCCATAACCGTTTATATCATAGTTTATAGTGGCCTGGGGGGCTGCAATGCTTAACAAGTAACCTCCCAATATTCCTTTTACATCTTCCATACTGCCAATGGCTTTCACATTCGCCGGTTGAATATCCAAGTACTTATCGCAGGATGAGCTAAAGATACCGGCACATAGTAGTAATATAATTGTTATTTTTCTCATTGTTTTTCTTTTTTTTAATTAAAAAGTAATTTCCAGACTGGCCGTATATTTTCTTGCTGAAGGATAACCAAAGACCCCGTTATTTTCGGGATCGATCCCTTTATACTTGGTCCAGGTAAATACATTATTGGCATTAATGCTAAAACGGCATTGTTCCATACCCAGTTTTTTGATAAAATTTCTGGGTAAATTGTATGAAAAGTTTATATAAGTTAACTTCAGAAAATCGCCTTTTTCCATGTCACTGGAGAAGAAATATTCATTATAGGCAATCTTACCAATATCGTAAGGGGTAATAAGCCCATCCCTTACTAATATTTCGGGAATATCCGTTTCATCCCCGGGTTGTCGCCACCTATTGGCTGATTTACGTAAAATATTTCTTCTTGTGTCATTTATATCAGTGGTACTGGGGCTCCGGATAATGTTGCCCGTTACATATACAAACTGGGCAGCTAAAGTAAAGGACTTATAAGAAACTGTCGTCCCAAAACCACCCGAAATTGAAGGTTCTCTTTTACCTAAATAGGAAACCGTGGCTTCATGGTTAAAATAGCGGTCCATATCAATGATCTTACGTCCGTCTTTCTCCGAATGGATTTCCCATTCATTGAGGTATTCTTCATTATTGGCATAGATAAGTGTGTTCCCTGTCAGGGGATCTACCCCGGCAAAGTCATAACCGAATACGGCGCTTACATCATAACCCACCGTATAGTACTTAGACATGGAGCCGGCACTTTGACGGCTGATCACCGGAAGTTCCGTTACTTTTTTGATAAAAGTATCGGTTATTTTATTTTCATTTTTGCTAAGGTTGAAATTCACCGTCCATCTCCAATCATTATTATTTATAATGGCTGTATTTACGGTTAATTCAAACCCTTGATTGGTCAGGCTGGCCACATTTGTTTTAATGGATGAAAAACCCTTCGAGAACGGCAATTGTTTATCGTCCAATAGATCAATGACCCTATTGTTGTAATAATTGAATTCAACATTCAGCTTACTTTTGAACAGGGAGGCATTAAAACCTATATTACGGTCATACTTCTTTTGCCATTTAATATTCGGATTTTGCCAGTTCACTTCGTTAGGCAACAATGTGCCATCGTAATAACTGCCCGAAACATATCTTAAATAAGTAAAAGGTAAGGCATTACGGTCAATACTTCCTGTATATCCTACGGAAGCCCTTAAAGAAAGCACTTCAATAAAATCAAGGTTTTCCATAAACTTCTCACGATGGATGTTCCATTTACCGCTAATGTTCCAAAGCGGGGTAAAGTTGTTTTTATTTCCAATGATATCCACCCCGTCATAACGAATGCTCCCGTTCAATACATAAATATCTTTATAACTATAGGAAGCTGTCATGAAGAAGGAGGCAGCCCTTGTTTGGCTGATACCTGTATTTCCGAGCATTGGGAAATTATAGGTATCAAAAGTGATCTCATTATTATACCAGCCTTCAAAAAGACGGGGATCTAGTTCACCCGGATAACTACCAATTTTATACAATGGATCATATTCCGGCAATAGATTAAAGAAATTACCGGCATCGGTTTTGGAAGCTTCTTGTCCGAGCAGTACATTTACAAAATGTTTATCATTCAAGTTTACATTGTACTTGATCAGGTTCTTAAAGGTATAGGATTCTGAATCTCCATGGGTTTCTCTTAAATAACCCTTATTCATATCTTCGGGTATGGATCTCATTCCTGAATTTATCAGGATATTCCGCTGATAGGAAGAAAAAGAACCGGGTTCTGCCCACTCTCTTCCGTAAGAAGATGAATTGGTATATTGCAATTGAGATTCTATATTCAGGTTTTTTAGTAGATCATAGCTTATGCGACCATCAAATGTAACCGAAGAAGTTTTATTTTGCCTGGTACTGGTAGCCATGTCTTCCAAAATATTATAATCCGTTCTATATTCCTCAGTCAGATAGTTATATATACCAGTATAGGTTTCATCTGCGTCATAAGATCCATCATCATTATAGGGTTTTTCATAGGGATTGGCAAAAGTAGCATACTCAAAAGGATCTACATAAGGATTGGGGATAATGTCTTTTCGGACACTCATCCGAAGCTGGGTTTCAATCTTTAGCTTCGGAATAGGAACAAAGGTCAGTTTTGCCGTAGAATTAAAGCTATTCAGCTTATTTCCTTCCAAAATGCCTTGTTCTTCACTTAGGTTGGCTGAAGCATAATATTGCATTTTTTGTGTTCCGCCACTAAAATTAATGCTATGTCGCCTGGAATAAGCTGTCCTGAAAATAACATCAAACCAATCGGTTTCAATCTTTGACAATTCGGCAATTTGAGCTTCTGCATCTTCCTCTGTCATAAGCCGTTGATGAGCCCTCCGAAGTAATGTCACCACCCTTCCAGCGCCAGCGCCAAGAGGTCTGTCTTCAAATAAATCACGTTCATACTGAATTTTTTCAGCAGTATTCATCATTTCATAATGATTGGTCGGCGCTTCGGATAAAGAGAAGGAAGTAGAAATACGAATGCGGTTGTCACCTGCATTTCCATTCCTGGTTTTAACCACGATTACCCCATTAGCCGCACGTGCTCCGTATAAAGCCGAAGCAGCAGCATCTTTTAATACAGTAATGGATTCGATATCTTCGGGAGCGATGGCTCCAATGCCGTTGGTCAAAATACTATTTTGCAGGTTTAGACCGCCTATGGAAATATTAGGAACTGCTTCTTTCATTTCGATACCGTCTACGATCCAGATGGGTTCCATATTACCGGTAATGGAGTTCAGTCCACGAATACGGATGCGGGTAGTAGCCCCCGGACGCCCGGAGACATTCAATGCCAGTGCACCAGCCATCTTCCCCCTGAATACCTGGTCAATAGATACTGCCCCGGATTCTTTAATGTCGGCAGCCGTGACCTTACTTACAGACCCGGTACTTCTTACTTCGGGAATATCCTGGTAACCGGTAATTACAACTTCATCCAAACTTGTTGCGACTTCTTTGAGTACAACATTAATGACCTTTTTGTTGTTAACCGTTATTTTTTGAGTTTCGAATCCTACAAATGAAATTTTCAGTACGGAATTTTTTCCGCTAACCGTAAGGGTATATTTCCCCTGTTCGTCCGTTGTAACGCCATTAAGCGTTCCCTCTTCCAAAACAGTGGTACCGGGTAAAGGATTTCCGGATTCATCCGTTATGGTTCCTTTGATTTTAATTTTTTTAGAAACAACAGTTTCAACAGCCTTTTCATTCTTAGGCACAATAATGATGTATTGATCCGTAATTTCATAACTAAAATCTTCATATTCACTCAGAATAGAGTTAAGGATAGCCTCAATAGATTGATCTTTCACATCAATACTAACTTTCCTGCTTAAATTGATCTGGCTGTCAGAATAAAAAAACACTTTTTCTGTTTGTGCAGATATTGCATCAAAAACTTCCTTTACACTAACATTATTCATATTCAGTGTAATTTGGCTCTTAGAGGGTACTGCAGCGTAAAGCTGAAAAGCAGTAAAGAAAATTAAAAAATATCCAATCCTCATAAGCAATAAGAGTTTTTTCCGAGTTTTCCTGCTGGAAAACCAACTTAAACTTAGATTTTTTTTCATAAATTTGTAATGTTAATTTAATAATGTTAGTCTGTTCCCGCAGACTGATTTACTTACAAACCGGGAGTTGTTTCAGCAACTTTCGGTTTTTTTATTTACTAATCACAAGTGCATTTTCAACAATTGAAAACTTCACGAATGAAGTTTTCTCCAAGATCCTGATAAATTTGTCGATTGGTTCCTTCTTGTCTAAGGCACCTGTAAATCTTATTTCCTTAATTAATTCACTTTCAAAAAAGACATCAACTCCATACCATTGATGAAGCTTTGTTGTTATATCTAATAATTTTTCATTATTAAACATATAAATTCCACGTACCCATGAAGTGTATATCATGGTATTAACATCCTTAATTATTAGTTTTTTCCCTAATTCAAGCTGTGCCTGTTGTCCGGGTTTTAGAAACAACTCTGTATCAGATGCCTTAACCTTAACTGAACCCTCAACTAAAGTTGCTTGAGTAAGGTTTTTTAAATGATCTGTTTTAACATTAAAATAAGTCCCTAAAACTTCAATCTCCATATTTTCCGTGACCACAATAAAGGGCCTTAAAGAATCTTTAGCCACTTCAAATTGAGCTTCTCCAGTCAAATAAATTTTTCTCTCATCTCCCCAAAATTGTACCGGGTGCTTAAATTCGGTTTGACTGTTCAACCAAACTTTGGTACCATCGGATAATACAAAACTGTATTCCCCATTTATATTTCGAGATGTCTTTGCAATAAAATATCTTTCCTGTCTGATGGGAAAAACATTTTCTTTGTCACTAACATCATATCTTAATTGATTTAGGGAATTGATTGCCGTAATATTATCAGCAACCAAAATCTCTGATTTTTCTATTTTCTCAAGATCTATTGTTTCTCCCTTATCTGTTAACAAAACCGCCTTAGAATCAAAGTTTATGTTTCTATCAATAAACCTCTGGAATTTATTATCGCTATAAAAGTTATAGATAAAATAGCCCGCAATAATGGGAAGTATCAAAACAGCTGCCCATCTACTCAAGTTCCGGACAAATAATTTTCGTTTAACAGGCTTAATTCTACGATTCAATTGTTTCCACGTCATAACATGATCAATATTTTCGTAAAATTCCAGTCGTTGAGTTAAGCTTTGCTGATTTATTATTTCATAGTACAGTTCAGCATTTGCCGGGACTGATTTCCATTCCTCCAGTAAGCAATGTTCATCAGCGGAAAGCTTTTCAATTCTCTCTTTAGCAATAAGCCGGGAAATTAATAGTTTTTCGTTGATCATTTCGTGCACTTTTTAATAAGCACAGTCTAAACGAAAAAAAGTGGTATTCAAAAACTAAAAAAAATTAGTTCTTATTATAGAAGTCGTCAAAAATTGAAAGCCAAACCCTGACTTCCGTACCTTGGCCGCTAAATAAGGATTAAAGATTTCTCTAATTGACAGACTGTAACTCAGATAATGGTATCCTGATTCAGGGCTTGGCTAATCAGAAGATAAAAATAAATTCTAAAAAATAATTTTTATTTATATACCAAGAAGAATATACAGAAGGAAAGCATGGTTTTTCATTTTTTCACGAAGAATATTATAAACTTTTTTCTTGTGCGTTTTTACCGTATCCAAAGAAATATTCAAATCTTCTGCAATCTCAGCATTACTATATCCTTTCAAGCTTAACAAAATTACTTCCTTCCTTTTATCCGAAAGATCATTTATAAAATTATAAAGAATACGGTATACTTCTTCCGTCATAATCCTTTTTAACAGATTTTCTTCTGTTTCCATCAACTTAATTTGTTCTTTACTATATTCATCTTTTACTTGTTGATGGCGGATGTAATTTATACAACGGTTACGGGTTGCTTTATATAAATAAACCTTAAAAGTTGATTCATCACTATATTCTCTTTTCTGATTCCATAAACTATAGAAAACATCCTGAACAATATCTTCACCGGCATTTTGATCATTTATATAGGAATAGGCAAATCCAACAAGAGCCTTGTAGTACTGATTGTAAAGCTTTTCAAAAACGACTTTGTCCTTTATTATAAATTTGGATTTCACTTCTATTCTCGTTACACTTCTTACAGAAAGCTAAAATACACATTCCTGAATAACTGCAAAATAATTGTGTAATCAATTGCTTTACTTTAAATTCTAAAAATCAGCTAAGTGACTGATTCATCAGGACATGGATTCTTTTTTAAAAAAATATTAAGTTCTAAGGTACACTATGAGCCTGGAATGAATTGAATATTCCAGTTAAGAATTATTTATTAAAGGAAAGCCATTTAAATATGGAGTATAATCAAAAAAAACCGAAGCTCAGTGAAAACACAAGAAAGAGCTCCGGGAAAATCATGGTACAAACCAAAATTTATTCATTTAATCTAAAGCTATACAATGAAATTTTGCATTCGATTAAATATTCTATTCTTCAAACTTAATTGAAGATTGATCAACTTTTGCATTTAATTCATATTTATCAACTAGTATTTTATATGTTTGTTCATTGATAATTATCGTTGATTTAAAGTGTAGTTTTAGCCCATCAACATCTTTGTAATCACTATAATAAACATACATGATCGCATCAAATGAACCACGGATGTATTCCAGCTCTTCTGCAACAATCATATATGTTTCCTTACTTATATATATAATGATGATATCATCCACCATCTCCCCATGCTTCGGCTTTTTGCCACGGTTTATTTCCAGTACATAGCATTCTTCACCCTGGATATTGTCATCTTCAAGCAGTTCAATTTTATATCCTTTTTCTTTATAATTAATCAGGTAAGATTTAAAGTCTTCATTACTTTTTTTAGCCCTGGTAGCTCTTTCTTTATTAGACTTCTTTAGTCCTTTATCAGAACTTCTTTTCCAGTAATTTGTTCCGTCAAATCCAAATTCAATCTCATGTTTTCCTTCTATTTCCCTGGTTCCATATGAAAAACCTTTTGTTACGAATGTTTCTATATCCGTTAATCCACGTGCATTACTTAGCTTGCCATACATTTTAATGGATTCAACTTTATCCCAGTTTTGAATTCCCCCTATCTTTTCAATGTGTTTTTGAATTATTTCTTCCGCTGTTTGAGCACTTATTATCCCTGCAATAAGGCTAAATAATAATATGATTGTAATTTTTTTCATTTTTCTGTTTTTTTTTAATCAATAAATTGCCTGCAATATTTTTAAGTTTTCTTAATTATCATTTAGAATCCCTCACAACGATCACTTTCATAGGTTTCTTTCCTTTTTTAAGAACAATTCCCTGGTCCTGCAAAGCCTTTTTAAGTTCTTCAAAGTTTCTAAGGTTTCCTTTTAACTCAATATCAAATTCATTATTTATGCCTGTCTTATCAATAAACGGAGGTTCATTTCTATTGCTTCGCTGAAGCATTTTAATCAAATCCGTGATCCTTGCATTTTTGATACTTGTCACAAAAGAATCATTTGTACGAATACTATATGTATTACCCGGATTTTCTGCCTTTAAGCTTTTCTTTGCCTTTTTTGTTGCCGTTAATATCCAACAGGGCATTTTACGAATCTCCACATTGACATCATATTTAAAATATGTTTTCATGTCCCGTTGGATAATTTCCTGCAATGATCCGGCACTTAGTTTTTCAGGAACAATCAAACTATAGTTCCAACGGTTGTCAGGTTTTTTATACTCAAATTCAAAAGGAGTTTTATCTCCTATTTCCAGAATTAACTCCGGCCAGGATTTGCCATAGCTATTAATCTTTTCGCCAGGCCTGTTAGAAATGGTATCTCCATAAGCCAGGTGATAAAGATAGGATAAATCAGCACCTACCTCCTGTACCATCTTACGATTACCAAGCATAAACTGACTTCTACCCGCTTTAATGTCCCCTTTATATTTAGCAAGCAATGATCGGTACATATAGGCCGTATCATGGCCCCCGTTTCCATAATGTAATAAGGGACGGGTTCTGTCGTAAACAGTATTCTTTGCCTCTTTTTCACGAGCTGCTTTTATTAACTCTTCCAATGAATGCTTCTCATTGACTACATCATCCAGTAAACTCAGGAACTCTTCTGAAGCACTCCCGATATAAACAATACGGCCCAACTTGTCAACCAAAAATAGTTTCGGGACACCTTTTTCTCCAGAGGCATTTTGCCATGCCTTTTTTATCGTTTGATTTGCATCATCCACTGCTACAGTATATTTCATACGATTGGATCTTTCATTTACATATTTTTCAACACCCTCAAAATGCATTTGCTCCTGTTTTTCCATGGGAACTCCTCCCAAAAATCCCATGACAAATACACTGATCACATTCACTTTTCCCCGGTATTTTCTGGACAGCTTTGTTAAGAATGGAACCATTCTATGACATCCACCTCACCAGGTAGCTCCAAATTCAACCACATGCACTTTCCCTTTTTCCAACTCTGTCATTGATTTGCCCTTGAGCCATTTTGCTGCCTTGATCGGTGGTGCCTGGTCTCCTACTCTCAGAGTGATCTTTTGCGCATTTAAATCCACGGTACCAAATAGGATAACCAGCATTGCAATCAAAGTGATTACGCTTCGTTGTTTTTGTTTTATTGTCTGTTTCATTTTGATAATTGTGTTTATTTAAAATTAAGTATAGAACGCAGATGACACAGATTTAACGGATTTACACAGATTATATCCGTAAAATCTATATCAGCCCAATAGTTTGGGAGTGTTCCATAATTTTTATTTATATGATGAATTAATCCGTACTGATAATATCCAGTATTTTTTCATTTTTAATAATGATCATCCCATGACGATCATCCGTAATTCCATCTTCCAACTTATAAGGATAAGTCGGAACCGTGCCCTTCATCACCGTGGGTAGATATTTAAAAAACAATCTGTCATTGCTCTTTTTTAATGTTTGTCCCGCTTCCATGATGTGCGTCGAGATAATAAACGATCCGTTCCTTTTCGAAAAAGCATCTACAATCGAAACCGTACCATCATAAGCATCCTTTACATTAGTACCTTTAAACAGCTCATCAAAAATGATCACCAATTGCTTATTGGAAGCAACCTCTTCTGCAACATGTTTTACCCTTAATACTTCCGCATAAAAATGACTGTAACCCATTGACAGATTATCCGGTACATTGATCGAAGTATAAATACCATCATGAAGCGAAAAAACCATCTCTTTTGCTGCTACAGGAAATCCCATATGGGCAAGGTAGATTGCTATCGAAAAACTCTTCATAAAGGTCGATTTGCCGGCCATATTCGCCCCCGTTAAGAAAAATACATTTTTCTGTTTGCTATCTATCCTGATATCATTGTCCACTGCTTTTGGAATGCAGGGATGGTAACCCCCTTGCATATCTATGACTTTATCCTCTTGTGCCAGAGCTTTGGCATAAGTGAACTTTCTTTCCCTTGAAACATTTGATACCGCTATATAAACATCGAGCTCATAAATCGCCTTTAATAAGTTTTCCAGCTTTTCATTCAACTGGGCACGGAAAATATAATCCAGCTTAAAAACATTACGGAACAAAAATGGAAACTGACCATTACACTCATAAGCCAAATCAAAACGTTTATCGCTTAAGATATCATAGATCCGCTTTACTTTCTCATGATAAGCATTACCCTGGGACTCTTTCACTATTTTTTCAACGACTTCCTTTAAGTTATCCATCAGGTTTATTGTTGTCAGTAATCCTTCTTTTAATACCAAATACTCCTTCTCATTGGCGATGAAGTTCATCATCTTGGCCCGACTAATATTAAAGCCCGCTATAATCCGGTTTTTGGATTCAGGGTTACGGATATAGTTCTCTAAGATTTCAAACTGCTTTTCATCAAAAGGAAGAGAGACTTTTATTTTTTGAAAAAAAGAAAAGATCTCTGTTCGTTTGTTGATCTCATCTATATCATTCAAAGGCTCATGGAACATCTTTTCCAATAATCTTCCTCCTCCACCTGTGATCGTATGATTAAATAAACTGAAAATTGAGTTGTTCTTATACCTGCCCAATATGTTCAGATCATCCAATGTTTGTTTATCTGTTACAAATCCCATAGCCTAATTCTTTAAAATGTCCAATATCTTTTCATTATTGATGATGATCATTCCATGACGATCTTCCGTGATCCCTTCCTCCAACTGGTAGGTATATTTTGGGACTTTACCATTCATGACCGTAGGAAGGTAAACAAACATAATGTTGTCTCTTAGCTTTTTTAACTCCTCGCCTGCTTCTATAATATGGGTGGAGATCACAAAGGTACATTTGCGTTTACCGGCAAAAGCATCCATCACTGCTATCGTAGCATCATAGGCATCCTTTACATTCGTGCCACGGAATAACTCATCAAAGACCACGATCATCCTGTCATTCGACTTTAAGCTTTCCGCTACTTTCTTTACCCTGGAGACTTCTGCATAAAAATGACTGAAGCCAAGGTTCAGGTTATCTGCAAGGTTAATGGTGGTGAACATCCCGTTTTGGATACTAAAACGGATCTTTTTGGCCGGAACAGGAAAACCCATGTGGCAAAGGTAGATCGCGATGCTGAAGGTTTTCATAAAGGTAGACTTGCCCGCCATATTGGCTCCCGTTAGAAAAACCATATTGTTTTCCTCGGTAATGGTAATATCATTTGAAATAGCATTAGGTACCAATGGATGATAAACCCCTTTCATTTCCAATAGGTTTGATTCATCCTCTACAATCTCGGCAAAGGTGAAGTTATATATATTAGCCACTTCCGCTATAGCGATGTATACATCAATATCGTAAACATAGTACAAAAGCTTTAGGATGCCTTTTCGGGATTCTGTAAAACGGAACAATTGGTCATACTCAGCCGTCTTTGTAAAACCAATCTTGCCTACTTTGTTTAGTCCGTTCACAAAAGAAAACGCTGGTTTTGATATGGTATCAGCTATAGACTCTAAAGTCTTATTAAACTCTGTGATGGTAGTCTCAGACTTAAGCTTTGACATGAAATTTTTCAAATCAATAAAAAACTGCAAAGTATTTATAACCCCTTTATGGATCTGTTTATAATCAGTATCAGAACCCATCACCGAATCAAACTTTCGCTTTAAATTATCCTGGTGAACCGATAAACGCGTGCGCTCATCCGTATTGCTTAAATATTCTTCCACTACATCAAAAACACTGCTTTGAAATGGGAATTTTATTTGTTTTTCCTTAAAAAACTTAATAATGTTTACCCTGCCCATGATCTCTTCTTTTCTGGAGCGGGGATAAAGGAATATATCCTTGAGTAGTTTGGCTCCGCCACGCGTCTTGGTACGGTTGTAAAGACTGAATACATCATTGCCTTTACTCCCACCTACCATCTTCAGATCGTTTATCGTCTGGTTATCTGCTTTAAATGCCATAATCTTCTTTTTATCTGCTGCCCTGAATCTTTTAGGCTTGTCATCCTGAGCGAAGGGCATTTCGACTCCGCTGCGCTTCGCTCAATGACCGGGTCCCTGAGCTTGCCGAAGGGCCACTTCGCTA